>NZ_CASFQD010000032.1 GCF_949296715.1 uncultured Alistipes sp. | reverse complement strand
CGGCACCGCCCCGCCGCCCGCGGCGCATCATCCCCCGGTGCGCCGTGACGCACCTCCCGGCCGGCCGCTGCCCGGAAGGCCACCGGGGTGAAAGCCGAAGCTCCGGCCCGCATCGCCGCAAGCGCCCGCCGGACAATAATTTTTTTTGCAATTCGTTAATTTATGCGTAACTTTGCGCGATAAAGCGCCGTAAAAATTTCTTCAGATGAAGCAGACTTTCTTATACGCCCTGTGCGCCGTGGCCGCGTCCGCGGTTTTCAGCAGCTGCGGAGGCATCAACGCCCTGCTCAAGAGCGGACAGCCCGACCCGATCTACACCAAGGCGCTGGAGTATTACCAGAAAGAGAAATGGCAGCGCGCCTCGACCCTCTTCGAAGGGGTGCAGCATTACTATGCGGGCACGCCGCGCGAGGACAGCATCTCGTTCTTCAACGCCCGCTGCAAGTTCAAGAACCGCGACTACGAGACCGCCTCGATGCTCTTCGAGGATTTCCGCCGCAAGTTCGGCCGCAGTCCCTTCATCGAGGACGCCGAAGGTATGTACGCCCTCTGCTTCTACTACCTGGCCCCGGGGCCGTCGCGCGACCAGACCGTCACGGGTCAGGCGCTGATCGCCATCAACGAGTTCATGTCGCACTACCCGTTGAGCGACCAGATTGACAACTTCAGGCAAATCAACAAGGAGCTGACCGAACGGCTGCACGAGAAGGCCTACCTGAACGCCTACACCTACTACAAGATCGGACGCTACAAGTCGGCCATCACGGCGCTGAAAAACGCCCTGAAGCAGTATCCCGACAGCAGGCACCGCGAAGAGATCATGTACCTGATCGTCGATTCGAGCTACCGTCTGGCCAGCAACTCCGTGACGAGCAAGCAGACGGACCGCTATCTCTCGATGCTCGACTCGTACCTCTCCTTCAAGGAGGAGTTCCCCGAATCGAAATACGTCAAACGCCTGGACCGCCTGGCCGAAGAGGCCCGCGGATACCTCGACCGCAACAACAAGGAAAACAACATATAGAGATGGAAATCAAGAAGAACATTCCCAACAACACCATCACGCGCAAACTGGTGGACCTGGACAAGGAGACCGGCAACATCTACAAGACGGTGAACATCATCGCCCGCCGCGCCAACCAGATCTCGACCGAGCTCAAGACGGAGCTCAACCGCAAGCTGGCCGACTTCTCGTCGCCCACCGACACGATGGAGGAGACCTTCGAAAACCGCGAGCAGATCGAAATCTCGCGCTACTACGAGCGCCTGCCCAAACCGGTCATCATCGCCACGGAGGAGTTCCTCGACGGCGAGCTCTTCTACCGCGACGGCAAGGAGCAGCCGCAGGCCTAATCCGCGCCGACCGATGGATCCGCTGCAGGACGCACGCCCGCTCGAGGGGCGCCACATACTGCTGGGCATCACGGGCAGCATCGCCGCCTACAAGTCCGCCCTGCTGTGCCGTCTGCTGAAGACGGCCGGGGCCGACGTGCGCGTGGTGATGACACCGCTGGCCAAGCAGTTCATCACGCCGCTGACGATGGCCACGCTCTCGAAGAACCCGATTCTCGTGGAGTTCTTCGACCCGGAGAACGGCGCGTGGAACTCCCACGTCTCGCTCGGCGAGTGGGCCGACTGCTGCCTGATCGCTCCGGCCACGGCCAACACGCTGGCCAAGATGGCGGCAGGCATCGCCGACAACCTGCTGCTGACCACCTACCTGTCGGCGCGCTGTCCGGTCGTCGTGGCCCCGGCCATGGACCTGGACATGTATGCCCATGCGGCCACGCAGGAGAACCTCGCACGCCTCGCCGGGCGCGGCGTGCAGATCGTCGAGCCCGCCGAAGGCGAGCTGGCGAGCGGCCTTCGGGGCAAGGGCCGCATGGCCGAACCGGACGAAATCGCCGCCTTCGTCGGGCGTCTGCTTGACGAAGAAAAAAAAAAGCCGCTCGCCGGTAGGCGCTTTGTCGTGACCGCAGGGGCCACGATCGAGCCGATCGACCCCGTGCGGTTCATCTCGAACCACTCCTCGGGCAAGATGGGCTACGCCATTGCGGGCGAACTGGCACGGCGCGGCGCCGACGTGGTGCTCGTGAGCGGCCGCACGGCTCTCGACACCCCCGAAGGGGTACGGCGCGTGGATGTGCTCTCGGCCGACGAGATGTACACGGCGGCCGTCGAGGCCTTCCGCGAGGCGGACGGCGCGGTGATGTGCGCCGCCGTGGCCGACTACACGCCCGTGGCGGTTGCCGACCGCAAAATCACGAAGGGCGACGGCGAGATGACGCTGACGCTGCGCCGCACGCGCGACATTGCCGCCGAACTGGGTGCCGACAAACGGGGCCGCCTGCTGGTGGGCTTCGCGCTGGAGACCCACGACGAGGAGGCGCACGCCGAGGCGAAGCTCGCGAAAAAGCACTTCGACTTCATCGTCCTCAACTCGCTGCGCGACGCCGGGGCAGGCTTCCGCGGCGACACCAACAAGGTCACCTTCATCGACGCCGCGGGACGCGAACCCCTGCCGCTGATGTCCAAGCGCGACGTCGCGGCACGCATCGCGGACAAGATCGAATCACTCTTAAAATAAAGGTCATGTTACGCCGTCTGACGGTCGAGAACTACGCGCTGATCGACTCCCTTACGCTGGAGCTCGATCCGCACCTGAACATCATCACGGGCGAGACGGGCGCCGGCAAGTCGATCCTGCTGGGGGCGCTCTCGCTGCTGCTCGGGGCCAAGAACGACGGCTCGGCCATGAAGGATGCGGCCCGCAACTGCACGGTCGAGGGGACCTTCGACCTCGCGGGGCGCGGCATGGAGCCCTTCTTCGCCGAGAACGACCTCGACTACGCCGCGGAGACGACCCTTACGCGCATCATCACCCCCGCGGGCAAGAGCCGCTCGTTTATCAACGACGTGCCCGTGTCGCTCGCGCAGCTGCGCGAGCTGGGCGGCCGCCTGATCGACATCCACTCGCAGCACCAGAACCTGATCCTCTCCTCCGAGGAGTTCCGCACGCAGGCGCTCGACACGCTGGCCGGCAACGGACAGCTGCTCGAGCAGTACGCCGCGCAGTACGCCCGCCTGACGGAGCTGCGGCGCGAGCTTGCGGCGTTGCGCGAGGCGGCCGAGGCGGGACGCCGCGACGAGGAGTGGCTGCGCTTCCAGAACGACGAACTGACAGCCGCGGCGCTGCGCGAAGGCGAGCAGGCCGAGATCGAACAGGAGCTCGCCGTACTCGAGAACGCCGAGAGCATCGGCGAGGCCTTCACCACGCTGCGCAACGCCTTCGACGCCGACGAGACGGGCATCCTCGCGCAACTCAAGCAGAGCGAAAACGCCTTCGGCCACCTGCGCGCCCACTACCCCGCCGCCGGGGAGTATGCCGACCGGCTGCACGCGGTGATCGAGGAGCTCAAGGATATCAACGGCGGCGTGACGGCCGCCTCGGAGCGGCTCGACGCCGACCCCGAGCGGCTGGCGAAGCTCTCCGCACGCCTCGACCTGCTGCTCTCGCTCCAGCAGAAATACCACGCCGCCGACGAAGCCGAACTGCTCGCGGCACGCGACCGCTGCGCCGCACAGCTGGCGGCCATCGTCCACGGCGACGAACGCATCACCGAGGCCGAAGCGGCCCTCGCCGCCGCGGAGGCCGAAGCCGGCGCGCTGGCCGACCGCCTGCACGAGGCCCGCGAGAAGGCCGCGCCGCTCTTTGCGGAGCAGATCCTCGCCACGCTTGCCCGGCTGGGCATGGCCGAGACCGTTTTCCGCGTGGAGCTCACGCCGCAGCCGCAGCTCGGACGCTCGGGCCGCGACGGCGTGCAGTTCCTCTTCACGGCCAATGCGCGCATGACGCCGCAGCCCGTCGAGCGCATCGCCTCGGGCGGCGAGCTCTCGCGCGTGATGCTGGCGCTCAAGGCGCTGCTCGCGGAGCGCATGCAGCTGCCGACGGTGATCTTCGACGAGATCGACACGGGTGTCTCGGGCCGCATCGCCGACGCCATGGGCGAGATCATCGCCGCCCTCGCCGCGACGATGCAGGTCGTCGACATCACCCACCTGCCGCAGGTCGCCTCAAAGGGCTCGTCGCACTTCGTCGTCTACAAGCACGACGGCCGCACCTCGATCACCCGCCTGACGGACGACGAGCGCGAGACCGAAATCGCCAAGATGCTCTCCGGCTCGGAGATCACCGATGCGGCCCGCACGCAGGCCCGCATCCTGCTGGGCCGCGCCGCCAAGCCCTCGAAACGAAGCACACAGAACACCCCCGACGAGAAGTCCGGAAAACTTTTTTAAGGTGAAGGGTGAAAAGTAAAAGGTGAAAGGTGAGGGACGGGAACGATGTGACAGACCCCTTGCCGCCACCGGTGCCTTCAGGCCGGAGAATCCCGGTCCATTATCCGCCCGTTACGGGCCCGACCGGCAGCGATCGGGCCTTTTTCAAATACAAACAAAACCCGCCATGGAACACCTGCTTGAAACGGCTGCCGCGAACCAGCGGCGCGCCCGCGAGATCATCCGCACGACCGGACTCGAGGCGATCTGGCGCTCGGTCGGCGCCGAACCCCGTCTGGTAGGGTCGCTCCGCACGGGGCTGCTGATGACCCACCGCGACATCGACTTCCACATCTACTCCGCGCCGCTGCGCACGGCCGACAGCTTCGCCGCCATGACCCGCCTGGCCCAGGACCGGCACATCCGCCGCGTGGAGTACGCCAACCTGCTCGACGCCGAGGACCGCTGCCTCGAATGGCATGCGCAGTATGTCGACGACGAGGGGGCGGCGTGGCAGATCGACATGATTCACATGGAGAAGGGGTCGCCGTGGGATGGCTACTTCGAACGCGCGGCCGACCGCATCGCCGCCGTACTGACCGACGAGACGCGCCTGGCGATCCTGCGTCTCAAGTACGAGACGCCGCCCGCGGAGAAGATTCCCGGCATCCGCTACTACGAGGCGGTGCTGCGCGACGGCGTGCGCACGTGGGAGGAGTTCGCGGCATGGCTCGCCGCACACCCCGCCGGAGGGATCGTCACCTGGATGCCCTGACGGACCGCACGCGCGGCCCGTTTTTTTGTGCCGGTTTTACGTCTTTTACGCCCCGGCGGCGTCTTATAATCGGAAGCGCTCCCAAAAACGAACCGAAAAAAGAGAAACATTCACCATGGAAAACCCGAACACACCCCTGCCCGACCGGATCGCCCGGGCCGTCGCGGAGTACCACGCCGAGCTGTACCGCTTCGCGGCGCTGCGGACCGGATCGCGAAGCGATGCCGAGGACATCGTGCAGGAGGCCTTCCTGCGGCTGCTGACCGCCCCGGGCGAGATCACCCACCTCCGGGCCTACCTCTACCGCTGCGTGGCCAACGCCTGCTGCGACCGGAAACGCCGGCGTGCGGTCTTCGAACCGCTCGGGCCGCAGCTCCCGGCCGACGACGGGGAAGCCCCGCTGCGCGAGGAGGCCGAACGGATCGCCGCGCTGCTCGACCGCCTGCCGGAAGAGCAGGCCGAAGTCATCCGCCTGCACACCTTCGCCTCGCTGCGCTTCACCGAGATCGCCCAGACGCTCCAGCTGCCCGCGTCGACCGTCAAGTCGCGGTTCAGCTACGGCATCGAACGACTGAAGAAACTGATGTAAAACCTGAAAAAACCGAACACCATGAAGACCGAAAAGAATATGGACTGCCGCCTCTTCCTCGAACAGCTGGACGACCTGCTCGCCGGTGAACTACCCGTCGCCCTGCGCCGCCGGATGGAGGCACACGCCGCCGAATGCCCCGCATGCGCCGAGGCGCTCCGCTCCGCCCGCCAGGCGCTGGAGGCCGTCACCCCGCAGCACGACATCCCCGTACCCGAAGGGCTCGAAAACCGCCTGATGGACACGCTCCGCCGCCAGGCCACCGCACAATCCGCCGCACCGCGCCGCACCGCCCGCCGCCGCTGGATCGGCATCCTCTCGGGCGTCCTCTCGGCCGCGGCCGTCATCACCGTCGCCCTCACCGTCGGGCTCAACACCCCGGCCCGGGCCGCCCGCAACAGCTTCATGCAGGCCGTCACCTCGATGGAGGGAGTGCGGAGCATCCGCATCGAGCTGCGCATCCGCACCGCCGCAAGCGAACACTTCGACTACACCAACCCGCTCGACGAGTTCGTGCCCCACACACTGGAGGCCGTCTACACGCCGCAGCTCCTCTGGCGCGTCGAGAAACCGGGCCGCAAGGCGCTCTACGACGGCCGGCACATCTATCAGTGGCTCGACACGACGGGCGACGGCATGATCCTCTCCTACTCGTCCGGCGAGCCGGGCATGCTGAACCTGCTGATCGACCCGAGCCAGCTGCTGCTGCTCGAACAGCAGCTCACCCGCTCGCACGACGGCTCACGATACGACCTGCGCCACGAGGGGGAGACGCTCCGCCTGACGGTCACCAGCCCGGCACAAGGAGATTTCCGCGAGAGTGACTACCTGCGCAACAGCTCGATCCTCGAGAGCGACACGCGCCGCGAATACCGCTTCGACGCCGCCAGCGGACGGCTCACGGGCGCCCGCGTAACCTTCCTTGCCGGAGGGCGCGAGCAGACCCTGCTCGAGATCGACCGCATCGAATACGACGCCCCGCTCGACACCGCCGCGCTCACCCGCCTGCCCGAAGGCATCACCTGGACGGACCATACCCGCCCGATGCAGGCCGGGCGTCTCGCGGGCATCGACGCCGCGCAGGCCGGGCAGCTGATCCTCGAAGCCTTCGCCGCGTGGGACGAGGCGATCCTCGACGAGGCGCTCTACGTCTACGGAGCCGGAGCCCGCGAGCTGCTCAAAAAGCGCTATGCCGGTGCCCGGGTCACGGAGCTCGGAAAGCCCTTCCGCTCGGGCAAATACGCCGGGGTCTTCATCCCCTGCACGCTGCGGATGGCCGACGGCAGCACGGAGAAGATACGGCTGGCCCTGCGCAACGACAACCCCGGGCAGCGCTGGCTCGTCGACGGAGGCCTGTAACCGGTGGCTGCACAAAGGAAAGCCGGGTGCCGTTTCGCGGCACCCGGCTTTGTTCTGCACGGCCCGCAGCGGGGCCCGTCGCACGGGGATCAGCGGCGGCGCCAGCGCTGCACGAGCGTCTCGCCCTTGAAGTAGATCACCAGCGAGCTGACGATGACGAGCATGCCCGCCACGGTACTGAAGTCGGGGTGCTCGTCCGGCAGCATCACCCAACTCAACACGGCCCCCAGCACGGGGTTGATCAGACGGCACATGTTGACGTCGCTGACCTTCGTGCCGGGCGTGCGCAAGGCCATGAACCAGAAGCTGAAAGCGAAGACCGAGATGAAGACCAGCACGCCGAGGCTGGCGTAGAAGCCCGCCGGCTTGTCCCAGAAGGGGTGAAAGCCCTCCGCAGCGATGCCCACGCCGTAGATCAGCAGACCACCGAAGAACATCTGCACGGCATTCAGGAAGACAGGGTCGACCTTCTCCTTGTCCTCCGAGACGGAGATGGCCGAGTAGCCCTGAAAGACAATGCTCAGCAGGAGCAGCACGATGCCGCCGATGCCCCGCCAGTCGAGCGGCTCGCCGTCGCTGCCCGTGCCGACGATCAGCAGCAGACCCGCGAGGCTCACCACGAGGCTGACGACCTTGTAGCGGTTCAGGCGGTCGTTGCTCGCCAGCAGGTGCGCCAGCAGCACATTGATGAGCGGCGTGAGCCCCATGACAATGGAGCTGATGGCCCCGCTGACGAAATCCACGCCGAAGTAGAAGGCCGAATAGCCCAGGAACATGTTGATGAGGATCAGGTTCGCGAAGAGCCGCCGGCGGCGGACGATCTCGCGCCACATGCCGCGGTGCCAGGTCCACGCGAAGAGAATGATGCCCACGACCGTGAAGCGCAGCCCCGCGAAGTTCATCGGGGTGAAGTCATAACTCAACCCCTGCTTGATAAACGGATTGACGATGGCCCACAGCACCGAGGCCAGCACCGCCAGAAGAATGCCTTTTTTCATAACGTTCGGATCAGCAGCCGCAAAGATACGCATTTATCCGTCTTCTTCTCCGCCGCGGGACCGGAAAGCGGCGGAAGACGGGAAAAACAGCGCCGCACGAGCGGCCGCGCCGCGCCGGAGCACAAAAAAACGGGACGAACCCCGAAAAGGGTTCGTCCCGTTCACATGGTCGGCCCGGGGCCGGACGGCTGTTACATCATGCCGCCCATGCCGCCTGCGGGCATTGCCGGCACGGCGGGCTGCTCGGACTTCTTCTCGGCGAGCACGCACTCCGTCGTGAGGAACATCGAGGCGATCGACGCGGCGTTCTCCAGCGCGACACGCGACACCTTCGTCGGGTCGATGATACCGGCTGCGAGCATGTCCTCGTAGCGGTCGTCGCGGGCGTTGTAGCCGAACGAGCCCTTGCCCTCGCGCACCTTGTTGACAACCACCGAACCCTCGCCGCCGGCATTGGCAACGATCTGGCGCAGCGGCTCCTCAATGGCGCGCTTGACGATCTGGATACCCGTCGTCTGGTCCTCGTTCTCACCCTTCATGCCCTCGAGGGCTGCCGTGGCACGGATGTAGGCGACGCCGCCACCCGGAACGATACCCTCCTCGACGGCGGCACGCGTAGCGGCCAGGGCGTCGTCGACGCGGTCCTTCTTCTCCTTCATCTCGACCTCCGTAGCGGCACCGACGTAGAGCACGGCCACACCGCCGGCCAGCTTGGCCAGACGCTCCTGCAGCTTCTCACGGTCGTAGTCCGACGTAGCCTTCTCGATCGACGCACGGATCTGGGCCACACGGGCGGCAATGGCCTCCTTCTGGCCTGCACCGTCGACGATCGTCGTGTTCTCCTTGTTGAGCGTCACCTTGTCGGCCGTACCCAGCATCGAGAGGTCGGCGTCCTCGATCTTCATGCCCTTGTCGGTCGAAATCACCGTGGCACCCGTCAGGACGGCGATGTCCTCGAGCATCTCCTTGCGGCGGTCACCGAAGCCCGGGGCCTTGCAGGCGGCGATCTTCAGCGTGCCGCGCAGCTTGTTGACCACAAGGGCCGACAGCGCCTCGCCGTCGACATCCTCGGCAATGATCAGCAGCGCACGACCGCTCTGTGCGACCGGCTCCAGCACGCCCATGATCTCCTTCATGGTCGAAATCTTCTTGTCCGTGATGAGGATGTAGGGCTTCTCGAGCTGTGCCTCCATCTTCTCGGGATCGGTCATGAAGTAGGCCGAGATGTAACCGCGGTCGAACTGCATGCCCTCGACCACGTCGACATGCGTCTCCGTGCCCTTGGCCTCCTCGACGGTGATGACACCCTCCTTGTTGACCTTGGCCATTGCCTCGGCGATCAGCTTGCCGATGTTCTGGTCGTTGTTGGCCGAAATGGTGGCCACCTGCTCGATCTTGGCGAAGTTCGAGCCGACCTCCTGGCTCTGCTCACGCAGCGAAGCCACGACCGCAGCCACGGCCTTGTCAATACCGCGCTTCAGGTCCATCGGGTTGGCACCGGCCGTCACGTTCTTCAGACCCACGCCGATGATCGACTGGGCCAGCACCGTGGCCGTCGTCGTGCCGTCGCCGGCATCGTCGTTCGTCTTCGAGGCGACCTCCTTGACCATCTGGGCGCCCATGTTGGCGAAAGCATCCTCGAGCTCCACCTCCTTGGCGACCGTCACACCGTCCTTCGTGATCTGCGGTGCCCCGAACTTCTTGTCGATGATGACGTTGCGACCCTTCGGGCCGAGCGTGACCTTCACGGCGTTCGACAGCGCGTCGACACCCTCCTTGAGCAGCTCGCGCGCCTCCACGTTATATTTGATCTCCTTTGCCATAGTTGTTTCTGCGAATTAGATGATTGCCAAAATATCGTTCTGTTTCATGATGAGGTAGTCCGTGCCGTCGATCTGGATCTCCTGACCGGCATACTTGCCGTAGAGCACCTGATCACCGACCTTGACCTCCATCTTCACCTCCGAAGTGCCGGGGCCCACGGCCACAACCTTGCCTGCAAGGGGTTTCTCCTTTGCCGTGTCGGGGATAATCAGTCCGCCGGCGGTCTTCTCCTCCGCGGGATTCGGCAGAATCAGCACGCGGTCCGATAATGGTTTTACGTTCATAGCTGTAATATTTTAGTTATTGTGTTTTTTTGCATGTGCACCCCATTCTCAACAAGAGGTGTGCCAACCCGCATTTGGCAGAAAAAGAATGACAAAGCAACAGAGCCGGCTGACATTTTGTCACGCGGAGCGGCGGAGGTAAAATTTTTCGTCCGATTTTCTTGTACGGACCGAAAAAACGTATTACATTTGCATCCCGATACGGCACATGTATCTACATGGTGGATGTAGCTCAGTTGGTTAGAGCGTCGGATTGTGGTTCCGAAG
Source organism: uncultured Alistipes sp. (assembly GCF_949296715.1). GTDB lineage: Bacteria > Bacteroidota > Bacteroidia > Bacteroidales > Rikenellaceae > Alistipes. The sequence goes on along the minus strand of NZ_CASFQD010000032.1, from coordinate 16,724 downwards.
GCCGAGGGTTCGAGCCCCTTCTTCCACCCGCAAGGGTTCTCCGAAAAGAGAACCCTTTTTTCGTGCCCGCCTTTCGCGGGAGAGGGAGGGGGGGGTAGGATAAGAGAGGGACGAGAAGAACACGGGCAGCTGCGGCTGCCTTGTTTTTCTGCCCGGCCGCAAAATGCCGCTCTCTTTCGGCCGTTTTTATCGGAACTTTCCTATCTTTGCAAGGAACCGCCCAAAACCCACATGTCCATGAAAAAAACTCCGGACTTTCGGGTTGTTTTTCGTAGAGGAACAGGACCTGTCCGGGGTTTATCCTGCCGCAAAATCACGGCAACAGACAAAGGGTGACAGGTCTTGTCCGTATGGCGCTGCCCTGATAACAAGTGATACACCCGAATATTGCGAACCGTTGCCTTATGTACCTCCCAATGACTAACAACGTGAAACGATTGATTGCCCTGTGCAGCGCACTGCTGCTCGCCGCATCGGCGTTCGGTCAGGTTGCAGGAGCACCCGCGAGAAACCACTACGAGAATGTCGACAAGGTACAGGCATCGGACGGCACCGTCTTTTTGGTGGCCAGCCATGCGGACAACAAATTCTTCCTGTTAAAAATAGCCGACAATATCTACAGGGATTATGAGTTGAACTGCCATAAGGACGGCACGCCCGTGGATACCATGGAGGAGATGCATGAGGTCCATGTCGATTTGGCCGACAAAGACTCCTTCACGCGTGTACTCCAGAAGATGTTCGACGACACACAGATTCTGGAGCTGCGCCGTGAACGCTGGCCGATGACGGTTTTCATTTTTGTAAATCCCGACGATGGAACGGTCTTCGACTGCTCGTTTTTCATAAAGAACATCCCGGTGCTCGCCTCACAATCACCCGATTTTTATGTGAGATTCAATCGGCTGATCAAGGAAGAGGTGAGATGGACCGCCAACGAGGCGGCCAGGAAGCTCCTTTTCGTAAACATGGCCATCCCCGGAATGTTTGCACACGTTCCCCTAAGCAGCGAATTGCAAACCGACCAGAAGCCCGCTCAAAAATCCGAGATACCCGACCTCCACGTCGGACCGACAAACCCGTAAAAGGCTTCGCGCAACGGTTCCCTCGGCCATCAAGCCCCTGCGCAAAAAAAATCCGGCTGCCCCTGCGGGCAGCCGGATCGTTTATTCGGCAGATTCCCGGAATTACTTGTTGCGGTAAACTTTCTTGTAGCCGTAGATAGCCTCGTCGCCGAGCTCCTCCTCGATACGGAGCAGCTGGTTGTACTTGGCCATACGGTCCGAACGCGACATCGAGCCGGTCTTGATCTGACCCGAGTTCGTAGCCACGGCGATGTCGGCGATCGTCGAGTCCTCGGTCTCGCCCGAGCGGTGCGACGTTACCGACGTGTAGCCGGCGCGGTGTGCCATCTCGATGGCGTCGAGCGTCTCGGTCAGCGAGCCGATCTGGTTCACCTTGATGAGGATCGAGTTGCCGCAGCCCATCTCGATACCCTTCTTCAGGAACGAAACGTTCGTCACGAAGAGGTCGTCACCCACGAGCTGGCACTTGTCGCCGATCTCGGCGGTGAGCAGCTGCCAGCCTTCCCAGTCGTTCTCCGACATGCCGTCCTCGATCGAGTCGATGGGGTACTTGGCAACCAGGCCCTTCAGGTACTCTACCTGCTCCTTCGAGGTGCGCTTTGCGCCCTTCTCACCCTCGAAGATCGTGTAGTCGTAGACACCGTCCTTGTAGAACTCCGACGAAGCGCAGTCCATGCCGATCATCACGTCCTTTCCGGGAACGTAGCCGGCCTTCTCGATGGCCTTGATAATCGAGTCGAGGGCATCCTCCGTGCCGTTGAGTGCGGGAGCGAAACCGCCCTCGTCACCGACAGCCGTCGAAAGGCCGCGCTCGTGCAGCACCTTCTTCAGGTTGTGGAACACCTCGGCGCCCATGCGCAGGCCCTCCTTGAGCGACGGAGCGCCCACGGGACGAATCATGAACTCCTGGAATGCGATCGGGGCGTCGGAGTGCGAGCCGCCGTTGATGATGTTCATCATCGGCACGGGCAGCGTCTTGGCGTTGGCACCGCCGATATAGCGGTAGAGCGGCATGCCGAAATAGTCGGCAGCGGCGCGGGCCACGGCCAGCGATACGCCCAGAATGGCGTTGGCACCCAGCTTCGACTTGGTCGGCGTGCCGTCGAGGGCGATCATGGCCTTGTCGATGCCCACCTGGTCGGCAACGTTCATGCCGATGATGGCCGGGGCGATCACCTCGTTGACGTTCTTCACGGCGTTGAGCACGCCCTTGCCCAGGTAACGGTTCTTGTCGCCGTCACGGAGCTCGAGGGCCTCGTTCTCACCCGTCGAGGCGCCGCTCGGGACGGCAGCACGACCGAAAGCACCCGATACGGTGCGAACTTCGACCTCAACGGTCGGATTGCCTCGCGAGTCGAGGATCTCCCTTGCGTGAATCTCTACAATCTGCATAGTTGTAATGGTTTGAATTTATGGTTTTTGAATACTCTTTTGCTTTTTGCACCGCAAAGTTACAAATAATTATCGAATTGCGGATGCCTTGCTGTTATTTTTTTCACGCCGGAGGTTTCCGGCGCTTTCCAATAAAGAGGAAATGATTATATTTGGGCCGCGGGACGCCCCGCCCAACAAGTAAAAACGACCTCGACCATGCGTAAAGTACTCTCGTTCTCGCTCTTTCTGATGCTGGGCCTCGTCGCCTCGCAGCTCCTGCCCGGCCTGCTCGGCGAGGCCCACGCGGCCTTCAAGGCCACGACCGACATCCTGCTCTACATCTGCCTTGCGTTCATCATGATCAACGTGGGGCGCGAATTCGAAATCGACAAGTCGCGCTGGCGCTCCTACACGGCCGACTACTTCATCGCCATGGCCACGGCGGCCCTGCCGTGGCTGCTCATCACCCTCTATTATGTCTTCGTGCTGCTGCCCCCGGCGCTGTGGGGCGACGCCGCGACCTGGAAGGAGAACCTGCTCGTGAGCCGCTTCGCCGCACCGACCTCCGCGGGCATCCTCTTCACGATGCTCGCCGCGCTGCACCTGAAGCGCAGCTGGATCTACCGCAAGATCCAGGTGCTGGCGATCTTCGACGACCTGGACACTATCCTGCTGATGATCCCGCTGCAGATCCTGATGATCGGCCTGCGCTGGCAGATGTTCGCCATCGTGGGCATCGTCACCGTGCTGCTGGCCGTCGGCTGGCGGTGGCAGGGGCGCTGGGACGCCCGGCAGGACTGGAAATCCATTCTGGGCCTTGCGCTGGGCGTATGCCTGCTCACGCAGGCGGTCTACCTCGTCACGGCGCGCCTCTACGGACCCGAGAACAGCATCCACATCGAGGTGCTGCTGCCCGCCTTCGTCGTGGGCATGCTCATGCGCCACCGCCACATCGACACCCCCGCCGAGCGGCGCGTCGCCACGGGCATCTCGTTCCTCTTCATGCTGCTCGTGGGCATGAGCATGCCGCTCATGGGCCATGCCGGCTCGGGCAGCGACGCCACGTCGGTGACCGCCTCGCAGCCGATGATGCCGTGGGGCACGCTGCTGCTGCACGTCGTGGCGGTCTCGGCGCTCTCGAACCTCGGAAAGCTCGTGCCGCTGCTCTTCTACCGCGACCGCCCCTTCAGCGAGCGGCTGGCCCTCTCGGTGGGGATGTTCACGCGCGGCGAGGTCGGCGCCGGGGTGATCTTCATCGCCCTGGGCTACAACCTCGGCGGCCCGGCGCTCGTCATCTCGGTGCTGACGCTCGTGCTGAACCTCATCCTCACGGGCGGCTTCGTCCTCTGGGTCAAGCACCTTGCGCTGAAGACCTGCACGCCCGACGAGGAGCTGCCGGAGGAGGCGCCCCATGCACCGCACGGCGCATAGACGCCCCATACACGAACATCCCGGAAAGAGAAATAAAACAGGACGGGACGCAGCCGATCGCTGCGCCCCGCCCTGTTATATATAAGAATCCGCCCGCTCCCGGATCAGTCGCGCATGAGCACCGACGAATCGCCGTAGCTCAGGAAGCGGAAATCGTGACCGAGGGCATAGTCATAGATGCGGTGCCAGTCGTCGCCCACGTAGGCCGAGACGAGCAGCAGCAGCGTCGACTTGGGCTGGTGGAAGTTGGTGATGATGTTGCGCACGATGCGGAACGTGTAGCCCAGCGGCGTAATCATGATCTGCGTTGCCGCCTTGAGGCGCTCCACCCCCTCGCGCTCCATCCAGCCGAGCAGCTCCTCAAGGGCCATGCGGCCCGTATAGTCGGCCGGGATGTCGTAAAGCTCCCACTGCCCGATCACGCGGTCGGCATCGGGAGAGCCCGCCGTGCGGATGCGCCAGGCGAGCGCCGCGAGCGACTCGAGCGTCCGCACCGAGGTCGTTCCCACAGCCGTGACGGCGCCCCACTTCGCCAGCAGCTGCCGCACCGTGTCGCGGCGGATTTCGAAGTGCTCGGTGTGCATCGGATGCTGCGCGGCATCCTCGTCCTTTACAGGCAGGAAGGTCCCGGCCCCGACGTGGAGCGTCACCTCCGCAAAGTCGAAGCCGCGGCCGCGCATCGACTCGATCAGCCCGGGCGTGAAGTGCAGCCCGGCGGTCGGTGCCGCCACCGACCCTTCGAATTTCGAGTAGACGGTCTGGTAGCGCGTGTAGTCGATCTCCTCCGAATCGCGGTTCAGGTAGGGCGGGATGGGAATCTTGCCCAGGTGCTCGAGCAGCTGCCCGAAGGTCATCGGCGCCGACCACTCGAAGCGCACCGTGCATTCGCGCCCGCGCTCCTCGACGATCCAGGCCCGCAGCCAGACGGCCGCCCCTTCGTATTCGAAGTTGATCTCGACGTATCCCTCCTTCCACTTCTTGCGGTTGCCCACGATGCACGACCATTCGCACGTGCCCGTCACGGCGAAGGCCCGCTCGTAGTCGGCCGGGGCGTGCGGCTCGAGGCAGAAGACCTCGATGCGGGCCCCCGAGGGCTTGTGCATGATGATCCGTGCGCGGATCACCTTCGTGTTGTTGAAGACGAGCAGCTGCCCCGCGGGGAGCACGTCGCCGATGTCGGCGAAGCGGCGTTCGGAGATCTCCCCGCCGCGGTAGACGAGCAGTTTCGAGGCGCTCCGCTCCGCGAGCGGAAACTTGGCGATCCGCTCGTCGGGCAGCGGGTAGTCGAAATCGTTGATGGCGATGTGTCGTTCCATGATCGGAAAGGTTTAGGGCGACAAAATTACGAAAAAAACGAAGTCCCGGAATTTTTTTCACTATACTTGTTGCGTTTTACGCCTCTTGTGCGTCTTACGGGTAAATGGAGCAAACCGAATTCGACATACGGATCGTGCCGCTGCGCGACCGGCTCTACCGCTTCGCCCGCACCCTGCTCGGGCGCAGCGACGCAGCCGAGGATGTCGTCCACGACGTGCTCGAACGGCTCTGGCGCCGCCACGAGTCGCTGCATGTGGCAAATCCGGAGGCCTTCGCCATGACGGCCGTGCGCAACGCCGCGGTCGACCGCCTGCGCCGCAGCCGCACGACCGAGGAGCTGCCCCTCTCGCTGCCCGCCGACGAGCAGGCCGGTGCGTGGAGCGACCGCGAAACGGTCCGCCGGGCCCTCGCCGCACTGCCGCTGCGCCAGCGCGAGGTCCTGCACCTGAAGGAGATCGAAGGCTATCCGACGCACGAGATCGCCGCCCTGCTCACGACCGACGAGGCGCAGGTCCGCGTGCTGCTCTCGCGGGGCCGGATGCGGTTGCGCCGGGAACTCGAAAAACTGATGAACTATGGAATCTGACCTGCTGAAAGCCCGGGCGCTCTGCCGCCGCTACCTCGATGCCACGGCCAGCGACGCCGAAGAGCGCGAACTGCGCGCGCTGCTCGCCTCCCTGCCGCGCGAAGCGATGGACCGCGAACTGCGCAGCGTCGCCGCGATGACGGGCGGATTCGAAGCCCTCGCCCGCGAAACGCTGCACGGCCGCACGGCCGCAACAGGGGTGACGAAAGAGACTGCCGAGCGGGCCGCCGGTACCCTCTCCGGCCCGCTGCCCCGCCCGACGGGAGCATCACGCCGTCCGCACCGCCGCTGGAACCTGCTGCTCGGAACGGGCGCCGGAATCGCCGCCGCCCTGCTCGTCGGGCTCTTCTTCCTCACGCGCGGCACCGTCTACGGCTACATCGACGGACGCCCCGTCACCGACCCGGCCGAAGCGATGTGCGCCACGGCTTACTTCCAGCCGCTCGAGGAGCTCTCGCGGAGCTTCGACATCGCCGACCGCCTGCTCGAAGCGGCCGGAAAGGGAAACACCGCAAAACAGCAATAACATATAATAAACGATACGACCATGAAACACCTCATCCTTACCCTTCTGCTGCCCCTCTTCATCCTCCTTGCGGCTGCGGCCGCTGCACAACCGGCCGCCCCTGCGCCCGAAAGCGCCGAACCGACACCGGCGGCCGCCCCTGCGGAGACCGAACCCGCGGTTGAACCCGCAGCCGCGACCGGAAACGCCGCAGCCACCGCGAAGCCGGAAACCGCCGATGCAGAGGTTTCCGCCGCAGAACCGCAGAACGCAGAACCGCAGAACGCAGAACCGCAGGCCGCAAGCACGGAACGGGCCGCCGTCGCGTCGCCCGATCCGGAAATCGTACAGCTCAAGACCGACCGGGGCGAGCTGCGGCTCGAGATCGCCGGATACGGCATCACGCTCGGCAACCGCGACGCCGACGGGAGCAAGGCCGGCGCGCCGTCGGAGAAGCCCGGGAAAAAGCCCGTCAAGCGCTTCCACGGCTGCTTCGGATTCACGGACTGGGAGATCGGCATCCCCCTGCTCGTCGACACGAGCTACGGACCCGCGTGGGCCGGCGAGGGGGAGTTCCTGGAGACCAGCACCCGCAAGAGCATCAGCTTCGGCTACACGCTCCTCGGCCTGCGCTACATGCTCGACCGGCGCGAACACTGGTGGCTCTCGACCGGCATCCGGGGCAACATCTACGACATCGTGCTGAGCGGCAAGCAGACAATCCGCTACACCGACGGCGAGCTCCACGCCGTGGAACTCGACCCCTCGACCAAGAAGTCGAAACTCTCGTTCTCCTCGCTGGGCATACCCCTGATGCTCACCTACACGGTCAGCGACTTCAGCATCTCGCTCCGCGCCTCGGGCAACCTCTACACCAGCTACCGGGCCGTACACAAGAAACCCAAGGAGAAGTACGAACTGCGGGGGATGGAGCCCTGGAGCTGGAACGTCGGCGGCGCAATCACCTACCACAAGGTCGGCGTCTCGTTCGACTACGCCCTCACGCCGCTCTTCCGCTCCGGCGTGGGGCCCGAAACACACCTCTTCACCTTCGGAATCTGCTTCGGATTCTGACCTGTCCGACCACGAACAACACGAAAAACCTACGACCATGAAACGCTGGCTCCTGATCCTGATTCTGCTGCTGCCCCTTGCGGGCACGGCCCAGAACCGCGCCTTCGACGAGTTCTACCGGTCATACGCCGGGGAGACGAACGTCCGCAGCATCGAACTCGGACGCAAGATGATGGAGATGATGCGCCGCGACGCCGACCCCGAGCTGGCCCGGCTGCTCGACGGCATCCGCAGCATCCGCATCCTCGCGGCGAAGAAACCCTACCCGTTCCTCTTCCGCCCGCAGGCCTACAAGGTCGCGCGCGACAAGGCCTTCGAGCTGATTTCCCGCACCGACAGCAAGGGCCCCTCCGTCTCGTTCTACTTCATCGAGGGCCGCGGCGAGCGGCTCTCGGAGCTGCTGATGCTCTCCGACGGCGACGAGGAGTTCATCGTACTGGACATCTGCGGCGTCTTCGACGTGCGCGACATCTCGCGCCTCACGCAGCTCGGGCTCACCTCCCCCGCGGCCGCCGGGAAGCCCTGACCGCCCCGACGACACCCCTGGCAAGGCACCGCCCCCGAAAGGCGGTGCTTTTTTCATCCGCACGTATCGGCAAATCGGGCTTTTTTTCGTACCTTTGCGGCGCATCTTCCTGCGCTCGCGGGAAAAACGGCCCGCAAAGGATGATCCGCACACGGCCCCCGGGACCGGACACGCGAATCCGCCGCAGCCCGCCGGCAGGAATACCCGATGCAGCTTCCGACCCGGAACCGGGGCATACGCCCGCTAAAGAGATGGCAGAGACGGGTCCCGAGTCGGAACCGGCCGTAGCTTTAACGGCCGCACACGCTGTCTCTGCCCCATTTTGCAGTATGAAAACCGACTTTCTGGTCATCGGTTCGGGCGCGGCGGGCCTGTCGTTCGCGCTCAAGGCCGCAGCCCACGGACACGTCACGATCGTCACGAAGGGCGAGATGAAAGAGTGCAACACGAACTATGCACAGGGCGGCATCTGCTCGGTGACGTATGCCCCCGACACCTTCGAGAAACACATCGAGGATACGCTCGTCTGCGGCGCCGGCAAATGCGGCCGGGAAGCGGTCGAACTGGTCGTGCGGCGCGCGCCGGAACTCATCCGCGACCTCATCGCCTGGGGCACGCGCTTCGACCGCACCCCCGACGGACGCTTCGAGCTCAACCGCGAGGGCGGCCACTCCGAGCACCGCATCCTCCACCACGAGGACCTCACGGGCGCGGAGATCGAACGGGCGCTCATCGAGTCGGTACGCCAGCACCCGAACATCACCGTGCTGGAGCACCACTTCGCCATCGACCTGCTGACGCAGCACCACCTGGGCGAGTTCGTCACGCGCCACACGCGGGGCCTGACCTGCTTCGGCGCCTACGTGCTCAACGAGCAGACCAACGAGATCGAGACGATGCTCGCGAAGTTCACCATCGTCGCCACGGGCGGCTGCGGCAACGTCTACTCGTCGACCTCGAATCCGGTCGTCGCCACGGGCGACGGCATCGCCATGTGCCACCGCGCCAAGGCCATCACCGAGAACATGGAGTTCATCCAGTTCCACCCCACGACGCTCTACAACCCGGGCGAGAAGCCCAACTTCCTCATCACGGAGGCCATGCGCGGCTTCGGGGCCATCCTGCGCCTGCAGTCGGGCGAGGAGTTCATGGACAAGTACCACCCGATGAAGTCGCTGGCGCCGCGCGACGTCGTGGCCCGCGCGATCTACCGCGAGATGACGCGCCGCGGCGAGGACTTCGTCTACCTCGACGTCACGCACAAGGACGCCGACTCCGTGCGCAGCCACTTCCCGAACATCTACGAGAAGTGCCTCTCGATCGGCATCGACATCACGAAGGACTGGATTCCCGTCACCCCCGCGGCACACTACTGCTGCGGCGGCGTGAAGGTCACGACCGACGGCGAGACCTCGATCCGCCGGCTCTACGCCCTGGGCGAGATCTCCTGCACGGGGCTGCACGGCGCCAACCGCCTGGCTTCGAACTCGCTCATCGAGGCCGTGGTCTACGCCGACCAGGCCGCACGCCGCACGGCGGAGCTGCTCGACAAGGTCGACTTCCAGGAGGGCATTCCCGACTGGGACTTCGAGGGGACGCAGCACACCGAGGAGATGCTCATGCTGATCCAGTCGAAGCGCGAGGTGCAGCAGATCATGTCCAACTACGTGGGCATCGTGCGCTCGAACCTCTCGCTCAAGCGCGCCATGCACCGGCTGTCGATCCTCTTCGAGGAGACCGAGGAGCTCTACAACAAGACCAAGCCCAACCGCGAGCTGTGCGAGCTGCGCAACATGATCGCCGTGGCCTACCTGATCATCAAGCAGGGCCGCGAAATCAAGGAGTCGGTAGGCTGCCACTACAACGTCGACTATCCGAAAGAGACCAAATAACGACACATGACCCTGCAGGAAGAGATCACACGCCGGCGGACCTTCGCCGTCATCGCCCACCCCGACGCGGGCAAGACCACCCTCACGGAGAAGCTGCTCCTGTTCGGCGGCGCCATCCACGTGGCGGGGGCCGTCAAGAGCAACAAGATCAAGAAAGGCGCCACGTCGGACTTCATGGAGATCGAGCGGCAACGCGGCATCTCGGTGGCCACGGCCGTCATGGGATTCGAATACAAGGGGGTGAAGATCAACATCCTCGACACGCCGGGACACGAGGACTTCGCCGAGGACACCTACCGCACGCTGACGGCCGTCGACTCGGTCATCATCGTCATCGACGGCGCCAAGGGCGTCGAGACGCAGACGCGCAAGCTCATGGAGGTGTGCCGCATGCGCCAGACGCCGGTCATCGTCTTCATCAACAAGCTGGACCGCCCCTCGAAGGAGGCCTTCGACCTGCTGGACGAGGTCGAGAAGGAGCTGCACATCCGCGTGAGGCCCCTCTCGTTCCCCATCTCGAACGGCCCGACGTTCAAGGGCGTCTACAACATCTACGAGCACAACCTCTCGCTCTTCACCTCGGACGAGAAGCTCACGGCCGACGCCTCGACGGTCGAAATCGCCGACCTCGCGTCGGAGGAGCTCGACGCACGCATCGGCGAGCGCTACGCCGCGCAGCTGCGCGCCGACATCGAGCTCGTCGAGGGGGTCTACGACCCGTTCGACCGCGACGCCTACCTACGGGGCGAGCTGGCACCGGTCTTCTTCGGCTCGGCGGTCAACAACTTCGGCGTGCGCGAGCTGCTCGAATGCTTCATCCGCATCGCCCCCTCGCCGCGCCCCGCAACGACCGAGACGCGCACGGTGGAGCCCGCGGAGCCGAAGATGAGCGGCTTCGTCTTCAAGATTCACGCCAACATGGACCCGAACCACCGCGACCGCATCGCCTTCCTGAAGATATGCTCGGGCATGTTCGAGCGCAACAAGAACTACCTGCACGTGCGCAGCGGCAAGCAGATGAAGTTCTCCTCGCCGACGGCCTTCATGGCCGAGAAGAAGTCGGTGATAGACTTCGCCTACCCGGGCGACATCGTGGGTCTGCACGACACGGGCAACTTCAAGATCGGCGACACCTTCACCGAGGGTGAGAAGCTCCGTTTCACGGGCATCCCGTCGTTCGCGCCCGAGCAGTTCCGCTACATCGAGAACGCCGACCCGATGAAGTTCAAGCAGCTGGCCAAGGGCATCGACCAACTGATGGACGAGGGTGTGGCGCAGCTCTTCACCAGCGCGCTGAACGGCCGCAAGATCATCGGCACGGTGGGCGCCCTGCAGTTCGAGGTCATCCAGTACCGCCTCGAACACGAGTACAACGCCTCGTGCCGCTGGGAGCCGATCTCGATCCACAAGGCCTGCTGGATCGACAGCGACAACGCCGCGCAGCTGGCCGACTTCAAGCGCCGCAAGCACACCAACATGGCCGTCGACAAGCACGGCCGCGACGTCTTCCTCGCCGACACGAGCTATGCGCTCGCCCTCGCGCAGGAGAACTTCAAGGACATCCGCTTCCACTTCACCTCGGAGTTCTGATCCGGGCGGAGGCCGGGAAGGAACCGGACAGCCAATACAAACCGATACGAAAAGAGCGGCGACCCCGACGGGTCGCCGCTCTTTTGTTTCCGAAGGAAGGAGCCGTTACCGCTCTTCCGTCCGCAGGTCGACCGTGCGGCCCGTCATGCGGCTCTCTTCGGCGGCATAGCAGACGCGGTGGCTCTCCAGCGCATCGTCGATTCCGGCCAGCAGCGGCCGCGACGGATCGCGGACCGACTGCAGGAAGTCTTCGAGCAGCCGCAGGTCGGCCCCCGCATGGAAGGGCTGCCCGAGCACCTCCGAAAAGTCGTAGAGACGCTCGTCCGCAGGGCGGAAGCGGCGCACGCGCAGGCGGCGTTCGTCGCCGTCGATCTCGCCGCCCGTCAGGCGGATGCAGGTCTTGCGGAAGTCGTCCTTCGTGAAGGCGTCCATCGTCAGGCTGATCGTCGAGCGGTCCTCCATCTCGAGGGCCACGATCTGATGGTCGGCCACGTCGTTGTCGCAGCGGAAGACGCACCGTCCGTAGGGACCCGCGCGGAGTTCGCGCAGAATGGCGTCGTCGAGCGTCCCGCCTTCGGGGATGTCGAAGTTGTCTACCCAATCGCGCCGCACGTAGTAGAGGTCGCGGGCCGAGAAGGGGCAGGTCGGCTCGACGGGACAGTCGATGCAGCGCTCCGCACTCCCCTCGGGGGCATTCGCCGCGCGGAACCAGCGCAGGGCGCCGAACGACGAGAGACGGCGGCACCGCTTCCCGGTCAGCCAGAGCAGGAAGTCGATGTCGTGGCAGCACTTGGCCAGCAGGATGGGGTTCGACTCCCGCGTGCGGCGGAAGGCCCCGCGCACATAGCTGTGCGTCATGCGGTCCAGCCCCACGGAGACGGTATGGTTGATCGAGACGATGTCGCCCAGTTCGCCCGAGGCGACCAGCTGCCGGATTTTCGTGAAATAGGGATGGTAGCGCAGCACGTGGCAGACGCCCACCAGCACGCCCTGTTCACGCGCCAGCCGCGCAATTTCGAGACATTCGTCCCACCGCTGCGCGATGGGTTTTTCAAGCAGCACGTGGTAGCCCGCGCGGATGGCCCGGACGGCCGGGTCGTAATGCACGCCGTCGGGTGTCGTCACGAGCACCATGTCGGCGTCGATTTCCGCGGCGAGGAGCTCCTCGTAGCGGGCGAAGCAGGCGCGCTCGGGCAGCGAGAAGGCCCGGGCGAGGCTCCGGCGCCGCTGGCCGTTGAGATCGGCGACGGCCACCGGCCGCAGCCGTTCCGGGAAGCGGCGCGCGTATTCGAGGTATTTCTGTGCACGGTTCCCGGCACCGATGACGATGACCCGTACCGGTGCGGAACCGAATGATTCGTTGTTCATGAAGCGTCTGTTACTCGTTTTGGGCCGCAGCGGCCGCCTGCCGGCGTTCGATGCGGGCCGAAAGGCGGATGCTCAATTCATAGAGCCCGTAGAGCGGGATGATGACCAGTATGAGGCTGAAGATGTCGGGCGGCGTGATGATCGCCGCGATGACCAGCAGCGCCACGAAGGCGTGGCGGCGGTAGCGCTTCAGGAAGGCCGAGGAGATCAGCCCCATGCGGGTCAGAAAGTAGATCAGCAGCGGCAGCTGGAAGACCAGCGCCGAGGCGAGCGACGCGACGATCACCGTCGAGAGGTACTGCCCGACGTCGATCATGTTGACGATCGAGGCGCTCGCCTGGTAGTTGATGAAGAAGCTCACCGAGAGGGGCACCAGCACGAAATAGCCGAACAGCAGCCCTGCGAAGAAGAAGGTCGAGACCCAGAAGACGAAGCGGTGCGTGGCGGCGATTTCGCGGGGCGTGAGCGCGGGGCGCACAAAGCGCCAGAACTCCCACAGCACGTAGGGCATGGCCAGCACGAGGCCGGTGACCATCGATATCTTCATGTGGAGGTTGAACTGCCCGGCCATCTGGGTGTTGATGACGCGGAAATCGAGGTTCGAGACGTCGAACGCCTCCGTATTGACGCTCAACGAGAGCCCCGACCAGGAGTTGATCCAGTCGCAGAGGTCCGAGAGCGCCTGTCCGGCGGCCAGCAGCAGGCGGTTGGTCGGGAAGTCGGCGCTCTTGGGGCCGAACAGCACCGTGTCGATCAGAAAGTGCTTCGACAGGAAGGCCACGACGGCGACGACCACGACCGCCACGGACCCGCGCACCAGATGGGGGCGCAGCGCCGCGAAATGGTCCCAGAAACTCATCTCCGTATCGGAGGATTCGATACGCTTGTCCGGCATTTCGTTGCTGTTTTCGGTCGGTTACACGCCGCGGGGAGCCGCTCCGCCGCAGGGTTACTCCTTGTCGGAGGGTTTGTCGTCCGGTTTCTGGGCGGACTCCTTCTTCCGCTCCTCGGCCGAGTAGTCCGTATTCATGGCATCCTTGAACTCCTTGACGCCGCGGCCCACACCGCGCATCAGCTCGGGGATCTTCGCACCGCCGAAGAGCAGCAGCACCACGAAAACGATTATCAGAATCTGACCGTATCCGATCGCACAGGGAATGAACATGGTTTGCAAATATTATGATTCGACCCGATAAAGATAGGAACTTTTCACCGCAATGCCAAAAAACGGGCCTGTCCGGAGCGGATTTTCCGGACAGGCCGCGCCGATCATTCGCCCTCCGCCCCGGACGAGAGGTCCAGGATGCGCACGCGGCGGAACTGGATGCCCGCGCCGTGGCCGCAGAAAGCGATGTGTCCCTTCTTGTTGAAAAGGCCCGGATGGTTGCGGTGATCGATCATGTAGGGGTTCTCCGCACCGCCGTCGGGCGCCACGGCATGGCCCTGACACGCCTCGCGGATGTTGCCGTCGAGAATCACCTCGCCGTTGACCGTCACCGTGATGTGGTCGCCCACGGCGCGTATCTCCTCGACGTTCCACTCGCCCAGCGGCGGGAAGACGACGCGCTTGGCCGCGATCACGCCGTAGACCGAGCCGTGCTGCTGGTAGGCGTGCAGGTCGCGGTAGATCGGGTCGTCATGGTCCAGCACCTGAATCTCCATGCCGTCGAACGCGGCGTCGACACCCATCGGCGTGCGGATGCCGATGCCGTTGTTGACCGCCTCGCGCAGAAAGCGGAACTCGAAGCGCAGGATGAAGTCGCCGTACTCCTTCTTCGTGTAGAGGTTGCCACCGCCGCCGTAGGAGGCCGTGACGTCGATCGTACCGTCGAGCGGCACGTAGTTGACCTTGTTGCCCGTCCACTTGTGCAGCGAACGGCCGTCGAAGAGCAGTTCGAAGCCTTCGGCGCGCTCCTCCTCCGAGAGTTCGTAGAGGGGCGTCGAGGGCAGCTCGCGCAGCCACATGTCGCGCAGCTCGACCGGCGCGCCGAGACCCGCGATCCAGACGGTGCCCGTCACGCCGACCGGCATACCGGGCTCGCGCAGGTTCTCCATCGTGCGGTTCTCGACGACCGTCACGCCGTTCTCCACCACGGTGATGCGGTCATCGGCCACCTTCACGTAGAGCGTGTTCCACTCCCCGGCGGCATTGTCCGAGGCGGGGACATCCTGCACGAAGCCCTCGGCCGTGCGCACCGTCGTGCCGGCGCCGCCCAGGCGGACCAGCGGCAGGGAGCGCACACCGAGGCCCGCTTCGCCCTGCGAGCGCCACTCGAGCCAGAGCTCGAAATTCTCGTAGGCACCCTCCAGTGCGATCGTCGAGGGGCTCTTGCCGGCATAAACCAGCATGCCGTCCCGTCCGGTCCAGTTCTCGCGCAAAGCCGTTTCGGCACTCCGGCGCAGCTTCGCGGCGACGGCCGCAGAGAGCTTCCGGCCGGGAGCCGGCTCGCCGGCCACAGGCTGCCACAGAGCGGGATCGGCCGGCAGCACCACGAAGCCCGCCTCGGGCAGGCGGCCCAGCAGGCCGGAGATCTCGTCGACGGCATAGCCCGCATCGGCATCCGACTGCGCCAGCCTGCGGTAGACCTCGCGGGCCTTTTCTATCGCCGCGCGGACGTCGGCACCGCCCGGCATCGGGGAGCCCTTCGCCACGAGGTTCTTCACCACGGCCGCAGCGGCCGCAGCCGTCCCCTCGTTCTCAAGGTAGGAGGCGGCCAGCACCAGGGCAGGATAGGCCTGCACATCGAGCAGGTTCGTCAGCAGGCGGCTGCGCGTCGCATCCGAAGCCTCCAGTTCAAGCGCCCGGCGCGTCTGCTGATAAAGCCGCACGGGGGTGGTCCGGAAGCGGGCCGTCAGCTCGGCATAGCGTCCGAGCGCCCGGTCGGCCCGTGCGGGATGCGCCGCGGCAAGGGCGTAGAGCGTGTCGATCATCTGCGGGGTGTCGACCAGCAGCAGGGCGTCGAAGGCCGCGTCGCTGCCGTCGGCACGGAAGCGCTCGAGCAGCCGTGCAACGGCCTCCGGCGTATCGGTCCGCGCCAGCACCGGGTAGTAGCGCTCCCCGGCCGGCGACGCCTCCATGAAGGTCTCGATCCGGGCGCAGCGCTCGGCGGCGGGCAGCGACTGCAACGCCGCGTGCAGCGCCTCCTGCAGCCCGGCCACACGGGCCTCGGCGGCCGTGTCGAGCAATGCGGCGATGCGCCCGGCATCGCCCGGACGGGCCACCTGCGCCAGAGCCGCACAGGCGGCATCGGCCACCTCCGGCTGCGGGGCATCGAGCAGTTCGAAGACCCGGTCGGCACATGCCGTCAGGCGGCGCGCCCCGGTCAGGCGCAGGGCGGCGACGAGCACCTGCGGCTCTTCGCGGTGCAGCAGCTCCTCCATCCGCCCGTCGATCCTTCCGTTGAAGTGCAGCAGCGCCGCCTCGGCCTCGGCGGAGAGCGGGCCCTCCAGGGCGCCGACCAGGGCCGTGAGCGTCAACTCGTCGTCGATGTGCGTTGCGGCGTCGATCGCCGCGGCGGCAATCTCCGGATCGGGCGAAGCGATGGCCCGGGCAATCACGTCGCGCTGCGACGTGGCATGACGCTCACCCAGCCAGCGGAGCAGGGCGGCCTGCGCCCCGGCGTTCCAGCGCGGCATGGCAGCCGTCAGCCGGGCGAAGAGCTCGTCGTCGCCTGCTCCCAGCACGTCGAACGCCGCAAAGCGGTACTCGGCCGGACCCTCGCCAATGGCCTTCAGCACTACGGGCATCGACTTCTGCACGCCCTGCGTCAGCACGAGCAGCCGCAGCGCGGCGCCTCGCACATACTGGCGGTCGCAGGCGAGCAGCTTCCGCGCGGCCTTCGCGACGGGCTTCGCGTCACCGGCCGCGGCGCACCGCTCCAGCAGCACGAGGTAGGACTCCGTCGCTTCGGTGGGCTCGGCCGCATAGCCGACCGCCGCAGCCGCCTCGCCGAGCAGACGCAGCGACGAGGCCGTG
>NZ_CASFQD010000031.1 GCF_949296715.1 uncultured Alistipes sp. | reverse complement strand
TCTGTTGCTCCAGATCCGAGGAGCGCAGGCACAGACCGCCCGTTTTACGATCCATATGGAGAATGTTCCTATGGAACAGGTGGTCAATGAAATAGAGAAGCAATCGCGCTATCTGTTTCTATTCAATAAGGACATCGACAGTCGGCGTATTATCGTATCGGTTCACGCCGAAAATCAAACCATTACACAAATTCTTCCCGTGCTTTTCAAAGATACGGAACTTGATTACACGATCGAAGGCATGTCGATTCTTGTAACCAAAAAGGCGGAGGCTTCGGAGAAACCGGTACAAGTCCGGGGAAAAGTGCTCGACCAGCAAGGACAGCCGATCGTGGGGGCTTCTGTCATCGTTCAGGGAACGACCGTGGGTGTCTCTACCGATGCTCAAGGTCGTTTCGAACTGGAAGTCCCGGCTCCGGCCGCTTCACGGGTGCTTGAGATCAGCTACCTGGGTTATGAGACGGCGCATGTGGCAGTCGGTTCGCGTACTCGCTTCGATGTGACGCTGCGCGAGGCGGCTTCGGAGATCGAGCAGGTCGTGGTTACGGCCCTGGGCATCCGACGTCAGGAGAAGGCCCTCTCGTACAACGTCCAGCAGGTCGCCCCGTCGGACATCACGATGGTCAAGGATGCCAACTTCATGAACGCGCTGACGGGTAAAGTTGCAGGCGTGACGATCAACGCCTCGTCGTCGGGAGTCGGCGGCGCCTCGAAAGTTGTCATGCGCGGTACGAAATCGATCCTGCAATCCTCGAATGCGCTGTACGTCATCGACGGCATTCCGATGAACAACGTCGGCGGCGGGGGCGGTACGGAGTTCGACTCGCGCGGTGCCACGGAGGCCATTGCCGACCTGAACCCCGAGGACATCGAGTCGATCTCGGTGCTGACGGGCGCTTCGGCTGCCGCCCTCTACGGATCGAGCGCGGCGAACGGCGCCATCATGATCACGACGAAGAAGGGACAGGCCGGACAGTTCAAGGTGACCTATTCGAGCCAGACAGAGTTCCTCGCGCCCTTCGTGATGCCGGAGTTCCAGAACCGCTACGGCACGGGCAGCTACGGATCGGTGTCGGGATCGCCGGTCTACAGTTGGGGCCCGAAGCTCACCGAAGCAGCCCGTACGGGGTATACGCCGGACGAATTCTTCGAGACGGGCCATGTCTATACGAATGCCGTGACGCTTTCGGGTGGTACGGAGAAGAACCAGACCTACTTTTCGGCTGCGGCGGTCAATTCCGATGGCATTATTCCGAACAACTACTACGACCGCTACAACTTTACGTTCCGCAACTCGACGCAATTTCTTCAGGACCGGCTGCATCTGGATGTCAGCGCCAGCTATATCGTGCAGAAGGACCGCAACATGATCAACCAGGGTGTCTATTCGAACCCGATTGTATCGGCTTATCTTTTCCCGCGCGGGGATGATTTCGAGGCGGTGAAGATTTTCGAGCGTTGGGATCCGGCGCGCAAGATCAGCGTGCAGTACTGGCCGCAGGGTGAAGGCGGTGACTTGCGCATGCAGAATCCCTACTGGATTGCCTACCGTAACCCGCGTGATACAGACAAGAAACGTTACATGGCTTCGGCCTCACTGTCGTATGATATCTTGCCGTGGTTGAATGTCAGCGGCCGCGCCCGAATCGACAACACCAATTCGGTCTATACGCAGAAGCTCTACGCCTCGTCGAACACCACGATCACCGAGGGCAGTTCGCAGGGCCACTATACTGAGATCACGAATGCCGACGAGCAGATCTACGCCGACGTAATGGCGAATGTAAACAAGACCTTCGGCGAGGAGTGGTCGCTGGTAGCGAACGTCGGTGCCTCGATCAACGACGTGCGCAGCCGTGAGTTGTCCTACCGGGGCCCGATCCGCGATTCGGGTGTTCCGAACCTCTTCACGGTCTTCGACCTCGACCGTGAGAAGTCCCGCGCCCAGAAGTGGGGCTGGCAGGAGCAGACGCAGTCGCTCTTCTGCTCGATTGAGGTCGGTTGGCGGTCGATGCTCTACCTGACCGTTACGGGCCGCAACGACTGGGCCTCGCAGTTGGCCGGGTCGCCGCAGAAGTCCTTCTTCTACCCCTCGGTAGGCCTTTCATGGATCCCTTCGGCGACCTTCGACCTGCCGGATGCATTCACCTATCTGAAACTCCGGGCGTCGTTCTCGTCGGTCGGCATTCCTTTCCCGCGCTTCCTGACGACCCCGACCTACGCCTACGATGAAACGACGCAGCAGTGGCTGCCAACGACCTTCCGCGAGATCGGCCAGCTCTAT
>NZ_CASFQD010000030.1 GCF_949296715.1 uncultured Alistipes sp. | reverse complement strand
GCGTGACGAGGCCAAGGCCAACGAGGCGAAGGACAAGGCCGAGAAGGAGCGTATCGACAAGATCAACGCCGCCGACTCGCACATCTTCACCACGGAGAAGCAGCTCAAGGAGTACGGCGACAAGCTGCCCGCCGACAAGAAGGCCGCCATCGAGACGGCGCTGGGCAAGCTGAAGGAGGCGCACAAGAACGCCGACGTGGCTGCCATCGACACGGCGATGTCGGAGCTGAACGCCGCATGGCAGGCCGCTTCGCAGGACATCTACGCACAGCAGCAGGCTCAGGGTGCCGCAGGCCAGCAGCAGACCGGCCAGCAGCAGTCGCAGGCCAATGCCGGCAGTGCGGCCAGCGGCGGAGCCAGCCAGCCCGAGGACGTCGAGTTCGAGGAGGTGAAGTAATCCCGGAACGGTGCGGCGGGAGGGGCGATGCAACACATCCCGCCTGCCCGACATACGGCAAGGGGCGCGATTCCAAAAGGGTCGCGTCCCTTTTTTGTGTTTTTTCCGTTGCGGGATGCATTGTGGCCGGCTTCGGTTTGCTATCTTTGCACCCGGTGCCGGATGCCGGGCCCCCTTCGGGTCGGCAACGACGGAAAAACCGGCATATAACGGATATTTACGGACAAAGAGATGGCTTGGATCTATCTGCTGCTGGCGGGACTCTTCGAGATAGGGTGGCCGCTGGGCTTCAAACTGGCGGGCGAGTCCCCGCGCTTCCATTTGTTGTACCTGTTGCTTGCCGTCGTCTCGATGGGCTTGAGCGGCTGGCTGCTCTACCTGGCGCAGCGCGACATCCCGATGGGTACGGCCTACCTGGTCTGGACGGGTATCGGCGGCATCGGCACGGTGCTCATCGGCATCCTCTTTTTCCACGATGCCGTGACCGTTTGGCGGCTCTTCTTCCTGTCGCTGGTCCTGATCGGTATCGTGGGGCTGAAGATGGTACATTGACCTGCTCCGTACCTCGGCAAAAGGGGCATCCGTCGAAACGGATGCCCCTTTTTGTGTGTCCGGCCTGTTCGGCTGCCCGATCTGTTCGGCTGCCCGATCTGTTCGACTGTCCGATCTGTCCGGCTGTCCGGTTTGTCCGCCGGCCCGCAACCTTCCGGATGGCCTGTTGTTCGGCCGCTCGGCGGCTGCCAGTCTGTCCACCGGCTGTCCGCCGGCCGCCAGACCTCCCGCCGGGCTCCCGGCCGGTGCGCTTTTACTTGCCGACGGTCAGCTCGACGATGCAGTCCGGGCCCTCGGGCCGGCTGCCGAGCACGACCGTCACGCCGTGCGCATCCTGCCGGAAGGAGAGCTTCTCCCCGTCGGCGTACCGCACGGCGCAGCGGATGCGCCCGTCGCGGATCGGCACGAACAGCTCTTCGTCCTCCCAGTCGAGGATGTGCAGGTAGATTTTGTCGCCGCGGCGCGTCGTGACGCCCCAGTTGCGCGGGGTGACGGGCCCGGCGTCGGTACCGTAGATCGTCTCGCCGCAGGTGCGCAGCCATCCGCCGATGCCCGCGAGCCGTTCGACCGCCTCCTTGGGCAGCCGGCCGTCGGGCTGCGGCCCGACGTTGAGCAGCAGGTTGCCGCCGCGGCCCGCGGCCCCCGCAAGGTAGCGGATCAGCTCGTCGGTCGACTTGTAGTCGCGGTCGGTGATGCGGTAGCCCCACGAGCCGTTCATCGTCTGGCATGTCTCGAGCGGCAGGCGGCTGACGGCCTGCCCCGAGAGCCCGGCGGTATTCTCGCCCGGAAGATCGCGCTCGAAGGTCTGCACGTCCTCGCCCTCGAAGGGGGCAAGGTGGTGGTTGTTGACCACCAGACAGGCGGGCTGCAGACGGTGGATCAGCGTGTAGAGTTCGTCGAGGCGCCAGTCGAAGCCCGGATTCCGGTCCTGGTCCCACACGCCGTCGAACCAGATCGCCCCGACCGGGCCGTACTGCGTGAGCAGCTCCGTGAGCTGCGCCTTCATGAAGTCGAAGTAGGCGTCGGCATCCTCCCGTTCGGCCGGGCGTCCCGTGCCGAGGCCCGTGCGGCCGCGCGGGGCATCCTCGCGCCACCAGTCGATGAGCGAGTAGTAGAAGTGGACGCGCAGCCCCTGCCGGTGGCACTCCTCGGCCAGTTCGCGCACGATGTCGCGGGCGAAGGGCGTGGCGTCGACGACGTTGTAGGGCGATTGTGCCGTGCGGAACATCGAGAAGCCGTCGTGGTGGCGCGTCGTGAAGCAGACGTAGCGCGCTCCGGCCTCGCGGAAGGCCGTGACCCACGCCGCGGCGTCGAAGGCGGCGGGGTAGAAGGCCCCGGCAAGCTTCTCGTATTCGCGGTAGTCGATGTCGCGGTTGGTCATGACCCACTCGCCCTGGCCCAGCAGGGCGTAGAGCCCCCAGTGGATGAAGATGCCGAAGCGGTCGTCGGCGAATTGCGCGCGGGCGGCGAGATTCTCGGGGGCGGGCACATAGCCCGTCTGTGCCGGAGCCTGCGCGGCAAGGAGTGCGGCGCAGCAGAGCAGGAGCAGTCTTTTCATGGATCGTTCAGGTTGGTTTCCCCAAAGATAGGAAAAAATCCCGAATGCCGAGGCTTCCCGTGTGCGATTCGGTGCGTAAGCGCGCCCCGCGGCTATTTCCTGCGGCGTTCCCGCTCGGCAAGCCACATGCCCGAGAGGATCAGCGCCGCGCCGCAGAGGGCCGCGGGGGTGATGCGCTCGTCGATCACGAGGGCGGCGGTGAGCATCGTCACCAGCGGATTGAGGTAGATGTAGTTGGTCGTGCGCACCGCCCCGAGGCGGGTCATGGCGGCGTTCCACAGCACGTAGCAGAGCAGCGAGGCCACGACGCCCAGGAAGAGCAGGTTGCCCCATACGGCAGGGTGGCGGAGCGTCGCGGCCGGAAGGTCGAAGGGCTCCCATGCGAACCACGGCAGGATGGTCACGATGCCGTAGAAGAAGACCTTGCGTGTGACGTATGCCACCGGCAGGCGGTCGCCCAGCCGTTTGATTACGAGCGAGTAGAGCATCCACAGCAGCGCCGCCGAGAGGGCCAGCAGGTCGCCCCGCGGCGAGAGGTGCAGCACGAAGCGGCCGTTGAGCACGACGAGCACCACGCCGACGAAGGCCAGGGCGCAGCCGGCGGTCTGCCGCCGCGTCATGCGTTCGCTGCGGTAGACGAGGCTCATGAGCAGGGCCGTCCAGACGGGAGCCGTGCAGACGATCAGCGAGACGTTCGACGCCGGGGCGTACTCCAGCGCGATGTTCTCCGTGAGGAAGTAGAGCGATCCGCCCGTCAGCCCCGCCGCCGCGAGCAGCAGTTCGTCGCGCAGGCGTACTCCGCGCAGCCGGCCGGCAAGGCCTCTCCGGAGGAAGTTCAG
>NZ_CASFQD010000029.1 GCF_949296715.1 uncultured Alistipes sp. | reverse complement strand
TGTAGCGGTCGACACATTTCTTGAACTCGTATTCGTTAATGAGAGACATAATCTGAGCGAAGATTGTTTTTCCTTTGTTCATGGCTTGCGGATAACCTCTTGATGGCTACCGCAAAGTTACTGATGTTCTAATCGAAAAAATTTCTAATGCTTGTAACTTATTGATGTTTAATAATTAAAACATTGTCGGAGAATTTTTCTCCGGACACTAGTGAACCGCTTTTGTAAATCGCGGCCCGCGCAGAAAACAGTGCCGGGCGGCTCACGATCGAACCGCCCGGCAGGGTTTGAGCGTTTTCCGTAGCCTATTTGCGGACGATGCGGATGGCGAAGCCGCCTCCGGACGCCATCTTCAGCGTCATACGGCGGTCGGCGGGCACTTCGACCACTTCGCGCTTGTAGTCGCAGGCGGCGCGGTCGGCGTTGATCCCGTCGCGGAACACCTCGGCCGTGAAGGCCCCCTCGCCGAGGAATCCCAGGTCGATCGTTAACTCGCGGGCCGACCAGTCGGTCATGCCGCCGACATACCATACGTCACCCTTGCGGCGTGCGATCGAGACGTACTCGCCGACACGTCCGTCCAGTCCGCGGGTCTCGTCCCACGTCGTCGGCACCGCGGCGATGAAGCGCGTGCACTCCTCCTCGCGCAGGTAGTTCGTCGGGGCGTCGCAGAGCATGTTGAACGGCGACTCGAAGATGACGTATTCGGCCAGCTGGCGGCAGCGCGTGCCCTGGCTCATGGCCTCGGAGTTCACCGGGCGGTAGTTGCCGCGCGTGGCGTTGCGCATGGCGCCCTGCGTGTAGTCCATCGGGCCTGCCAGCATGCGGATGTAGGGGATCGTGACGTCGTAGGTCACCTGGTCGATGTCGGTGCCGCTCCACTTCATCTGCTCGAGGCCGAAGACGCCCTCGAAGTTGAGCACGTTGGGATAGGTGCGCTGGAGACCCGTGGGTTTGTGGAATCCGTGCAGGTCGAGGAACAGGTGGTAGCGTGCGGCGGTCTCGGCCAGGCGGTATACGAAGTCGGAGATCTTCTGGTCGTCGCGGTCCATGAAGTCGACCTTGAAGCCCTTGACGCCCATCTCGGAGAAGTGCTTGCAGACACGCTCCATGTCACGCTCCACGGCGTAGTAGCCGGCCCAGAGGACGATGCCCACGTTGCGTTCGCGGCCGTAGTCAACCAGCTCCTGGAGGTCGATCTCGGGGATCACCTGGAAGAGGTCGGCCTTCTTGTTCACGGCCCAGCCCTCGTCGAGGATCACGTACTCGATGCCGTTCTTGGAGGCGAAGTCGATGTAATACTTATAGGTGTCGTTGTTGATGCCGGCGCGGAAGTCCACACCGTAGATGTTCCAGTCGTTCCACCAGTCCCAGGCCACCTTGCCCGGACGGATCCACGAGGTGTCCTCGACGCGCGAGGGCGATGCCAGGCGGTAGACCATGTCGTTGTCGGCCAGCTCGATGTCGTTCCCGGCGATGACGAAGATGCGCCACGGGAAGGCGCGCGTACCCTGCGTGCGGGCTATGAAATCCTCACGCTCGGTAACCATCAGCTGCAGTTCGTTGTGTCCTCCCTGCACCTCCTTGGAGGGGTAGGGGGCGAAGTTGCCGCGCAGGGCCGTTCCGTGCGTGGGGTTGTAGAGGTACATGCCGGGGTACTGCTCGAGGTCGGCCTCCGTGATGGCGATCTTCGCGCATCCGGCGTCGACGAGCAGCGGCACGAAGGCCAGGTGGTTGTCGGCGACCTCGGAGAGCGGCTGTACGGTATAGGTATTCTCGAAGCTGTTGAAGTAGTAGCGCTCGAGGCCTCCCTCCTTGATGCGGGCCTTTACGTAGGGCACCCACGCCTTGAAGTCCTCCGGGAAGCGGATGTCTACGAGCTCGTCGGCCACGACGAGTTCGCCGTCCATGTCGGTGACGAAGCGGTAGGCCACGCCGTCGTCATAGGCGCGGAAGCGGAGCTGGTAGTCGCCCTTGAAGGAGAGGGTCAGTTCGTTGTAGCGGTCTTCGATCGTCGTGCGTTTGTAGAACGGGGCATCGATCGTCTCGTCGTGGCTTTTCACCGCGGCTTTCCGTACGACGGGCTTCGTGCCCAGCGTGCGGCCGTCGGCGAGTTCGAGCGCCAGGTACGAGGGGGCGATCAGCTGTTTGCCGTCGAGCAGCACGCTGTAGGAGACGGCCTCCTTGCCGGCATCCACCTGCACGGCGATTTTCCCGTCGGGGGATTTCACTTCATAGCTTTTTGCCGCGGCGATTCCGGCACCGGCGCAGCAGAGGCAGAGGGTTAGAATGAGTTTTTTCATGGGTTGGATTTTGGTTTCGCACGAAAGTACGAAAAAACCGCCCAAGAGCGAAACCGAATCCGCAGAAAGATGTTTTTTTCCTATATTTGTTACACCGATCCGGACCCCGACGGCGCTTTTCCCGGGCCGGAGCCGCTCCCGATGACCAGAAACAAGGACATATTCACCTTCCGCGACGCCGAGAAGCAGACGGGTCCCGTGGCCTTCTCGACGATGCTCAAACCCGCCGGTTCGGCGTGCAACCTCGACTGCCACTACTGCTACTACCTCAACAAGGCCGTGCAGTACGGGGGCCGTCAGGCGGTGATGCCGGACGAACTGCTCGAGCGCTACATCCGCCAGTACATCGAGGCCAACGACGTGCCGACGGTGACCTTCTGCTGGCACGGCGGGGAGTCGCTGCTCCTGGGTATCGACTTCTACCGGCGGGCCCTGGCCCTTCAGCAGAAGTACGCTGACGGCAAGCGCATCGAGAACACGCTGCAGACCAACGGCACGCTTATCGACGAGGCGTGGTGCGACCTCTTTGCAGCGAACAATTTCCTGGTGGGACTCTCGCTTGACGGCCCGGAGGATCTCCACGACGCCTTCCGCCGCACGAAGGGCGGCCGTCCGACCTTCCGCCGGGTGATGCAGACGGTGGAGATGTTCCGCGCGCGGGGCGTGGAGTACAACACGCTGAGCGTCGTGAACCGCCTCTCGGAGGGGCGTGGGGCGGAGATCTACCGCTTCTTCCGCGACACGGTCCGCAGCCGCTACATGCAGTTCCTCCCGGCCGTGGAGCATGTTGTCGATGTGGAGGGCTTCCACCGCCCGCTGATCGTCTCCCCGGAACGCGAGGGGGCGCGGCTGGCCGAATGGTCGGTCACGGCCGACGGTTACGGGCAGTTCCTCTGCGACGTCTTCGACGAGTGGGTCGTGGGCGACGTGGGGCAGGTCTTCGTGCAGATGTTCGACGCCACGCTGGCGCAGTGGTGCGGCGTGCAGCCGGGCGTCTGCTCGATGGGTGAGACATGCGGAGACGCCCTGGTCGTCGAGCACAACGGCGATGTCTATTCGTGTGACCACTTCGTCTATCCCGAATACAAGTTGGGAAATATCCGCGAGACCCCTTTGGTGGAAATCTATCGTTCGAAGAAGCGCCGCGACTTCGGCCTGGCGAAGCGCAATGCCCTGCCGGCCGAGTGCCTGCGCTGCCGTTACTACTTCGCCTGCCGGGGCGAGTGCCCGAAGCACCGCTTCGAGACCGGATCGGACGGCTGCCGCAAAAATACTCTTTGCGAAGGCCTGTACCACTATTTCCGCCACGTGGAACCTTATATGGAGTACATGCGCGAGATGCTCTCGAAGGAGCAGTCGCCGGCATGGGTCATCCCATTCGCGCGCAAGCGCATGGGTCTGATGTAGCGGCTGCGACGGCGTATCGGAGCACGGCGTGTACTTTCGCCCTCCCCTCCGGATTGCCGGTCAGAAGCCGATGAGCCGCACCTGCTTTTCGAATTCGTTGCGCGCCCCGAGCGCCGAGTTGCGCAACCTGGTGCGGTAGGTGTAGACGGTCGTCGAAGCGCAGTTGAGGAAGCTGGCGATATGTCCGCTGTCGGTAATTCCGAGCCGCATGACGGCCAGGATCCGCAGTTCGGTGGGCAGCGTCTTGTCGGCACGTACGGGGAAACGGGCCGACTCTTCGAGCAGGGCGTTGACCTGCTCGATGAAATCGGGGAAGATGCCGAGGAACGTCTCGTCGAAAATCCGGTAGAAGTCCCGGTAGTCGCGGTCGACATCCGACGGCGACCGCAACTTGCGCATCAGGGCCTCGGGCCCCTCTTTTTTTGCCGTTTTCCGCAATTCGTCCCGATATTGATCGACCCGGCCGATGTACTGTGTGGCCAGGTGCATGTAGCGGAACACGTAGTTGTCCTTGATCCTGTTGGCGTCGCGCAGGCTGTCGTTCAGCTGGCGGATCTGCTCGTTCCACTCGTTGAGCTGCCTGTTGGTCTGCTGCAGCTTCCGGTGCTGCTGCAGGGTATACATGAGCAACAGCAGGATGATGGCGCACAGTGCCATGAAGATGTATATCATGACGGTCAGGATGCGGCTGCGAGAGTTGATGCTGTAGACGACGGCCTGGTTGATGATCATCTCGGCCTGGCTGGAATGGAGGATGCGGGTGTTGTAGTTGCACTCCAGCATGTCGGACATCGTGCACTGGATATAACGCGCCGCGCGCTCCATATCCTTCTCCTCGAACATCAGCAGCGCCAGGTTGTACAGCGAGAGGTACTCGCGGACCGGGGTTTGGAGGTCCGAAATCGCCGTCGTGGCGAGCCATAACTTGTTCTGCTCCCGATTGCCGAGCGCCTCATAGGCGTTGGCGATGTTGTAGGCGATGCGGGCGAGCGTGCGGTTGTTGTACTTTTCGGGGTCGTAGAGCGGCAGCAGAATCTCCAGCGCCTCGTCATAGCGGTGCATGTCCATGAGTTCGAGGGCCCGGAGTCGTTGGCGGGTGACGTACGAGTGTCCGTCGAAGCCGATGCGCGTGTGGCGCAGCCGGACGAGAGAATCGGCATATTTTGCCTGCTGCTCTTCGGGGCCTTCCGAGGCGGCGAGCCGTCCGAAAATCGCCATCTGCTGTGTATAGTAATTCGCCCGCATGCGTTTGTTGATGCCGACCGTGTCGAGCGAGAGGATCAGTTTGTAGGCTCTTCCGACATTGTTGCGGGCGATCTGCACCCCGGCATCGCAGGTTGTCGAGAGGAACTGCATCTCCCGGTCGCCGGTTGCGGCGGCATAACGGTACATCAGTTCGGAGTAACGGGCGGCGGAGTCGATGTCGTAGGTGATGTAGGCGTTGAACAGGTGGTGGGCCATTTGCCATCTTGACGTGTCGTCGGGTGCAGCGCCGAGTCTCCGGCGCAGCGAATCGGCCTGTCGGTTGAAACGCTCTGCGTAGCAGGATTTCTGACTGATGACCCGATCCAGTTCGTCGAATACCTGTTCGTTGCCGTCTTTGCGGCAGGCACAGAAGAGAACGAGACAGGTCGCGACACCGAGGATGGCGGAAAGGGACGGTTTTCTCATCGGCAGCGGTCGTTTGAGGACAAATTTATAAAAAAAAAGCGAATCCCGCATCATTTCCATGGCGCGGGATTCACTTTTCGTGCGGGTCGTTTCCGGAAAGGTTATCCGAAGATCTCTATCCTTATTTCCTTGCGGATGTCCGTTGCCGGGACTTCTACGGTCGGGCACTCCAATTGCGTATCGTACGAAATCCTTGCGGCGCGGCCGTTGACCTTGACGCGGCGGATTTCTCCCATGGCGGGGAGCTGGAGTCTGTAGGCCCGTTGGGGGACCTGCCCTTCGTAGCTGCCCGACGCGGGGCGGATGGTGATGGTCGTCACCTCTCCCTGGCGACGGTAGTTGAGTTCCGTGGTGGCGTACAGGCCGCGTTCGTAATCGCGGGTCAATCCGTCGTCCTCGTAGAGCGTATAGGTGTTGTCGGCATCGCCCGATGCGGGATAGACGCGCATGACGAGCGTGGTGAGCGGTGTCGATGCGGGACGGGGCGTGTAGGGTTGCATGGGCAGCACCCAGCCGCCGCGGACGTAGAGCGGGAATTCGTAGAGCGGTTTGGCGATGCGGCGCACCTGGCCTCCGTCGACACGTTCGTGGGTGAAGAAGTCGTACCATACGTCCCCTGCGGGAAACCACACCTGTTGTGAGGCGATTCTCTCTTCGCCCTCTCCCGGCGAGGTGATCGGCGCGGCGAGCAGGTTGTCCCCGAAGAGGAACTCCTGGGGATTTTCGTAGGCGGGTTTCTCATGCCCGTAGTCGATATACATCGGGCGGTTGAGGGGCACCATCGTCGAGTGGGTCTGCCAGACGCTGCTGTAGATGTAGGGCATCAACTCCGAACGCATGTGGTACATGCGGCGCATGGCGACGGTTTCGCGTTCTCCGCTGAGCCACGGGCGGCGGTCGAGGCGCGCATCCTTCGTGGAATGGACCCGCAGGGCGGCTGAAAGCGCTCCGAATTGTGTCCACCGTACCGTCAGTTCGGGATTCGGGTCACCGCGGAATCCGCCGATGTCGTGCGCCCAGTAATAGCAGCCCGCGTTGCCGCTGGCGGCGGTGAGCTTCACCTCGAAGGCGAGCAGCTCCCAGTTGGCCTGGGCGTCGCCCGAAAACTGGATCGGGTGGCGATGGTCGCCCCAGCCGGCCCAGCGGCTGTATCCGGCGCCGCGCAGCCCTTTCCGCTCGGTTTCGCGGTAGTAGAGCTCGTTGATCCATTGCAGTGTCGTGGAGCGGTAACCGCGCACCTCGGGATAGAGGTAGTTCTGTTGCCAGTCAAGCCACCAGAAGTCGATTCCCAGATCTTCGGTCGAATGGTGGGCATGTTTGAAAAAGGTCTCCATGTATTTTCGGTCCCCAACGTCGAAGAGCAGCGGTTTGGAGGGGTCGGCGCCCATGTCGGCCATAAAGTCTGCGTACATCTCCTCGTGGGGACGGATTCCGTCGTGCGGATGGTCGTTGAGCGATACGGTGACGCCGCGGCGGTGCACCTCGGCGATCAGTGCTCCGGGGTCGGGGATACGCGTGCGGTCCCACGTGTAGCCCGTCCAGCTGCGGCTGCCGGCGTGTCCGGTCCCGATTTGTGCGTCGTAGGTGTGCCACCCCATGTCGAAGACGAGGTTGTCGAGCGGGAAGTCGTTCTCTTCGTATCCGTCGATGATCGAGAGGAACTCTTCGGAGGTATAGTCCCAGTAGCGGCAGTACCAGACGCCGTGGATGTATTTGCGGGTCATGGGCACGTGCCCGCTGATGGCCCCCAGGTCGGCGAGGGCGGCCCGGTAGTCGTTGCCGTAGACGAAGCAGTACTGGTCCTGTACGTGGCTTTTCGTGTCGCGCGGGGCGAGCCATCCGTCGATCAGCAGGTCGGTGCGTTCGTCGTCGATCACGTACCAGCCGTCGCGGCTCAGCAGCCCGTCGTGCATGGGAATCTCCCCGGTGACGCGGTCGAGGGTCTCGATCGGGCCTCCGAGGTTATTGCGGAAGATGCAGCGGTTGGTGAATTTCTTCTCTTTGCCGTTGAGGGTATAGTAGGCTGCGAAGTTGTGGAGCCCGAAAGGAAATCCGTCGTGTTCGTAGACGATGCGCAGGGCCGAGGTCGTGATCTCGTAGCGGTTGTCGCCCAACGCGCGGACCTTGAACTCGGTGGCGGGGAGCAGGTTGCTTCTGTCGTAGGCGAAGTAGGTCGGGGCGTCGATGAATTTCCCGTCATGGGCGAACTCCAGCCGGAACAGGGTCGGGGTGATGAGCGTCAGGCGGTTCTCACCGAAGACAAGGGGGTTTTCGAAGTCCTGCGCCCGGGCGGAGAGCCCGTAGCACATGGCGATCAGGAGTGCGAGAATCGTTTTTTTCATGGGCAGAGACATGGTTGAGATCCTCCGTGCCTCCCGCAGGAGGGCACGGAGGGTTGTTGAGACCGTGGACTATTCGTTCTGGATGCTTTCGGTGTATACGTTCCCGTAGGGGTCGGTAGCCTTCACCGTGACCTTCTCCCAGGAGTCTGAAACGGGCTTGTAGTAGAACATGTGGTCGTTCTTATCCTCGGGTTCGGCCGTCGGACGGTGTTCGGGGACGGTTTCGCCGAACATGAAGTCGTATGCACGGCGGTCCATTTCGTACTTGAGGTTCGAGTCCGAGGGGAGCGTCACCCAGTCGGAATTGTCCTCCTGCACCTCGACCGTCCAGGTGGTGTGCCAGTTGAAGATGTTGAAGATCAGTCCGTCGCGGTACTGCTCCGAGACGGCCTCACCCGGGCCGTAGAGGTACATCTGGTATTCGCGCGGATAGGCCGTACCCTTGTAGTACCAGTTCTTGATCCGGTTCCCTTCGATTTCGTAGACCGCATAACCGCGGGGACTGCCGTCGTTGCACAGCTCTTTCCCGTTCCAGTAGGCCCCCATGACGGACCCGAGCGTGTTCTCCTCGATCGATTCGGAGATGGTGGTCGTGTAGTTGTTGTGCGAGTGTCCCGAGAGGATGCGCACCTGGTAGCCGTCGAGCAGAGCATAGAGTTCCTCGCAGTTCTCGACTTGGGTCGAGGGACGGTTGCGGCGCGACGTCGGGATGTGCACGCCCAGGATGATGAGCTTGTCTTTGGGAACGTATTGCAGGTCCTGCTCCAGCCAGGCCATCTGCTCGTCGGTGATGTCGGCCGTATAGGAGGACGAGCCCGCGTAGAGGACATCGTCGAGGACGATGAAGTGGCAGTCCCCGATGTTGTAGGAGTAATACGTGGGGCCGAATGCCGACTCGAAGCTGGCGTCGGCCTCCGTATCGTCGGAGACAGCCTTGTCGTGGTCGTGGTTTCCGATGGCCTGGAATACGGGGACGCCGATCTTTTGGATTCGCTCCTTGTAGATCGTGTGGTAGGGCATGTTGTCCCATACCAGGTCGCCCAGCGAGATGCCGTAGACGGGAGCCTGCAGCTCCTCCTGTACGTAGGGGATCAGGAACGGAAGCACCTCTTCGTCGAGCATCGTCACCTCGTCTTCGCGGCCGATCTGCACGTCGGCCAGTGCCAGAAGGGTGAAACGCTCCTTTTTGGCGGCCCGTTCGAGCTTGAAGCTGCGCTGCACGACGTCGTTGTCGCCCAAAGCGATCTTCTTGTATATCTTCGGATGCCCGTTTTCCATCGGGATCTCATACTCCGCGGGCACGGAGACAAAGACGAACGGAGTCGTCCGTTTGACGCGCATCTGGTAAATGCCCCGGGCATCGGTGGTGGTCACCGTGAAGCCGTCGCTGACAACGACACCTTCGATCGGATTCTTGCCGTCGGTAACGCGCCCTACGAGGTTCATGCCGGGTTCGGGCTCGATGTCCACCTTTTCGTGAAGTGCTCCGAGAATCTGGGCGCCTTCGTCCTCGCTGCAGGCGACCGAACCGGTGACCAGCAGAAAGGCCAACAGATAATATTTGATGTATTTGATCATTTTTTCGGTTTTTAATGTTCAACACTCTTGAATCCGGTGCCCGCGGGCGCTATTGCGGGTTATAGCCCGTATACCCGGGATTCTGTTTGATCAGGTTGTTGGCCGAGATGGCCGAGTTGGGAATCGGGAACAGGTTCAGATTCCTGGCCTGTTCTTCGTCGCCGAGCGGCGTGTGGTCCCACCATGCGTCGGTCGTGAACTTGTTCCAGCGGATCAGGTCGGTACGGCGGCGCCCCTCGCCCAGGAACTCGATCATCCATTCGTCGAGCATGCGGTATTCATCGAGGTTGTCGGCCGTCACGGGGTCGGGGTCCTCCCTGTTCTCGAAGTTGCGCGCACGTACCTGGTTGATCAGCGCGGCGGCCGTTCCCTTCTGCCCTGCCCGCATCTCGCATTCGGCCAGCATGTAGTAGATCTCCGTCAGCCGGATGACCGGGCAATCGGGATTCCATCGCAACTGGATGTCGTCAAGGTCGGGTTGCGGGGACTTTACCAGGCGGACGCCTGAGTTCTCCTCGCCGTCGGCCATCGTCGAGGTCAGCTCGGCGACCGAATTGTACTTGCTGCCGACCTCCGAGAAACGGGCGACCTGGTCGACCAGGTTGATCACCTTGCCGCTGTACTCCTTCTGCCCGAGGCACTGTTTCGACGGGTCGTTGGGGTTGGTCTGCTCACCGATGAGGAACATACCCTCGTATTGTCCGTTGCCGAGGTAGCGATAGGGCTTCTTGCGCAGGTCCTTGTCGTGGAATTTCCGGTAGGTGTTGCCCAGTTTCCATTGGTTATAGTAGCGGCCCTGGGGGTCGAGCGAGGGGGTCAGCATGAATCCGTTGTATCCGGCCGTCTCGCTCCCGAAGTACTCATAGGCCGAATAGTGGTAGAAGTATTTGAAATACCAGTTCCATTCGAGTTTGGCATTTTCAGAGGGCACCGTCCAGATCACCTCCGGCGAGGTGTTGTTGTCGAAACTGTGAGGGCCGTACCAGGTGTCATCGAGATCGTAGGTGCCATAGACGCCTCCGATGATGTCGCGGCAGAGCTTGGCACACTCCTCGAAACGCTCCTCGCCGATGTAGGCGACGGCATTGAAGTAGAGCTGGGCCAGCATCGCTGCGGCAGCCGCCTGCTTGATGTAGCCGTCTTCGGATGCCCCGAGCGTCGTCTTCTTCGTGAGGGTCGGGATCGCCTCCTTGAGCAGGGTCTCGACATGCTCGAAGGTCTCGCGGGCCGTACTGCGGCCCCGGAGGTCGTCGTTGACCGAATAGTAGATGGGCATGCCTCCGAAGTAGTCGAGCCCGCGCATGTAGAAGTAGGCCGTGATGGCGTTCAGCTGGTTGATGTGGTCGGCCTTGACCTTGTCGTCGAGCCCGATGGCGTTGTAGTCTACGGCCTGGAGGTCGGCTTTGGCCTCCAGGGCGCGCGAGATGCCCCCGGTGGTGCCGTCGTAGGTATTGACGATGAACCGGTCGTCGGGCGACCAGGTGTGGTAGTGCAGGCGATAGTATTCTCCGCCGTTGTACCAGTCGCTGCCACGTTTGGGACATACCATCTCGTCGGTGGTCAGTTCCTGGAGGTACCACCTGTCGGCCCCGATGTACCATTTCCAGTGGGTGAAGGGCCGGCACAGCACGGCGTAGGTGCTTTCGGGCGAGGTGATGAAGGTGTCGGGGGTGACTTCCGAGTAGAATTTCTCGTCGAGGTCGCAGGAGGGTGCGGAGATGGCGGCGACCCCGGCCAGTACGGCAATTATATGTTTCTTGATCATAACGATTTTCGATTTTGGATTAGAAGGTTATCTGCACACCCAGCGTAAAGCGGGTCGTCTGCGGATACATCGATGCGGTGTCGTTGACGTACTCGAATCCGGGATAGAGCCCGTTGATGTCGACTTCGGGGTTGAGCCCGTTGTAGTTGGTGAAGACGGCCAGGTCGCGGATCGTCAGGTAGAGTTTCGCGGACTGAATGTAGCGCGTCCATTTTCTCAGGTCGAGCGTATATCCGAGGTTGATGGCGTCGATCTTGAGGAACGATCCGTCGTCGAGCCAGTAGTCGCAGAGGATCTTTTCGTCCTTGATGTTGCGGTTGCGCGTGTAGGCCGACTTGAGGACGTTGAGCTGCGAGTCATTGGCCAGTCCGTAGTACATGTTCACCTGGCTGAAGACGTCGTAGTCGAGCCAGCTGCGCAGGTAGACCGACAGGTCCCAGTTCTTGTACTTGAAGGTGTGGTCCCACGACAGAATGACCTTCGGAATCGCGTTGCCGACGAAATGCTTGTTCTCGGCGATGAGGTTCGAGGTGCTGCCGTCAATGGCCGGTACGATTTCGTTGTTCTTGTCGTAGATCAGCCACTTGCCGTTCTCGTCGAGCCCGGCGTATTTGTAGATGAAGAACTGTCCCAGCTCAAGTCCGTTCTGCAGGCGCACGGCCGTTCCCGGGTTGCCCGGCGAGGGGAACGTCACCTCGTCGAGGAAGAACCCGTCGTCTCCCAACCGGTTGATGCGAGTCTTGTTGTGCGACAGGCGTACCGACGACGTATAGCGGAAGTTCTTGCTGCGTACGATGTCCCCGCCGAGCTCGAACTCCCAGCCTCTGTTCTCGAGGCTGCCGATGTTCTTCATCACCGTGTCGTGCACCATCGGGGGCATCGGGGCGTTGACGTTGTAGAGCATGTCGTTGACCTGACGGTAATAGAGGTCGAATTTTCCCCAGAGGCGGTTGTCGAAGAGCGCGAAATCGAACCCGACGTTCAACTCGGACTTCTCCTCCCATTTCAGATCGGGGTTGATGTTGCGGACCGAGCCGTATCCGGGCTGCCAGATCCCGTTGGTGGGCCACATGTCGTTGGCCGTGTACATGCGGGTCGTGTAGCCGTTTCCGAAACCGTTGTTACCCGTTACGCCGTATCCGAGGCGGATCTTGAGGTCGTCGATCCAGCGGATGTCGCGCATGAAGGCCTCGTTCGAGAGGCGCCAGCCTCCCGAGACGGCCCAGAAATTACCCCATCGGTTGTTCGGGCCGAATTTTGAGGAACCTTCGCGGCGGAAGCTTACCGTTGCCATGTAGCGGTCCTTGTACGAGTAGTTGGCACGCCCAAAGAGCGACAGCAGCCGTTCGCGCGGGTCCTTGCTCGAATCCATCGAGGCGCGGCCGTCCGTGAGGTACGAACCGACGCCCATGTCCCACGGGCCGACTCCGTCGACCGGGAAGTCGTAGTTCGACATGCTGAAGCTCTCGCCTCCGGCCTGCCAGAAGCTGTATCCGGCCACGACGTCGAGCGTATGGTCCTCGGCGAAGGTGCGGTGGTAGTTGGCGTATGCCTCGACCGAAACGCGGTTATCCTTGCTGAACTTGTGCGAGGCACCTCCGCGGCGGCTGTTGTCGATCGACTCCTTGTGGTCATGCGAGACGTAGGTGTACTCCTGGTACTGGCGCTTGTCGATGCCTACGGTCCCTTGCAGCGAGAGCCCCTTCATCAGGTTGATTTTCACCGTGGCGTCGGCCAGCAGCCATTGGTCCTTGCCGTTTTTCGTGCGCAGCATGATGTCGGCAACAGGGTTGAAGCTCGTGCCGGAGATGCCGTTCCCCACGACGTTGTAGTCCGAGGGATTCTCGGGGTCGTAGAGCGGGATGGTGGGGTTGAGCCCGAACGCCATCTTGAAGATTCCCGACGAGTTGCGGTTGTCGCGCTCCGCCTCGCGGAACTGGGCGTTGGCGCGTACCTCGACCAGTCCGTCGAAGAGGTTGAAACGTGCATTGATACGTCCCGAATAGTCCTTGCGGTTGTCGCCGATAACGATACCTTTCTGGTCCTGGGCCATGAACGAGGTATAGACCTGGGCGGCCTCAGTACCTCCCGAGAGGCTCACCGTATGGCGCTGCGAGAATGGCAGCTCGTTGGTCAGCTCCTTGAACCAGTCGGTATCCGATCCGTAATCCTCGCCGAGCCCGTATTCGACATACTCGCTCGAGGAGAGCAGGTCGGGGTATTTGCGGATGCTTTCGATCGAGAATTCTCCCGTATAGTTTACGCTTACGCGCCCCTGTTTGGCCCGTTTGGTCGTGATGAGGATCACGCCGCCGGCCGCGCGTGTGCCGTAGATGGCACCTGCCGAGGCATCCTTCAGTACGTCGATCGACTCGATGTCTTCCTGGATGAGGGCGCGCATGTCGCCGCCGGGGATGCCATCGATCACGACGAGAGGGCTCTGGCTGGCATTGATCGATGCCACGCCGCGCAACTGGAATCCGTTGCTGCTGTTGGGGCTGGAGCTGCCCGAAATAGTCAGTCCGGGAACCTTGCCCTGAAGTACCGTGGCGATTGTCGACCCGCCCATGCCGGTGGTCAGGTCGTCGCCCTTGATCGAGGTGATGGATGAGGTCACCGACTTCTTTTCCATCGTGCCGTATCCGATGACCACGACATCCTTGAGTACCTGGCTGTCGTCCTGCAGGGTGATATTGATGACTGATTGCGTGCCGATCTCCACCGTCTGTTCGGCATATCCGATGTACGAGAACTTCAGCTGCCCGGCGGCCGGGGCATTGATCGCATAGTTTCCGTCGATGTCGGTCGTCGTTCCGGTTGTCGTGCCGACGACCACGACGGTGGCGCCGACGAGCGGCTCGCCGGCCGCGTCGGTCACCCGGCCGCTCACCTGGTTGCGGGTTTGTGCCTGCAGGGACAGCGCGGCTGTCGTCAGCAGCAGGCAGCATACGATGCGCAGAAGATAGCCCCCAAGGGATCTCCCCGTCGCTGCAAATCTCTTGTTCATATCTGACAGTATGTTTTTCATGTTTGGGTCCCGTTAAATTATTCTACTGCGGTTTTCGTCATCTTGATGTCGTTGAGGAACCAGCGGAAATAGCCGCTTGCATCCTGTTGTGTGGAGCGGATGACGATCCGGGTGTCGGCGGTGATGCCGTAGCACGTCACGCTCATGGGCGTCCATCCCCAGACCGGATCGGGGGTCATGGGGGCGCTCAACTTCTCCGAGTCGCCGTTTACCGTGCCGGGGCCTTCGAGAATCTCGACCGTGACGGTAATGGCATCGGGATTTCCCGATCCGCCAATATTGGCGCAGGTCTCGAACGCAAGTTCCACATCGGTGCACTGCCCTGCAGGAACGTCGATGGCCGGAAGGATGACTCCCGTCTGCTTGTTCTTGCCGCCCATGTGGAGGTAGTCGGAGGCGATGTAGAGGCAGTTCGCACCCGGATTGAGGTCCTCGAGGCCGCATGCCGCCCAGGCGGCCTTGATCTCGTCGTTCGCCTGC
Source organism: uncultured Alistipes sp. (assembly GCF_949296715.1). GTDB lineage: Bacteria > Bacteroidota > Bacteroidia > Bacteroidales > Rikenellaceae > Alistipes. Next base: position 2,517 of record NZ_CASFQD010000029.1, on the reverse strand, counting down.
ACGCTGAGTCGCGTCCATTTGGTGCCGTCGAGCCCGACCTGGTCGTCCATGCCGAACGGGATGGCCCAGTCGAACGGCTCTTCGTAGTAGACATGTCCGATTGCCTTTCCGTCGTCATCGTAGATATTGGTTTTGGTGTTCTGCGAGACGGTGAGCGTAGCTTCCAATCCGTTGAGCGAGGTGGTGATCTTCACCGCTCCCTCGCGGGGTGCTCCCGAAGTGTTTTCGTCGACGAGAAGCGTCACCTCCGTCTCCCCTGCCTCTCCCGAGGCGGGTTCGATCGACAGCCAGTCGTCGCAGGTCGATGTCCACGCTTCGGCGGATGTGATCGTGAAGGTCAGCGGGGTCTGGGCCTCGTCGGAGAATCCGAATTTGTTCACACGGAAATTGTCGGCGGAGAGTTTTAATCCCTCGAGATTCTGGATGACGGTGACGGTCTCGCTCTTCGACCCGGCGTTGATGACGAACGATCCCGTGCGTTCGCCGCCGGTTTTGTTCTGCTCGACGGTCAGTTCGATGCTCATGTCGCCGGCCTCCCCGGAGGTGGCGGCCGGAGTGATCCACTTGCTGTTGTCGGCAACCGTGATTGTCCAGTCGCTGTTGGTCGAGAGGTATATTTCGGCCTTTTCGCCCGTTTCGAGCAGTCCCGACTTCACGACAGTGATCTCCGTCGGGGAGACGGAAAGCGCGTCGACCTTGAGTTTCTGCGTGACGGCGATGGTGCGGCGTGTTCCGCCTTCGCCTTCGAAGATAATGAATCCGGTGCGGTCCTTGCCGGTATTGTTCTCGTCAATGTCGAGGAAGATGCGTACACGGCCGCGGTCTCCCTCACTATGGGTGAGGTGAATCCACTCTTCGACGTAGGTGGCCTGCCACGAACGGTTGGTCCCCAGTTCGAAATTCACCATCTCTCCCTCAACGGTAAGTCCGGTATATTCGACCTCGATCTCCTGCTGGGTGACCGTGAGAAATGCATCGGGTTCGGTTTCGTTGCATCCTGCCAGCCCGATTCCCGACATGAACAGCAGGGCGGACGTTGCCCTGAATAACATATGTTTGAAATTCATGGTGTTTCGGTTTATGATTGTTGACCCAGTTTAGTTGCGGGGCGCCTTGACCATCTTGATGTTGTCGAGGTACCAGCGGTGGTATCCCGATTGTCCGAATTGAGTGGAGCGTATGACGATTTGCGAACGGTCGGAGACGCCGTAGAGCGTAACCTTCATGCTTACCCACTGGTTCCAGGAGGTGACGCTCGACATGGTGAGCGCATCGCTGGTCTTGGAGGTGGGGCCGTCGACGGTTCCCGGGCCTTCGTAGACCTCGACGGTCACCGATGTGTCGTCGATGCCGCGGAGCGTGATGTCGGATCCCGAGCCGTTGATCGAGACGACCGGAGCAGCATCGAAGGTCAGCGTGACGGTCGAGGATTTCTCCTTCTCGATGTACTTGCCCATGTCGATGGCCAGTCCGTTCTGCTGGTTGTTCTTGCCCATCTTGAAGTAGTGCTTGGCCATGTAGAAGGCATTGCCGGCGTAGTTGTACTCGCTGTAGCCCATCTCTTCGAACTTTGCTACGGCAGCGGACTCGTTGCGGACGGGCGTCGTGGAACTCTGGTCGGGGAACTGTACCTGGTCGTCGCCTCCGAACTGTTCGCACCATGCGAAGTCGTCCTCGAGGTAGACATGGCCGATCTCCAGCCCGTCGTCGGTGTCGGGGTCGAGCGTCTGTGTTACGGTTACGGTTTCAGTCAGTTCCTCGCTCGTCACCGTGAGGTATGCGGTGCGGGCTTTCTCGGTGTCGTTGGCCTCGACATCGATCACAACCGTCACGCGGCCTTTCCCGACGGGTTTGTCGACCGAAAGCCAGTCGGCTGAAGGAATGATGGTATAGCCACGGTTGGCCAGAATGTCCAGCGTGGCTTTTGATCCGGTGCTCAGCGTTCCGGTCTGGATGACCTCCACGCTGACCTTGCTCACGATGAGCCTGGCAGCCGCATCTTTTGCCTTGTCCTCGATGCAGGAGGATGCAAGCAGACCGATGAGGAGCGCAGGAAGCAACATGCGTAAAAATGTTTTCTTCATAGGTTGGCAAGTTTTGGTTTGTGATATGGATTGAGAAATGTTAAAAAAATTACAAATCGTAAGTCGGGCTCATTGCTTTGCAAAATTATCTATTTTATGAAAGGCGGGAAAGTGCAATACCTGATAATATAGATCAATTCATCTTATTATGCATTTATAATCAGTTCCTTGTATCTATATATTCCCGGTCGTTATATAGACGTATGGACTTGTGTTTGGGCAGGAAAATCCTCTTTGAAAGTTTTTTTGTCGACGGATTGGGCTTATACGGGGCTTTTCATATTTCATATCGAAACACTGCTGTCCGGAGAAATTTTACCATAAAGTAGGTTGCTCGACAGAACCCGCCTCCGGAACACTAACGGGAGTTGTCGGCTGATTATAAATTTCACGGATATCCGCCCTCTGGAAGAGGACTTGTCCGATTGAGTTA
>NZ_CASFQD010000028.1 GCF_949296715.1 uncultured Alistipes sp. | reverse complement strand
GATAAAGAGTTATTTGAAAGCATGAGAAATATGGCGGTTCGGAACAGTCCGGCTTTTTCTTATCCATTGCCCGTTCTCGTGCGAGTTTTATCCAATCTGTTGATAGTCAAATAAAACCTACCTGATTACAACAAATATAGCGAAAGGTGAGTGCAGAGGCAAACGAAAACGAAGTTTTTTGGTTTGGCCATGCCGAACCGCCTCCTGTCTTTTCCAAAAATTGGAAAAGTCGGGGCAAAAGAGCCGTTCGGCACGGATTTTTCCCAGCCTCCGAAAACGGGCGGACGCTCCGGCCGGAAAATGCCCGACACCGCCCGCCCGCACCCGCCAGCCCGGTTGCCGCGATGGAGGGAAAAAATGGGGAAACCGCCTGCCGCTTAAGAGAGAAAAACGGCCCTGCGGAGAGCGGAAAGAAACCCCGGAAAACGAAAAAAGGCCGCGCGAACCGTGTCGCACGACCTTTTTTCCGATGTTTCGCTCCGGCTGCCGCCGGTCCCCGGGAATTACTCCTGTGCGGGAGCCGCGGGCTTGACCTGGCAGCTCTTCGAACCGTCGTAGAGCCACTTCACGTAGATGGCACCCCACGTGTATCCGCCGCCGAAGGCCGACAGGATGAGGTTGTCGCCCGGACGCAGCTCCTGCTCGTAGTCGTACAGACACGAGGGAATCGTCGCAGCGGTCGTATTTCCGTTCCGGTCGATGTTGATCATGCACTTGTCGCTCGTGATGCCCATGCGGCGCGCCGTGGCGTCGATGATGCGCAGGTTGGCCTGGTGGGGAACCAGATAACGGATATCGTCGCCCGTCAGGTGGTGGCGCTCCATCATCTCGACCGAGACGTCGGCCATCTTCGATACGGCAGCCTTGAATACGGCGTGTCCGTCCCAGGTGATGGTGTGCCAGTTGTTCTGCACCGTCTCGAGCGATGCGGGGTAACGCGAACCGCCCGCCTTCATGTAGAGCTGCAACTCGCCCGAGCCGTCCGAATGGAGAATCGAGTCGATGACACCGTAGCCCTCCGTATTGGGCTCGAGCAGCACGGCCGCGGCGCCGTCACCGAAAATCGGGCAGGTCGTGCGGTCCGTATAGTCGACGATTGCCGACATCTTGTCGGCACCCACGACGATGACCTTCTTGCTCGTACCGGCCTCGATGAACTTCGCACCCGTGGTCAGGGCGAAGAGGAAACCGCTGCAGGCAGCCGAGACGTCGTAGGCAAAGGCGTTCTTGCAACCGGCCTGGTCGGCAATCAGGTTGCCCGTCGAGGGGAAGAACATGTCGGGGGTCACCGTGGCGCAGATTACGGCATCGATCTCCATCGGATCGACACCCGTCTTGTCGAGCAAGTTCAGCACGGCACGTGCTCCCATGTAGGAGGTGCCGATACCCTCGCCCTTGAGGATGTGACGCGTCTTGATGCCGACGTGCGACATGATCCACTCGTCGGTCGTATCGACCATGCGGCTCAATTCGTCGTTGGTCAGGATGTAATCGGGGAGATACTCTCCGACACCCGTTATCGCAGCTGTTATTTTACCCATTCTTTTTCTTTTCCTGATTTGACTTGTTAATTTTGGAAGGCATGCTGCAACTTGGCAGTCAGACCGGCGCGGATGACCTGCTCGGTCGAAAGAATCATGCTTCGGATGGCCTTGGGCGAAGAGCACCCGTGACCGATGATGACCGGAGCGTTGACACCCAGCACGGGCGTACCTCCGATATTCTCATAATTCATGGCGTCCCAGAAGGCGTTTCCGCCGCCCAGCGCCTTGTTGATGCGGTAGAGGCCCTCGGCCATCTTCAGCACCGTATTGCCCACGAAACCGTCGCAGACAATCACGTCGGCGATTTTTCCGGAGAAGATGTGCGACCCCTCGACGTTGCCGACGAAGCGGATGCGGTTGTCGGCCTTGAGCAGTTCGTAGGTCGCCTTGGCCTGGGCATTGCCCTTGGTCTCCTCCTCGCCGATATTGAGCACGGCGACACGCGGACGCTCGATGCCCAGCACCGATTCGGCATAAATCGACCCGATGAGGCCGTACTGGGCCAGCACTTCGGGTTTGCAGTCGACATTCAGTCCCACATCCAGCAGCAGGGAGGGACGTCCGGAGGCCGTAGGCACGACGGACGAGATTGTCGGGCGGATAACACCCTCAATCGGCTTGACGGCATACATCGAACCGACCATCATGGCGCCCGTGGAGCCGGCGCTTGCGAAACCGTCGACAGCGCCCTTGGCCAGATGGGCAAAACCTACCGTGATGCTCGAATCGGTCTTGGCCTGAAACGCCTTGGCCGGATGGTCGCCCATCTCGATGACCTCCGTCGTGGGCACGATGTCGAAACGCTCGGCCGGGCACCCTTCGGCAGCCAGCACTTCGCGGATACGCCGCTCGTCGCCGAACAGCACGATCCGGCTGTCGGGCCCTACGGCCTCAAGCGCCATGACGGCACCCTTGACCGCCGCCTCGGGAGCGAAATCGCCGCCCATGGCATCAATACCAATCTTTAACATATTCGTGCGATTTGGTGGTTATCGTCCCCGCCCCGCAACCGCACTTGCATGCGCGGGGTCCCGGGAACTGCATAAAATCAAAAAGAGGCACTCCCGCCGGGATGCACTCTTCTCGGAGGCCGCTATTCGGCAGCCTTCTTCTCGATGGCCAGTTTGCCGCGATAGAAGCCGCACTCGGGGCATACGCGGTGATACAGCACGGCTGCACCGCAGTTCGAGCAGGTAACCACCGTCGGGACAACGGCCTTGTAGTGAGTTCTTCTCTTATCACGTCGGGTCGACGAGATTTTGTGTTTAGGATGTGCCATTTTACAAAAGAATTATAAGTTCAACGTATATCAGTTTCTTTTTCATTCTCCTTCGTGTTCGCCGTCGGACTGCGCTCCGGCCTCCATTTCCGCCTTCAGCGCCGCGAGTTTCGACATTTCGCCGGCCGGGATGGCCCCTTCGGCCTCCTGCCCGGCGCGGGCCTCGATGTCGGCGAACTCCTCTCCCGAGACGATGCGGAACCGCCGCAGCATTTCGGGATTGCACTCCCCGTCGGGATGCACCCGCTGGTAGGGCAGCGACAACACGATGCTCTCGTAGACATACTGCGTGAGGTCGACCTCGTCCTCCACGGGCGAAATCCACATCACGTCGCCGTCGTATTCGCGGACCTCGTCCGAGAAACGGACCAGCAGCCGGCCGTCGTAGTCGATCGGGATGCTGCACTCCTCGAGGCAGCGGTCGCACTCCACGACGACATGCCCCGTGATGCGCACGTCGATCACGAGCTGCGTTTCGGCACGCTCCAGATGCACGTGCACGTCGCACGCGCCGTCCTTGATATCCTGGGCGGAGAAGGACTCGAAAAGCTCCCGCCCGACCTTGAAATCAAAGTCGTGCGTGCCGATTTTCAGCCCTTTGTAAGGGATCGAATATGTTTTCGCGACCTCCATTTGTACGCATTTAGTGCGCAAAGTTACTAAAAAATAGAACAATTGCAAAGAAAACGCAGATATTTAGCACCCATACGCGGCACGAAAGGGGTCCGCACGCGGCCCCGGCACGGCACCGGAAGGGACCGGAAACAGACCGGAAACGGGCCGCCGCACCGCCGTCCGCAAATAAATTTGGCAGTGCGCCCCCGATGCGTTATCTTTGCCGTCATGAGCGACAACAAAGGATTCACCATCGAGATTTCGAGCCGCTACGAGGGGTGGTGGCGCTACAATGCGGCGCTGATGTGCGGTTGTTTCGATGCGGCCGGCAACCGCACCGACTTCGCCACGGCCTCCTCAACCGTCGCCGACGTGGGTGCAAATCTCCGCGAGCGGCCCGCCGACCTGCCCTCCGACCGCCGCGTGACGCTCGCGGCCCCGGCATGCGACCACCTGATGCTTTACGTCTACGTGATTCCGCACACGCTGCCGACGGGCAATGACATCGACGCGACCCGGCCGTTCGACCTCGACCTGAAGGTCTCCTTCGCCGGGCGGCGGTTGCGCGCGGAGCGCTACGCCATCAACCAGTGGTCGGGCATCTCGCTCGAGCTGCGCATCGACCGCGCCTGACCGCCCCGGAACCGGCCCGAGACCAACACCACACCCCGATTCTTCCTACCGCCCGGCGCCGCGACGATGCCGCCCGGGCCACTACCCTGCTCCGTCACCCCGTTCCACAGTTCGGGCCGACCCGGGGCTGCTCCCGTTCCGCCATCTTGGTTCGCCATCCCGGTTCGCCGCCTGCCGCCATGCCTGGCCATCGACCCGGCGCCACTCCGACGCCACCCGGGCCACTACCCCGCTCCGTCACCCCGTTCCAGAGCACCTGCATCACTCCGGGCCACTCCGTTCCGCCATCTTGGTTCACCACCCTGCCGCCATGCCTGGCCATCGACCCGGCGCCGCTCCGATGCCACCCGGGCCGCTCCGCCATCACGCTCTGTCCCCGCCTTCCTCCTTTCACCTTTTACCTTTCACCTCTCACATAAAAAAAGCGGTCCGGAACCGAAGTTCCGAACCGCCGTGTCAATCGTTGGGATGACGATTACTTGTTGTTGTAAGCGTACATCTTCTCGATGAGCATGAGGACCTTGTTCGAGTATCCCCACTCGTTGTCGTACCACGAAACGACCTTTACGAAGGTGTCGGTCAGTGCGATACCGGCAGCCTTGTCGAAGATCGAGGTGCGGGGGTCGCCCAGGAAGTCCGACGAAACGACAGCCTCCTCGGTGTAGCCCAGGATGCCCTTGAGTTCGCCCTCCGAAGCCTCCTTCATGGCAGCGCAGATCTCATCGTACTTGGCAGGCTTTGCCAGGTTGACGGTCAGGTCGACAACCGATACGTCGAGGGTCGGCACGCGCATCGACATACCCGTCAGCTTACCGTTCAGCGAGGGAATTACCTTGCCTACGGCCTTTGCGGCACCCGTCGACGAGGGGATGATGTTGCCCGAAGCGGCACGGCCGCCGCGCCAGTCCTTCATCGAGGGACCGTCCACGGTCTTCTGCGTTGCGGTGGTCGAGTGAACGGTGGTCATCAGACCGTCCGTGATGCCGAACTTGTCGTTGAGGACCTTGGCAATCGGGGCGAGGCAGTTCGTCGTGCACGAAGCGTTCGAAACGATCGTCTGGCCGGCATAGGTGTCGGTGTTGACACCGCATACGAACATCGGCGTGTCGTCCTTCGAGGGAGCCGACATAACAACGTACTTGGCACCTGCGGCGATGTGGGCCTGAGCCTTCTCCTTGGTCAGGAACAGACCGGTCGACTCTACGACGTACTCGGCGCCGACCTCGTTCCACTTCAGGTTGGCGGGGTCCTTCTCGGCGGTTACGCGGATGGCCTTGCCGTTAACGATCAGCTGGTTCTTCTCCAGGTCGTAGTCCACCGTACCCTGGAACTTGCCGTGCATCGTGTCATACTTGAGCATGTAAGCCATGTAGTCCACGGAAACCAGGTCGTTGATGCCTACAACCTCGATGTTTTCGTTCGTGCAGGCGGCACGGAACACCAGACGGCCGATACGGCCGAAACCGTTGATACCAATTTTGATAGTTGCCATAATGTGAATGAATTATTTGTTGGTAAAAAATTGCGTTATTTTTTTCACAGCACAAAAGTACATACTTTCCGTTGTTTACGCAAATAAATTATTAAAATTTTTTCAGTACCCCCGCAGCAGGCTAATTCCATGCGATTTCCGGGATGCCGCGGCCGACGGCCGGAGGCTGCGAACCAGCGGTTTTCCGGAGCTTCGGCCACAGGGCGCCGCTCCGTATGTCCCGTCATTAATAATATACGTAAAACCCCGGAAAAAGTTTTGTGCGGAGCCGGAAAAATTGTTCGATGACCGGCAACCGTTCCACTCCGCCTCCGAGGGGGGGGCTCATTTGATCCCCTTGGCGCGCTTGGCCATCGCCGAGGCGAAGACAAAGTCGTTCAGCTCGCGGTTGTCGGCATGCAGGATGCTCTCCTTGGTGCCCTCCCACCACTTGCGGCCCTCGTGGATGTAGACGATCTTCTCGCCGATTTCCATCACGGAGTTCATGTCGTGCGTATTGACAATCGTCGTGATGTTGTACTCCTGCGTGATTTCGTGAATCAGGTTGTCGATGACGATCGAGGTCTGCGGGTCGAGACCCGAGTTGGGTTCGTCGCAGAACAGGTAACGCGGGTTGAGCACGATGGCCCGCGCGATGGCCACGCGCTTGATCATGCCGCCCGACAGCTCGGCCGGGTAGAGGCGGTTGGCATCCTCGAGCCGCACGCGCTGCAGGCAGAAGTTCACGCGCTCCATCTTCTCCCGCTCGCTCTGCGTGGTGAAGAGGTCGAGCGGCAGCTTGACGTTCTCCTCGACGGTCGAGGAGTCGAGCAGCGCTCCGCCCTGGAAGATCATGCCGATATCCTTGCGGATGGCCTTGCGCTCGCGGAAGCCCAGCGCCGTGAAGTTCACGTCGTCGTACCACACGTCGCCCGAGTCGGGTTCGTGCAGTCCCACGAGGGTCTTGAGCAGCACGGTCTTGCCCGAGCCGCTGCGTCCGATGATGAGGTTCGTCTTGCCGGTCTCGAACTCGATCGAGATGTCGTCGAGCACGACCCGGCCGTCGAACGACTTGACGATGTGTTCGGCACGTATCATATCAGCAGCACTTGAGTCAGGATAAGGTCGAAGAGCAGGATCACCACGCAGCTCACCACCACGGCGCGCGTCGATGCGGCGCCCACCTCGAGCGAGTTGCCGCGGGCGTTGTAGCCGTAGAAGGCCGAGATCGAGGTGATGATGTAGGCGAAGAAGACGGTCTTGATGAGCGTGTAGGTGATCGAATAGGGACGGAAGTCCATGAGCAGGCCGTCGACATACTCCGCGGGGATCATGATGCCCGTGGCGGCGGCGATGAGCCATCCGCCGAGGATGCCAATCAGAATCGAGAGGATCGTCAGGAACGGGAAGAAGATCATCGCGGCGACGATCTTCGGCAGGATGAGGTACGACGCCGAGTTGACGCCCATGATCTCGAGGGCGTCGATCTGCTCGGTGATGCGCATGGTGCCGATCTCGGAGGCGATGCTCGACCCGACCTTTCCGGCGAGGATCAGCGCCACGACGGCCGACGAGAACTCCAGGATCATCGTCTCGCGCGTGGCGTAGCCGACGAGCGAGCGGGGGATGAACGGCGAGTCGAGGTTGATGCACATCTGCAGGGTGATGACCGCGCCGATGAAGATCGAGATGAGGGCCGTCAGGCCGATCGAGTCGATGCCGAGCGCCTCCATCTCGTAGATGATGCGCCGGCGGTAGATCGAGGCCTTCTCCGGACGGGAAAAGACCTTTCCCATCAGGATGAAGTAGCGGCCTATGAGTGAAAATATCTTCAGCATGGCTACTGTTTTTTCGTTTTCGTCTCCTCGAAGTCGACGTAGTCGCCGACATCGCTGGCCACGCGTTTTTCGGGGGTCTCGGAGGTGACGTGCACCTTCACCTCACCCTCGCGCGGGTTCCGCGCACGGCGGCCGCCGAAGGCATCCCCGCCGCGGGCGGCGCCACCGAAGGGGTCCGCGGAACCGAAGGGTGTGCCGTCACCGAACTGTTCGCCGAACTGCTCCTCCATGCGGCGGCGGGCCTGCGCGATGCGCCAGCGCAGCCACAGCCCCATGACCAGGGCGAAGACCACAATCCCCAGCAGGAAGTAGAGGACGAAGGCGGCAATGCCCTTGAGCAAAGCCGGGGCCACCAGCGGCAGGATTACGATGATGAGCGTCGTCAGCGGGTTGCGCCGCACAAAGTCTGCCAGAGCGTCTATGATGGCTGTCAGGAATTTCATCTGAATCGTTCGTTTTCGGTTTTGAACCTCACAAAGGTAGGAAAAATATGCGTAATTCGATTAATTGTCGTAAATTTGGCCTCGGAAATCAAATCTCAATCATACCATGTTGACACCGCTCACCGCCATTTCGCCCGTCGACGGCCGTTACCGCAATACAACGGAAAAACTGGCCGATTATTTTTCGGAACAGGCACTCATCCGCTACCGCATCCGCGTCGAGGTGGAGTATTTCATCGCCCTGGCGGAGCTGCCGCTGCCGCAGCTCGCGGGCATCAACCCCGCGGCGCTGCACGCCCTGCGGTCGCTCTACGAGGAGTTCAGCGCCTCCGACGCCGCGCGCGTCAAGGAGATCGAGTCGGTGACGAACCACGACGTCAAGGCCGTCGAGTACATCCTCAAGGAGAAGATGGACGCGCTGGGCCTCGGACAGTACAAGGAGTTCGTGCACTTCGGCCTCACGTCGCAGGACATCAACAACACGGCCATCCCGCTCTCGCTCAAGGAGGCCCTCACGGGGGTCTACTACCCGCTCGTCGAGGAGGTGCGCGACAAGCTGGCGGCGCTGGCCGACGAGTGGCGCGACATCCCGATGCTGGCCCGCACGCACGGGCAGCCCGCCTCGCCCACGATGCTCGGCAAGGAGTTCATGGTCTACGTCGAGCGGCTCGAGAAGCAGCTCTCGATGCTGCACGACATCGCCGTGCCGGCGAAGTTCGGCGGTGCGACGGGCAACTTCAACGCCCACCATGCGGCCTACCCCGCAATCGACTGGGTGGCCTTCGCCAACCGCTTCGTGGGCGAGACGCTCGGACTGAACCGCTCGCAGTACACGACGCAGATCGAGCACTACGACAACCTCGCGGCGATCTTCGACAACCTCAAGCGCATCGACACGATCCTGATAGACCTTGCGCGCGACATGTGGATGTACATCTCCGAGGAGTACTTCAAGCAGCAGATCAAGGCCGGGGAGGTCGGCTCGAGCGCCATGCCGCACAAGGTCAACCCGATCGACTTCGAGAATGCCGAGGGCAACTTCGGCATCGCCAACGCCGTCTACGAGCACCTCTCGCGCAAGCTGCCCGTCTCGCGCCTGCAGCGCGACCTGACGGACTCGACCGTGCTGCGCAACATCGGCGTACCGATGGCCCATTCGGTCATTGCGCTGCGCTCGCTCCTGAAGGGGCTCAACAAGGTGATCCTCCACCGCGAGGCGCTCGAGCGCGACCTGGAGCAGAACTGGGCCGTCGTGGCCGAGGGCATCCAGACGATCCTGCGGCGCGAGGGCTACCCGAAGCCCTACGAGGTGCTGAAGGCCCTGACACGCACCAACACCCACATCACGCGCGAGGCGATCGCGGCGTTCATCGAGACGCTCAACGTCTCCGAGGCGGTGAAGGCCGAGCTGCGCGCCCTCTCGCCCTCGACCTACACCGGTGTGTTCGGGAAAGGTGAAAAGTGAAAAGTAAAAGGTAACGGGAGAGGAATGAACCGGGCGTGCATCGTACTGACCCTCGTGGGTGCGGCTGTCGTCCTGCTGGGCTTCCTGCTGCGCTCGGGACGCGGGGCATGGCTCATCGCCGGGTACAACACGATGCCGAAGGCCGAACGCGAACGCTACGACAAACGGGCCCTATGCCGGTTCATGGGAAACCTGATGTTCTTCTTCGCCGCATGCATCCTGCTCATGGCGGCCGACGAGTACTGGCCCGACCGGGGTCTGTGGCTCGTTGCCGCCATCTGGCTGCCGATCGGAGCCGTCGGGGCGGTGATCTATGCCAACACGGGAGGACGCTTTCTGAAAAGGTGAAAGGTGAAAGGTGAAAGGTGAAAAGTAAAAAGTGAAAAGTCAGCCGGGGCGGCCGGTCCTTTCCCGAAAAACGCCCCGCCCGGTCCTCTTTCCGACACAAACGGACAAAGCCCGCGATCACGGTGATTGCGGGCTTTGTCGTGGCATGCACTTTGCACCTTACCGAAGCAACTGCGGCACAGCAACCGCAGTGAGGTTTCTTCATTTATTTAAGTTTGGGTTAGTAGTTTTAGGAGGGCAACCTCCGGGGACAGCAGGCAGTCGCGAGATTCCCTGCTGTTTTTTTGTCCGCACCCGACGACGTACCGGCCGGGACACCGGGAAGAAGGAGGAAGGGGTCGGCGCCGGACCTGCCGCCGCGCCCATACACCCCAGTCACCGCCCGGTCACAACCCGGCGGCTCCGGATGCTCACGCCCGAAACCGGAAACCCGGACCGGAGCCGCCGAAGCATATCCCCGGACCGCCCCGGGCCAATTCCCCCGGCCAATTCCCCCGGGTCGATTCTCCCGACCAATTTCCTCGGGCCAATTCTCCCGGCGATTCCCCTCGGTCACCCCCCCCCGGCCAATTCTCCGGGCGGCAGACCGTCCGCCGCGCCGGTCAGAACTCCACCGTGATGCCGAGCGTGGGCAGCAGCGTGCCGCTCACCTGCGCGATGCGCTTCATGCGGTAGCGCTGCTCGGCAAGGGGTGCTTCGGGGTTCTCGACGACGCCCGTTGACATGAGGACATCCGGCTGGCGGAGCTTGCTCACGGTGACATTCTGCAGGTCGATGTAGAAGCCGAGCATGCACCGCCGGAAATAGAAGGTCTTGTCGACCCGCACGTCGAGCTGCGCAAAGGCGTCGAGCCGCCGGGCATTGTACTGCGTATAGTCGTAATAGGGGCGTCCCTGCACATCCCACGCCTCGACAAGCGACGACTTCTCCTCGTCGTAGGGTGTATAGGGCGAGCCGCCCACGGCGCTCAACCGCATGCCGACGCTCCAGTTGCGGGGCAGGTCCCAGGTGCCGCTGACGTTCACGACGAAACGGTTGTCCCACGCCGAAGGGAGATACGGCGACGAGCGGTCGGCGCGGTACTCGCTGCGGTAGAGCGTCACCGACCCCACGACATTGAGCCGCCCGGGCACCTGCCAGCGGGCCAGCGCCTCCACGCCGTAGGCGCGCCCCTCGGCCGTCGGGACAAGGGCTTCGTTGCCCACCACGCCGTAGTCGTCGCCCTTGCACAGGAGCGGGATGCCGTCGGCGAGCGATGTCGGCACGTCGCCGTAGAGCTTGTAGAACCCCGTGACCGAGACGGCCAGCCGGTCGCGCAGACGCCATTCGCCTCCGGCCCCGAACTGCCAGACATGCAGGTAGCCGAGCGACTCGTTGACCAGCCGCCCCTCCTGCTTGAACCCGAGGGCCGTCAGGGGTGGCAGCTGCCAGTAGAGCCCCGCGCTGCCGCTCACCGACCAACTCTCGTCGAACGAGTAGCGCACCGACGCCCGGGGCGAGAGCTGGTGCCACTGCTGCGCCATGCGGGCCGAGTAGTCGCAGCCGTCGGCGCGCAGGCCGGCCGAGGCGGTGAGGCGCTTGTCGGCCGAGGCGTAGTCCGCCCCGGCGAAGAGGCCCCAGCCGACGATGCCCAGCCGCGTGGAGTACTCCGTAAGGAGCGCCTCGTCGGTATAGAGCCGCTGGCGCGTGTCGTTCGCATAGTGCGTCCACGTGAGCTCGGCCCCCTCGCGCAGCGTCCACCGCCCGGCATAGGTGCGGTTCTCGAAGCGCAGCGCGCTCTTCTGCTCCACGCCGCGCAGCCGCAGGATGAGGTTCTCCTCGGTCGAGGAGTCGTTGTTGCGGTACTTGAGGTTGCGGTTGTTCAGGTAGTTATGGCTCAACGAGAGGGTCTGCACGTGCCGCCCGGCGTAGTGGCGCCACGACGCCCCGAGGGTGAAGGTCTCCTGCCGGATGCGGGGCAGGTAGCTCAACAGATACTCCGCCTCCTCGCCCTCCTCGTCGACATTGAGCCGCATGTTGTCGAAGCCCGCCAGCGCATGGAACGTCAGTTCGTCATGCTCCGAGAGGCGCGTCTTGACCTTCACCTGTCCGTCGATGTAGTTGGGCAGGAAGGGCAGCCCCAGCAGCTTGAAGAGCAGCTGCAGGTAGGACTGCCGGAGCGAAAAGAGGTAGGTGGTCCTGCGCCCGATGTGGCCGTTGCCGCTCACGCCCACCTCCGAGGCGCCGAGCGTCGCCTTGAAGTTCTGCTTCTCGGGGTCGCCGTCGCGCAGGCTGAAGTCCAGCACGGAGCTCAACGCCCCGGAGCGGTCGGCCGGGAAGGCCCCCGTGTAGAAGTTGATTTCGCGCACGAGGTCGGCGTTGACGATGCTCACCGGGCCGCCCGTGGCGCCCTGCGTGGCGAAGTGGTTGATGTTCGGAATCTCGATGCCGTCCATGTAGAACTTGTTTTCCGACGGGCCGCCGCCGCGCACGATGAGGTCGTTGCGGTAGCCCACGGGCGAGAAGGCGACACCCGGGTAGGAGCGGACGATGCGCGAGACGTCGCGGTTGGCGCCGGGGCTCTTCTCGATTTCGCGCACGCCGATGACCTGCATCCCCACGGGCACCTCGACCGAGGTGCGGAAAGGGGTCGGCCGCACCGTGACGGCCTCGAGCTGCGTGGCATCCTCGTCGACCTCGATCTCGATGAAGGGCGTCGAGGCCGAGACGAGGTATTCGGGCGTGAAGGTCGTGCGGTAGCCCACCGACGAGACCTGCAGGCGCGAGATGCCCGGCTGCACGCGCTCGATGCGGAAGCGCCCGAGCGAGTCGGTCGAGGCGCCGCGCTGCTCCTGCCCCGCGACCACCACGGCGGCATAGGGCACCGGCTCGCGCGTCAGGCGGTCGATCACCCGCCCGCTGACGGGATACCCCGCGACGCGCTGCTGCGCCCGAAGACCGGCGGCCGCACACAGCAGCAGCGCCAGCATCAAAAACCGAATCATCCGGAAGTTGCGTTCCATATCTTCTTCTCTTATTGTTTCGATTCTTTTGCCGGAGCCTCCCCGCGGCGCATCGTGAGGGCGATGCGGCCGCGCGCGAGGTCAATCCCCACGACGCGCACCTCGACCTGCTGGCCGAGGCGCACAACCTCGGCGGGCGACGCCACGTAGCGGTCGGCAAGCTGCGAAACGTGTACCAGCCCGTCCTGCTTGATGCCGATGTCGACAAAGGCGCCGAAAGCCGTGATATTGGTGACGATTCCCGGCAGGCGCATCCCCTCGCGCAGGTCGTCGATCGTATGGATGTCGGGCGCGAACGAGAAGACGTGCAGCTGCTCGCGCGGATCGAGGCCCCGCTTGTCGAGTGCCTCCAGGATGTCGGTCACGGTCGGCAGCCCGACTCCGCCGCCGACGTAGCGCTCCGGGCGGAGCGTGCGGCGCAGCGCCCCGTCCGCAAGCAGGCGGTCGACGCTCACGCCGACGTCGGCGGCCATGCGTTCGACGATGCCGTAGGATTCAGGATGCACGGCACTGTTGTCCAGCGGATTCTCCCCGCCCACGACCCGCAGGAACCCCGCGGCCTGCTCATAGGCCCGGGCTCCGAGGCGCGGCACGCGCAGCAGCTCGCGCCGCGTGCGGAAGCCCCCGTGCGCGGTGCGGTAGGCGACGATGTTCGCGGCGAGGGCGGGCCCCAGCCCCGAGACGTAGGCGAGGATGTGCTTCGACGCCGTGTTGATGTTGACGCCCACGCTGTTGACGCAGCTCTCGACCACCGTAGCGAGGCGCGCCCGGAGCTTCGTCTGGTCGACGCTGTGCTGGTACTGCCCGACACCGATCGACCGGGGTTCGATCTTGACCAGCTCCGAGAGAGGGTCGATCAGCCGGCGGCCGATGCTCACGGCGCCGCGCACCGTGACGTCGCAGTCGGGAAACTCCTCGCGGGCCACGGCCGACGCCGAGTAGACCGACGCGCCGTCCTCGCTGACGGCGTAAACGGCCATCCCTTCGGGCGCCACGCTGCGCACCAGCTCCTCGGTTTCGCGCCCGGCCGTGCCGTCCCCGACGGCGAAGGCCTCCGGAGCGTAGCGGCGGACCAGATCGCGCAGCACGGCGACGGCCTCGTCGCGGCGGTGCTGCGGGGCGTGGGGGAAGATGGCCGTATGGTCGAGCAGCGAGCCCTGCGAATCGAGCACGACGACCTTGCAGCCGGTGCGGTAGCCCGGGTCAAGGGCGATGACGCGCTTCTGCCCGAGGGGCGGGGCCAGCAGCAGTTGCCGGAGGTTCCCGGCGAAGATGCCGATCGCCTCGTCGTCGGCCCGTTCCTTCGCCGCCGCGAGCTGCTCGCTCTCGATCGAGGGGCGCAGCAGCCGCCTGAAGGCATCCGCCGCCGCGGCCTCCAGCCAGCGGCGCGTCGGCGATCCGGGGCGCACCACACGGCGCTGCAGCGACGCGATGCACCGCTCGGCATCCACGTCGATCCCGACGCGGAGGAAACCCTCCTCCTCGCCGCGGCGCATGGCCAGGTAGCGGTGCGAGGAGATCGAGCGCAGGGGCGACGCGGCATCGAAATAGTCGGCGTACTTCGCCCCCTCGGCCTCCTTGCCCCGGATGACCTTCGAGCGGACGATGCCCTCGCGGCGGAACGTGCGGCGCAGCTCGTTGCGGAAGCGCTCGTCCTCGGCGATACGCTCGGCGACGATGTCCGAAGCCCCGGCCAGCGCCGCCCCGACGTCGGGCACCTCGGCCGTGACGAACCGCCGCGCCGCACCCGCCACATCCGCCGTGCGCTGCGCGAGCAGCAGCTCCGCCAGCGGTTCGAGCCCCCGTTCGCGGGCCACCGCGGCGCGTGTGCGCCGCTTGGGCCGATAGGGCAGATAGATATCCTCCAGCTCCACGGGGTCCCAGCACGCCCCGATGCGGCGGCGCAGCTCGTCCGTCAGCAGCCCCTGCACGTCGATCGTCTCGAGAACCGTGGCGCGCCGGGCCTCCAGCGCCGTGAGGCGTTCGAGCGCCTCCTTCACCGCGCCGACCTGCACCTCGTCCATCGAGCCGGTCGCCTCCTTGCGGTAACGGCTGATGAAGGGCACGGTGGCGCCGTCGCGCAGCAGGCGGACCGCCCCCTGCACATGCGGCAGCGGCAGTTGCAGTTGCCGCGCTATGACTTCTTCGATCATCGGTGTATGCTTTGCCTGCAAAGATACGAAGAATTCCCGCCCGGTGGACGCTGCCGGCGTCTCCGACGGGGATTTGAGACGAGCGATGCGGCAGATCGGCACATTTTTACTATTTTTGTACCGAAACAGGCAGCCGCGCGCTGCACCAAAACCCCACGACCATGGCAGACGACTATCTGGGCCGCAAGATGGAGGAGTACCGGGCCCGGCAGGCCGCAGGGCCCCGCCCGCAACGTCCGGCGGCCACGCTCCGGCGGCTGCTTCTCCGCAACCGCAGCTACCGCGGGTACGACCCGCACTTTCTCGTGCGCCGCGACCAGCTGCTGCGCATCATCGAGGTCAACACGCTGCTCCCGTCGGCGATGAACCGGCAGGTGCTGCGCTTTCGCCCCGTGCTGGCGGACGAGGCGCCCCTCATCCTGCCCCACATCCGCCTCGGCGGCGCCCTGCCCGAGCTGCACCTGCCGCTACCCGGCACCGAGCCCAACGCCTTCATCGTCGTCTGCGCCACCATCCCGGAGGACCGCTACGTCGATATCGACCTCGGCATCTCGGTGCAGAGCATGCTCCTGCAGGCGACCGAAATCGGGCTGAACGGCATCGCCATCGGGGCCTTCGACCGCGCGGCGGTCCGGGAGGCCCTCGCGCTGGAGCTCGAGCCGCTGCTGCTCGTGGCCGTCGGGCGGGGTGCCGAGCGGATCGAACTCGTACCGGCCCATGCGGGCGAGAGCCTCGCCTACTACCGCCGCGACGGGGTGCACTGCGTCCCGAAACTCCCGCTCGAAGAACTGCTGCTCGGGAATCGGGAGCCGGAAGCGGCATCCGCGCAGACAACGGAAACCGCCACCACACGATCCTTGTGACATGGACAGGCCGATCATCCGAAGCTGGCGTGCAGCGGACCGCGAGGCGCTGGCCCGGCACCTCAACAACAAACGCATCTGGGACAACTGCCGCGACGCCCTGCCGCACCCCTATACGGAGGAGGATGCCGAACGCTTCATCCGCGCCACGGCAAGTGACGTGCAACCGAACAACTACTGCATCGAAATGGACGGGGAGGCGGTCGGGAACATCAACTTCACGCCGGGC
The DNA here is from genome assembly GCF_949296715.1 of uncultured Alistipes sp. GTDB lineage: Bacteria > Bacteroidota > Bacteroidia > Bacteroidales > Rikenellaceae > Alistipes. The sequence goes on along the minus strand of NZ_CASFQD010000028.1, from coordinate 38,160 downwards.
TGCGACGTCGAACGGTTCAACGCCGAGACGGGCTACTGGCTGGCCGAGCACCTGTGGGGCCGGGGCATCATGACGCAGGCGCTGCAGGCGGCCGTCGCCGACCATTTCCGCCGGACCGACACCGTGCGGATCGAAGCCAATGTCTATGCCGGCAACCGGGCCTCGATGCGCGTGCTCGAGAAGGCGGGGTTCCGCCGCTGCGGCATCCGGCGCAAGGCCTGCTTCAAGAACGGCCGCTTCGTCGACTGCCACTGCTACGAGCTGCTGCGCGAAGAGTGCGCCCCCGGCGACGCCCCAGCAATCGGGTAATCCGGCCGCCCCGGACGGCAGCCGCCGATCCGACTCCGCTTCTTCCGTCCCCGCTCCCTGCAAAAGCCGAAACGAGCGGTCCGCATCACTGCGAACCGCTCGTTTCCAACGTTGTAGGAGCATGCGGATTTGAACCGCAGACCTCCTGCCTGTCAAGCAGGCGCTCTGAACCAACTGAGCTATACCCCCATTTGTCTTTTTCCCTACAAAACCGGGCCACTCGCATCCCTGTAAGCGGCCCGTTCCGTCGTGGGAGCTGAGGGATTCGAACCCCCGACCCTCTGCTTGTAAGGCAGACGCTCTGAACCAGCTGAGCTAAGCTCCCGAAAGGTTCCCCCGAGGGGGGGGGAATCGGACAATATGTAAGCGGCCATACGGCCGACAAAAAAGCCACCTCGTATCGGCGGCTTGTGGGAGCTGAGGGATTCGAACCCCCGACCCTCTGCTTGTAAGGCAGACGCTCTGAACCAGCTGAGCTAAGCTCCCCTAAAAATGGCTTGGGACTGCCAAAGCGGCTTCCGGAACGGCCTTTTCAAGGCCCCGCACCTGTTGACAGGCTTTCATCCGAAAGAACCCTTGCGCAACCCTCGCGCATCAGCGCCTGAACAAGGACTTGAACCTAGGACCCCATGATTAACAGTCATGTGCTCTAACCAACTGAGCTATTCAGGCATTTCGAAAACGTCTCTTATTTCGTTTTCGGTGTGCAAATATACACCGAATTTTCAATCCTGCAAAATTATTTGCACGATTTTTCACAAAAAATGTAACTTTGCATGGAATATTCCATGACTTGAGACTGTTATGAAAAGGGTCATCATTCTCATTATCTGCTCGATATGTGCACTTACGGCCGCAGCGCAGGAGCCGCTCGTCTTCACGCCCGACGCGTGGGACTTCGGTACGATCCGCGAGGAGGAGGGGCCCGTGAGCCACACCTTCACCGGCGAGAACCGCACGGACCGGCCGCTGGTGATCCTCGACGTGGTGACCTCGTGCGGCTGCACGGTTCCGGCGTTCTCACGCAAACCCATCCTGCCGGGCGAGAAGACGCAGATCACCGTGACGTTCGACCCCGCCAACCGCCCGGGCACCTTCTCCAAGGAGCTGGGCGTCTACTCCTCGGAGCGGCGCAAGGTCGCGTCGCTGACCGTGCGGGGTGCCGTGACGCCGCGGCCCCGGAGCATCGAGGAGCTCTACCCGTTCGATGCGGGCGGCGGCGTGCGCTTCTCGACGACGATGGCCGCCTTCGCCTATATATATAAGGGGCAGCGGATGCAGAGCGCCATCGGGGCGGTCAACACCTCCGACCGGAAGGTCCGGCTCTACCTCCGCCCGCAGGAGCAGAGCGGGCTGCTGTCGATCACCTATCCGCACGAACTGGGACCGGGCGAACGCGCCGAGATCAACCTCGCCTACCTGAACTCCGACGACGCGCCCCGCTACGGCACGCTGCGCGACGTCCTGCAGATCGAGGTCGACGGCACAGGCAACGGCTCGCTGCTCGTCGCACACGGCATCGCCGTGGACAATCCCTCCGCCATGTCCGAAACGCAGGCCCCGAAGTGTGAAATATCCCAAAATATCATTAAATTTGGCAACGTGAAACACGCCTCGGCAGTCGTGTCGCGTCCGTTCGAGATCGACAACACGGGACGCGGCGAGCTGATCGTCCGCGCCGTGGAGTGCGACGGACGCTTCGAGGTGTCGCTCCGCCCCGGCGACCGGATTCCCGCCGGCGGCAAACTAACGGCCGAGGTGACGCTCGACCCGAAGGAGCTGCCCTACGGCGTCTTCACCGCCCACCTCCTGCTGATTACGAACGACCCCGTGCGGCCGATGCGCCGCCTGCGCATCGCGGCCGTAATCGAGGAGTGAGCGGAGCGCGCGAGAGAGAGAGCGAAGAGAGAGTGAGCGGGAAGTGAGCCAAGAGAGCGGAGAGAGCGGAAAGTGAGCGCGCTTATAGTAGGCGGAGCCGCCCGCGCCGCATGGCGGCGGGCCCCGAAAAAAGAGACATACAAACAGAAACAGACATAGAAAACAATGTACCCCATTCTTGAAAAACGGTGCCTCGCGGAAGGCATCTACCTGATGAAGGTCCTCGCCCCGCGTGTCGCACGCTCGGCACAGCCCGGACAGTTCGTCATCGTGCGCGCCGATGAACACGGCGAGCGCGTACCGCTGACCATTTCGGATTTCGACGCTGCGGAGGGCAGCGTCACGATCGTAACGCAGGCCATCGGCGTCTCGACGCGCAAGATCTGCGCCCTCGGCGCGGGCGACGCGCTCGCGGACCTGGCCGGGCCGCTCGGACGCCCCTCGGAGTTCGTCTCCGCACCGCTCGAGGAGCTGCGGCGCAAGCGCTTCATCTTCATTGCGGGCGGCGTGGGCACGGCCCCGGTCTACCCGCAGGTCAAGTGGCTGCACGAGCACGGCGTCAAGGCCGAAGTCATCATCGGCGCCAAGACGCGCGACATGCTCATCTACACGGATGCCATGCGCGCCGTGGCCTCGGAGCTCCACATCGCCACGGACGACGGTTCGGAGGGATTCCACGGGCTGGTGACGCAGCTGCTCGAGAAGCTCATCGCCGAGGGGCGCCGCTACGACGAGTGCGTGGCCATCGGTCCGATGGTCATGATGAAGTTCGTGGCCCTCACGACGAAGAAATACGCGCTGAAGACCACCGTCTCGCTCAACGCCCTGATGGTCGACGGCACGGGCATGTGCGGCGCCTGCCGCGTAACGGTCGGCGGCAAGACGCGCTTCACGTGCGTCGACGGCCCGGAGTTTGACGCCCACGAGGTGGACTTCGACGAGGCGATGCGCCGGCAGGGCATGTACCGCAGCGAGGAGCAGCGGCGGGCGGCCATCGAGACCGAGCGCGCCGCGGGACACGTATGTAGAATCGGATTGGACAAATAAGCCATGGCAAACAGAATACCGCGCGTGCCGGTGCGCGAACAGGATCCGGCGCTCCGTGCGACCAACTTCGAGGAGGTCTGCTACGGATACAACCTCGAGGAGGCGACGCTCGAAGCGTCGCGCTGCCTGCACTGCAAGAATCCCCGCTGCGTGGCCGCGTGCCCGGTGGGCATCTCCATCCCGGAGTTCATCGCGGCGCTCCACGCCGGCGACCTGCAGGGTGCCGCCGACACGATCGCGCGCGACAGTTCGCTGCCGTCGGTCTGCGGGCGCGTCTGCCCGCAGGAGACGCAGTGCGAGGGCGCCTGCGTGCTGGGCGTCAAGGGCGAGCCGGTAGCCATCGGCAAGCTCGAGCGCTTCGTCGGCGACTGGAAACTCGAACACGGCGCTCCGACCGTCGCCCCGACGCCCCGCAACGGCCACCGCGTCGCCGTCGTGGGCAGCGGCCCGGCCGGTCTGGCCTGCGCCAGCGATCTGGCCCGTATGGGATACGAGGTCAAGATTTTCGAGGCGCTGCACAAGGTGGGCGGCGTGCTGGTCTACGGCATTCCGGAGTTCCGCCTGCCGAAGGAGCGCATCGTGGCGCGCGAGATCGAGGAGGTCCGCAAGCTGGGCGTCGAAATCGAGACCGACGTCATCGTGGGCCGCACGCTCACCGTCGACTCGCTGCTCGACGAGGAGGGCTACGAGGCGGTCTTCATCGGCTCGGGCGCCGGCCTGCCCCGCTTCATGGGCATCCCGGGCGAGAACCTCAACGGCGTGGTCTCGGCCAACGAGTTTCTCACGCGCACGAACCTCATGCACGCCTATGACCAGAGCTACGACACGCCGATCTACGTCGGACAGCGCGTCGTGGTGGTCGGCGGCGGCAACGTGGCGATGGATGCCGTGCGCACGGCCAAGCGGCTCGGCGCCGAGGCGACGATCGTCTACCGCCGCTCCGAGAAGGAGCTCCCGGCGCGCGCCGAAGAGGTGCACCACGCCCGCGAGGAGGGCATCTGCTTCCGCATGCTGACCAACCCCGTCGAGGTGCTGGGCGACGAGAAGGGCTGGGTACGCGGCGTGCGCTGCGTGGAGATGGAGCTGGGCGAGCCCGACGAGAGCGGCCGCCGCTCGCCCGTCGTGAAGCCCGGCTCGGAGTTCGACATCGCGTGCGACGTGGTCATCATGGCGCTGGGTACCTCGCCCAACCCGCTGATCCCCGCGACGACCGCCGGGCTCGAAACCTCGCGCCGCGGCTGCATCGTGGCCGACGCGCAGGGCACGACGACCCGCGAAGGTGTCTTCGCGGGCGGTGACGCCGTGACGGGCGCCGCCACGGTGATCCTGGCCATGGGGGCCGGGCGCACCGCCGCCAAAGCCATCGACGAATACATCCGCAACCGGAAATAACCACCGTTTCGCATGAAAAACATCCGATACATGCTGGCCGCCGCGGCGCTCTGCGCGGCAGCCTGCGCGAAGAAGAGCCCCGAGGTCTTCACGGGCTACATCGCCGACGCCACGACAGGCACCGTCACAGTGCGCAGCCTCTCGAGCGAGGAGACCTACACCTTCCCGACCGACGGAGCCGACATGAGCGAGGCCAACGGGCTGCTCGTCGGCGCACCGGTCATCGTCGACTACCACGGACGGCTCGGCAAGGGCGCCGAGGCGGTCAAGGTGGCCACCGACCCGACCTATGCCGCCGCCGTGGGCCGCTGGACCACGGCTGACCCGATTGCCCCGGACCAGGTCATGGGCATCGACCTCGGCGTCGAGGGCGAAGCGGCGTCGATTGGCATGGCAACGCTCGTCTACACGGTCTGGGAGCTGCAGGGCGAAGCAGACCGCATCCTGCTCAAGGGGCAGAGCATCGGCAACGGCCAGACGATCGACTTCACCCAGACGGGCATCCTCTCGAAGGATGCCGACGGACGGCGCTACCTCACGATCGAGGGCACCGGACAGGTCTACACCAAGGCCGAGTAGCCCCCTCCGCGCTCACGCAACGAGGCCTCCGGAAATCCGGAGGCCTCGTGTTTTTCGTAGCTGTCCCGGGCGCGCATCCGCCCGTCAGTCTGTCAGGGCTTCGGCGCCGCGATCAACCGTTCGACCCGCTCGACCACCCGTTCGGGCGTCAGTGCCGTAAGACAGCGGTAGTCGCCCAGCCGGCAGGGGCGCGCCCCGAAGACCGAGCAGGGGCGGCACGGCAGGTCGGTCTGCAGAATCCCCTCCTCCGGGGCGCCGTATCCGAGGAACCCCAGCCCGGGATGCGTGGCGCCCCACAGCGAGACGCACCGCGTGCCGACGAGCGCCGCGAGGTGCATCACCAGCGAATCCATCGTGACGACGCAGTCCAGGTTGGCGATCAGGTCGATCTCGCCCGCGAAGCGCACCTTGCCCCAGAGAGCCGTGACGTTCGGGTACGTGCGCTCCATCTCTTCGGCGAAGGCCGCCTCGTCGCCGCCTCCGCTGTGGATGAAGAGCCGCTCGCAGCGTGCGGCGAGCAGCCGCACCACCTCGCGGCGCTGCGGCTCGGGGCAGGTCTTGCCCCGGTGGGCCGAAAAGGGGGCGAAGCCGACCCACACCCCGTGTTTCTCCCCGAAGGGGTTGGGACGCACGGCGTGGGGTACGGGCGCCGGGTCGTCGAAGACGAAGCCCAAGTGGCGGAAGACGTCGCAGTAGCGCAGCACCGTGTGACGCAGGGGCGCCATGCCGCGGCCGCCGCAGCGGATGAAGCGGCGCTTCCCGGCACGCCCCTTGCGGATGCGGGCCACGCGGATGCCGTGCAGCCGCATCGCCAGATCGAAGGCCTGCGAGCGCAGCACGTCGTGGACGTCGGCCACGGCGTCGACACCCATCCGGCGCGCTTCGGCCGCCAGCTTCCACATGCCGCGCAGCGAGTGGTGGCGGCCCCGGACGTCGACGTCGAGCCACCCCACCTCCAGCCCCGCGAAGAAGGGGCGGAACATCGCCTGCGAGGCCACCGTGACCCGCAGGTCGGGGTAGGCCGTCATCAGCGCCCGCAGCGCATGCGGCAGCATCGCCACGTCGCCCATGGCCGAGGTCCGCAGCACGAGCAGGTGGCGCGGCAGCGCCCTATTTTTTCTGGGCATAGAGCACCGGATTCAACGCCGGGTCGTTGTACATCTTCATCTGCTTGTAGGTCTTCATGTACTTGCGTCCGGCTTCGATGTCCTCGATCAACTCCTCGATGGCGCGCGAGAGGTCGACCTGCTGCGTGAGCAGCACGTCGAGCTTCTTCCGGCACGCCTCGCGGTGCGCCTCGCCGACATCCTCACGCAGCGTCTCGACGCGCATGTGGTAGATCTTCAGCGCGAGGATCGACAGGCGGTCGATGGCCCACGCCGGGGTCTCCGTGTTGAGCCGCGCATCCGCCGCCGGCACCACCTCCCGGTACTTGTCCAGCAGGTAGGAGTCGATGTACTCGACCATGTCCGTGCGCTCCTGGTTCGAGCGGTCGATGCGGCGCTTGATCTTCAGCGCCTCGACGGGATCGATCTGCGGGTCGCGGATGATATCCTCGAGGTGCCACTGCACCGTGTCGATCCAGTTCTTCTCGTAGAGCAGGTGGTCGATCGTCCCCGCGGCATAGGGGTTCGACACCGGATGATCGACGTCGTCCCAGCGGTGGTACTCCTCGATCGCTTCGTTGAAAATGCGGTTGGCGTTTTCGGTAAACATAGGTTTTCAGCGGTTTTAGTATCATGGCCCGCCCGCGCGGCGGACTCGTTGCGTAATGTTGTCTTTCCCGTTGCTATTCTCGCGGGAAAGTTATACCTTTGCCCTTAAGCAAAACAAAGATAATGATTATTTCCAAGAAAGCAATAGCCCTCGCCGCCTTCGTGCTCGCGACCGCCTTCGGCGCCCGGGCCCAGGTGCGGCTCACGCGCGAGGAGTACGTCGACCGCTACAAGCACATCGCCGTGGCGCAGATGGAGCGCTACGGCATCCCGGCGAGCATCACCATGGCGCAGGGCATCCTCGAATCGGACTGCGGCAACAGCCTGCTGTCGATGCAGTCGAACAACCACTTCGGCATCAAGTGCAAGCGCGGCTGGACCGGCCGCAAGGTCTACCACGACGACGACGCCAAAGGCGAATGCTTCCGCGCCTACCCCTCGGTCGAGGCCTCGTACCGCGACCATGCGGAGTTTCTCGACACGCAGCCCCGCTACGACTCGCTCTTCGCCTACGACGCGACCGACTACCGCAGCTGGGCCCGCGGACTGAAGGCGGCGGGCTACGCCACCGCCCCGGACTACGCGCAGCGGCTGATCCGCATCATCGAGGAGACGCAACTCTACCTGCTCGACCGCCCGGACGGCATGCGGCTGTGGGCCTCGCGCACGGGCTCGGTGGCCGATCCCGAACAGTGGTTCGCCTCGCAGAGCAGCGTGGCGGACGCCCGCACCGAGACGGCGGTCGACCCGGACGACTACCGCGTGACGATCAACGCCCACGCGGGCTACAACGTCTACATGACCAACGGCGTGCACTACGTGCTGGCCAAGGAGAACGACACGTTCGAGCACATCGGGCAGCTCTTCCGCCTCTCGCCGCGCAACCTGCGCAAGTTCAACGACCTGAAGGACAAGCGCGCACAGCCGATGACGGGCGAGGTGGTCTACATCGAGCGCAAGAAGAAGCACTGGGAGGGCAACTCGCGCCACCATATCGCCCGCGAGGGCGAGACGGCCTATGCCGTGGGTCAGTCCTACGCCATCCGCACGCGGTCGGTCGAGAAGATGAACCGCCTGAAGCGCGGCGAACAGATCGCGGCCGGACAGCAGATACGCATCAAGTAAAACCAACAACGACCTATACCGTTCTATGGAAACAACCCCTTTGAGGAACAGGATTCTCGAAACGATCATCCGCAAATCGACGCTCAAGCAAAAGGTCTTCGACAACACCTTCGCGGCGTTCAACCTGCTGAAGGAAACCCTGCTGGAGATGGCATCGGAGATGGACGACGCGCTCGACGGCAAGCTCGACCGGCGCGTAAGGCTCGAATACCGTGACCGCGGCAAGTTCGAGGCGCAGCTCCAGGTGGCCAACGACCTGCTGATCTTCCAGATGCACACCGACGTCTTCGAATTCGACCCGACGCACCCGATCCGCGAGACGCCCTACGTCAAGGCCGATCCGGACAACTCCTACTGCGGCGTCGTGAACATCTACAACTTCCTCTCCGACTCGTTCAAGTTCAACCGCAACGCCGACGAGGGCTACCTCATCGGGCGCATCTTCATCAACCGCGAGCGCCGCTACTTCGCCGAAGGCAAGCAGCAGCGGTCGCTGCGCGCCGAGCATTTCGGCGAGGCGGAGATCGACCGCGAGGCGCTCGTGGCGATCCTCGAGGCGGCGATCGACTTCTCGCTGAACTTCGACCTGCTGATGCCGCCCTACGCCGAGCTCAAGCGCGTGACCGTCGACCAGTTCAACACCAAGATGGACAACTCGAAATTCGTCACGGGCAAGCGCCTCGGCTACGACTTCGAGACCGACGACATCTGACCCCGCGGGCGGAGCGGCCGACACAAGGGCCGCCCCGCCCCTTCATTTCCGACCATTCACCCTTTTTTCACTCCACCGTGCTGAAATCTTTGCTTACCCCGGCGCTGCTCGTGCTCTGCATGACAGCGGCCGCACAGAACGAATACGCCGCGATCGCCGAACTCAAGGCGATGAACCGCAGCGTGCAGGGCATCCGTTCGATGGCCGACGGCGAACACTACACGACCCTTGAGGGGAACAACGTCCTGCGCTACGCCTACGCCTCGGACGAGGAGGGCGTCAAGCTGCTGCCCGCGGCGGCGGCCCAGCTCACGATCACCGACTACGCCCTCTCGCCCGACGAGCGGTCGATCCTGCTCGCCTGCGGACGCACGCCGATCTACCGCCACTCCTACACCACGCAGTACTACCTCGCCGCCAACGGCAGCGTGCAGCCGATCCTGCGCGAAGCCCACGCGCCGCGCGACGCTTCGTTCTCGCCCGACGGCACGCGCATCGCCTATTCGGACCGCAACGACCTCTACGTCTACGACATCGCCTCGGGCTCGACGCGCCGCATCACGACCGACGGCGCCTGGAACGAGGTCATCAACGGCACGACCGACTGGGTCTACGAGGAGGAGTTCGGCTCGACGCGCGCCTACGCCTTCTCGCCCGACGGCACGCGCCTGGCCTACCTGCGCTTCGACGAGACGGAGGTGCCCCTCATGGAGATGATGCGTTTCGACGGACGGCTCTACAACGAGGCCTACACCTTCAAGTACCCCAAGGCGGGCGAGCCGAACTCCGTCGTGCAGCTGTGGGTCACCGACCTGGCGACGGGCCGCAGGGAGCGCATCGACACGGGGTCCGAAACCGACCAGTACATCCCGCGCATCGGCTTCACGCCCGACGGACGGCTGTGGTTCCACCGCATCAACCGCCGGCAAAACGTCTTCGAGATGATCCTCTGCGAGCCCCACGGCGCGCAGCGCACGATCTACGAGGAGCGCACGCAGCAGTATGTCGAGCGCGTGGACGACGGCACGGTGACCTTCGTCGACAAGGACCGCTTCCTCGTGCGGCAGGAGAGCTACTCGGGCTACATGCACCTCTACCTGTACAGCATCCGCCGCGGGCGCCTCGCGCAGGTGACCGGCGGCGAATGGGAGGTCACGCAGGTCGTCGGAACCGACGGCGAGCGCGTCTGGTACCTCTCGACCGAGACCTCGCCGCTGCGCCGCAACCTCTACAGCGTGCGGCTCGACGGCCGGGACAAGCGGCGCCTGACGGAGGGCGAAGGGTACTACACGGTCGTCCCGAGCCGCGGCATGAAATACTTTATCACGACCTTCTCGAACACCCGGACGCCCAACCGCGTGGAGGTGTGCGACGCTGCGGGGAACACGATCCGCACGCTCTGCGACAATCGCGACCTGCGCATCCGGCTGATGGTCGCCAACCGCCCCGCCAAGGAGTTCTTCACCTTCCGCACGGAGCGCGGCGACGAGCTCAACGCCTACATCGTCAAGCCGCGCGACTTCGACCCCGCGGAGCGCTACCCCGTGCTGCTGACGCAGTACTCGGGCCCGGGTTCGCAGCAGGTCGTCGACCGCTGGACGCTCGACTGGGAGGACGCGCTCGCCGAACTGGGCTACATCGTCGTCTGCACCGACGGCCGCGGCACGGGCTTCCGCGGCGAACGCTTCAAGAAACAGACCTACGGACGCCTCGGGGCCCTCGAAACCGAGGACCAGCTCTCGCTGGCGCGCCACATGGCCGCCCAGCCGTGGGTCGACGCCTCCCGCATCGGCATCTACGGCTGGTCCTACGGCGGCTTCATGGCCCTGAACTGCGCCCTGAAGGGGCACGGGCTCTTCAAGATGGCGATCGCCGTGGCGCCCGTCACCTCGTGGCGCTACTACGACACGATCTACACGGAGATCTACAACAACCTCCCGCAGTACAACGCCGCGGGCTACGACGACAACTCGCCGATCAACTTCGCGCAGATGTTGGACGACCGGAAGACGCGTCTGCTCATCATCCACGGCACGGCCGACGACAACGTGCACTTCCAGAACACCGTCGAGATGACGCGCGCCCTCAACCGCTTCGGCAAGCAGTACGACATGATGGTCTATCCGGACCAGAACCACTCGATGCTGCCCGACGCCACCTCGCACGTGCGGCAGAAGATGATCGACTACACGCTGCGCAACCTCTGACGCGGGAACGCGGCGGCAGGCAGCTTCCACACGAAGGACCGCAAGACAACAAGGGCGGCACGGTGATCCGTGCCGCCCTTGCCGTATGCGGAGACGCCGGGCGTCAGAGCCCGAACGCGTAGAGGTTGATGCCGTCGTACACGGCGCTGACCAGTCCCAGCAGCACGACGCCCGCCAGGCAGAGCACGAGGCTGATGCGCGTCATGCGGTCGCTGCGGAACGGCGCGATGGGGGCGTCGTTGGGCGTGATGTACATCGCCTTGACCACCAGCAGGTAGTAGTAGAGCGAGATGACCGTGTTGAGCAGCGCGATGAAGACCAGCACGGGGAAGCCGTCGCGGAATGCCGACGCGAAGACAAAGAACTTCGAGAAGAAGCCCGCGAAGGGCGGGATGCCCGCCAGCGAAAAGAGCGCAAGGGTCATGACGAGGGCCAGCCGCGGGTTGGTGCGGTAGAGGCCGTTGTAGTCGTCGCGGCGCACCTTGCCGCCGGTGTGCTGCTCGATGGTCGCGATGACGCCGAAAGCCGCAAGGTTCGCCGCCAGGTAGACCAGCAGGTAGAAGATGAGCGACGTCATGCCGAAGCTGCTGCCGCCGATGACGGCGAGCATGATGTACCCGGCCTGCGAGATGGACGAGAAGGCGAGGAAGCGCTTGAGGTGCTGCTGCCGGATGGCGAAGAGGTTGGCCACGGTGATGCTCAGCACGATGACGATCCAGAGCATCGTCTGCCACTCCTCGATCATCGGGGCAAAGACCTTCATCAGCACGGTCATCAGCGCAAAGGCCGCGGCGGCCTTCGAGACGACCGAGAGGTATCCGGTCACCACGGTCGGGGCGCCCTGGTAGGCGTCGGCCGTCCAGAGGTGGAACGGCACGAGCGAGAGCTTGAACCCGAGCCCGGCGAAGAAGAAGACGAGCGAGAGCACCTGCAGCGGCGAGCCGTCGATGCGGGCGGCCATGTCGTCGAAGTAGAGCGTGCCGGTCGTGCCGTAGAGGAACGAGATGCCGTAGAGCATCAGTCCGCTGGCGAACAGGGCGCAGAGGATGAACTTGGCGCCCGCCTCGGCCGAGTGGCCCTTGTACTTGTCGAAGGCCACCAGGCAGGCCATCGGCACCGACGCCAGCTCCATGCCGATGAAGAAGAGCAGGAAGTTGTCGGCGCCGATCATGAAGAAGAGCCCGAGCAGCGTCGAGAGCGTCAGGATGTAGAATTCGCCCTGCTTGTGGCGCGTATCGTCGCGGTGCAGCCACGTGTCGGCCTGCAGGAAGACGAGCAGCGTGCCGATGGTGAGGATGCTCTTCACCACGCCGTGCATGGGTTCGTAGCGGAACATCCCGCCGAAGAGCACGCCGGCCTCGTGCGGCACGAGGTTCACCAGCAGCTGCACGACAAGCAGCCCGCATGCCACGGCGGAGAAGTGGCGGCGCATCCGCTCCGGAGCGAAGAGGTCGAACAGGAAGATCAGGACGAGCACCGCGGTGAGCGTCACCTCGGCGCGCATGTAGAGGAATATGTTTGCGTAATCCATAGCCGCGTTAATTCATCAGGTGGGTAATGACCGTCGAGACCCCCTCGCGGACCAGGTCGCTCACCCACAACGGGGCGAGGCCCATGCCGGCGATGGCGACGATGAGGCAGATGACCGAGAGGCGCTCGTCCCACGTGGCGTCCGTGAGCTTGAGGTGCGCGGGGTTGCCGCACGTGCCGTAGAGGATGCGGCCCACGACGCGCAGGATGTAGACCGCCGTGATGACGATCGACGTGCAGGCGATGATCGTCACCGTGCGGTGGAAGGCGTCGGCATGCGCGAAGGCGCCGTTGAAGATCGTCATCTCGGCGACGAAGCCGCTCAGGCCGGGCAGACCGAGGTTCGCCAGACCCGCAATGACGTAGCCGACCGCCAGGAAGGGCATGATCTTCATCAGGCCGCTCAATTCGCGCACGTCGCGCGTGTGGGTGCGGCCGTAGATCATGCCGATCAGCGCGAAGAAGAGCGCCGTCATCAGGCCGTGGCTCAACATCTGGAGAATGGCGCCCGTGCCGGCTGCGGTGTTCATCATCAGGATGGCGAAGAGCACCAGTCCGCAGTGCGAAACCGACGAATAGGCGTTGATGTACTTCAGATCGGTCTGCACGCAGGCCGAGAAGGCGCCGTAGACCACCGAGATCGTCGTCAGGATGATGAATATCCAGTCGAGCTCCTGCGCCGCCTCGGGCAGCAGGTACATCGCCACGCGGAAGCAGCCGTAGCCGCCGAGCTTCATCAGCACGCCGGCGTGGAGCATCGACACGGCCGTCGGGGCCGAGGCGTGGCCGTCGGGGCTCCACGTGTGGAACGGGAAGAGGGCGCCGAGGATGCCGAAGCCGACGAAGACAAGCGGGAACCAGATGCGCTGCTGCGCGACGGGGATGTTGTGCAGCTGCGCGATCTCCAGCACGTTCATCGTCGTGGCACCCGAGCCGAAGTAGATGCCCAGGATGCCGATGAGCAGCAGCGCCGAACCGCCCATGAGCATCAGCGTGAGCTTCATGGCGGCATACTCCTTGCGGCCGCTGCCCCAGACGCCGATGAGCAGGTACATCGGGATGAGGGCCACCTCGTAGAAGAGGAACATCGTGAAGAGGTCCACCGAGACGAAGAATCCGAAAACCCCGACGCTCAACAGCGAGAACCAGAGGAAATACTCCTTGACCTGCTCCTGCATGCGCCACGAGGCGAACGTGCCCGTGAAGACGATGATGGCCGACAGGAGGAGCATGGCCACCGAGATGCCGTCGACGCCGACGGCGTAGTGGATGTTGAGCGGAGCGTACCAGACGTGGCTGTCGGTAAAGAGCATCGCGGCCGTCTCGCCCGCTTCGCGCAGGCCCAGGAAGCGCACGACCAGCACCACGGCCAGCACGAGCAGTGCGGCCGAGCCGGTCGCCATCACGGCGTGTATCTGCCGCGTGGACTTCGCGAGCCAGAGTCCCAGCATCATCACCAGCGGGATGAGGGGGAACAGGGATAACATATTCATGGCGGTTTCCGGATTAACAGATTAACAGGATGAGGATCGTGAGGCCCAGCGCGCCGCTCAACATCCAGATGCAGTAGCGCTGCACGCTGCCGCTCTGGATTTCGCGGATCCACTCCGCCACGGCGTTCGTCGCCGCGGCCAGCGCGTTGAAGAAGCCGTCGACGACATGGCGGTCGAACCAGGCGATCGGCGTCGAGATGCAGGCGAAGATCACGCGGTGGGTGATGAACTGGTAGACCTCGTCGATGTAGAAGCGGCGGTAGGCCGCGCGGTGCAGCCCCGCAAAGGTGCGGGCCAGGCGCTCGGCCACGGGCTGCTGCGGACGGGCGTACATCCACGTGGCGAGGGCGATGGCCGCCAGGGCCACGCAGAGGCTCACGGCCGCCACGCCGCGGTCGATGTGGATCGCATAGGCCTCGCCGTTGCTCGAGACGAACTCCCCGAAGGGGATCCATCCCGCCACGAGGGTCACCAGAGCCAGCAGCAAAAGCGGCAGCGTCATCGTGAGGGGCGCCTCGTGGGGCGTGTGCGCGGCGTGGAGCTCGCGGTTCTCACGCCCCCAGAAGATGTTGAAGTAGAGGCGGAACATGTAGAAGGCCGTCAGGGCGGCGATGGCCGTCATTACCCACCCCATCACGGGGCTGAAGGCGAAGGCGGCGGTGAGTATCTCGTCCTTCGAGAAGAAGCCGCTCAAGGGCCAGATTCCGGCGATGGCCAGGCACGCCACGAGGAACGTCGCGTGCGTCAGCGGCATGTAGCGGCGCAGGCCGCCCATGGCCGACATCTCGTTCGAGTGCACGGCGTGGATGATGCAGCCGGCCCCGAGGAAGAGCAGCGCCTTGAACATCGCGTGCGTGAAGAGGTGGAACATCGAGGCCATGTAGCCCAGCCCGCCGGCGTGGGGATCGGCCGAGGTGCAGACCCCGAGCGAGACAATCATGAAGCCGATTTGCGAGATGGTGCTGAAGGCCAGCACGCGCTTGATGTCGCTCTGCACGCAGGCCACGACGGCGGCGTAGAGCGCCGTGAAGGCGCCGATATAGGCCGTCCAGTGGAGCACTTCGGGAGCGTAGCCTATGAAGAGCGGGAACATGCGCGCCACGAGGTAGACGCCCGCGACGACCATCGTCGCGGCATGGATCAGCGCCGAGACAGGCGTCGGGCCCTCCATGGCGTCGGGCAGCCAGATGTGCAGCGGGAACATGGCGCTCTTGCCGGCGCCGCCGATGAACATCAGCCCGAGCGCCAGCGGAATCATCGCCCCGGCCGAAGCCAGCGCCCGCGCATCGGGCGTGAAGGAGAAGGTCCCGGCGTAGAAGCCGTAGAAGAGGATGCCGACCAGAAAGCCCAGGTCGGCGAAGCGCGTGACGATGAAGGCCTTTTTCGAGGCGGCGATCGCCTCCTTCTTCGTGTAGTAGAAGCCGATGAGCAGGTAGGAGCTTACGCCCACCAGCTCCCAGAAGAGGTACATCTGAAAGATGTTCGTGGCGACGACCAGCCCCAGCATGCTCATCGTGAAGAGCGACAGGAAGGCGTAGTAGCGCTGGAAGCCCCGCTCGCCCTTCATGTATCCGAACGAGTAGATGTGGACCATGAGCGAGACGGTCGAGATGACGACGAGCATCATCACCGAGATGGGGTCGAGCAGGATGCCCAGGTCGATGTGCAGCGTCCCGCCGATGGGCAGCCAGAGCGTGTTCCACGGGATCGTCGTCGGATAGAGGCCCGCGGCGTCGCGCCCCTGCACGAAGAAGTACTCCCAGGCGGTCACGTAGCTCACCGCGGCCACGACGGCCACGACGGCCGTGCCGATGAGCCCGGCCGTCTTCGGACGCATCTTCATGCCGAAGAGGCCGAGCAGCAGGAAGCTCACGAAGGGCAGCACGAGCAGAAGAATCGTATATTCCATAAGCGACGTTTGTTTACGGCGTTTTTACCACTTCATTTCGCGCAGACTCTTGACGTGGATGTTGCGCAGGTTGCGGTAGATGTTGATGATGATGGCGATGGCCACGGCCGTCTCGGCGGCGCTGATCCCGATGGCGAAGAGCGTGAAGAAGAATCCCTCGAGTTCGCCCGGGAAGAGGAAGCGGTTGAAGACGACGAAGTTGATGTCCACCGAGTTGAGGATCAGCTCGACGGAGATGAGCATCGCCAGCAGGTTGCGGCGCGTGACGAATCCGTAGATTCCCACGAACATCATGATCGTGGAGACGATCAGGTAGTATTCCATGTGTATCATAGTCCGGATGTTTTTCAGCGTTTGCGGGCGATCATGATGCCGCCGACGATGCAGGCCAGCAGCAGCAGGCTGATGACCTCGAACGGCAGGACGTAGCCGTACTTGTCGCTGCTCATCAGCGCATGGCCGATGCGGCTGACGTGCAGCTCGCCGTGTTCGAAGACCGACGGCATGAACTTGTGACGGAGCGTAATCCAGAGGCAGACGCCCAGCCCGGCGAGCGTGGCCAGCAGGCCCACGACGAGTTTGTAGCCGCGCAGGTCCTCCGAGCGGTCGCCCTCGCTCGAGGTCAGCAGAATCGAGAAGACGTAGAGCACCGTGATGCCGCCGGCGTAGATGAGCAGCTGCACGGCACCCAGGAACGAGTAGTTGAGCTGGAAGTAGATGGCCGCCGTGCCGAAGAGCACGAACAGCAGGCAGGTGGCCGCACGCAGGATACGCCGCGTGGTGACGGCCAGCACGGCGCTCACCGTGATGAAGAGCGCCAGGACGGTGAAGACGATCAGTTCGAGTGTGATCTCCATGGCTTATTCGTTCAGTGTTTTGACGAGTTTTTCACGCGTATAGACGGCATGCTCGAACGTCGGGGCGAAGCGGATTGCCCCCGTCGGGCAGGCGTTGACGCACAGGTGGCAGAACATGCACGAGCCGAGGTCATACTCGTAGCGCACGAGCCGCTTGCGCGACTTGCCCGTCTCGGGGTCGGTGACCGTCTCGGTCGTGATGCGGATTGTGCCGTTGGGGCAGTTGTTCTGGCAGAGCCCGCAGGCGATGCACTTGTTGTGTCCCTCGGCGTCGCGGGGCATGGTCAGTTCGCCGCAGTAGCGGTCAAACATCTTCAGCGTGGCGCGGTTCTCGGGGTACTGTTCGGTGACTTTGGGCGTGAAGAACTCGCGCAGGGTGACCTTCATGCCCGTGAGCAGCGAATGCACGCCGCCGAAGAGCCCTTTTACATAGTTGCTCATGACTAAAAATGCAGGTTAAAGACAACGACGATGACCATCAACAGCAGGTTCGCCAGGCCGATGGGCACGAGGTATTTCCATTCGAGCGTCAGAATCTGGTCGATGCGCAGGCGCGGGAAGGTCCACTTGATCCACATCAGGAGCCAGACGACGAAGAAGGCCTTGCCGAAGAACCACACGAAGCCCGGAATCCAGTCCATGACGGCGTTGAAGCCCTCCCAGCCGGGGATGTGCAGCGGCATCCAGCCGCCGAGGAAAATCGTGGCGGCGACACCGGCGATGATGAACAGGTTGACGAACTCGGCGACGTAGAACAGACCGAAGTGCATGCCCGAATACTCGGTATGGTATCCGGCCGTGAGCTCCGACTCGGCCTCGGGCAGGTCGAACGGCCCGCGGTTGACCTCGGCGTTGCCGGCAATCAGGTAGATGACGAAGGCGATGACGGCGGGGATGTGGCCCTTGAAGATGAACCATCCGTCGGCCTGGCGCAGGACAATCTCCGAAAACTGCATCGTATCGGTCAGGACGATGATCGTGAGGATCGACAGGCCGATTGACAGCTCGTAGGAGATCATCTGCGCGCCGCTGCGCATGGCGCCGATGAGCGAATACTTGTTGTTGGAGCTCCAGCCGGCCAGCAGGATGCCGACCACGCCGATCGACGAGGCGGCCATCAGGAAGAAGACGCCGACGTTGAAGTCGAGAATCTCCAGTCCGCGGCTGATCGGCAGGCAGGCGAAGGCGAGCACCGAGGCGAGGATTACCAGATAGGGGGCGAGGTTGTAGAGCAGGCGGTCCGAGTGGCGGATGGCGATGATCTCCTTGGTGAGCATCTTGAAGACGTCGCCCAGGACCTGCAGCGTGCCCCACGGTCCCACGCGCACGGGGCCCAGGCGGCACTGGAACGCCGCACAGACCTTGCGCTCCATGAAAATCATCAGGATGGCGATCACGGCGTAGAGCAGCAGCAGGCAGACGCCGACAACGACGCACTCGATGAAGACGGCCAGTCCGACGGGCATGACCGAGGTGAGCAGTTCGTGAATCCAGCTCGTAATGATACCGAAATCAAACATAGTCTTCTATTTGGCGTTTAACGGTCAATGTCGGGCACGACGTAGTCGAGCGTGCCGCCGATGGCGATCAGGTCGGCGATCTTCGCCCCGCGGACGATGGTCTCCATGCAGGAGACGAGCGGCAGGCCCGTCGAGCGGAACTTCATGCGGTAGGGCGACTTCTCGCCGCGGCTCTCGATGAAGACGCCGAACTCGCCGCGGCTCCCCTCGACGGCGGCGTAGTAGCTGCCTTCGGGGATGCGGATCACGGGCTTCATCTTCAGCTGGCAGGCCCCCTCGGGGATGTTGTCGATGAGCTGCTCGATGATGCGCAGGCTCTCTTCGATCTCGCGCATGCGGACCATGTAGCGGGCCATGCAGTCGCCCTCCGTGAAGAGCACCTCCTCGAAGTCGACCTTGCCGTACATGGCGTAGGGGTGGCGCTTGCGCACGTCGCAGGCCCAGCCCGAGGCACGTCCCGTACCGCCCGTGGCACCGAACGAGATGGCGTCGGCGCGCGACAGCACGCCCGTACCCGCCAACCGCTCGCGGGCGATGACGTTGCCCGTGAAGATCTCGTGGTACTCGCGCAGTGTGGGGCGCAGGTAGGCGATCAGCTCCTTGACCTTGCGCACGAAGTCGGGATGGATGTCGGCCTGCACGCCGCCGATCGTGTTGTAGGTCTGGATCAGGCGGCCTCCGGTCGTCTGCTCGAGGATGTCGAGCACCTTCTCGCGGTCGCGGAAGCCGTAGAAGAAGGCCGTCAGGGCGCCCATGTCCATGCAGAGGCACGAGAAGAAGAGCAGGTGCGAGTCGATGCGCTGCAGCTCGTCCATGATCGTGCGGATGTACTGCACGCGCTCGGTGACCTCGACCCCCATCGCCCGCTCGATGCACATGCACAGTGCGTGGCGGTTCTGCGAGGCCCCGAGGTAGTCGAGCCGGTCCGTGAGCGAAAGGGTCTGCGGATAGGTCAGCTCCTCGCACATCTTCTCGATGCCGCGGTGGATGTAGCCGCAGTGCACGTCGAGCTTGCGGATGATCTCGCCCTCGAGCGAGACGCGGAAGCGCAGCACGCCGTGCGTGGCCGGGTGCTGGGGGCCGATGTTGATGACGTATTCGTCCTCGTCGAAGATCGGCGTGCGCTTGCGGATGTAGCTGCCGTCGGGCAGCAGCTCGTAGCTCGGCGTATCGTCGCGCGAGACCTCGTTGCTCATGCGCAGGGGGTTGAGCGACGGATCGTAGTCCTTGCGCAGGGGGTGTCCCACCCAGTCGTCGCGCAGGTAGAGGCGCCGCATGTCGGGATGGTTCAGGAAACGGACGCCGAAGTAGTCGAAGACTTCGCGTTCGTTGAGCTCCGCGGCGCGCCAGATGTCGCAGACCGACGGCAGCACGGGCCGCACGCGGTCGGGCGTCACCGTGCGCAGGACGATGTTCTCGCCCGTGGCGGTGGATTCGATATGGTAGACGGCGCCGAGGCCCTCCTCGCCCCAGTCCATGCCCGTGAGGCTGCGCAGGAAGTCGAATCCCCCGGCATGCAGCCGCTCGGCCAGCGCGTGCAGCCGCTCGGGCGGCACGGCGAAATATCCGTCGCCCTGTTCGCACGCGACGGCCGCGGGTTCCCAGGCCGTCATCTTCTCTTTCAGCGTATCATTCATGTTTGTCAGCTCTTTCCACGTTCAAATCGTTCTTTTCGGCCGTCAGGTCGCGCCGCATCAGCTCCTCGTACTCCTTCTCGTCGATCTGCCGGTTGACGTCGCCGAAGAAGCGCTGCAGGCGCACCTTGCGCTGCAGCTGCATCAGTCCGTAGAGCATCGCCTCGGGACGCGGCGGGCAGCCCGGGATGTAGACGTCGACGGGCAGTATCTTGTCCACGCCGTCGACGACGTGGTACGACCGCTTGAAGGGGCCGCCGCTGATGGCGCAGCCGCCCACGGCGATCACGTACTTCGGGTCGGCCATCTGGTCGTAGAGGCGCCGCAGCACGGGGGCCATCTTGTGGGTGATCGTTCCGGCGACCATGATGAAGTCGGCCTGGCGCGGGGAGGCGCGGGCCACTTCAAACCCGAACCGGGCAAAATCGTAGCGCGCGGCGCCCACGGCCATGAACTCGATGCCGCAGCAGCTCGTGGCGAAGGTCAGCGGCCAGAGGCTGTTGCTGCGGCCCCACTCGATCAGGTTGTCGAGGCACCCGACGATGACGTTCACGTTGTTGGCACGCAGCTCGGCGGCCATCTTCTCGAGGTACTCGTTGTCGTTGAAATCCTCGTATTTCATCGACTTGATACGGGGCATTTTCACTTCCATTCCAGTGCTCCTTTCCGCCAGGCATAGGCCAGGCCCAAAATCAGTACGACCAGGAAAAAGAGGATGCTCACCAGACCGTAGACGCCCAGCTCCTGCACCACGACGGCCCACGAGAAGAGGAAGACGGTCTCGACGTCGAACATCAGAAAAAGGATGGCAAAGAGGTAGTAGCCTACCTTGAACTGCATCCAGGACTTTCCGCGCGTGGGGATGCCGCACTCGTAGGCCTCGCCCTTCTGCGAGTTGTAGGAGCGGGGCGAAATCGCCCGGGCGATGCCCAGAGCCACGGCCACCAGCGCAATGGCCGTAAGGATCACGACCACCAACAGGGTAAAATACATGGATATGTCTAGTTTGTTTTACGGAATCGGTCTCGGCGCACGCGTCGCGTGCGCAGGCTGCACCGGACATGCCGGCACGGATGCGAGGGGCCGTTACGGCCCTGCGGGGCTAAATCACGATCCGCCCCAGCGCATAGACATAGAGGTCCTTGGGACGGGGATGGTAGCCGCAGGCGGGCAGGCGGGAGGGCAGCGACGCCGCAGCGGCAAAGCAGGCGGCAGTGCGGGCGGCGGAATCGGCGGCCCCAGCGAGTTTTGCCTCGGGAAGGCGGTCCAGCGTTTCGGGCACGATCGCCGTATCGAAGGCCGCCACGATGCAGCCGCAGGTCCTGTCGGGCAGGTGCAGGGTGCTGCCTCCGCAGGCGGAGACGGACGCATCGGGACAACCGCCGCACGGGGCGGGGGTTGCGGGTTCGACGGTCGCCAGCACGACGAAAAGCAGTACGGACAATAGATATTGAATCCTGACCATCATTTTGGGTTACCACATCTCTGCGCCGCGAAGATACACTCTTTCCGGCAAAAACGGACACATTCCGGGCCAAAAAACACAACGGAATTCCGATTTTGACCATCTCCGGCTCCGAAACCGCCCAAAAACAAAGCGGGGAGCGGACCCGAAGTCCGCTCCCCGCCGCACGATCCGTTGCCGGATCAGCGTCTTGCATAACGCTCGCCGACCGTCTTCCAGTCGATGCGGTCCCACAGCGCCGCAACGGCATCGGCCCGGCGGTTGCGGTAGTCGATGTAGTAGGCGTGCTCCCAGACGTCGAGGCACAGCAGCGGCACGAGCCCCTGCCGCAGGGGGTTGCCCGCATTGGGCGTTGCGACGATCACAAGATCGCCCTGGCGGTCGGCCGCAAGCCACACCCACCCCGAACCGAACAGTCCGACGGCCTCACGGTTCATCCGCTCCTTGAGCGCATCGACCGATCCGAACGTGCGGACAACGGCATCGAGCAGGGCGCCCGTCGGGGCCGTCTGCGGGTTCGGTGAGAGCTCTTCGAAATAGAATTCGTGGTTCCAGGCCTGTGCGGCGTTGTTGTAGACGGCGCCGTCGGCCGCGAGGACGATGTCCTCGAGGGGCTGCCGGGCGAACGGCGTATCGAGGATCAGTTCGTTGAGTTTGGCCACGTAGCCCGCATAGTGCTTGTCGTGGTGGTAGCGGAGCGTCTCTTCGGAGAGCTGCGGCGCCAGGGCGTCGTAGGCATAGGGCAGTTCACGCACGGTGAAACGGGCCCCGGATGTCGAATCGTTTGCCATAAACGAAAGAATTAGAAGTGAAACGATCAATGGTTGCATAAAGATAAGAAAAAAGCGGTTTCCCGGAATCAAAATTCTTCGTTATGAGAAACAAATAGGATGCCCGAAGCGGAAATCTGAAATATTTTTTGTAATTTTACCGGAAAGAGTAACAATCCATAACCTAAAAAACCATTTCTATGACACTTCCTTATTGTGAACCCTACAAGATCAAGATGACCGAGGCCATCCGCACCTCGACGCGCGAGGAGCGCGAAGCCTGGATCCGCGAGGCGCACTACAACCTCTTCAAGCTGCGCGCCGACCAGGTGACGATCGACCTGCTGACCGACTCCGGCACGGGCTCGATGTCCGACCGGCAGTGGGCGGCCATGATGACCGGCGACGAGAGCTACGCGGGCGCGTCGTCGTTCTTCCGTCTGAAGCAGACCATCGAGCGCATCTTCGGCATGCCCTACTTCCTGCCCACGCACCAGGGCCGCGCCGCCGAGAACGTGATCTTTTCGGCACTGCTCAAGGAGGGCGACATCGTCCCGGGCAACTCGCACTTCGACACCACGAAGGGCCACATCGAGTTCCGCCGCTGCCATGCCGTCGACTGCACGATCGACGCCGCAGCCGACACGCAACTCGAAATTCCCTTCAAGGGCGAGATGGACACGGCGAAGCTGGAGAAGATACTCAAGGAGAACCCCCGCGAAAAGGTGCCGTGCGTCGTGCTGACGATCACCAACAACACGGCCGGCGGACAGCCCGTATCGATGCGCAACATCCGCGAGACGGCCGAGGTGTGCCGCCGCTACGGCGTGCCCCTGCTGCTCGATTCGGCGCGCTTCGCCGAGAACGCCTACTTCATCAAGACGCGCGAGGAGGGCTACGCCGACAAGAGCATCAAGGAGATCGTGCGCGAGATCTACACCTATGCCGACATCATGACCATCTCGGCCAAGAAGGACGGCGTGGTGAACATGGGCGGCTTCGTGGCAATGCGCTCCGAGGAGCTCTACCGCAAGGCCATGTCGTTCAACATCATGTTCGAGGGTTACGTCACCTACGGCGGCATGTCGGGCCGTGACATGGATGCCCTGGCCGTGGGTCTGGACGAAAATACGGAGTTCGAGCAGCTCGACGCCCGCATCCGCCAGGTGAAGCTGCTGGGCGACCTGCTCGACGAGTACGGCGTGCCGTACCAGCGTCCGGCGGGCGGACACGCCATCTTCATCGACGCCAAGAAGGTGCTGCCGAACCTCCCGAAGGAGCAGTTCATCGCCCAGACGCTGGGTGTGGAGCTCTACATCGAGGCAGGCATCCGCGGCGTGGAGATCGGCTCGATTCTCGCGGACCGCGATCCCGAGACGCACGAGAACCGCTACCCGGCCCTCGAGCTGCTGCGCCTGGCCATCCCGCGCCGCGTCTACACGGACAACCACATCCGCGTGATTGCCGCCGCGTGCCGCAACATCTACGAGCGCCGCAACGAGATTACCACGGGCTACCGCATCTCGTTCGAGGCACCGATCCTGCGCCACTTCACCGTGGAGCTCGAAAAAATCTGACGCCCGCGGGGCGTTCTAATGACGGGGGGCTTTGGCAGGGTCCCCGCCGCATACGACAAAAGGGCCGGAGAGTCTTCTCCGGCCCTTTTCATTTTCCGGGGCTCCGCCGTCAGAGGAGCGTCTCGAGAATCTGCACGGCATTGAGCGCCGCGCCCTTCTTGATCTGGTCGCTCACGCACCAGAAGGTCAGTCCGTTGTCCGAGGTCAGGTCGCGGCGGATGCGGCCCACGTAGACGGGGTCCTTGCCGGCGATGAAGAGCGGCATCGGATAGACCTTGGCGGCGGGATCGTCCATGAGCACCACGCCGGGCGCCGCGGCGAAGGCCGCACGGGCCTCCCCGACCGTGACGGGACGCTCGGTCTCGAGCCAGATGCTCTCCGAGTGGGCCCGCATGACGGGCACGCGCACGCAGGTCGCCGAGACGCGGACATCCGAGTGCATGATCTTGCGCGTCTCGTTGTACATCTTCATCTCCTCCTTCGTGTAATCGTTTTCGGTGAAGACGTCGATATGCGGGATGACGTTGTAGGCGAGCTGGAAGGCGAACTTGCTGACCGTCGGCTCCTTGCCGGCGCACAGCTCGGCATGCTGCGTCTCGAGTTCGGCCATCGCCGCGGCACCCGCGCCGCTGGCCGACTGGTAGGTCGATACATGCACGCGCGTGATGTGCGAGAGCCGTTCGATGGCGTTCAGCGCCACGACCATCTGAATGGTCGTGCAGTTGGGGTTGGCGATGATCCGCCGCGGGGCGTTCTTCGCATCCTCGGGATTGACCTCCGGCACGACCAGCGGCACGTCGGCATCCATGCGGAAGGCGCTCGAGTTGTCGATCATCACGGCGCCGTACCTGGTAATTGTCTCCGCGAACTCGCGCGACGTGCCGGCCCCGGCCGACGTCAGGGCGTAGTCGACCCCGCGGAAGTCGTCGTTGTGCTGCAGCAGGCGGACCTTGATCTCCCTGCCGCGGAACGTATAGGATCGGCCGGCGCTGCGCTCCGACCCGAACAGCAGCAGTTCGTCGATCGGCAGCGCACGCTCCTCCAGAATCTTCAGAAACTCCTGGCCAACGGCTCCGCTGGCCCCCACGATTGCAATTTTCATCTTTTCAATACAATATTATGTTACGGTTTCCTGTTGTGGCAAATCCGATGCCCGAGGTCCCGCCGTGCGGGCCGCGGCCCGTCAGTCGAAGAAGGCGTCGTCCTCGTCGATGCCCGTTTCCGAGGCGCGGCGGTCGTCCGGCTCGCCCTCCTCGTCGCAGTCGTACTGCGGCATGAGCGTCGGGCGCACGAAGCGGTCCTCGCGCGTCACGCCGAGGCGTCCGTCGTCGTAGACCCGCTGCAGGAAGTCGCCCACGATGGGCAGCGCCACGACGCTGCCCTCGCCGCGCGCGAGCAGGTGCACCGACTGGTCCTCGCCGCCGACCCACGCACCGGCCACCAGCCGCGGGGCCACGCACATGAACCAGGCGTCGCGGTTCTTGTTCGACGTGCCGGTCTTGCCGCCCAGCTCGACATCCTTCATGTTGTACATCCAGTTGAGGCGTCCGGCCGTGCCCGACTTGACGACGCCCTGCAGCATCGTCAGCATCGTGTAGGCCGTGCGCTCGCTGATGGCGTCCTGCGACTGCGGGATGAAGCTGGCGATGAGGTTGCCCTGCCGGTCCTCGATGCGCGTGACGAAAATCGGGTCGTTGTGCACGCCCTCGTTCGCGAAGGTCGAGAAGGCGCTCACCAGTTCGTAGACGTTCGACTCGGAGGTGCCGAGGCAGAGCGCCGGCACGGGGTCGATGTAGCTGCGGATGCCCATGTTGTGGATGAAGTCGGCGACGGCCTCGGGCTGCTTGGCCTGCTTCATGATCCAGGCCGAGTAGTTGTTGCGGCTGCGGGCCAGGCCCCAGCTCAACGGGTGCAGCACACCGTCGTACTCGACCTTCCCGGCCTCCTTGGGCGACCAGGCCGTGCCGTTGGCCGTCTCGATAGTCGTCGGCAGGTTGGGCACCATCGTGCAGGGGGTCATGCCGAGGTGGTCGATGGCGAACGTGTAGACGAAGGGCTTGATCGTCGAACCGATCTGCCGCTTGCCCTGCTTGGCCATGTCATACTTGAAGTAGCGGAAGTTCGGGCCGCCGACATAGGCCTTCACGTAGCCCGTGCGGGGGTCCATCGCCACGAAGGCGGCGCGCATGATGCGCTTGTGGTGGAGGATCGAGTCGCGCGGCGTCATCAGCGTGTCGCGGTCGCCCTTGAACGTAAAGACCTTCATCGAGCAGGGGCGGTCGAACGCCGCCTCGATCTCCCGCGCACTGGCCCCGGCGTTCTTCATCTCGCGGTAGCGGTCCGAATAGCGGATGGCGTGGCGCATGATCCGCTCGCGCTCCTCGCGGTCGGCATCCACGAAGAGCACCTTCGTGCGCCGGTACTGCGCGTCCATCGCGGGCTGGATCACCGTCTCGAGCTGCTTCTGCACGGCCTGCTCGGCGTAGCGCTGCATCGAGGAGTTGATTGTCGTATAAATCTTCAGGCCGTCGCGGTAGATGTTGTAGGGCGTGCCGTCGGCCTTGACGTTCTTGCGGCACCAGCCGTAGAGCGGGTTCTCCTCATACTCGCGCACCGCCTGCTCGTAGTCCCATTGCGTGTAGAACTGGCTGCGCTTCGGGCGGTCGGCGTTCATCACCAGGCGGAGCATCTCGCGGAAGTAGGTCGCGATGCCCTCGTTATGCGACACGGGCTTGTAGTTGAGCACAATCGGGAGTGCCGAAATCGAGTCGCACTGCCCCCGCGTCAGCGCCCCGGCCTCGGCCATGCGCGAGAGGACAAGGTTGCGGCGCGCCAGCGCATTGTCGGGATTGCGCACGGGCGAGTAGCGCGTCGGCGCATTGACCACGCCCACGAGCACGGCGGCCTCCTGCACGTTCAGCTCGTCGGGCTCCTTGTTGAAGAAGGTGTGGGCCGCGGCCTTGATGCCGTAGGCGTTCGAGCCGTATTCGACCGTATTGAGGTACATGGCGGCGATCTCCTCCTTCGTGTAGTTGTATTCGAGCTTCAGGGCCGTGATCCACTCCTTGAATTTCGCCGTCACGAGTTTCGCCATGCGGGCCACGCGGCTGCGGTTGCGGGCCGTGTCGCGCGGAAAGAGGTTCTTGGCCAGCTGCTGCGTGATGGTCGAGCCGCCGCCCTGCGAGGTGTTCTGCAGCAGCACGGTCTTCACCGCCACGCGGGCCAGCGACGGGATGTCGATGCCCGAATGGCTGCGGAAGCGCACGTCCTCCGTGGCGACGAGCGCCGCGACAATCGGCGGCACGTCGTGGCCGTCGAGCCGGATGTGGAGCGTCGAGTCCGACGGGAAGAGGTCGGCATACTGCACGTAGGAGCGGTTCTGCACGAAGAAGGTGCCCAGCACCTTGCCGTCCTCGGAATAAATCTCCGTGGCGAGGTTGCTGCGGGGGTTCTCCAGCTCCTCGAACGAGGGCATGCGGCCGAAGACCCCGAAGGCCGTGAGCAGCAGCATCACGCCCACGAGCACGAAGGGGGCGAAGGCCACCACCCAGATCCATCTTATCGTTTTCGGGCCGATGCCCGACGTTTTGCGCTGTGTCATAAAACCGGAATTTGGGACAAAGGTACGAAAAATATCAGAATGGCAGCCCCAGCGAGGCGGTAAACCACACCCCGCCGCTCGAAGGATGGTAAAGCGAGAGTTTCACGGTCGTGGTAGCCGACGCCGGCTGCCGGAAGAGGTTGATGTCGAAGAGCAGGTCGCCGCCCACGGACCAGATGCGCCGCCAGTCCATCCCCACGCGGGCGATGTCGCGGAACTGCGCATAGTCGCCGCCGACGTTCAGCCGCACGCGCTTGACGTAGAGCACCGAGCCGATGCCCCCCTCGGGATACCACACCGGCAGCTGGTAGTCGGCCGAGAGGCCCGTGTAGCTGTTCGCCACGATATCCGACGAGGTGAAGCCGCGCGGGATGAGGCGCGTCGAGCGGTAGCTCAACGGCGCATAGCCCGACGGGAACTTGTAGCCGCCGATCGAGGTCTGGTAGGTCGCGGCCAGCTGCAGCGAGTGGTGCGGCGCCACGCCCGGCAGGTAGGCCTGTCCGTAGAACGAGACGAGGTCGCTGAAGTACGCATCCGCCGGATTGAACGTGTAGGAGGTGCTCACAACGTAGCCCCAGCGGGGTGCGAAGTCGCGGTGCGCGAGGGCCACCTGGTCCGAGAAGCCCGCACCGAACGAGAGTTTGTGCAGGCCGCGGCGGAAGCCGATGCGCTGCATGTTCGAAATCCAGCCGTCCTCGCCCCACTCGATGCGGTTGAGGTTGGCGACCATGCCGTTCGAGTAGTTCCACCCGGCCGAGAGGGAGAGCTGCCGCGTATGGTAGCCGCGCTGGAGGTAGAGCGGCAGCGAGGCCGTCAGCCCCACGGAGTAGTACTTGTCGGGGGCGGGCCGCTCCTGATAGACCGGATTGCCCGTCTCGGGATCATACTGCGCCAGCGAGTAGATGAGCTGGTTGCCGCCGAACGAGGCGTCGAGGTCGAAACGCAGCCCCAGCCCGAAATAACGCACGCCGAGGTTGAACAACGAACCTTCGTTGCGGTTCCAGCCGTAGGAGGCGTAGGCCTCGGTGTTCGACAGGAGGTTCTGCGAGAGGAACGTCACGCCGAGGTTCAGGTCGATGATCTGCTCGTCGACCGCCAGGAAGGGGTCGAACGCCACGGGCATCCAGCTGTGGACGTTGACCAGATTGGGCAGCTTGCGGTAGCGCTTCTCGCGGAAATCTGCCCGCTGCCGCAGCGAGTCGGCCGCCGTGAAGCGCACCGTGTCGAGGTTGACGACATCCCAGCGGCGGCGCGGCGGGTTGACCAGGTTGCGCGGCAGGCGCGACGGCGCGACGGGCGTCAAAAGGCTGTCCGCGACGGATTGCGTCGCCACACGGTAGCCGTGCCGGTCGTAGGAGGTCACCAGCACCCCCTCGCCGCCGGGCACGGGCGAGAAGGAGCCGTATTCCGATTCGGTGATGCGGTATTCGCGTCCCGTGGCCAGGTCGTAACAGTGCGCCTCGTCGCGGCCCGAGGCGATCGACCCGAAGTAGAGGCGTCCGTCGGCGGCCCGCAGGTCCGAGAGCGTGATGTAGGCCCCCTGCGTCAGGGGTTCAACCCCCTCCCGCGTGACGCGGCCGAGCCACATGCCCGAGTCGTCGGTCACCAGCACGTACCAGCCGCGCGTCGCATTGTCCCACGCCAGCCCGTGCAGCTCGGCCCGGGCGGGGGCCGGCGTGCGGCGGAGTTCACCGCCCTCCGACCGCACCACGACGGCATACGACCCGTCGGGATTGTACTCCACCCAGCCGAAGGCTCCCTCGGCCGCGGTCGGATAGAGCACGCGCCGTGCGCCGGCGACGGTGCGCGGGCGCTCCTGCGCGAGCGACATGGCGCACAGCTGCGAATTGACCCGCTGCTCGAAGAGCGCCGAACGCCGGTACTCGGTCCACCAGACGCTGTCGCCGCGGAGCGTCGGGCGCGTCGAGACGTTGCCCGTGTAGGCCACCACACGCTCCGCACCCGTCCGGGGGTCGATGCGCACGAAGCGCGACGGACGGTCGTAATCGCTCTTGAGGGCCAGCACCGAGCCGTCGTCGAGCCGCAGCGGCCACCGGTAGGTCGTATAGTTTCCGTCGGGCAGCGGCGTCAGCGTCGCGGTGCGCTCCTCGACGGGCGGCAGCGCCGCCCAGAAGCGTTCCAGCGTGTCGAACGTCTCGTGGAAGAGCCGGTCGCCATCCGTATCGTAGAACTTCTCCAGGGCGATGCTCGTCGTGAAAATCATGTAGGGGTTGCGCGAGCTGTACCACGCCACCTTGTCCCAGATGTTCTCGCCGTAGCGCTCCCAGGCATAGGAGCATATCTGGTAGCCCAGCTCGTAATGGTCGGGGATGTAGTCGCGGTAGGAGCCGCAGAACCACTTGTCGATGTTGCGCCGGCGGCGGCCCCGCTCATACCCCACCTTTCCCATGGCGCGGTAACCCATCGAGAAGGAGGGCTGCAGCCCGCGGCCGAACGACGACATCATCGTCTCCGACATCACGGCATCGCCCTCGATGGCCCACAGCGGCATGAAGAGCAGGCCGACGGTCGAGCCCTGCTGTCCGAGCAGGTAGCTCAACACGCGGATCAGCCCCCGGTCGAGGTTGTTGTACTGCACGGCGTGGCGGTACTCATGCGCCACGAGCTGCTTGTACCACGGCATCGAATAGGATTCGATGGCCGGCGAGGTGAGGAACTCCACGCGCTTCGGCAGGTACATGACCAGTCCGTTCGAGAGGAAGTTCTCGGGGTGCATGACGAAGGGGATGCGCATCGGGCCGTGGCGGAATCCGTAGGAGATGTCGGGCTGCACGGTGCGGATGTAGAAGAGCGTGCGTGCGGCCACCCCCGCCACCGTGTCGGGATAGATCATCCGCACGTCGGGCGTGCGGATCGTCGACCACTTCTGCGGGGCGTCCGAACCCCACGTGTAGTACTGGGCCGCCGCGCGCTCCGCCGCACACAGCGCCCAGACAAGGATCAGGGCAAACAACAGGCGTCGCACGTCAGCAGCCGGCTTTCTTGCAGCCGTAGCCGGCCGCCGTGAGTATCGCGACCACGCGGTCGCGGTGGTCGCCCTGGATGATGATCTCGCCCTGCTTGGCCGCGCCGCCCACGCCGCAGCGGGTCTTGAGCAGGCGCGCCAGCTCCGCGAGGTCGGCCTCGCGGCCCACGAAGCCCCGCACGAGCGTCACAACCTTGCCCGCGCGCTGCTTGCGGTCGAGCCACACGCGCAGCTGCTGCCGCGCCGGGGGCAGCGTCTCCGCCTCCGGCTCCTCGTCGGTCACGTATTTGTAGTCGGGATCGGTCGAATAGACCATTCCCAGACGCGATTTCCAATCGTTGTCTGCCATCTCTTCAGTTTGGTTGCTTATGTCGGAATCCTAACGCCCGGTCGGACGCGATATTTTGCACAAAAATAATAAATTATTATCTTTGTTTGCGTAACAGGCGATGAAGATGCGAGAAAAACTGCGCAAACTCAATCCTTTCGCGCGGCAGCCGACACTCGACGAACTGCCGCGCCCGCTGCCGGCCAACCCCGACCAGCGGCTGGTGAAGGTCTACGTCGAGGGGTACGAGGACGTGGCCTTCTGGCGCGGCATCTTCGACCACTTCCATAACCCCTACCTGCGCTTCGAAATCTCGGTGCCCGACCGGGGCGACCTGCCCAAGGGCAAGAAGGTGCTCCTCTCGATGATCCCCCAGGCAGGCGAGGAGATGCTGCTGTGCGTCGACTCGGACTTCGACTACCTCTTTGCCGGGCGCACGGAGCAGTCGCGCGAGGTCAACGACGCGAAGTTCATGTTCCACACCTACGCCTACGCCACCGAAAACTACCTCTGCTACGCCCCCTCGCTGCACAACGTCTGCGTCAAGGCCACGAAGAACGACACGCGCATCTTCGACTTCGTGAAGTTCATGCACGAATACTCGTGCACGATCTACCCGCTCTTCGTCTGGTACGCCTTCTCGGCGCAGCTCGCGTCGGAGAACGTCTTTCCGCTCATCGACTTCAAGTCGTCGGTGCGCCTCGGCTACCTCGACCTCGCCGAAAACGGCGCGAAGACGATCGAATGGCTGCGGCGCAACGTCGCCAAGCGCGAGCGGCTGCTCGAGCAGCGCAACCCGAAGATGCTCGAGCCGATGAAGACCTTTGAGGCACAGCTCCGCGACCGGGGCCTCACGCCCGGGAACACCTACCTCTTCATGCACGGCCACACGCTCATGGACAACGTCGTGCTCGTCATGCTCAACTCCGTGTGCGAGAAGCTGCGGCAGATGTCCATCGCCCGCATCACGGCCTCCGACAAGCGGGGCGTGGCGCTCAAGAACGAGATGTCGAACTACACCAACTCGCTGCGCTCGATCCGCGACGTGCTGCTCGACAACGAGAACTACGTCCGCTGCCCGCTCTACAAGCGGCTGCAGCGTGACATCACGCGCTACATCACGCGCACGATCCTCGACATGAAGCGCCGCGGCGAGATCCAGGGCGACTCCTACCTCACCGTGCTGCGCAACCTGCGCGAGGTCCAGCGCTGACGCCCGGCGGCATATCGACCGCCGCAGGGATGTTGGCCCCGCGGCAGGGACGGCGGCGGAAAAACGGCAGCGGAAACACGCTGCGGCCCCGGCGGCGGCAACCCCGGCAGCAACCCCAGCGGTAACCCCGGCGGCAAAAAAACAGCGGCGGCCCCTCTTCGGAAGGGCCGCCGCTTTGTTGTTGCCAAGTCCCGGTTCCGGGACCGGGCATGAAGGAAAACCGTCCGTCAGCCGCGCTTGCGGACCACGCGCACGGTCGCCTGCGTGGCCTGCCGGATGAAGACCTGCGGGCCGCGGGCATAGCGCCGCCACAGCTCGTCGGTGTAGCCGCGCACGGTGAGCAGCTCCATGTTGTCGGAACGCATCACGTCGAATCCCGCCTCGCGCAGCGCACCGACCGCCTCGTCGATATGCCACGACTTGTCGACGCAGAGACTCAGATTCACGGCCGAATTGTGGATCAGGTTGGCCTTGATGCGGAAGCGCTCGAGCAGCGAGAAGATCGTGGCGAACTTCTCCTCGAGCACGAACGAGAAGTCGCGCGAACGGATCGTCAGCAGCACCTGGTCCTTCTTGAGGATCAGGATCGGCACGTCGACCGGCGCCGACATGGCGCGGATCACCGTGCCGGGCTTGCGCTTGTCGCCGAAGGGACGGACATAGAGCGGGATATTCTTGTTCTGCAACGGCTTGATCGTCTTCGGGTGGATGATCTGCGCGCCGCTGTAGGCCAGTTCGATCGTATCGAGGTAATTCAGCTCGGCAATCTGCACGGCGTCGGGAAAGATCTTCGGATCGGCGTTCAGGATGCCGTCGACATCCTTCCACACCGACATCGACTCGGCGTCGAGGATGTTGGCCACAACGGCCGCCGAGTAGTCCGAGCCCTCGCGGCCGAGCGTCGTGGTCGTGCCATCGGGCGCTCCGCCGATGAAGCCCTGCCCGATGAAGATCGTCTCCCCACAACCGGCCAGCGCGGCGCGCAGGCGGGGCGTCGAGGCCTCGATGTCGACGCCGGCATCCTTGTGGCGCTGCTCCGTCAGCAGGCAGCGGCGCATGTCGATCCAGCGGTTCGCGACACCGGCATGGTTCAGGTACTCGGAGATGATCGTCGTCGAGACCAGTTCGCCGTAGGCGACGATCTCGTCGTAGCGCAGCTCGGCATCCTCCGGACGGTAGGCCGTCCCGGTGACGACATGCTCCAGCTCGTCGAAGAGCGCATCGACCCGCTCAAGGCGCCTGTGGCCGTGCCACAGGTCGTCGATGATCTCCGCATGGTAGCTGCGCAGCGCGGCCACCTCGCCCAGCGCCGCCTCGCGGTCGTCCTGCTGCAGCCCGGCGAAGACCCGCTCCAGGGCGTTCGTCGTCTTGCCCATGGCCGAGACGATGATGAAGAGGTGCTGCTCGTCGTCGATGATCTTGCGCAGGTTTCTCACGCCGTCGGCGTTGCGCACCGAGGCACCTCCGAATTTGTATACCTTCATAT
The DNA here is from genome assembly GCF_949296715.1 of uncultured Alistipes sp. Taxonomy (GTDB): domain Bacteria; phylum Bacteroidota; class Bacteroidia; order Bacteroidales; family Rikenellaceae; genus Alistipes. The sequence goes on along the minus strand of NZ_CASFQD010000028.1, from coordinate 4,827 downwards.
TTTTTCTGTTAACCTAACCATCTTTACATCGGGCAGCGGAGCCGCCGCCGAAGCGGTGGCCCGCCAGTCCCGCGGATTTCATGAGAGTCCTACTTCCCGACCGGACGGTACGGCACGCCGATGTTCTGGAAGAGGAAGGCGTACATGTCGGCCGCCTCGTCGATACGCTTCGACGTCGGCTTGCCGGCGCCGTGACCCGCCTTTGACTCGATGCGGATCAGCACCGGGGCGTCGCCCGCCTGGCAGTGCTGCATCTGTGCGGCAAACTTGAACGAGTGGGCCGGAACGACGCGGTCGTCGTGGTCGGCCGTCATCACCAGCGTGGCGGGATACTTCACACCCTCGCGGATGTTGTGCACGGGCGAGTAGGCGTAGATGTAGGGGAACTGCTCGGCGTTGTCCGACGAGCCGTACTCCACGACCCATCCCCAGCCGATGGTGAATTTGTGGTAGCGCAGCATGTCCATCACGCCGACCTGCGGCAGGCAGACGGCGAAGAGGTCGGGACGCTGCACCTCGCAGGCGCCGACGAGCAGACCGCCGTTTGAGCCGCCGTTGATGGCCAGGCGCTCCGACGAGGTGTACTTCCCGGCGATGAGGTACTCGGCCGCGGCGATGAAGTCGTCAAAGACGTTCTGCTTCTTCTCGAGCATGCCGGCGCGGTGCCAGGCCTCGCCGTACTCCGAGCCGCCGCGCAGGTTAGCCACGCAGTAGATGCCGCCCTGCTCGACGAACATCAGCGCCGAGGGGCTGAAGCCCGGCGTGAGGTTGATCTGGAAGCCGCCGTACCCGTAGAGCAGGCAGGGGTTCTGGCCGTCGAGCTTCATGTCCTTGCGGTGGGTGATGAACATCGGCACGCGCGTTCCGTCCTTCGAGGGGTAGAAGACCTGCTCGGTGACGAAGAGCGACGGGTCGAAGTTCACCTCCGGAGCCTTGTAGAGGGTCGACTCCGCCGAGGCGACGTCGTAATGGTAGACGGTCGCGGGAGAGGTATAGTTCGTGAGCGTGTAGTAGAGTTCGGTCGTCTCGTCGTCGCCGGAGAAGCCGCCGACGGTGCCGATGGCCGGGAGCTGCACGTCGCGCACGCGGCGGCCGTCGAAGTCGAACTGCACGATCTTGTCCTGCGCATTCTCGAGGTACGAGGCAAAGAGGTAGCCGCCGACCGACGAGACCCCTTCGAGCAGCGTCGTCTCATGCTCCGGGATGACGGTCTCGATCCGCTTCGGGCTGTTCAGGTCGATGCGGCAGAGGGCATAGTTCATGGCGTCGCGGTTGGTCACGTAGTAGAGGGCGTCGTCCTTCACCGTGACGGGGGCATAGTCGGCATCGAAGCCCTTGAGCAGCGTGCGGAACTGCGTCTCGGAGCTTCGGCGATAGAGCACCTCCGTGCCGGAGGTACCCTCCGACGCAAGGACGAAGAGCCACTTGCCGTCCTCCGAGGGCCAGGCCCAGAAGTAGCGCAGCGGGTGCTCGCGGTCCTCGTAGACGAGGCGGTCGGCCGACTGCGGCGTGCCCAGCGCATGGTAGTAGACCTTCTGATACTGGTTCTGCGACGAATAGACGCTTCCGTCGGGAGCCTCATAGCCGCTGTAGTAGAAGCCTTTGGAGTCGGGAGCCCACTCGGCGCCGGAGTTCTTCACCCAGTTGATTTTGTCGGTGGTCAGCTCACCCGTCGCGGTGTCCTTGACGCGGATCTCGACCCAGTCCGAACCCGATGCGGCGGCCGCATAGGCAAAGTAGCGCCCGTCCTTCGAGAACGACGCCGCGGCCAGCGCCACCGTCCCGTCCTCCGAAAGGGTGTTCGGATCGAGGAAGACCTCGCCCGGCGTGCCCGGCTGCTGCGTGCGGTAGAGCACCGCCTGGTTCTGCAGGCCGTCGTTATAATAGTAGTACCACCAGTCGCCGTGCTTGACCGGCGCCCCCTCCTTGGGATAGTTCCACAGTTCGGTCAGCCGCTCGCGGATCGCACCGCGGAAGGGGATCTGCGAGAGGTAGTTCTCCGTCACGGCATTCTCGGCCGCCACCCAGGCAGCCGTCGCCTCCGAATTGTCGTCCTCGAGCCAGCGGTAGGGATCGGGCACCTCGGTGCCGAAATAGTTGTCCACGACCCCGCCGCGCTCGGTTTCGGGGTAGGGCATCCGTTTTATCTGCTTCATGTCGCTGCAGGATGCTGCAAGGGCCGCCATGCCCGCGAGCAGGGCGGCGGTGGTGAATGAGTGTTTCATACGCGTACCTTTTGGGTTATGGTCGGGGCAAAGTTAGGAAAAATAAGCGATTTTGCATACCTTTGTCCGGAACAAACTTTCAGCCCGCCGCCGGCGGAGCAGGCCGAAGCGCCCGGCGCGCCCCGGCCGTCCGGCCCGCAGGTGCGGCTGCCCAAACACGACAAAAAAATGTACAGCGAACTCGAAACGATAATCGGGCAGGCGTGGGAGGACCGCACGCTGCTCGAAAAGAAGCAGGTGCGCGAGGCCATCGAGCGCGTCGTCGCACTCGTGGACCGCGGCGAGCTCCGCACGGCGGAGCCCGTCGATGAGGCCGCCAGCGAGTGGCGGGTCAACGAATGGGTCAAGAAGGCCATCATCCTCTACTTCCCGATCCGCCCCATGCGCAGGATGGAGGCCGGCGAACTGGAGTGGTACGACAAGATGGAGCTCAAGCACGGCTACGAGGAGCTGGGCGTGCGCGCCGTGCCGCACGCCGTGGCCCGCTACGGCGCCTACATCGCCCCGGGGGCGATCCTCATGCCGTCGTATGTCAACATCGGGGCCTACGTCGACACGGGCACGATGGTCGACACGTGGGCCACGGTCGGTTCGTGCGCCCAGATCGGACGCCACGTTCACCTCTCGGGCGGCGTGGGCATCGGCGGCGTGCTGGAGCCCGTGCAGGCGGCGCCGGTCATCATCGAGGACAACTGCTTCATCGGCTCGCGCTCGATCGTCGTCGAGGGGGCGCACGTCTGCCGCGAGGCGGTCCTCGGCTCGAACACCGTCATCACCGGCTCGACGCACATCATCGACGTCACGGGACCGGAGCCCGTCACCTACAAGGGTTACGTCCCGGCCCGCTCGGTGGTCGTGCCGGGCAGCTACCGCAAGCAGTTCCCGGCGGGCGAATACAGCGTCTCGTGCGCCCTGATCATCGGCCGCCGCAAGGAGTCCACCGACAAGAAAACCTCGCTCAACGACGCCCTGCGCGACTTCGGCGTCTCGATCTGATCCGGCCATGATCTACCGCATCGACGAAACCACCTCGACGAACGACGACGCCCGCGACGCGCGCTACCGCCACGGCGACATCGTCTGGGCCGAGCGGCAGACCGCCGGCCGCGGGCAGCGGGGCCACACGTGGCTCAGCCCCAAGGGCGAGAATATCACCTTCACGCTGGTACTCGAACCGCACTTCCTGCCCGCGGGCGAGCAGTTCCTGCTCTCGGAGATCGTGACGCTGGCCCTCACGGAGCTCTTCGACCGCTACGGCATCGACACGCGCATCAAGTGGACGAACGACATCTACACGGGTGACCGCAAACTGGTGGGCATGCTCATCGAGCACGACCTTGCGGGCGGGCGGCTGGCACGCACGCTTGCCGGCATCGGCATCAACGTCAACCAGACCCGGTTCGACCCCTCGCTGCCGAACCCCGTGTCGATGGCCACGGCCACGGGCCGCACGTTCAACCGCGAGGAGGTGCTCGGCCGCTTCCACGAGCTGTTCATAGCGCGCTACGCCCAGCTGGAGCGTGGCGAGAAGGAGGCAATCCAGCACGACTACCGGCTGCGGATGTACCGCCTCGGGGAGCGCCACCCCTACCGGCTGCCCGACGGCACTCTCTTCGAGGCCGCCATCGAGGGGGTCCGCCCCTCGGGAGCGCTGCTGCTGCGCCGCACGGACGGCTCGCTCGGCGAATACCTCTTCCGCGAAGTGGAGTTCGTCATCGCCGCAAAGGGCTGACCGACAACCCGCCGCGAGGTCACACAAAAGCCCGACCGATACCCCGCCGCGGGAATACGCAACGATCCGACCCGCACCCGTTGCGGGCCACAGCACAAAGGAGGACCGACGGAACTGCCGCCGGTCCTCCTTGTTATATCGGTCCGCGTCACCCGCGGCCAGTCCTTCTTCTGTCAGTGAAACGATCCGACATCCTCGCCCTGATTGAGGTTCCGATCATTTCGTCCGAGCCCCGGCTTGATCTGATGGAGCTCGCTCGTCAGAGGCAGCTTCCTGAAATTCAAAACAGTCAACCCAAACATATATTTCAGCTGTTTCGCAAAATCATTGACATTCCACCGAACCTCCTCTTTCAGCCGTTTCTCGAGCGTCCGATAGAAGTCGGGCGACAGCGATGTCAGTTCCGGATAGTTTCCAATAACGAACGACACTTCCAACTGGACACCATCCTCCGGATTCACCGCACATCCAACCGCCAACGGCAGGCGCAGGTTGCGCAGCGCGACGATCTGCTCATCGGTAAACATATCCCGGAATATCCGGGTAAAGGCCTCTTGATCCGCCACCGCTCCGTCCACACGACCATACTCTTCCAAGGTCTCCAACCTCCGACCATCCTTGTAATAAAGAGAGGAAGACGCATCTGCCGCCGTGTAGCGATTTTCAGCATTGCAGATGGTAATGGTCGGAGAATCCGCCCCATCGATGCAATAAACGGTTCCGTCCGTCGCACTAACGGTGCCATCCTTCGCATAGTAGTTCGTCACCGGATCCGGCGTCTGGCCGTAACCCGCCACAGCAAGCAGCAGGCCGCACAAAATAACCAATCTTTTCATGTCCGTATGTGGTTGCGGTTCAACGTTTCTATTC
>NZ_CASFQD010000027.1 GCF_949296715.1 uncultured Alistipes sp. | reverse complement strand
GGCGCTCGTCGACCCGATTGCCGCGGGCCGTTCGGCCGGCGTGATCTCCGAGGCGGGCGTGCCGGGCGTCGCCGATCCCGGGGCGCTGGTCGTCGAGGCGTGCCACCGCCGCGGCATCCGCGTCGTGCCGCTCGTGGGCCCCTCGTCGATCCTGCTGGCGCTCATGGCTTCGGGGCTCAACGGGCAGTCGTTCGCCTTCAACGGCTACCTGCCTGTCAAGCCCGCCGAACGGGCGCAGGCGATCCGCCGCTTCGAGCGCCGGGCCCGCGGCGAGGGGCAGTCGCAGCTCTTCATCGAGGCGCCCTACCGCAATGCGAAGCTCCTGGAGCAGCTGCTGCAGGTGCTCGCACCCGACACGCGCCTCGCGGTCGCCGTGGACCTCACGGCGCCCGGCGCGCAGGTTACGACCCGCACGGTGGGGGAGTGGTGCCGCTCGCCGCTGCCCGAACTGAACAAACGTCCGGCTATTTTCATCATCGGGTAGGGTTGGTATGCAATTTGATCGATAAGGGTACGGAAAATCTGAAAAATACGAGATATGGAAAAGAAAAAGGCTTATAACGAGAACGTTGCGGAGGACGAAAAGGTCCGCTCCGCAGAGGCTTCCCCCGCAGCGGAGGAGGCACCGGGTGCCAATGTGGCAGATGCGGCGGAGCCTGCAACTGACACAATGGCAGATGCGGCAGAGTCCGCAGCGCAGGAGGGCCCCGATTTCGCGGCGCTCGTTGCCGAGTGGCAGGACAAGTACCTGCGTCTGCAGGCCGAGTTCGACAACTTCCGCAAGCGGACGATCCGCGAGAAGATGGAGCTCGTCGAGACGGGCGGCCGCGACGTGCTGCTGGAGATGCTGCCCGTGCGCGACGACGTGCAGCGTGCCGTCGCCGCGATGGAGAAGAGCGACGACATCGAGGCCCTGCGCTCGGGCGTGATGCTCATATCGCAGAAGTTCACCGAGGCGCTGCGCCGCAAGGGCGTGACCGAGATCGAATGCCGCGACAAGGAGTTCGATGCCGACCTGTGCGAGGCCGTGGCGCGGTTCGCCGCGGGCGAGGAGAAGAAAGGCAAGGTCATCGACGTCGTGCAGACGGGCTACAAGCTCGGGGAGCGCGTGCTGCGCTTTGCCAAAGTCGTTGTAGGAGAGTAAAGCCATGGCAGAGAAAAGGGATTATTACGAAGTGCTCGGCGTCGAGCGCAATGCCAACGCCGACGAGATAAAGAAGGCCTACCGCAAGGCGGCCATCAAGTACCACCCGGACAAGAACCCGGGCGACAAGGAGGCCGAGGAGAAGTTCAAGGAGGCGGCCGAAGCCTACGACGTGCTGTCGAACCCCGACAAGCGGGCGCGCTACGACCAGTTCGGACACGCCGGCATGAGCGGTGCGGCAGGCGGCGGAGCCGGCGGCTTCGGCGGTTTCGGCGGCGGATTCTCGATGGAGGACATCTTCTCGCAGTTCGGCGACATCTTCGGCGGACACTTCGGCGGGGGCTTCCGCTCCTCGTCGTCGGGCGGCCGCCGCGTGAACCGCGGTTCGGACATCCGCATCAAGGTGCGGCTGACCCTTCAGGAGATCGCCAACGGCGTGACGAAGAAACTCAAGATCAACAAGACCGTCACGTGCGACAAGTGCGGCGGCTCGGGCGCGAAGGATGCCAACTCCTACTCGACCTGCTCGACCTGTAACGGCACGGGATATGTCACGCGCGTGGAAAACACCTTCTTCGGCCGCATGCAGACGCAGGGCGTCTGCCCGACGTGCGGCGGTACGGGCAAGGTCATCACGGCGCCGTGCGACGCCTGCCGCGGCGAAGGCACGGTGCGCGGCTCGGAGGTCGTGGAGATCAAGATTCCGGCCGGCGTGGGCGAGGGCATGGTCCTCACCGTCACGGGAAAGGGCAATGCGGCACGCCAGGGCGGCGTGAACGGCGACCTGCAGGTGATGATCGAGGAGGAGCCCGATGCCGAGCTCGTGCGCGACGGCAACGACCTGATCCACAACCTGAACATTACGGTGACGACGGCGCTGCTGGGCGGCACGGTCGAGGTGCCGACGGTCGACGGACGCGCCAAGATCAAGATCGCCCCGGGCACGCATGCCGGCAAGGTGCTGCGGCTGGGCGGCAAGGGCCTGCCGGAGGTCAACGGCTACGGCCGCGGCGACGAACTGGTCGTCGTGGACATCACCATCCCGTCGAAGCTCACCTCCGAGGAGAAGCGCCTCATCGAGCAGCTGGCCGCACAGCCCGATTTCCAGCGGGCCGAGTCGGTGAAGAATCAGAATATTTTTGAGCGGATGAAGAGTTTCTTCCGGTAGGATACAGGTGAAACCCGTGAAAAATTCGTACCTTTACGCTGTGGAGGTGACGAATTTTTCCGTTAATAAGCAGATGCAGCCATGTTAGGATTCAGCCCGTACAAGAAACACGCCAACAAGTTCAACTACATTCCGCGCTACTACGACCCCGAGAAGGAGGCGCGCGAGCAGCGCCGTGCCGAACTGCGCGGCGAACGGGCCGGGGATACCACCGAGTACCACCCGGGCAAGTACATCCGCACGCAGCGCGAAGCGCGCGAGGCGCGCCGGGCGAACGAGTCGGGCGGCGGGCGCACGCGGCTGCTGAAAATGGCCGTCATCGCGGCGCTGATCATCGTCTTCGTCTACCTGCTCTATCCGCGGCTGGTGAGCCTCTTCATGAGCGCCTCGTCGCAGCGGCAGGCTACCGATACGGAACTCATCTACGGCGATTTCGACCCCGCGGCGCCGATCACCGTCGTACCGAACGATTACGTCGAGGAGGAGTAGATGGCCGACCGGATCAGACTTTTGCCCGAGGTTGTCGCCAACCAGATCGCGGCGGGCGAGGTGGTCAACCGCCCCGCCTCGGTGGTCAAGGAGATGATGGAGAACGCCATTGACGCCGGTGCGCGGTGCGTGAAGGTCAACTTCCGCGACGGCGGCAGGGAGCTTATCCAGATCGTCGACGACGGCTGCGGCATGTCGCCCATCGACGCCCGCATGGCCTTCGACCGCCATGCCACGAGCAAGATACGCTCCGTGGAGGACATCTACGACCTGCATACGTTCGGATTCCGCGGCGAGGCCCTTGCTTCGATCGCGGCGGTGGCGCAGGTCGAGCTGCGCACGCGGCAGGCCGACGACGAGATGGGCACCGTGACGGAGATCAACGGCGGGCAGTTCGTCTCGCAGTCGCCCGTAATGTGCCCCGCGGGGTCGCAGTTCTTCGTGCGCAATCTCTTCTACAACGTGCCGGCGCGCCGCCGCTTCCTCGAGAAGAGCACGACCTCGGCCTCGCAGATCCGCAGCGAATTCCAGCGCGTGGCCCTCTGCAATCCGCAGATCGCCTTCGAACTCTATGCCAACGACGCCCCGGTCTACACGCTGGCGGCAACGTCGCTTGCCGGGCGCATCGTCGACGTCGTGGGACGGCATATCAAGCAGAACCTCCTGGAGGTCGAGGCCGACACCTCGATCGCCCGCATTACGGGGTATATCGGGCGTCCGGCCGCCGCGAAGCGCCGCAACGCCGACCAGTACCTCTTCGTCAACGGACGCTATTTCAAGAGTGCCTACCTGACGAGTGCCGTCATGAAGGCCTATGAAAAACTGATCCCCGAGAGCGCCCAGCCGGCCTATTTCCTCTACCTGACGATCGACCCCTCGCGCATCGACGTCAACGTCCACCCGCAGAAGACCGAGGTGAAGTTCGCCGACGAGGAGGCCGTGTGGCAGATCGTCCACGCCGCGATGCGCGAGACGCTGGCCCGGACGGGCGCCGTGCCGATGATGGACTTCGACCGCGACAACACGGTGGAGATTCCCGTCATGCAGCGCGGAGCGGTCTACAGCGAGCCGCTGGCCACGTCGAACCGCGACTACAACCCCTTCCGCGAGGAGTACATCGACCCGACGGCTCCCGATCCGAATGTCGACTTCACGGGTTTCGACGTTCCCTACAGCGACGATGCGCAGCGCGTGTCGGATGCAGCGGCGGGCGGCTCCCGCGTCGGGAGCGGAACGGCTGCTGTACGCCGTCCGGTGCAGGGCGGCATCCGGCCCGACGGCGGGTTCCGTCTTCCGGACCTTCCGGGCGAGGAGTTCGAGGAGTTCGCTTCGGGCAGCGATTCCGGTCTTGTGGAGATTCCCGCAGCAGGTGCGGACGGAGCCGGTCTGCCGGGCGGGGAGTTCGGCGAGAGCACGCTCGACTTCATCCCGTCGGAGAGCGATGCCGGGCAGCAGCGCCTCGACGTGGAGCCCCGTGCGGAGTTTACGGACCTGCTGCCGCTGGGCGGCGGGTATGTCGCCGCACTGTTCGACGGGCGGTTTGTCGTCGTGGACGTGCGCCGGGCCCGCGAACGGGTGCTCTACGAGGAGTATTTGCAGATGCTGGGACACGGCGAGGCTGTCAGCGAGCAGCTGCTCTTTCCCGAGCGGCTCGTGCTCTCGGGCGAAGAGTATGCCCTCATGGAGGAGAATGCCGTGGAGTTCGCGGCGCTGGGCTTCGATATCGACCTCTGCGGCGGTGGCGCCGTCGAGGTGAAGGGCACGCCGGCCGACCTGCCGGCCGACTCGGTCGACACGACGCTCTACGAGCTGCTGCAGGCCTTTGCGACGCCCGTGTCGCTTCACGACGTGCGGCGCGAACGCATCGCCGCCGCCATGGCCCGCTCGGCCGTGCGCGGTCCGCAGCGGATGCTCTCGCGCGAGGAGGCCGCGGCGCTGCTTGCGCGCCTCGCCGCGGGCGGAAATATCAGTTTCTCACCCTCGGGCAAGGCCATCCTGACCGAGATCACGGCCGAAGAACTCCGCGGCAGGTTGGGATAATTCGGCATAAAAACCTATTTTTGCAAAAATTTCCGTTATGAACAACTATTTTCAGACGCCCCCCGTGGTGAAGAACCTCATCATCATCAACGTGCTGGTCTACATGGCCACCTCGCTGCTGCCCGTGGGCGACTGGATCATGGGTTACTGCGCGCTGTCGCTCGGTACGCCCTTTTTCCATACCTACCAGTTCGTGACCTACATGTTCCTGCATGCCAATCTGGAACATATCTTCTTCAACATGTTCGCGCTGTGGATGTTCGGCCGCACGCTGGAGTACGAACTCGGTTCGAAGCGCTTTCTGATCTACTACATGGCCTGCGGCATCGGGGCCGCGCTTATCCAGTACCTCACGGCGCTGGCGCTGGGTGAACTGCCGCTGCTGCTCGTCGGAGCGTCGGGCGCCGTGATGGGCCTGCTGCTGGCATTCGGCGTGCTGCATCCCAATGCGGTCATCATGCTGATCATCCCGCCCATCCCGATGAAGGCCAAGTGGTTCGTCATCATCTATGCCGTCATCGAACTGCTGCTCGGCTGGCGCGGCGTGGGCAACGTCGCACACTTCGCCCATGTCGGCGGCATGCTGTGGGGCTTCCTGTTGCTGCACTACTGGAAGCGGCGCGGCATCATCCATTTCTGATTCATGGTCGAGGAGCTCTATAACCCGGGTTACGGTCGCGCGACGAAGAAGCCGCGCCGCAGCGTCGTGCTGTGGCTGCTCGATACGGTGATGACCCTGCTGTCGCTCGTCGTCGGCGTGACGATGATCGTCACCTACTTCGTGCCCTACGTCAACCCCGCGCGCGTGTGGTTCTTCCCCGTGCTGGGGCTCATCGCTCCGGGTGTCTACGTCGCGGCCGTCGTGCTGGCCCTCTACTGGATCATCCGCTGGCGCCTCAAGCGCGCAGGCTTCATGCTGGTGATCGTCGCGGCGGGGCTCTTCCAGGTTTCGCTCTTCTGGCGGCCCGAACTGCGCCGCAGCTACGGCGAGGAGTCCTACGACCGCGCCGCCTTCAAGGTCATGACCTACAACGTGCGCTGCTTCTACGGCGAGGACGGACAGAGCAGCGTCGGCGACGTGCTGCGGCTCATCCGCGACGAGGACCCCGACATCGTCTGCCTGCAGGAGTTCAACGCCCGGCTGGCGGACCGGGCCGAGGAGTTCGCGCTGCTCGACGAGACCTACGAAAGCGCCCGCTTCGGCCGCACGCAGGCCCCCGACTCGCTCTACGGCGCCCCGATGCTGATATTGAGCAAGTACCGCATCCTGCGCTCGGGCGTCGGACTGACCGCCTCGACGTCGGTCTGGGCCGACCTGCTTGTCGGCGGCGACACGGTGCGCGTCATCAGCAACCACCTCCGTTCGACGGCCATCAACGCCTCGGACAACGACTACATCACCAGCCGCCGCTTCCTTTCGGACACGGCCCGCGAGGTGAAGATCCGCAGCATCGTCGACCGCTTCCGCGAGAACAGCGTGCTGCGCGCCGAGCAGGTGGACAGCATCGCTCACCTGATTGCCGCGTCGCCGCATCGGCGGATCGTCTGCGGCGACTTCAACGATACGCCCATGTCGTATGTTTACCGCAAGATGGCGCGCGGGCTGAACGACGCCTTCTCGGAGTGCGGATCGGGCTATTCGCATACGTTCCGCGGCTTCTACAACACGCTGCGCATCGACTACGTGTTGAGCTCCGACGACTTCGAGACCCTCTCCTACGAGGTGCTGCCCGTCGAGTTCTCGGACCACCATCCCGTCGTCGTGCGCCTGATGAAGAGAACCTCAAACAACTAAATACACACAGCCATGATTTTTGATTCGTTGAAAAACAGCGCGCTCTACACCTCGGTGCACCCGCGCATGAAGAAGGCCTTTGAGCTGATCGCCTCGACCGACTGGACCAAGATGGAGCCGGGAATCCATGAACTCGAAGGACGCGACATCTACGTCAACGTGATGGAGCGTGAGCTCAAGCAGCGCGCCGACGCCAAACTCGAGGTGCACAACGAGTACATCGACATCCAGGTGCTCGTCTCGGGCAAGGAGGAGAGCTTCGGCTGGAGCGAGCGCAAGGACCTCAGCCAGCCGCAGGGCGAGTTCAACAAGGAGAAGGACATCCAGCTCTTCGACGACGAGCCGCAGACCTACTACACGCTGCGTCCGGGCCAGTTCACGATCCTCTTCCCCGAGGACGGCCATGCGCCGATGGTCGGCGAGGGCACCGTGCGCAAGATCATCGTCAAGGTGCGCATCTGACAACTGCCGTCCCGCGGCAGAAGCGCTGCGACGAAAAAATCCCGGACCTCCGAGGTCCGGGATTTTTTCGTGCCGTTCATGCGGTGGGGCGAATGGTCGGCGGGGTAGCAGGGTTGTTTGCCTGCGCCCGGTTGTTCTCCTTGTTCTCCTTATTCCGCGGTCAGGCGACGGCGAGCCGGTTGGGTCGGCGCAGGGCCATGCGGAATGATACCCACGACCCGAGGGCGCAGACGACGAAGACCGTGCCGGTCGAGAGCAGCGTGTCGCCCATGCCCACAAGTGGCGATACGAGCCCGCCGAAGGCGAAGCAGACGGCGCCCAGCAGCGCCGAGGCCGTGCCGGCGTGTTCGCGCGAGCAGTCCATGGCCAGCGTTGTCGTGGCCGGGAAGGTGATGCCCATCGAGAAGAGCAGGGCGAAGATCAGCACTTCGTAGAGCCAGAACCCGCAGTGGCAGGCGAGGGCTGCGGCCGTGGCAAGCGAGAAGAGCAGCATGCCGCGGCATCCGAGCAGGGTGGCGCGCTCCTGCCGCCGGAACCGTGCAGCTAGGGCTGCGGCGATCATGATGGCCAGTGAATTGACGGCAAAACAGAGGCTGAATCCGAAGGCCGAAAAACCGTAGTGCTCCTGCACGATGAAGGGCGACGAGGCGATGTTGCCGAAGAGGATTCCCTGTGCGAATCCCAGCTGGAGGATGTAGCCGACGAACGAGCGGTTGTGCAGGACGATGCCGAAGCCGCGGAATACCTCCCGCCATCCGGTGTTGGTGCGCCGCGGGGCGGGCAGTGTTTCGCGGAAATGCAGGCAGCAGAGAAGCAGCACGCAGCCCAGGGCGAGCAGGATGCAGAAGATGCCGCGCCAGCCGATGACGTCGGTGAGGGCGCCGCCGAGGATCGGGGCGCTGACGGGCGCGATGCCGTTGATGGCGCCGATGACGGCCAGCATGCGGACGAGGTCGGTGCCCGTGAAGCAGTCTGTGGCCACCGAGCGCGAAATGACGATGCCTCCGGCACCGGCGATGCCCTGCACGAAGCGCAGGATGACGAATTGTTCGATATCGGCGGCGAAGATGCAGAGGATGGTCGATCCGATGAAGAGCCACATGGCCGCGAGCAGCGGCATGCGGCGTCCGCAGCGGTCGCTCAAGGGGCCGAAGAGCAGCTGCCCGAGTGCCAGTCCGAGCATGCTCGACGTGAGGCCCAGCTGCACCATCGACGACGTGGTGCCGAAGTAGCCCGTCATCGAGGGGAGCGTCGGCAGGTACATGTCCGTCACGAAGGGTCCGAATGCCGTGAGCATGCCCAGCAGAATGAGCAGAAAAGGTTTGGAGTTGTTCATAACGTCTTTTTTACGCTGCAAAATTACTCCGAATCTCTCATTCCGGGTTTGTCCTATCGTGCAGGGTCTGTTTCAATTTCGGAACAGCATTTTTGCGACGGAGATACGGCGGTGTGCGTTCGGGAAACCGTAATGTGATGACGGTGTGACTGCAACGGGTTGCCTGCGCCGGGCGGACGGAGCCGTGTGGGGTGAAAAAAACGGGAACGCGTGATGCGTTCCCGTCAGTTGCAGCCGACCCTCGATTCTGCGACCGAGGCGGATATCAGTAGCGTTCCAGTTCGTATCCGTATTCGCTCGAATTGTCGTCGTTACATGCGAGGATGAGCGTCGTGGCGTAACTTTCCTTCTTGCCGTAGGCCCACAGAATGATCGGAAAATAGTGCTCCACATTGGTCCACTCCCTGAAAATCTCGTGGCAGGTCGTGCCGTCGTCCGTTGCAAATCCGAATTCGAAATTGAGGAATCCTTCGCCGTCGGGGTCGCAGACGCAGCTGTATCCGGTGATCTCCACGGAGTAGTCCTGCGTGCCTCCGAACTGAACGCGATCCAGCGTGACGGTCTCGGAGAAGTTGAGATGAATCATTCCGTTGGCAAATTCGATCGACTCGATCGAAGTGGGCAGCGTGAGGCTTTTGTCCACATGGACCTTTTCTCCGGAGCGGTTCTGGATGTATCCCGCCCGGGCGACGCGCCATTTGCCGGCAAGAGCCTTGTTGTAGTTCATCCCGATCGGTTCGTCGTCCGACGTGAAAATGTCATCACACGACGCGAGGACGGTCATCGCCATGACGGCCATGCACATGACCGATAATTTTTTCAGCAGTTCCATATCGTTTTTCTTTGATTCTCGTTCCTTGTCGGGCCGATCCGCTCGATTGGGTTCCGTCATTCAAAGTTACTGCTTTTTTACCGGAGTTGTTCCGAAAGACGGGTTTTTAATTTCTGTCGGCTGTTTCGTTTCGTGTGCCGCGTTCCTTTTCGATCAAATGAGGGCGTTTGTCCCGATCGGCACACAATAAAGCCCCCGGAGGCGGATAACCTTCAGGGGCTTTGTTGCGGGGCGGCTTGCCCTCACGCTTGTTTCGTCTCGTGCATCTTTTCCGCAATGCTGCGGGCAAGGGCGCGGCACGAATCGTTGACGGCGGCAGAAAAACCCTGTTTCATCTCGACGGGGGTGCCGGTCAGTTCCCATTTCATCCGCTCGCTGAACTCCCTGATCCGGCGTACTGCGGCTCCGGCCCACGTGAAGGAGCCGAAGCAGGCGAAGTGCCGTTGCGGCATGCAGCGGGTCTCGATGCGGCGGAGCAGCTGCTCGACAGGCGGGAAGAGCTCTGCATTGTAGGTCGGGCTGCCTACAAGCAGCGTGTCGTAGCGGAAGACGTCGCGCAGCACGACCGAGGGATCGGCCACCGAAAGGTTGTGGACCACGATCTTTTGCACACCCTCCTCGGCCAGGCAGCGGGCCAGCCGTTCGGCCAGCTGCTCCGTGTTGCCGTACATCGAGGCGTAGGCCAGAACGACGCCCTTTTCGCCTTCGTAACGGCTCATGCGGTCGTAGAGGTCGATCACTTCGGCGATGTGCCGCTGCCAGACGGGGCCGTGTGTCGGGCAGATCGTCCCGACGGGCAGTGCACGGACCTTTTGCAGAGCCTTCTGCACGGGAGCTCCGTATTTGCCCACGATGCAGGCGTAGTAGCGCCGCATCTCGTCCCAGTAGCGCGCAGGATCGATCTGCGTGTCGGTGATGCCGCCGTCGAGCGCCCCGAACGTACCGAACGCGTCCCCGGAGAAGAGCGTCTGCTCTTCGGCACACCACGTGACCATCGTCTCGGGCCAGTGGACCATCGGGACGAGCTGGAACGTGAGCGTCCGTCCTCCCAGATCGAGCGTGTCGCCCTCCTTGACTTCGAGCACCCCGTCGCAGATGCCGTAGTAGCCGGCGATCATCTGCAGCGTCTTGGCATTGCCGACGATTCGGATGTCGGGGTAGATCCGGCGCAGCGCCGCGATCGACGACGAATGGTCCGGCTCCATGTGGTTGACGACAAGGTAGTCGATTGGCCGGTCTCCGATCTCTTCCCGGATGTTTTGGAACAGCCGGCTGCCGTGTCCCTCCTCGACCGTATCGATTAAGGCGATCTTCTCGCCGATGACCAGATAGGCATTGTAGCTGACGCCCTGCGGCAGCGTCCACAGCCCTTCGAAAAGCTGCGTCGTGCGGTCGTTGACGCCGACGTAGCGGATGCCTGGAAGAATCTCCGTGATTGACATGACTTCGTGATTTGAATTATTTTGCCGCAAAGGTACGAAAAATTCGGATTCCTTCGACCTGCGTTTCCGACTTGAGCCCTGCGTGGTGTGTTCCGGTTCCGTCCGGCCGTGGGGCGGGGCATCGTTTCCCGTCGCATTCCGCCCTTGCTCCGATGCAAAAAACACACCGCATTCCCTTTCGGAAATGCGGTGCAGGTTTTTCGGATTACTCCGGCATCAGAGGAAGCGGAACGACTCTTCGTTGGCGCGGCTCTGTGTCGAGGGGGTCAGCATCCCGGAAAGAATTTCATCCGGAATGGTGGTCTTCTCGTATACGGAGATATCACTTGTGCTGCTTGTACTCGTCAGCGTCATCCGGCCGTCCGTGGAGAAGAATGCGTCGTATTCGCTGGCCCACGGCTGGTTGTCGCTGTATTTGCCCGAGAGGACGTTGTTATGGTACGTGTAAGTGCCGCTGTAGTGCTCGTATGCGGGCGAATAGATGCGCTGATAGAGGTCGAAGGTGCCCTCCTCGGTAAACGAGATGTAGATGTCGGCTGTGGCCGTTGCGCCATACCACGTGACCATGTGCCACTGGCCGACGAGCGTGCCCTTGCCTTCTTCTTTATTTCCGCCGTTGTTGTCCGACTTGGTGCAACCGCTCAATGCTACGAGTGCTGCGAGCAACACCCCGAAAATCTTGATATTTTTCATACAGAATCCTCTTTTTTATAACCAACCTCCGTTCTCGGACTGAATGTCGCGGGCAATGATCGCATACTCTTTGGTGATGGTCATGCCGTTGATGCCGCTTCCGCTGTTCGTACCTGCCACCATCGTAACCTTGGCAATGGCCGATCCGGGCTTCGTGCAGGTCAGGATGACCTTGTTCGCAAAGACCGTGGGATTCGAACTCATGCCGAGGCTGGCTTTGCCCTCGGCCGAGATTTCAACGGCCGAGATCGTCATGTTCACGTTGCCGCCGCCGATGTAGGGCAGCATGTCAAGCGTGTATTGGCTGCCAATGGGAACCGGGATGCAGGTCGTGCCGCGCACGTTCATCAGTACCTGGAAGGCATCGATGTAGCCCGTACCCATCTTCTTGGCATAATTCGTCAGGTTGAGCGTGGCAAGATTGCCGGTTGCGGTGTAGTATCGTTTCGTGCCGGTGCAGTACGGGTCGATGTTGTTGACCGAGGTCAGCAGCAGCGCCTTGTACTCATCCGTCGTGAACTTTTTGCCAAGCTGCAGGGCATATGAGAGACCCAGCGCGGCAACACCCGAAACGTGCGGGCAGGCCATCGACGTGCCCTGCGAGTAGCCATAGCGGTTGTTGATGAACGTCGAGAGAATCTGAGCCGTCTCCTTGCCGTTTTCCAGCATCGACTGGTAGGCGTCACCGCCGGGGGCGGCGATGTTGCAGCCCGGGCCGTAGTTGGTGTAGTACGCGGGAGTGAAGTCGCACGACATGGCCGTTACGGAGATATAGTCGCGGTAGGCTGCGGGGTAGCCCGACATGCCGGTCATGTCGTTGCCTGCGGCAAAGATGGCCAGACCGCCGTCCAGTGCGTCGCAGTTCTTCGTCGAGATAAAGTAGTCGATTGCCTGCCTTTCGGCGCTGTCGTAGCTCGAGTACTGTGAATCCGACGTGATTGTGCCGGCCGTATATCCCCAGCTGCACTGGAGAATCGACGCCCCGTTGTCGGCGGCGTAGGTAATCGCACGCGAAGTTGTGGTGCTGGTACCACCGCTCTCGTTGTAGAAAATCTGGCACGACATGAGTTTTACGCCGTCGTTGTTTCCCGAACCGCCGGCAATACCGCAGACTCCCGTGCCGTTGTTGTTCACGGCCGCAACCGTACCTGCGACGTGCGTGCCGTGCGTCCGCGATCCGAGTTCGCCGGCCGTGCTGATAGTCAGGTTGGTATTGGTTACGAAGTTATAACCATAGATATCGTCCTTATATCCGTTGCCGTCGTCATCCTTGCCGCTTTGGCCGTTCAACTCGGCCTCGTTGATCCACATGTTGGCTGCCAGATCGGGATGGTCCCACTGTACGCAGTCGTCCACGATGGCGACCACGATGCGCGGGTCGCCCGTGCAGAGACGCCATGCGTCCTTGCAGTTCACATCTGCTCCGACCTGAGCCTTCGAGTAGATGGTCGCATCGCCCGTGTTGATGTAGTGCCACTGCATGTTCAGCTGCGGGTCATTGAACGGCAACTCGGCACGGCTTTGTGGGGTGATGAATGCTTCATCCAGCGGGGTGACGTTTTCGTCGTAGATATGTTTGAGTCGCTGGACAAATTCGACTTTGTTCACCTCTGCAATTCGGGCCATTGCATGTGCTGCCTGGTCGAGGTCCGTATTCTCGTCGAACTCCACAAAGTACCATCTGTGCATGCCCAATGCGCGCTTGCGATCCTCCGTGCGCTTGTCCACCGGATAGAGACGCGTCAGCGACTTTACACCGACATTGGAGAGCACGGCGTCGAAGTCGTTGATGCCCGAACGGGTGGCGACACCGCCCGCGCGCGTTACACGCATGACGGAGTTTTCGACATTCGTAACGGCATCCTCGTCAAAGTAGACCAGCAGCTGGCCTTTGGCGGCATTGTCAGATGAAAATACGAGCTTGGCGGCGACGTGGTCGTCGGTCCCGGCGGTTGCAGACTCCGTGGTCGTGTCCTTGGTGCACGATCCGAGTGCGAGTACTGCCATGGCGAGCAATAGGCTCCGGATTGTTTTGAACTTTGTCATAAAATTTATTATCAGGTGATTATATCCCTTTTTCGAAAGCTTGGGATTTTTGACCATAAACCCGACACGGCTTGTGTCGCCGTGCCGGGTTTTGGTCTCAAGACTTACCGGCAGATGAGATCTTTTCGGTAACCGATATGGTTCGGATTACTTCTTGATCTTGGCTTTGCCGTTGTACTGCTTGCCGGGCAGCGGCTCGCACTTCGACGTCTTGACGGCGAGGGTGCGGGTGCCGTTGTACTCGGCAACCTTCGATTTGCCGAAGACCTGTGCTGCAAAAGAGCTGCGCAGCGATGTCTTTGCTCCGGCAGGAACCGTGAAGCTGCAGAACGGTATGTTCACCCGACGTACTGCTGCCGCGGACTTCGAGGAACCCGTTGCTCCCGACTGATAGGTAATGACGGTCTCTCCTGCTTCGAAGTAGCCGGCATAGCCCAAAAGCGAATAGTCCGAGGCGTTGAAGACGGGAACAATGAACGTCGTTTCAAGAGCCGAGATCTGCTTGCTGGTCGGGTCTACGCTGAACACGCAGGGATCGTTGCCAGTGGCATTCTCGTCGTTGGGGTCTGCATAGCAGAAGAACCCGAATATCTGGGTCTTTCCACTGTCCCAATAGCCCCACAATTGTCCGAAATAGTTGCCGTCGTCCTCATAACCTACTTCCACGCCGCCTACCGTGAATTTCAGCGTCGAGGGGTCATACGTTGCGTGCCACGAAGTCGAGTTGTCCAGGCCGAGGTCCGAGATGATGAAGTCGGTCTCGCTGCCGCTTACAGGCTTGATCGTGAACGCATTGGTGAACGTCGTTTCTGCATCGGGCTGATAGGTCATGGTGTAGTTGCCGATGGCGAGTTCGCCCGTGTAGTCCGAATAGTCGGGGGCGGTCGTCGAATACTCGGCGACGACGATCTTGCTCTTGCCGTAGATGTTCGTAGCCTGCACGATCATCGTATACGAGGTACCCTCCTTGAGGTTGATCCAGGCGCTGCCATAGGATCCCTTTTCATTGATGTCCGGCATGAAATCGCCCGTGTGGTCGGTGCCGTTTGCAGCCACGATCTCTTCATAGCTTGCGCCCTGATTCAGTACGCTTTCCACTGCGGACGTAGTCGCCAATACGGTTGACAGCGATTTGAGCTCCGAGCCGTTGATCTGGAAGTAGAGCGACGAATTGTCGGGGCACTGCTCCGACATCTCGGGCCAGTATTCCGAGACGAGACCCAGCATGGCGGTGAGGTCACACTCGGGAATATCGCCACCGTTCGTTCCCGGGAAGTAGAATGACTTGGCCGTTACGTTTGCCTCTACCGGCTTCTTCGTCTTGTCCAGCGGCAGTGCGACAACCGTGTAGAAACCCGTTGCCGGGAGAGCAATCTCGACGGATACCTTTTTTCCGCCGGCTACGAAGTCTTCGATTGCGTAGATGTTCTCGGCCGTGCCGTTTGCGATCTTGGCGGCAATTTCCGCTGCGGAAGCCTCGACATCGCCTTCGGCAACAACATAGTTGATACCCGTTACATCGGCGCCGTAGGTGAAGTCGATGACTGCGCTTGCCGTCACGTTGTCCGGGGCCACCTTCATGCCGCTGTATTCTGCGGCGAGCGAGTAGTCTACATCTTCTGCTCCGGGCAGCATGATGCGGAATGTTCCGTCGGCGTTAGACGGGAGACTTTGGCTGCTGTATCCAGTCATGTACACGTTGATGCCGTCCTTCGGGAAGGTAATGATTCCGTTGTCAAACGTACCGGCTGCAGCCGATTCGATGAGGAAGTCACCGTAGTTGTAAACACCCTCGGTGATACCCGTGTACTGCTTTGCGATCTTTACGTTAGCGGGATCGGAGCAGTCGATGGTGATGTTGGTAGGCGTGTAGGAGAACTGTCCGGAGAGGTCGCTCTGCGTAGCGCCGAAGAACTCGGTCATGAAGGTCCAGCCGAACATCTCCTCGACCATGTAGACGCCCTCCTTCGATTTGTGTTTGTGAATATTCACGTCAATCTCTATGAGGTTGCCTTCAAAGATTCCATACAGCCATCCGTCACGGTATTTGCCGGTTCCGAGCTCCTCCCACGGCCACGGAATGATCGTAATATCGATCATGTAGTTGCCGTACTGGGTCAGGTTCTGCTCGTCGTTGATGAGCAGCGACGCCTTGTACTCGGTGCCGTCGACAAGCTTGCCGCGGTCGAAGGTGATGACCAGATTGGCCAGATCGCTGCCGGCCTCGAACGTGACCGAAGAGGGAATATTGAGAATGCCCTCCTGTCCCTGTTCGACGCTCGCGAGGATATTCACAGTCATTGCCGCGTCAGTCACGACACGCCGTACCGGAATGGTCACGGACGACTCGTCGTCACCCACGTTATACTCCGAGGGGATCGTGTTGGGGAAGTACACCTGTGCTCCGGAATTCAGCGGGCCGGGCTCGAAGTCATCGCTGCTGGTGCAGGCCGAAAGAAGGCCTGCCACCGCAACGATACCCATCAAAATGAATCTTGTGATGTATTTCATAATTTTTACTGCTTTTTATTAGTTGGATTTTACCGTGGCGGTCGGGTCCGGGTTGTTCTTGCCCGTGAGACCTACGTTCTGCTGTACGGCCGCGAGCGGAATCACGCAGTTCCACCACGGAGCACGGCCGTCGGTCGTGAACTTGGCCATCGACGGAGCATTCGTTCCGGCGTCACCGTTGTGCATGCTCATGTTCAGACGCTTCATGTCGTAGTAGATGATGCCCTCACCCCAGAACTCGATGCGCTTCTGGAAGATAATCTCCTCGACAAGATCGGTCGTGGCGGCCGGAATCTTGTAGTTCGGGTCGCGGTTGGCCATGAACGAGGTGAGCAGCGTGCGTGCCGTAGCCTCGTCGTAGTGAGCCGTAGCTTCGGCCTCGATCAGGTACATCTCCTCGACACGCATCATCGGGATATCGACCACGTTGGCGATCGTGAAGTTGCTCTTCTCGCCGCTGTTCGTGTGGAACTTGTACGATGCGTAGGGGGCTACCGTCTGGAACTCCTCCTCCGTCAGGCTCATGTAGGGCTGTGCAGCCGCATACGAACGATCGGGCGTTACGTAGCTCTTCTTGCGGAAGTCGGTATCGGAGATACGCTCGTAGCTGAAGACCGAGATGCCCGGCTGTGCGCCGTGGCCGTAGCCGTAGACAGCCTCGAGGCTCATGTGGGCAGCCCACGAGAGCAGGTTGTTGAGCACTGTGTCGGTGGTCTGGATCATGGCCCACATCCACGAGCTGTTAACCGTGTTGAAACCGGTCTTCGGGTCGAGCCACTGGCTTTCGGTCATGATCGTGCAGCCCGATGCGCTGATCGCCTTGCGGGCATACTCGGCTGCCTTCTTGTAGGCCTCCGTACCCGTTACGAAGCCTTCGTAGGTCTCCTCGAAGCCTCCCAGCCACAGATACGTGCGGGCCAGAAGTCCGTATACGACAGCCTGCGACGGCATGTTCTTCGATGCGGGCTGGTAGTCGGCCAGCAGGGTCTCGGCGTCGGTCAGGTCCGAGAGGATGAAGTTGAACATCTCCTCACGCGTGGCGCGCGGATTGTTCTCGAGCTGCTCGAGCGTCGCGCCCTCGCGGACGATGGGCACCGTCAGCCCCTTGACAGCCTCCAGCTCGGTCTCGTAGGCCGGGCGGTTGGGCGCCTTGGCGGGCAGCGGGTCGTACATGCGGGCCATGTCGAGGTAGCACATGGCGCGGAACGCCTTGGCGATACCGAGCGCTTCACCGCCGCCGCTTTCGTTCTGGCTGGCAATCGAGATCACCTCGTTGGCCGAGTAGATGAACTGGTAGTAGTTCAGGTAGAAGAACGGTGCGCAGTAGCCGTTGGCTGCCAGACCGTTCATGTCACCGGGGTAGAGGTATCCCTGCCAGCGGTCTAAGTACTGGTTACCGCCTGGAAGATTACCAGATACGGGGAATACCTCGCCTACAAGACGGTCCGTTGCACCGAAGATGCCCGGATAACCGAAGTCGAAGTGGTCGCCGATACCGATGTAGTTCGTGATGAGGATCGTCGGGATCGAGGCGGCGATATTCTCCATGGCGAACGGTGATTCGGCAACCTGTCCGCTTGTTACGTTACCTCCCTCGGGGAACGTCTCCTCGATACAGCTCGACAGCAATACCGGTGCGCAGAGAAGCGCGGCGGCAATTTTTACTATCTTGTTCTTTTTCATGATATTTGACTCAACTTGTTATGAAAGAAATTAGAACGTAACGGTTACACCGCCCGAGAAGGTGCGGATAGGAGCGTAGTAGTAGGGGTTGGTAGCACCGTTGATGCTCTGACGCGGGTCGAGACCCTTGCGCTGCGACCAGTACCATACATTGTCGCACGATACGTAGACGCGGAGACTTTCAACGAGGAACTTGCGCGTGATCTTCTTCGGCAGCGTATAGCCGAACGTGATGTTCTGAATGTTCAGATACGATGCGTCGGTCAGGAAGCGGTCCGAAGTGGCGTTCGAGTAGCTGTCACCGTAAGCGAAACGCGGAATGTTCGTATCGGTGTTGTCAACCGTCCACGCGTTGAGCAGGTCGCGGTGGTAGTTGAATCCGCAGGAGGTACCGGCAGGCGAACCCATGTAGGTTGCATAACCCGAGTCGTAGGCCTGGCCGCCAATCTGGTAGGTGAAGCCCAGCGAAAGGTCGAACCCGTAGGCGTGCAGCGAGGTGCTGAAACCACCGTAGAGGTCGGGCAGCGCGTCGCCGTGCATCTCGCGCCCGTTCAGCGAAGCTTCAGAGTACTGGTCAGTCTTGGTACGTGTCTTCTCTCCGGTCTCCTCATTGGTGACATAGGTGTACCAGAGCGATTTACCCGTCGAGGGATCCACACCCGCGTAGGTCGGCAGATAGAACGAGAAGACGGATTCGCCTTCGGTCAGGAAATAGTTGGTGCTGTAGATACGGCCGACGTGCTTGCCGTCCGACGTCGTGTTGTTCTTGTACTGGTCGGGCAGCTTGACGAGCTTGTTCTTGTAGTGGGTCATGTTCACCGAGAAGTCCCAAACGATATCCTTCGTGCGGATCAGGTCGGCACGAAGCTCGATTTCGAAACCACGGTTGACCATGTCGCCGATGTTGGTCCAGATCGAGGTGTAACCCGACTCGTACGGCGTAGCCATCTCGAAGAGCATGTCGGTGGTCTTACGGTTGAAGAAGTCGATACCACCCGACAGGCGGTTGTTCCAAAGGCCGAACTCGACACCGACGTTCAGGTTGGCGTTGGTCTCCCACGTAATGTCGGGGTTACCCTTGCGCGCGAGGTTCTGCGTTACGCTCGTGCCGCCGGCGCTGGCGATCGTGTAGTAGTCCGTGTAGAGGTACTCGGAGATACCGTCGTTACCCTGCGATCCGTAGGAAGCCTTCACCTTCAGCATGTCCACCCAGGGAGCGTTGAACCAGCTCTCCTTGTTGATAAGCCATGCAACACCGGCTGACCAGAAGTTACCCCAGCGGTGGTCGGGGTGGAAGCGCGACGAAGCATCGCGACGGTACGATCCCGATACGTAAACCTTGCCGTCGTAGTCATACTGACCGCGGAAGAAGTAACCTTCATTGTTGTACTCCGAAACCGAAGAGCCCGAGCTGGCCATGTCGACCACGGCGCCGCTCAACTCGAGGTTGTCGGGCGAGTACATCACGCTGCGCTGTGCGTAGAGACCGTAGACCTTGCGGTTGTACATCTCATGACCGAGCAGGATGCCGATATTGTGTTTCTCGTCAATGGTTGTGTTGTAGTTGAGCAGCTGCTGCAGGTTGTAGGTGATGTCACGCTGGTGCGACTTGTAGACCAGACCGCCCGACTCGGCAAACTGTCCGTAGAAGGGGTTCATCATCTGCGTGCCGCGGGTCTCGTCGATGGCGACGCTGCCGTTGACCGTCAGCTTGAGGCCCTTGTAGAGGTCGATATCGGCAAAACCGTTTGCCGTGAAGGCGTTGCCTTCGCTGATGTACTTGTTCAGCTGGATATCCTGCAGGTCGTTGCTCTGACCGCCGGTCGAACGCACGGCACCGCCGTTGCGGCCGTCACCCGTATCGTAGAGCTTCATGCCGTACTCGTCGATCATGATGTTGCCCTCGCCGTCGCGGATGTAGACCGGGTAGATCGGGGCGGTCTGCATGGCCGTGGCGAATGCGTTGCCGCCGTCGGAGGCTCCCTCGTTGCTCGAGTCGTTACCGTTGTTCCATACGAAGTGCGTGTAGGAGAAGTTACCGCCGATCTTCAGCCACTTCTTGGCCTGATAGTCCGCACGCAGACGGGCCGTGTAACGCTCCATGTCCGAACCGTCGATGATACCCGTGTTGTCGAGGTAACCGAGCGATGCGTAGAAGTTGGCGCGGTCCGTAGCGCCCGATACGTTGACGTTGTACTCCTGGCGGAAGGTAGCCTTCTTGTAGATCTCGTCGAGCCAGTTGTCGGGCTTGAGCATGTACTCCTTTCCGTTGTAGGTCACGACACGGCCCTCCTTGGCGAGCGGGTTGAGCTTGCCGTTGGAGCCGATGAGGTTCTGACCCTCCGGAACGGCCATGACGTTGTAACCCAGACCTCCGGCGTCGTTCGACGTCAGCAGCTGGTTGGCTGCGAGGTTGGCCTGTACGGCGTTGTAGCCGTTTTCAAGCGTGAAGTAGTTGTAGAGAGCCTTGTAGTGGTACTCGTAGTACTCGCCTGCGTTGTCCACGATGTCGTAGTTCTGCAGGGCGCGGGTGTTGACACCCCATTTTGCGTCGAAGCTCACGGTGGCCTCGCCTGCCTTGGCGCGCTTGGTCGTCACCATGATGACACCGTTGGCACCGCGGGCACCGTACAGGGCGTTCGAGGCGGCATCCTTCAATACGCTGATCGACTCGATATCGGCCGTGTTCAGGTTGTTGATGTCGCCCTCGTAGGGTACGCCGTCAACGACCCACAGCGGCGACTTGCCGGCATTCAGCGAGCCGTAACCACGGACATAAATGGACTGTCCTGCACCCAGACGACCCGATGCGGAGTTGAACTGCACACCTGCGATCTTGCCGACGAGGGCGTCCTGTACGTTGGACGACTGCGTCTTGATCAGGTCGTCCGACTTGATAACCTTGGCCGATCCGGTGAAGGCCTCTTTCTTGGCCGTACCGAACGCAATGACGATCACGTCGTCGATCTTCTGCGTATCTTCGTGCAGTGTTACGTTAATCGAGGTCTTTCCGGCGATGGGAATAAGCTGGTCCGCGTAACCCACGAACGACACCTTGAGGGTTCCGTCTGCCGGTGCGGAGAGCATGAAGCTACCGTCCGAGCCTGTGGTCGTACCGATATGCGTGCCGTCAACCACGACCGTCGCGCCGACAACCGGGTTGCCGTCAGCGTCGGAAACTGTACCAGAGAGCTGCCGGTTTTGAGCAGCGGAGAAAAGTATCCCCACTCCCAGTACCGCAATTAACGATAGTACAATTTTTCTTACCATAAGCGTTAATTTTAGTAGATTTTTAAAATAAAAAGTTCAAGAGCAAAGATATGTGAAAGCAGTCTCTTTTACAAAAAAAATTATTAAAAAAATTGCCGATGTGACACATTTTCTTCAAATTTCTTTTTCTCGATTACAGTTTTTACGCCCTTTTTCTGCTGTTAGTTACGATTTGTAATCGGTCTTTTTTCTCTGTTTTGGCTCTTCAGCTCCTTTCCGGGAGGGGACGGCGCCTCTAAAAGTCTCTTTTTACCCCTGCAAAAAACCTTTTTTGCCGAAATCTGTTAAAAAACGGGGGGCTGTCGTAACAATATGTCATTGCCATTCGGCCTTCGGCTGTCCTCATTCAGGATACCTATATTTATAATAAAATCTTTTTTTTCTCGCTTGTTCCGGATTTTGGCGTTTCGTTTTTTTTGCGGCGCCCTGTTTTTCGGATCGGTTTTCGTCGTCTTCGCAAGAAAAAAAGCATAAAAATGCATCGGGCTCTTGCAGATTCGAAATTTTTGCTTACCTTTGCACCACGTTAATACGGAACACGCTTGTGCGAAGTGTTATCGGGATGGTGCCATAGCTCAGTTGGTAGAGCAAAGGACTGAAAATCCTTGTGTCCCCGGTTCGATTCCTGGTGGTACCACTTTGAAGAGAAGCAAAAAGTTGCAAAACCCTGATTTCCAAACGAAATCAGGGTTTTCTCTTTTTGTCTGCGGAGCAAAAAACAGCGGTTTTCGGCACCTTTTGGTGGAGCAATCGGTGGAGATGAAAACCGCCCCGTCCATCTCCACCGAATTTGCGCCTTTCTCGCTGAACTGCAATATTTTGCGCAGAGCTAAATCGGGTCGGATTTCCTACATTTGTCGAACCAGTCAAAGAGCAAGTAGGAACCATGAAAAGAGATTCGTTTCGCGTGCTGTTCTTCCTCAAGAAGACCAAGCTGCTGAAAAACGGAGAGGCCTCCGTTTGCATGCTCATCACCGTCAACGGGACGCGCGTCGAAAACAACATTCGCAAGAGCATCGACCCTGCCCTGTGGAGTCAGGCCAAGGAGACGGCCCGCGGCAAGAGCCGCCGCGCCTGCGACCTGAACACCTATATCGAGGAGGCCCGCATCAAGCTGTATCAAATCTTTTGCGAACTGGAGCAGCAGAACCGCCCCGTCACGGCGCACCTGCTGCAGAAGCTCTTCTTCGGGCAGGAGAAGCCGGAAGAGGTCCGCACGCTGTTGGGGACCATGCAGGTGCACAACGACCAGTGTCGGGCGCTGGTCGGCACGGACTATGCGCTGATTACGGTCCGCCGCTACGAGAGTTGCCGGCGTTATCTGGCCGAGTTGATCCGTCAGCGTTACGGGAAGGAGGATCTACCCCTCGCGGAGGTCAACGGCGAGCTGGTCCGCGCCTTTGCCTTCTATCTGAAGACGGAGAAGGGATGCCAGCAGAATACCGTCATCCGCTACATGAAGTGTCTGAAAAAGATTACCAATCTGGCCCGCGCCAATGACTGGATGGCGAAGGACCCCTTCCTCGGAATCCGCTTCCACGAGAAGGAGGTCGTCCGGGAGTTTCTGACGATGGACGAATTGCAGACCATCTACCGCAAGGAATTCCCGTTGGAGCGGCTGACGCTGGTCCGTGACGTCTTCATCTTCGCCGCCTTCACGGGGCTGGCCTTCATCGACGTGCAGCAGCTCGCCCCGGAGCACATCGTCCGGGACAACAACGAGAACCTGTGGATCCGCAAGCCCCGTCAGAAGACGAAAAACATGTGCAACATCCCGCTGCTGGATATTCCGCTGGAGATTCTGCGCAAGTATGCCGACCACCCCACCTGCCGGAAGAAGGGTGTATTGCTGCCGGTTCCATGCAACCAGAAGATGAACAGCTATCTGAAGGAGATTGCCGACATCTGCATGATCCGCAAGAATCTGACCACGCATTGCGCCAGGCACTCGTATGCAACCTCGGTCTGCCTGGCCAACGGCGTCAGTCTGGAAAATGTGGCCAAGATGCTGGGCCACTCCAACATCAAGATGACGCAGCACTATGCCCGGGTTCTCGACAGCTCCATCCTCCGGGACATGATGCAGGTGAGGAGAGCCATCTCCAAACTGGGATAGCGGAATGCGCCCTGCTAAATTCACAAAACAGCCCGGGGATAAACATCTCCGGGCTGTTCAATGTCATGGCTATGCCAACTGGCTGATCCTGTCTCGGATGATCCCCTTGTATTTCTCTTTCATCTCTTGCGGAAGAAACGATCGATCCATATATGCGAACCAGACATCCTGTGACTTCCGAAACTTGTGAAAGATGTTTTCTATAACCTTGTCGCCCAGCCCCGCAGTCTGCATGGAAGCGATAAAATCCTCTTTCCTGATTTTCCGCTTCTTGCCGTTGAGCGTCAACGCCAGCTCCTCGTTATCCTCCGGCAGGACCAGCGCTGTGGAGAGCATGTCGTAAGCCGGAGTAAGCAGATGTTTACCCGGCACCTCGCTATAAAGCGAGAAGTTCTTCAGATGCATGTCGGCATTCCCCGTGATCCACGAAAACACGACCTGCTCCCAAAAGTTGACCTGATCCAGCAAGGGGGTTGCAGAGAATCTCCGGATGGTCTTGTCTATCTGTTCGTACGAACCTTTGTATTTGTGCTCGGTCAGACGCCCGGTCAACTGGCACATATCTTCCATGGGTAATTTCACACCCTGGGAAGTGCGGTCTATACGGAGTGTGATATAGCACAGTTCGCCATCAGCAAAGCGAATCAGGCTGTGAGGAACGACTCTTATTCTGGCCAGTTCGGCCAAATGC
>NZ_CASFQD010000026.1 GCF_949296715.1 uncultured Alistipes sp. | reverse complement strand
GGCGGCTCCGCATCGGATTTCCGCTCACGCGCCGTCGCCGCCGGGGCCTTCCCGGCAGCAGTCGCCGCACCGGGGTTCTCCGCCGCCGCGTCGCGGACCGCACCCGTCGTGTCGGAGGCTGCGGAATCCGCCGCGCCCTCCCCGTCCGCAGGCGCACCCTCCTCCCCGTCGGGATCGGGTTCGGGCGGCAGCTCGGGTTCGATGAAGCGCAGCGTGGCCACCTCGTAGGTCGTCAGGCGCTTGCCCTTGGCCCGGTGGCTCTTCACGCCGACGAAGTCGTCGACGTCGATCATATCGGCCGGGCGCTGCGCATGCGCCCCCTTATAGGTAATCTCGAGGCTGGCACCCGCAGCGTCGGTCATGCAGACCAGATCGGCCTGCCCCTCCTCGTCGAGGAAGTACTGCATCTTGTCGGTCAGCTCGGCCGAAAAGCGCTTCATGTAGTAGTAGCCCTGCTCGCGGTCGAAGTAGCAGACGCTGTAAACGCGGTCGGGCTCGTAGCGGTTCACCCGCACGGTGTCGTCGGGGAAGTGCTGCCCGAGGTCGTAGCCCGTGATGTAGTACTGGTTCTTCGAGGTCCAGACCACGAGTTTGTCGTCGCCCTTGAACTCGCCCAGCAACGTGCCGCGCCCGTCGGCGTTGAGCCGCCGCACATCCTCGTCGAACCAGATGTCCTGTCCGCCGAGCGTCGACGTGCCGCGCTCCTTGAGCACGATCTTGTGGATGCCGTAGCGCGAGAAGAGGTTGCCCTGGCTCTGGCGCCCCTTGATGGCCAGCTCCGAGAAGTCGAGGTCCACGATCACCTTCTTGAGCCGCGGCCGCGGCTTGAAGTAGACCTTCAGCACCTCGGCCTCGCCGTTCGGGTTGACCGACATGTAGAGAATCTCGCTGCGCGGCGTGCCCTTGGTGATGTTGTACTCCTTGTCGCGCGTAATGCCCTTGATCGCGCAGCGTTTCATCATGATCGGGCCGTTCTTGCCGTCGCGGTAGAGCACGTTGTAGATCGTGCGCTCGTCGTTGCGCTTGAAGACCCCGATGTAGTAGATGCCCTTGTCGAAGAAGGCCTTGTCCGAGACCTTCGTGATGACGTAGCGGCCGTCCTTCGTGAAGACGATCACGTCGTCGATGTCCGAACAGTCGCACACCAGCTCGGCATCCTTCATCGACTTGCCAATGCCGAAGAAACCCTCGGCCCGGTCGACATAGAGCCTGGCGTTCGTCACGGCAACCTTCGTCGCCTCGATCGAGTCGAACTCGCGCAGCTCCGTGCGGCGCTCGCGCCCCTTGCCGTACTTGTCGCGGATGCGCTCGTAATAGGCCACGGCATACTCGGTCAGGTGCGCCAGGTCGTACTGCGTCTGCTTGATGTCGGCCTCGATCTGCCGGATTTCGTTGTCGGCCTTCTCCGAGTCGAAGCGCGAGATGCGGATGAACTTCAGCTCGGTGAGCTTCTGCACGTCCTCCAGCGTCACCTCGCGGCGCAGCAGCTTCTTGAAGGGTTCCAGCCCCCGGTCGACGGCGGCATAGGCCTCCTCGCGCGTGCGGCACCCCTCGATGAGCTGGTAGAGCCGGTTCTCGATGAAGATGCGCTCGAGCGACGCGGCGTGCCACGCGGCGTTGAGCTCCTCGAGCCGGATTTCGAGCTCGCGTCCGAGCAGGTATTTCGTATGGTCGGCCGAGCGGCGCAGAATCTCGCTCACGCCGAGGAAGTGGGGCTTCTCCTCCCAGATGACGCAGGCGTTCGGCGCGATCGAAACCTCGCAGTCCGTGAAGGCGTAGAGCGCGTCGATGGTCTTGTCCGACGACTCGTCGGGCGCGACCTGGATGATGATCTCGACCTTGTCGGCCGTGTTGTCGTCGACCTTGCGTATCTTGATCTTGCCCTTCTCGTTGGCCTTGATGATCGACTCCTTGATCGACTCGGTGGTCGTCGTATAGGGTATTTCGGTGATGGCGAGCGTGCGCTTGTCGATCTTCGAAATCCGCGCGCGCACCTTCACCGTGCCGCCGCGCAGTCCGTCGTTGTAGCGGCTCACGTCGGCCAGGCCGCCCGTCGGGAAGTCGGGATAGAGCTGGAAGTCGCGCCCCTCGAGGTGGGCGATCGCGGCCGAGATCAGCTCGTTGAAGTTGTGCGGCAGGATCTTCGACGCCAGGCCCACGGCGATGCCGTCCGAGCCCTGCGCCAGCAGCAGCGGGAACTTGATCGGCAGCGTCACCGGCTCCTCCTTGCGGCCGTCGTAGGAGAGCATCCACTCGGTGGTCTTGCGGTTGAAGACCACGTCGAGGGCGAACTTCGACAGCCGCGCCTCGATGTATCGGCCCGCGGCGGCCTCGTCGCCCGTGAGGATGTTGCCCCAGTTGCCCTGGCAGTCGATCAGCAGCTCCTTCTGTCCGAGCTGCACGAGCGCATCCTTGATCGAGGCGTCGCCGTGCGGGTGGTACTGCATGGTCTGGCCCACGATGTTGGCCACCTTGTTGTAGCGGCCGTCGTCGACGACCTTCATGGCGTGGAGGATGCGCCGCTGCACGGGCTTCAGGCCGTCCTCGACGTGGGGCACGGCACGCTCCAGAATCACGTAGGAGGCGTAATCCAGAAACCAGTTCTTGTACATGCCCGTGAGCTTGCGCACGTCGCCCTCGTCCTGCGTCAGGCGGTCGAACTTGCCCGGACGCCCCGGTTTCCCGGGGGCCTCCTCCTGCGGAGGCTCCACCGGCGCATCGTCCGCCGCCCCGTCCGCCGCATCGGGCGTCGGGACATCCTCGTCGAACAGGTAATCCTTGTCCTTCTCTTTCTCTTCCGACATATGCTGTTGTTTCTCTCTTTTGCGTTAACCGATGCGCAGGTCCTGCTCCACGAGGTCCTCCTCGATGCGCAGGTTGTCGATGATGAAGCCCTGCCGTTCGTAGGTGTTCTTGCCCATGTAGAACTCCAGCAGGTCGTGAATCGGGTCGTCCTTCGTGATGCGGACCTTGTCCAGGCGCATGTTCTCGCCGATGAACTCGCGGAACTCCTCGGGCGAAATCTCACCCAGACCCTTGAAGCGCGTGATCTCGGCACTGGCCCCGAGCGCCGCGATGGCCCGCAGCCGCTCCTCCTCCGAGTAGCAGTAGCGCGTCTCCTTCTTGTTGCGCACGCGGAACAGCGGCGTCTGGAGCACGAACAGGTGGCCCTGGCGGATCACGTCGGGGAAGAACTGCAGGAAGAAGGTCATCAGCAGCAGGCGGATGTGCATGCCGTCGACATCGGCATCGGTGGCGATGATGACCTTCTCGTAGCGCAGATTGTCCATCTCCTCCTCGATGTTGAGCGCCGCCTGCAGCAGGTTGAACTCCTCGTTTTCGTAGACGACTTTTTTCGTCAGGCCGAAGCAGTTGAGCGGCTTGCCGCGCAGCGAGAAGACCGCCTGCGTGCGCACGTCGCGGCTCTTGGTAATCGAGCCCGACGCCGAGTTACCCTCCGTGATGAAAATCATCGACTGCTCGGCCAGCTCGTTGCGGTCCGTGCGGTGAATCTTGCAGTCGCGCAGCTTGCGGTTGTTGAGCGAGACCTTCTTGGCCGTCTCGCGGGCCTTCTTCTGGATGCCCGAGATGGCCTTGCGCTCCTTCTCGTTCTCGACAATCTTCTTCTGGAGCACCTGCGCCGTCTCGGGATGCTTGTGCAGGTAGTCGTCGAGGTGCTTGCCCAGGAACTCCACGACGAAGTTGCGGATCGTGGGGCCCGACTTCGACATCTCCTTCGAGCCGAGCTTCGTCTTGGTCTGCGACTCGAAGATCGGGCTCGACACGCGGATCGAGATGGCGCCGATGAGCGACGTGCGGATGTCGGCCGGATCGTAGTCCTTGTGGTAGAACTCGCGGATGGTCTTGGCGACGGCCTCGCGGAAGGCCGCCTGGTGCGTGCCGCCCTGCGTCGTGTACTGTCCGTTGACGAACGAGTAGCAGCTCTCGCCGTAGCCCGTACCGTGGGTGAGCGCCACCTCGATGTCCTCGCCCGAGAGGTGGATGGGCGCATAGAGCGGCTCCTCGGTCATGTTCTCGTTCAGCAGGTCGAGCAGTCCGTTCTTCGAGGTGAAGGACTGGCCGTTGAGCCGGATCGTCAGGCCCCGGTTCAGGTAGGTGTAGTTGCGCACCAGCTGCTCGACATACTCCAGGTTGTAGGTGTAGGGGCCGAAGACCTCCTCATCGACGCGGAAGCGTATCTCCGTGCCGTTCTTCTCCGTGAGGCCCGTCTCCCAGCGGTCGCTCTGCTCGAGGCCCTTCTCGAAATAGACCGTGTGGGCCTCGCCGTCGCGCACCGAGCGGGCCGAGAAGCTGCTCGAGAGGTAGTTCACGGCCTTGACGCCCACGCCGTTCAGACCCACGGTCTTCTTGAAGGCCGCGTTGTCCTCGTCATCGTCGTACTTGCCGCCCGTGTTCATCACGCTCACCGCCGCGGAGAGCGAGTTGAGCGGTATGCCGCGTCCGTAGTCGCGCACGGTCACTTCGCCGTCCGCGACCGTGATGTCGATCTGGTGGCCGAAGCCGTTCATGTATTCGTCGATCGAGTTGTCGGTCACCTCCTTGATCAGGACATAGATGCCGTCGTCGGGCTGCGTTCCGTCGCCCAGTTTGCCGATGTACATGCCGGGGCGCAGCCGCACGTGCTCACGCGGCGTGAGCGTGCGGATGGCTTCGTCGCCATAGTTGTCCGTCGGTTTCGTATTGAGTAAGTCTGCCATGTTTCACTTTATGTTTCGGGCCGGCGCCTTCGCGCGCCCGTCCCCAATCCCGCACGATCCGTGCCCGGCCGGAGCCGTGCGAATGTCATGCCTTTTGCCCCTCCTGCCGGATTTCGGCCAGCGCGGCGGCCATGCGGTCGTACACACGCTCCATGAGTTCGTGCACCTCCGTTGAGGCAATCTCCTCGCGGCTCACCGGCGGCAGCACGCGGATGGTGATGCGGTTGCCCCAGTTGAAGAGCAGGTTGCGGCGGATGAGCGTCCGCGTGCCGTCGAGCACCACGGGCAGGATCTCAACCCCCGCCTCGCGCGCCAGCGTGAAGGCCCCGGCCTTGAAGCGGTGGATCTCACCATCCTTCGAGCGCGTGCCCTCGGGGAAGATCGCCACCGAAGCCCCGCGCGAAATCCACAGCTTGCCCTCGCGCAGCAGCTGCTCCATCGCCTCGGCGGCACGCCCGCGGTCGATGCAGATGTCGCCGTGCAGCAAGAGGTACTGTCCGAAGAAGGGCACCTTGAAGACCTCGCGCTTCGAGACCCAGCGGAAGTTGAGCGGTATGTAGTAGAGCGTCGGGATGTCGATCACCGTATTGTGGTTCACGACGATGACATAGCGTTTTTTGCGGTCGATCAGCTCGCGTCCGATGACCCGCTGCCGCCAGCGCGGCGGGATAAAGAAGAAGATGCGCACGAGGATGCGCGAGAGTTCATGCACCACGCGGCGCCCCTTGTCGAAGGGGCAGCAGAGGACGAGCGCCACGGCCGACAGGACCATGAACAGGGTGCACAGAAGCACGAGAAACAGGTAGTAGATGCCGCTTATCATATCGTTCCGATGCTGTCCGGAGCCGATTATCCGGTCCGGTTCAATCTGCAAATTTAGAAAAATTCCGCGGATTTTCCACGCCGTCGGGGAACGAGTTTTCAACATTTTTCACTGGCGGGTTTCCCCGAAAAACGGTCCATGCGCCCACGGACGGCCCGCATACCGGGTTGCCTCCGAAACCCGCACACGCATCCGGCACGGGTCAGACCTGCGGACCGCCCAATGACCGTCCCACCACCCCACACGCCCGACACGCCCGACACACCCAACACGCCCGACGCATCCCACACGCCCACACGCATCCCACACGCCCACACGCCCGTAGCGCCCCATACTTCTCTACCCGACCGCCCCCCGACAGGCCCCATCCTCTGCCGCCGGTCATTGGGGGGGGCTACTCCACCGCCCGGCCATCAGGCGACACCCATCCTCCCTGCCGCCGACGAGCAGGCAGCCCCCGCCATCACCACCCGGATATCGCACAGCTTAAACCTCGCCGCCGACAGGCCATTAGCAGGCCATCAGCCGGGCCGCCCCGCCCTCACCCTCCGCCCTCATACTCCCCCGCCGCCCCGAAATCGTGCACACGCACAAGCATCCCCAAAATCCCATAATAATATGTACAGAAAAATTTTTGTAAAAATTCAGTACTATGTATTGCAAAGTAGAAATATTTTTACATATCTTTGTGGTGTCAACTAAAATGCAGCGCAAATAACATAAACAGCACATAACATGAAACAACTGATCCTTCTGATTACGGTATTGGGGCTGACGGCAACGAACGCGCTGGCGGCCCGGATGTATCCGGCCACGGGGCGCGTGGTCGACGAGCAGGGTTCGGCCGTGGAGTACGCGACGGTCGTACTGCTCAAGGGCACGGAGCAGGTGGCGGGCATGGCCACCGACGGGGAGGGCCGCTTCCGGCTCGAGGTGCCGACGGGCGACTACACCCTCTCGATCCAGTACCTGGGTTACGACCCGCTGAAGCAGCCGGTGCGCGTCGAGCACGAGAACGACCTCGGGGACTTCGTCATGCACAGCTCGTCGACCGCGATCGAAGGCGTGGTCGTCAAGGCGCAGCTCGTGCGGCGCGAGGCCGACCGCTTCGTCGTCGACGTGGCCAACGCCCCGGCGGCCGCGGGACGCGACGGCATCGAGCTGCTGGAACGCGCCCCGGGCGTCTGGGTCGACAGCGACAAGATTTCGGTCAACGGCAAGACGGGCACGAAGGTCTACGTCAACGACCGCGAGCTGAAACTCGAACCCGAGCAGCTGCTCACCTACATCCGCTCGCTGCGGGCCGAGGAGATTCAGAAGATCGAGGTGATCCCGACGACGGGCGCCGACTACGATGCCGACACGGCGGGCGGCGTGATCCGCATCACGCTCAAGAAACGGCGCGAAAACGGCCTCAACGGCTCCCTCTCGCTCAACGGGAGCATGAGCACCATGGGGCGGAACCTCACGCCGGGCGGCAACATCAACATCCACTCGGGCCGCTTCGACCTCTACGCCTCGGGCTGGGGCTCCTTCGCGGACAACCGTTCGTCAAGCGACGAGACGACGCGCTACACGTCGGGCGATGCCGCCCTCACCTCACACTCCGACCTGAAGAGCCGCGTCAACAACGGCGGCGGGACGTTCGGCGCCATCTACGAAATCGCGCCGGACCACAGCGTCGGGGCCGAACTCGAGTACTGGCACAGCGACAGCGACGACCCGACCGACACGCAGAGCGACTTCACGCAGGGCGACCGGCTGACCCACACGCAAACGCGCTTCGAAGCAGGCGATTACAACGACAACCTCTCGGCGACGTTCAACTACGTCTGGAAGGTCGACACGCTGGGTTCGACGCTCAAGCTGCTGGCCGACTACACCTCGCGGCGCAACGCTTCGGGCAACGACAACTTCAGCCGCATCACCTCGCCCGCCGTCGTGCGCGACTCGACCTACCGCGACCGCACGACGAGCCGCTACACGATCGCCTCGGCGACGCTGGCCCTCGACAAGAAGTTCTCGCCGCGCTGGACGCTGAAGGCCGGAGCGAAGTTCACCCGCAACGACATGGACAACGACGCGCTCTACGAATACGTGCAGGGCGGCGAGTGGGTGCGCAACGACCGGCAGAGCTTCGCGATCGACTACACGGAGAACATCGCCGCGGCCTACGGCATCGTCTCGGCCAACCTCGGGCGCTGGAGCTTCGTGGCGGGGCTGCGCGGCGAGTACACCCACACGACGGGCAAGCAGGTCGGGCAGGACTACTTCTCGCTCTTCCCCAACGCCAACGTCTCCTGTGCGCTCTCGAAGGACGGCGCCTACTCGCTCATCGCGCAGTACACCCGCACCATCTCGCGCCCCAGCTTCTGGTGCCTCTCCCCGCAGCGGAGCCAGATTTCGGACTACACCTACCAGACGGGCAACCCGGCGCTCAATCCCTCCTATACGCACGACGCCAGCCTGACCTTCGTGCTGAAGCACAAATACACGCTCACGGCCGGCCTGACCGTCGAGACGGACGAAATCCAGCAGACGATCCTGCCCGACGCCGACGATCCCGACCTGCTCTGCATCGCGTGGGTCAACTACGACGCCATGACGAGCTACTACTTCACGGCCAATCTCCCCTTCCAGCTCACCCGGTGGTGGCAGCTGAACGTCAACGCCATGTTCATCAGGCAGGCGCAGCGCGTCGGGGCGGACGACCCGGTCAGCCGCCAGAACTTCTACAGCCTCTACGCCTCGACGACCTTCACGCTCCCGGCCAACTTCTACATCGACCTCTCCTACCGCTACCAGAGCCGTGTCGAGCTGGGCAACTGCTGGGTCGAGCCGCAGCAGATGCTGCACGCGGGGATCAAAAAACGCTTCGGCGAGCGCTTCACCCTTTCGTTCAACGTCCGCAACCTCACCGAGGAGCCGCAGCACGTCGGCGCCCGCGGCGAAGGGTTCGTGCGCCGTGTCAACGTGTTACAGTTCTGGAACAGCCGCCAATACCGCATCGGGCTCACGTGGAACTTCAAGTCGGGAAAGGCCTTCCGCAAGAAGGCCGTCGAAGCCGGGTCGGCCGAAGACCGCAGCAGGCTATAACGTTTCGCAACACACTGAAATACAAACGGGCCGCAGGGTTTATCTCCTGCGGCCCGTGATGTTGTCGGCACATCGGTTCAGCCCCTGTGGCGGTGGAGGTGCGGCAGCGGCAGGCGGCGCGCCCAGCGCACGGCCCAGTACGGCAGGCGCGGATGGGCCATCCAGCGCGCAAGATGCGTGACGGGCGTCGGGAAACGGAGCGACTGCCCTGCGATGATGAGCGTCACGGCAACCAGAATCAGCGCCACACCCAGCATGATGCGCGGCGTGAGCCGCTCGCCGAAGACCGCCACGCCGAAAATCAGCGCCGTGACGGGTTCCAGCGCCCCGAGGATCGCCGTGGGGGTCGAGCCGATGCGGCGGATCGCCCCGGCCATCGCCACAAGCGAGATGATCGTCGGGAAGAGCGCCAGCGACACGGCATTGATCCACAGCACGGGATCGGGCACGGGCTGCAGCTCCGTGCAGCCGCGCAGCCGCACGACATAGACCAGCGACCCGAAGAGCAGGCAGTAGAAGGTGAGCTTCTCGGTGGACATGTCGCGCAGCGACGAACGGTTGACCCCTACGATGTAGACAGCATACGAGAGTGCCGAGAGGAAAACCAGCAGCACGCCCGTCAGGTTGAGCGTCGCGCCGTCCCCGCCCTTGTAGAGGAGCGAGATGCCCGTGCAGGCCAGCGCGATGGAGAGGATGCCTGCGGCGGACAGCCGCTCGCGGAACCCCACGGCCATGATGACGGCGACCATCACCGGATAGACGAACAGGATCGTCGAGGCGATGCCCGCATCCATGAGATTGTAGCTCTCGAAGAGCAGCAGCGACGAGGCCGACATGAGCAGCCCCATCACCACGAGGGGCACGACGTCGCACCGGTGCAGGGCGAACGACTGCCGGCGCACGAGCATCAGCACCCCCAGCAGCGCCACGGCCAGCACATAGCGGTAGAACAGCACGGAATCCGCCCCCATGCCCGCCGCATACATCGGCAGCGTGAAGAGCGGATTCAGCCCGTAGCTGGCGGCGGCTACGGCACCCAGCACGTAGCCGCGGGTACGTTCAGCGGCCACAGGAGACTAAAATTCGACCTGCGGGGCTGCATCGGTCCCCTCGGCCGCCTCGAAATAGGGTTTCTGGTCGAAGCCGAAGAGCCCGGCCACGAGATTCGACGGGAAGCGCCGCACGGCGACGTTGTACTTGCGGGCCGCATCGTTGAAGTCCTTGCGGGCCACGGCAATGCGGTTCTCCGTCCCCTCGAGCTGCGACTGCAGTTCGATGAAGTTCTGGTTGGCCTTCAGGTCGGGATAGCTCTCCGCCACGGCGATCAGCCGTCCCAGCGCCGAGCGCACATCGGCTTGCGCCTGCTGGAACTGCGCCAGCCGCTCGGGGGTCAGCTCCCCGGCCGTGAGGTTGATCGACGTGGCCCTGGCCCGTGCCTCGGTCACCTCACTCAATGTCTGCGACTCGTGCGCCGCATAGCCCTTGACCGTGTTGACCAGGTTGGGAATCAGGTCCGAACGACGCTGGTACTGCGTCTCGACATTCGACCAGGCGGCATTCACGCCCTCCTCCTTGTTGACAAATCCGTTGTAGGTGGCATAGAAAAAGATCGCCACGACGGCCACAACGCCGATCCAAATCCATTTTTTCATAACTTGTCCGTTTGATTGTTTTCCGATTGTTTGCTTGTCTTGTCCCTTCCGCACGGGTGCTGCCGTTCCGCTCACCACTTCGAGCCGGCACCGCCGCCGCCGAACGAGCCGCCGCCGAAGCCGCCGCCCCCGAACGAACCTCCGCCGCCGAAACCGCCGAAGCCGCCGATGATCGGGCCGCCGCCACCGCCGCCGAAATGGTCGTCGTGCGAGTTGCGGGCACGCCGCCGCACCACTTCGCCGCAATGCTTACATATATAGGTATATTCGATGACCAAACCGCGGGAGGTCAGGTTCACGGCCTGCTGCGAACGCAGCTCGAGCGACAGCCGGCGGCAGTGCGGGCAGCGTTTGCGCGCACAGTAGCCCGCCACGGAGACCAGCACCGGAATGCCGACGACGCCTGCGACGACCAGCAGGATGAACCAGCCGGGCAGTTCATCGTCGGAGGTGTCGGGCAGCCCGAGGTCCACGTCGCTGCCCTCGAGCAGCTGCGCGACGGCCTGCAGTCCGGCCGTCATGCCGGCGTCGTAGTTCTCCTCGCGGAAATACGGCAGCATGTATTTCATCTGGATGCGCTTGCAGAGGGCATCCGTCAGCACCCCCTCCAGCCCGCCGCCCGTGACGAAGCGGATCTCATGCAGGTCGCGCACGAGCAGTACGCCCAGTCCGTTGTCCGTGTCGGCGCGTCCCACGCCCCAGCGGCGGAAAAGGTCGATGGCAAACGAGAAGGTGTCGCCTCCGGCGATGTCGTCCACAGCCACGACGGCAACCTGCGCGATGCCCCGCGTGCGGAGCGCCCCGCACAGCGAGTCGAGCCGCGCGACGGTCCGGTCGGAGAGTATCCCGTCGGGATTGGAGACGTAGCGCCGCCGGTCCGCCAGCTGGACATTGGGAATCTCCTCCACACGGTAGGTGGCTGCCGCAGCGGTCAACGTGCAGGCAAGCAAAAGAGAGATGATTGCAAGTTTTCTCATAACCTCGGGCAAAGATAGAAAAAAATGTCTCCGTTTGCTCGGGGCGGCGGAAAAAGGGCAAAAAAAAGCCCGTCCCGACCGGGCAATCAGCAACGGGCGGGACGGGCAGGGGAAAAGGCCGGAACAGGCGGCAAGGAGCAGACGAAACTTGATACCGGAGCCGCAGCGGACGGGAAAAGGCCGCAACGGCGCATCGATCCGCCGACAGGGGCCGGGGGTGTCGGACCGCCCGTCGCGGAGCAGCAGGTCGGGCCGGATGCCGGGATCAGCCCCTGCGGGTCAGAATCCGGTAGCTCCACGGCGCCATCTCCTCCTCGACATGCTCCGCCAGCAGGTACGGTTCGCCCGTCATGGCATCGGCATACTCCCCGGCGTAGATGCCGGTGCGGTAGTCGGCATGGATGGCATAGGGCGAAAGGTTCATCACCGCGACGACGCGGTTGCCCGGCACCTCGCGGACCATCGTCAGCAGGCAGTCCTCGGCGTTGTTGCGGATTTCAATCATCCCGCCGCCCCGCTCGCCCGCGGCAAGGGCCTCATTGTCATGGTGCAGGGCCGTCAGCCGCCGGTAGAAATCCGTAAAGGCATTGGCTTCGTAGTGCGGGATCGGGTCGCGGTCGAAGAAGGCGAACGCATGGTCGTAACCGACCTCCTGCCCCGTATAGATCAGCGGCAGGCCGCGCGGCACGACGAAGGTGAAGGCGGCCATGATTTCGCGGGCGGCCCCCATGCGCGTGAACTCCGTGCCGCTCCACGAGTTCTCGTCGTGGTTCGACGTGAAGGCCAGCCGCATGGCCGACTGCGGATAGCGTTCGCGGTCGGCATGAAGGTAGTCGCGCAGGGCCGTCAGACGGGTCCGCTGCTGCGCCACGTCGTTGAGCAGGTGGTGCATCTGCCAGGCATAGCAGGCGTCGAAGGCATGGTGGTCGAACAGGTAGCGCTCCTCGGCCTCGGCCAGCATGAAGAGGTCGGGCTTCACCGCCCGCAGGCGGGCAATCGTCTCGTACCAGAACTCCGCCGGCACAAGCATCGCCATGTCGCAGCGGAAGCCGTCCACGGCGTGTCGCGTCACCCAGAACTCCATGGCGTCGGACTGCGCCCGCCACACATCGCGGTTGGCATAGTTGAGCTTCGCCGTATCGGTCCAGTCCCACGGCACGGCCGGAGTCCCCTCCGCGTCGCGCTCGTACCAGTCGGCGGGCCGCTCCGCGATCCAGCGGGCGTCGCGCGCCGTATGGTTGGCCACCCAGTCGAGCAGCACCTTCATGCCCAGGCGGTGCGCCTCCGCAACGAAGGCGTCGAAATCGGCCATGTCGCCCATTTCGGGATTCACGGCGCAATAGTCGCTCACGGAATAGTAGGAGCCCAGCGGTCCCTTGCGGTTGGTGCGTCCGATCGGGTAGACCGGCATAAGCCACACGGCATCAATCCCCAGATTGCGCAGAAAGGGCAGGCGCGCCGCGGCAGCCCGCAGCGTCCCTTCCGCCGTCAGCTGGCGCACGTTCATCTCATACAGCACGGCCCCGTAGCTCCAGTCGGGATGCAAAGATTTGTCCATATTTTCATTTTCGGGAGGCCAAATATACGATTTTTTCACGATAAAAAACAGACGCAAGGTGGTCTCGCTTACATATTTGTGAAAAACAATGACAATAGACAGGCCGGGAGTGTCTTTTTTTCGGGGATTTTTATTAACTTTGCGCACAATACAATAAAACGCCTTTTTTCACAATGAATCGACTCCGATTAGCAGCAGTAGCGCTCATCACCCTCCTGCTGACTTCGTGCGCAGCCCAGAAGCGCGTCTGGTATCTTCAGGACGCACGACCCTACACACCCGAACAGATCGCCGAAGAGGGCCAGATCCGCATCAAGCCCTTCGACCGGCTGACCGTCGTGGTCAACAGCAAGGACCCCGAACTCGCCGTGCCGTTCAACGCAGCCACCTCGTACAATTCGTTGACAGGAGGTCAGGTCAGTTCGGCCTCCACATCGCAGTCCCTGCAGGTCCGCACCGTGGACGAGCAGGGCTGTCTCGAAATGCCCGTAATCGGAAAGGTGCAGTGCAACGGTCTTACGCGCCATGAGTTGGCAGAAACCATCGCCGGAAAAATCCGGGAAGGCGGCTATATCAACGACCCCACGGTCAACGTGCAGTTCGACGACATGAAGATCTCGGTCATCGGCGAAGTGGCCCGTCCGGGGCAGTACAATGTCACGCGCGACAAGATATCGATCTTCGATGCCCTGGCCATGGCGGGCGACATGACCGTCTTCGGTATCCGCAACGAGGTGGCCGTGCAGCGTGAAGTGGACGGGGTCCGCACGATCGAGTACCTCGACCTCACCTCAAAGGAGATTTTCAACTCCCCGGCCTTCTACATCCAGCAGAACGACGTGATCTACGTAAAGCCCAACAAGTACAAGGCCCAGACGGGTGAAATCAACCAAAACCGCAGTTTCTACCTTTCGCTCATAAGTACCGCCATCTCTGTGGCTACGCTTATCGTAACACTCACAAGATAAAAGAACCATGACAGAACATTATACCAATCAGCCGTCGGCACAGGACTCCGACGCAAATGCGACCAACATCTCCCTGCACGACATCATCCGCATGGTGATCGACAACTGGTACTGGTTCGTCCTTTCGGTCGTTCTCTGTCTCTGCATTGCCTATTATTATCTGGCGAGCACACCCAAGGTATACAGTCGCACGGCCACGATTCTCGTGAAGGACAGCCGCAAGGGCGGTGACGTGGAGCTGCAGGCCTTCAGCGACCTGGCCGGATTCCAGTCGCGCCGCAATGTCGACAACGAGGTCTACATTCTCCAGTCGCGCCGGCTGATGGAGGAGGTGGTCAAGCGGCTCAACCTGACCATGAACTACACGGTTCAGGAGCGGTTGCGGACACGCGCGCTCTACACGCAGAGCCCCATCGAGGTAAAGTTCGTCGACAACAACGACAAACTCTCCTGCTCGATGGAGATCACCCCGCTCGAAGGCGACAAAATCCGACTGACCCACTTCGATGACGAATTCATCTCCAAGCAGGAGAGCAAGCGGGTGCTGACCGCCCAATACGGCGATACGATCGCCACCCCCGTAGGCCGTATCGTGGTAAACAAGACGCTCTACATGGACGACGAGAAGTACCTCGACGAACCGATCCATGTAGGGAAAAGTTCGCTTGCCGCCGCAACCAGCGGCTACCGTGCGGCCGTGAAGTGCGACGTGGCCAGCAAGGATGCTTCGATCGTGACCATCTCGATGAGCAACACGATTCCGAAGCGGGCCGAGGATGTGATCAACACCCTGATCGCCGCATACGAAGACGACGCCATCGGCGACAAACGGCAGATATCGGTCCGCACGGCGGAGTTCATCCAGGCCCGTCTGGACGTTATCGGAAAGGAGCTGGGCGACGTGGACCGCAGCATCGAGGATATCAAGAAGGACAACCAGATGATCGACATCTCTTCGGAGGCGGCCCGCACCGTCACGGAGAGCTCCCGCTACAAGAGTGAAGGGCTGTCCTTGGACAACCAGATCAACGTGGCCGAATTTATCCGCACCTATCTTACCGATACGGCCAATGCCGGCATGCTGATCCCCGTACTGGCATCCATCGACAATGCGGCAGTATCTACGCAGATCGACAAATACAACAATGTGGTCCTGCGCCGGGACAAGCTGGCTGAAAACAGTACCGAAAACAGCCCTGTCATGCAGGAGCTGAACAACGTGCTCTCATCCCTGCGCCACTCGATCCTCGCATCGCTCGATTCGCACATCTCGGCACTCGAAATCCAGCGCAAGGCCCTGCGCGAAGAGGAGGAGCAGGCAAACCGCCGCATCTCGACCATGCCGTCGCAGGAGAAGGTCATCCTCGGCATCACGCGCCAGCAGAAGATCAAGGAGGAGCTCTTCCTCTACCTGCTCAACAAGCAGGAGGAGACGCAGCTCAACTACGCCATCGCCGAGTCGAACTCCCGGACGATTGACCTGGCATACGGCAGTTCCAATCCGGTAGCCCCCCGTTCGATGATTATCCTGGCCGTCGCCCTGATCGCCGGCCTGGCCATTCCGTTCGGACTGCTCTTCCTCATCGGCATGCTCGACACCACCATCCGCGGCCGCAAGGATATCGAGGACAACCTCAGCGTACCCTTCCTCGGTGACATTCCCAACTACGACGGCGAGACCAAGACGGGTATCGTCGTCCGTGAAACGGGACGCGACCCGCTGTCGGAGGCTTTCCGCATCCTGCGTTCGAACATGACCTTCATGAACGTCTCCTCGGGCAAGACGGTCCAGAGCGTACACTTCACCTCTTCGGACCCCCACGCCGGCAAGACTTTCGTCGCCATGAACCTCGCCATGACCCTGGC
Source organism: uncultured Alistipes sp. (assembly GCF_949296715.1). Taxonomy (GTDB): domain Bacteria; phylum Bacteroidota; class Bacteroidia; order Bacteroidales; family Rikenellaceae; genus Alistipes. Next base: position 20,005 of record NZ_CASFQD010000026.1, on the reverse strand, counting down.
CATGGCCGGGAAACGCGTTATTCTGGTCGACCTCGACCTGCGGCGCCACGCCCTCTCCACGCAACTCGGAATGGGCAACAGCAAGCGGGGCATCACGGGCTACCTGGCCGGTACGGTCACCGACTACAAGGAGCTGATCCAGAATCCGGGAATCCACAAGAACCTCGACGTGATTCTGGCCGGCATCCAGCCGCCCAACCCCACCGAGATGCTGCTCTCGGAGAAACTCGACAAACTCGTTGCCGACCTGCGCACGCAGTACGACTACATCTTCCTCGACAGCACGCCGGCCATGTCGGTTGCCGACGCCGTCATCACCGACCGTTTGTCGGACCTCTGCCTCTACATCGTGCGCGAAGGGGTCCTCGACCGTCGCCAGCTGCCCGACATCGAACGGCTCTACCGGGAGAAGAAACTCCACAACATGAGCATCGTACTGAACGGCACCCGCACGCACCGTCACGGATACGGATATGGCTACGGATACGGATACGGTTATGGATACGGCTATGACGACAAACAGGAAGACAGCTACCGCAAGCGGATCATGCTCTTCCTGCGCAGACTGGCCCGCAAGATCAGACGATAACCGGCCATGGCTATCCGCAACGCCACCATCGCACTCGACTTCGACGGAACGGTCGTCACGCACGAATATCCCCTGATCGGGGAGGATGCGGGCGCCGTCCCGGTGCTGAAGGAGTTGGTCGGAAACGGCTACCGGCTGATTCTCCATACGATGCGTCACGGCGCACTGCTGGAGCAGGCAGTCAACTGGTTCCGGAGCCGGGGCATTCCGCTCTATGCGATCAACGAGAACCCCTCGCAGCGCAAATGGACGGAGTCGCCGAAGGTCTATGCCGATCTCTACATCGACGACAGCAGCCTCGGCATTCCGCTGCGTTTCGTCGACGGGTGCAGCCGGCCGGTCGTCGACTGGCCGCGTGTAAGGGAGTTGCTGGTCGACCAGGGATTTTTAGACTGACAAAAAATATCCGGAGATTCTCCGGCACACTCTTAAGGCAGGGTACGTTCGCGTGCCCTGCCTTTTTTGATATGAGGGAGGGGGTAGGCCAAAAGGGAAAGAGCCGCTTGCCGAAGATTGAAAAGGGCTGTTCTTCCAACAAAGGGCACTGCCCTGCTCCTGCAGATTTCTGCCGGTAAGACACACTGCCGATACCGGCCGGGGAGCCTGAACCAAACGCAAAAATCGGGTAATGATAAAAAAACCGGGCTGCATGTCATCGACATACAGCCCGGATGAATGATAGATAGGTTCTATTCCGAACAGGTTGCACGGATACCGGCACCGCCCGGAACGGAATGCACGAAACCTACTTTTTCCAGAGATCGCGCGGATACTCCCCTCCGGCGATCATCTTTTCGATGGCTGCCATCAGCGCCGGTTTGTCCTCCTTGTAGGTGACGCCGTGCCACTGGGCCGACGAACGCAGCACATGCAAATCGACAGTGCCGTCGGAGATCAGTTTGTTGACCATCGTCGGGATGTAGAACTCGCTCTTCAGATTCTCGTGGTTCTGGTCGTACCACGTGCGGAAATAGGCCTCGGAATAGTCGAAATAGTCGGGCGTGAAACCAAAGAGATTCATCGACACGGGTGTATTCTCGGCCAGTTCCTCGTCGGCGCCGCCGTCATGGAAGACGATCTTGCCGTCGGCCAGGCGCTCGATCTGCGTGCGCTCGACCATCGACGCGAGGTTGCCCTTGTCGTTGACCGTGCAGACACCGCGCGAGACGGTACCGTTCTCCGAAAGGGTCCGGTTCAGGTCGTAGGCCACCATGCAGTAGTGGTTTCTGCTCTCTCCGAGCTGCGAGAGGTAGGCGCTGATCGTCCGGTAGGCATCTGCCCCGTAGAAATCATCGGCATTGATGACGGCAAAGGGCTCGTGAATGGCCTTCGCAGCCATCATCACGGCGTGGTTCGTACCCCACGGCTTCACACGGCCTTCGGGCACGGTGACCCCTTCGGGCAGGTTTTCGAGCTCCTGATAGACAACCTCCACGGCGATCTTGCCGCCGAAGCGCTCTTCATTGAAAATCTCCAGAAACTCCTCGGCGAAGTAGTGGCGGATGACGAACACCACCTTGCCGAAGCCGGCGCGGATGGCGTCGTAGATCGAATAGTCGATGATCGCCTCGTTGTTGGGGCCTACACCGTCCATCTGTTTGAGCGATCCGTAGCGGGAACCCATGCCCGCCGCGAGGACCAGTAATGTGGGTTTTACCATATTCTATTGTTTTTTGGCGTTGAGTCGAAACAACTACAAAGTTAACAAATTCCGGCTCTACCTGCAAGCCTTTTCATCAATTTCGGCCGCCGGGGCGCAAAAAAGTTCCATGCGGCGAACCGCCAAATAAATTTGGCATTCCGCGCGGCTTATGCTATCTTTGCAAATGCTAAATTTCCGCCCGGGACAGGACCGGCAGAGGTAGCCGGAACGGAAACCTCGCAGGCCGGCCGATACGGAACCGGGCGCATCGACAAGACCTGACAGATGAAACTGCTCAAAAGCATACGCTCCTGGTGGCGCGGGTTCTTCCGCAAGCGGCGCTTCAACATGCTCAACGCCACGGACAACTCCGAGGAGTGGCACATCCACCTCTCGCCCGCGAGCATCTTCGCGGGATTCGTCGCATTCATCCTGCTGATGTTCATTCTGATTCTGTCGCTGGTGGCCTATACGCCCGCGCTGGAGTTCCTGCCGGGCTACCGGACCGAGGCCGACCGTTCGCGCGAAAGCCTCGTGCAGAACATCATCCGCCTGGACTCCATGGAGCGCATGATGAACGACATGATGACCTACAACGAGAACATCGCACTGATTCTGGAGGGCCAGACCCCCGTTGCACGGACGCTGCCCGCATCGGACAGCACGCGCATCAGCAAGGTGCTCGTCATGCCGTCGCACGAAGACTCGCTGCTGCGCGCCGAAATGGAGGGCGACGGTCCCTACTCACTGACGGGCGACAATGCGGCCTCGCGCCGGCTGGTGCGTGAAGCCATCCAGCTGACGGCCCCCGTCGACGGCATCATCACCGACCGCTTCGACATCGCCGCCGGACAGCTGGGCGTGAAGATCGCGGCCACGGCCGGCGACCGCATCACGGCCATCGACAAGGGCACGGTGGTCATGAGCCTCTGGAGCCCCGAAACGGGATACGTCGTCTGCATCCAGCACGCCGGGAACCTGATTTCGGTCTACCGGCAGCTGTCGCAGTCGCTCGTGACCCCGGGACAGGCCATCCGTCCGGGCGAACAGATCGGCTACAACGCCGAGGCCGTGAACGGAGAGGTCCCGCGTTTCGAGTTCGAACTCTGGAGCAACGGCAAGCCCGTAGACCCCGAAGGATACATCGTTTTCTGACACACAGCATGAAACAACGACTCGCCATACTGGGCTCGACCGGATCGATCGGCGTGCAGACGCTCGACATCGCGCGCGAGAACCCCGACCGGTTCGAGGTCCGCACGCTGACGGCCCATCGCAACTGGCAGCAGCTGGCCGCGCAGGCCCGGGAATTCGACGCCGACACGGTCGTCATCGCCGACAAGGCCTGCCACGAGGCCCTGCGCGACGCACTGTCCGACACCGACACGAAGGTCTACGCCGGGGACGAGGCCGTGGCGCAGGTCGCCGCCGCGGGCAACGTCGACGTCGTGGTGAACGCCCTGGTCGGCTATGCCGGCCTGGCCCCCACGGTCGCAGCGCTCGAGGCGGGCAAGAAACTCGCATTGGCCAACAAGGAGTCGCTCGTCGTGGGCGGTTCATACGTCATGCCCCTTGCGCGCCGGCACAAGGCCCCCATCCTGCCGATCGACTCGGAGCATTCGGCCATCTTCCAGTGCCTCGTGGGCGAACGGGCCCCGATCCGGCGTCTGATCATCACCTGCAGCGGCGGCGCCTTCCGCGACCTGCGGCGCGAGGAACTCGCCTCGGTCACCGTGGAGCAGGCGCTGCACCACCCCCAGTGGAACATGGGCGCGAAGATCACGATCGACTCCTCGACGCTCGTCAACAAGGGCTTCGAGGTCATCGAGGCCCACTGGCTCTTCGGCACGCCCGCCGAGAAGATCTCCGTCGTGATGCACCCGCAGTCGATCGTCCACTCGATGGTCGAATTCGAGGACGGCGCCATCAAGGCGCAGCTCGGAACACCCGACATGCGCATGCCGATCAGCCTCGCGCTGATGTACCCCGACCGGGCCCACCGTCCGGGCGAGCGCTTCAGCTTCCTCGAACACCCGCAGCTGACCTTCGCCGAGGTCGACCGCGCGAAATACCCCGCCCTCGACATCGCTTACGACTGCCTGCAGCGCGGCGGCACGGCGGCCTGCACGATGAACGGCGCGAACGAAGCGGCCGTCGCGGCCTTTCTCTCCCGCCGCTGCGCATGGCTCGACATCGTGCGGGCGATCGAATACGCCCTGACGCGCGCGACGTTCGTCGCGTCGCCCGACCTTGCCGCCTTCGCCGCCTCGGATGCCGAGGCCCGGGCGCTGGCCGCGGAATACCTCAACCAGTAACACCCTTCACATGGAACTTATCATCAAGATTCTTCAGTTCTTCCTCTGCTTCACGATCCTCGTGGGCATCCACGAATTGGGACACTTCATCATGGCGCGCGTCTTCCGCATCCGCGTCGAGAAGTTCTACATCTTCTTTGATCCGTGGTTCTCGCTCTTCAAGTTCCGCCGCGGAAACACCGAATACGGGCTGGGCTGGCTGCCGCTGGGCGGCTACGTCAAGATCGCGGGCATGATCGACGAGTCGATGGACAAGGAGTACCAGCAGCACGAGGTGCAGCCCTGGGAGTTCCGGGCCAAGCCCGCCTGGCAGCGTTTTCTGGTGATGATCGCCGGCGTGGTGATGAACGTCCTGCTGGCCATCACGATCTACATCAGCATCTGCTACACGTGGGGCGAGACCTACTTCCCGAACGAGGAGGCCCGCTGGGGCTACAACTTCAACGAGGCGGGCCACCGGTTGGGATTCCGCGACGGCGACCGTTTCGTGACGATCGACGGCGAACCGGTCGACGACGTCTACAAGATGCTCAACCAGCTCATCATCACGGAGACCGACCGCGAGGTCGTCGTGCTGCGCGGCGGCGAGCAGGTGACGCTCCGCCTGCCGCTCGACGAGCTGATCGCCATGCGCCGCGAAAAGGGCTACGAGGACCTCTTCACGCTGCGCATGCCCTTCCTGATCGACAGCGTCGCGGCACCGACGGCCGCGGCCCTGCAGCGGGGCGACAAGATCGTCGCGATCGACGACGTGCACGACGCCACCTACACGGAATACCGCCGCTACCTCCAGTCGAAGGCCGGGGATACGGTGACGGTCACCGTCCTGCGCGGCGGCGAACGCATCGCCGGTCTCGGCATTCCGATCTCGGCCGAGGGAACCCTCGGTGTCTTTGCCAACGCGCAGCCCTTCGAGCTGCGCACGCAGCACTACTCCTTCTGGGAGGCCATTCCGGCCGGCATCCACAAGACCGGCAAGGTGATCGCCTCCTACTGGGAGCAGCTCAAGCTGATCGTGCAGCCCAAGACGAAGATGTACGAGGAGCTGGGCGGATTCATCGCCATCGGCAGCATCTTCCCCGGCAGCTGGGACTGGCAGGACTTCTGGATGAAGACCGCTTTCCTGTCGATCATCCTCGCCGTGATGAACATCCTGCCCATCCCGGGGTTGGACGGCGGGCATGCGATCTTCACCTTCTGGGAGATGATCTCCGGGCGCAAGGTCAGCGACCGCGTGCTCGAACGGGCGCAGTACGTGGGGCTCATCATCATCCTCTTCCTGCTGCTCTACGCCAACGGAAACGACGTCTACCGCTTCTTCATCAAATAAAACGGCGCCATGACCGAACTCGAAAAGATGATGCGCGGGGAGCTGTACGACTACAGCGACCCGGAGGCCCTGGAGCTGAACATCCGGGCACACGAACGCCTCGAACGGCTCAACTCGACCCCCTACCGCGACACGGCGGCCTACCGTGCCGCCCTGCGGGAACTCATCCCGGGATTCCCCGAGACGAGCTACCTGATTGCCCCCTTCTTCTGCGACTTCGGATTCCGCACGCAGGTGGGCGAAGGGGTCGTCATCAACTACAACTGCACGTTCCTCGACGGCGGGGGCATCACGATCGGCAACCACACGCTCATCGGCCCCAACTGTCAGCTCTACACGCCGCAGCATCCGATCGACTACGTCGAGCGCCGCCAGCCCGTCGAACGGGGGTTGCGCATCGAAATCGGGGACGACTGCTGGCTGGGCGGGGGCGTGATCGTCTGCCCGGGCGTGCGCATCGGCGACCGCTGCATCATCGCGGCGGGCAGCGTCGTGACGCGCGACATCCCCGACGACTCGCTGGCAGCCGGGAATCCCGCCGTCGTAAAACGCAAACTGCAATAGAAAACAAAAAAAGAGAACGAGATGGAACAGACAACGGACCGCATCGCCGCCTGCGCCGCCGCCCTGCGCCGCCACCGTTTCGACGTCGAGACGGTCGCCACACCCGGGGAGGCCTTCGAGATCATGAAACGCACCATCGAGACGGAAAAGCCACAGCTCGTGTCGTTCGGCGACTCGATGACCATGCGCGCGACGGGCATCATCGAGTGGCTGCGCGGGCAGGCCGGCATGACGCTGCTCGACGGATTCGACTCGTCGATGCCCCGTCCCGAGCGGCTCGAAATACGCCGGCAGGCCCTTCTGTCGGACCTCTTCGTCACGGGCATCAACGCCGTGACGATGGAGGGGACGCTCCACTGGCTCGACATGGTGGGCAACCGCATCGCCCCCGTGGCCTTCGGACCCCGCAAGGTGATCCTCGTGGCGGGCCGCAACAAGATCGTCGCCGACCGCACCGAAGCCGAGGAGCGCATCCGCCGCATCGCGGCCCCGCAGAACATCGCCCGCCACCCGGGCTTCCGCACGCCCTGCGCCAAGACGGGCGTCTGCATGGACTGCAACTCGGAGGACCGCATCTGCAACACGCGCATGGAGATGCTGCGCTGCCACCCCGCCGGGCGCGTGCTCGTCATACTGATCGACCAGGAGCTCGGATTATGAATAGGTGGACAAGATACGGGCTTGGCGTGCTGACGGCCGCCGCCCTGATGCTGCTGACCGGCTCGTGCGACGAGGCATCGGAGTACTACTACACGACTTCCTACCCCGTCGTGCGGATCGAAGTGTCGGTCACGGTCGAGGAGCAGACGCCGGAACCCGAGCCGGAGCCGGAACCGCAGCCCGGTGAGGGAGAAGGCGAAGAGGGAACCGGCACCGACGACGGCACGGGCAGCGGCACTGATGATGGAACCGGAACCGACGACGGAACGGGCACCGACGACGGAACCGGAACGGACGACGGGACCGGAACGGACGACGGCACGGGCGAGGATGACGGCACGGACGAGGAGCCGGAGAATCCCCTTGTGACGCAGATCAGCGAGGAGGTGCTCTCCGAGGCCCCGGTACAGGCCGGCGGCAGCTACACGCTCGACTTCAAGTATTCGGACAGCGGACGGCTCACGGTGCGCCCCGCCGCCGGTGCGGAGACGGTCTCGGGCGGCTTTGCCAAGCAGCCCGGAGCGTCGAACATCAGTTTCTACTTCGGTGAGCAGGCCTACACGTGCGCCGTCTCGGTCTATACGGAAGAGGGGGTGCGGCAGGCGCTGCTGACCGTGGACCTCACGGCCGAATACCAAGCCCGCTACCCCGACGCGAAGATCACACAGGTGCTGCGCAAGGAGTACACCTCGCACCGGGAATAAACCGAACACAACCCCATACGACGATGGCAAAGGTCAAGAAGGCGTTTTTCTGCCGCAACTGCGGTTTCGAGGCCCCGAAGTGGCTGGGGCGGTGTCCCTCGTGCGGCGAGTGGAACACCTTTACCGAGGAGATCGTGGCCCGCGAGAGCGGATCGGTCGCCGCATCGGTCGCCGGACCCCTGCCCGCGGCGCGGCCGCAGCGCGTGCGCGACATCCGCGAAAGCGAACACCGCCGCATCGACCTGGGCAACGCGGAGGTGAACCGCGTGCTGGGCAGCGGACTGGTGCCGGGGTCGCTCGTGCTGCTGGGCGGCGAGCCGGGCATCGGCAAGTCGACCCTCTCGCTGCAGATCGCCCTCGCGGCCAACGGGCTCAAGACGCTCTACGTCTCGGGCGAGGAGTCGGCCGAGCAGATCAAGATGCGCGCCGCACGCATCGGCATCGGCAACGACGAGTGCCTGATCTACCCCGAGACGCTGCTCGAAAACATCGTGGCGCAGATCACCGAACAGCAGCCCGACGTCGTGGTCATCGACTCGATCCAGACGATCTACACCGAGCTGATCGACTCCTCGGCGGGCAGCGTCTCGCAGATCCGCGAGTGCGCCGCCACGTTGCTCAAATATGCCAAGTCGACCGGCACGTCGATCTTCATCATCGGCCACATCACCAAGGACGGCACGATCGCCGGACCGAAGATTCTGGAGCACATCGTCGACGTCGTGCTCCAGTTCGAGGGCGACAGCAACAACATCTACCGCATCCTGCGCGGCATCAAAAACCGCTTCGGCGCGACGTTCGAGATCGGCGTCTTCGAGATGCTCGACGCAGGGCTGCGCGCCGTGGACAACCCCTCGGAGATCCTGCTGACGCACTACGAGGAGCCGTTGAGCGGCATCGCCGTAGGGGCTGCGGCCGACGGCGTGCGCCCCTACCTGATCGAGGTGCAGGCGCTCGTGTGCGGCGCGGCCTACGGCACGCCCCAGCGCACGGCCACGGGATTCGACACGCGCCGCATGAACATGCTGCTGGCCGTGCTCGAAAAGCGCGTGGGGATGAAGATGTTTCAGAAGGATGTCTTCCTGAACTTCGCCGGAGGCTTCAAGGTCGCCGACCCGGGGCTCGACCTTGCGGTCGCCGCCGCCGTAATCTCCTCCTACTACGACCGCCCGGTCGGCGAGGGCATCTGCTGCGCGGGCGAGATCGGCCTTTCGGGCGAGGTGCGCCCGGCGCCGCGCACGGAGCAGCGCATCAGCGAGGCCGCACGCCTCGGCTTCCGCCGCATCATCGTTTCGGGCTACCTCGCCAAGGGAACGAAGCGCCCCAAGGGAATCGAGGTCGTCACGATCAACAGCATCGACCAGCTGCCGCGCGCCCTCTTCACGGAGTAAGGGCCGGCGGAGCTGCCGCACCGGGCGGCGGAGAGGGATTCCTCTCCGCCGCCCGGTACGTTATGGGAGCATCGAACGCGATATAATCCCGAACGGTCGCACTACCCCGCTGCCGGGCGATTTTTCACGCCGGATACGGTTTTTGCAGGCCGCGGCGCATGTTTCGGAACGGATTTTGCAGTCTGTGCGGCCGTTGCGCGCAGGCGCGAGACACATCGCGGCTCGGGCAACCGGACATTTCCGACAACGGGAGAGACTGCAAAACAACGAACCGGACCCGCGGACGATCCACGGAATCCGGCTCGGATGAGAATCGGGTGCAAAATGGATGAGCGGAGCTACGGCTCCAGACGCCAGGCGAGCTCCTCGTGGACGCAGTCTTCGGCAGGGAGCTTGCCCAGAGAACCGGCCTTGCGGTGCACCGCGAGCCGGTTCTCTTCGTTCCGGCTCCCCACGGCCACACACAGTGCCACGGCCCCCTGCGCCACCAGATACGCCGCCCGCGCGGCAAATACGGCCGTTGCAGCATTCCCGGCGGCACTCGTTGCGGAGCCGTCCGCCGCAAAGGTATCTTCCGCCGCATCGCTGCGCGCCGCCGCGGCTAGGGCATCCGCCTCCACGGCATTGCGGTGCACGGCCGCGAGCGCCGCATCGACCCACGCAAGCGAAGCCTGCGGTGAGCGGGCGGCAGCCAGCAGCGCCGCATACTGCAACAGCGGCGAGGCCGCCATCCAGCTCTCAAAAATTGCGGGCAGCACGCCGACACGCGACAGCAGGGCGAAAGAGGCCTCCTCGGCCACCTCGGAGTTGACGATTCCCGCGGCCCAGAACTCCGCCTCGTCGGCCGTCAGGCGCTCCGCCTGCGCAACGTACAGCGCCGCGAGGCGCAGTTCGCGCACATCCTGCACGTAGAGGTAGCGGGCAAAATCATGGTCGGGACGTTCGGCCCGGGCAATCTGCCGCAGGGTCGGCAGGCTCACGCCGTAGTTGAGCCCGTAGGGCTTGCCGAAGGGAGACATGGCATCGGCCACGGCGCCGTTGCGCTCGCGGCGCAGTTCGCCGAGCAGCGCCACCATCCGCGAAGTGAAATCCATCGTGGCAGAAGCGGCTTACTGTTCAAGCGGCAGCCGGACATTGACCGTGCGGCCGAATTCGAAGACGGGCAGGACGGCACGTGCGTATTCGCGGCCGCCGCAGAGCACCGTGCAGGTGGCGGGATCGGCCACGCGGCACTGGAAGACGCGCTTCTCCTTGGCCGGAGCCTCGATCCCGGCGGCAACGGGCGCCCCCGAGGGTTCGATCTGCAGCAGCACGATGTCGCCCGAAAGGTCGTTGTCGGGCAGCAGTCCCGCCGCCGTGCTGAAGCGGCAGAGGATGTACTGCTGCTTGTCAGCCTGCGGATAGACGACATAGCGGCGCGTCGAGGTCGAGACGACCCGCTTGCCGAGGAAGAGCTCCAGATAGGCCTGTTCGAGGCGGTCGATCTCGCGCAGGGCGGCATTCAGCCCCTCGCCGAAGACGTTTTCACCCGCCTCGCCCGTGATGAGCTCCAGGCGGTGGCGGCGCAGCGAATAGATGCGGTTGGCGGCGGCGCGTGCGGCCTCCTCGAGCGTCGGCGTGGACATGTCGGTCTTGTCGGGCTGCAGCCGTGCGAACTCCTCCTCCGAGCCGCCGTGCGACACGGCGCGCGATACGGCCGCGGCCGGAGCGGCGGCATTGAGGTAGGTTGCCCCGTCGAGCAGCGCGATGCGGGTTCCCGTGATGCTCCAGACGGTCCGGTCGTTGAGCGGAGCCCGCACCCCGAGGTACTTCTGCGCATAGCGCGCATAGGGACCGCAGAGCGTCAGGTCGCGTTCGACGGTGACATCCACCGCGAGGATCGTCCGCGGGTTCGAGACCGTGATGCCGTCGGCGCTCTCCACGGCGCCCTGAACGGCTATGTAGGGATTCTGCGCCCCGGCGGTGCCGCAGATCAGCAGCGCAAGGGCCAAAAGTTTCGCTTTCATACGCACAGGTTTTTTATCCACAGATGCAAATGTAACTTATTTTCGCTTTCCGTCAAAATTTCAGGTAGAAATCGCGGGTCAGCGCCCGGTACTCCTCCGTATAGCACTCGTGCGCGCCCGTGCCGATGACCAGCTCGTCGCGGCGGCAGACGGGCGGCGCCGTCGGATCGGGCGCTACGTCAGACAGGCGGAACTCCATGAGTGCGCGCTTGGCTTCGCGGCGTGGCGTGGTGCGCACGTCGGTGCGGCGGCAGAGCACGAGCCGCCCGCGGCTCTCCGCAAGGAAATGCGCCGCTTCGGCCGTCGGCAGGATCACGGCGAAGCGTCCTTCGGGCGCAAGCAGCCGCACGACGGCGTCGCACAGCTCCCCGTAGCGGAGCGTCACGGCATGGCGCGCCGTCGTGCGCCCCGCGTCGGGGCAGGTGAGCGAATCGACGAAATAGGGCGGATTGGAGACGATGCGGTCGAAGCGCTCCGCGGGGCGGTACTCCTGCACGGGGCACTGCACGAACTCCACGCGCGCGGCCCACGGCGAGGCGGCGGCATTCTCGCACGCCTGCGACACGTCGTCGACTTCGACGCCCGTGATGCGCACGCCGGGCAGCGCCGCGGTGCGCTGGGCCAGCATCAGGGCGATGAGGCCCGTGCCGGTCCCGACATCGAGGATGCGCCGCGCATCGGCTCCCGCATCGGCCCAGGCGCCGAGCAGCACGCCGTCGGTCCCGACCTTCATCGGGCAGCGGTCCTGGCAGATGGAAAATTGCTTGAAGTGGAACATCGTCTATCCGTTGTCGTGCAGGCAGCCGTCGATTCCGGCGCCGAAAAGTGCATAATCGAAGCGCACGGGGTCCGCGGCATCGAACTCCCGCAGCCGGGCGGTGATCTCCTCGACGGCCCGCCAATCGTTCTGCCGCCGTCCGAGCAGCCCCAGCAGGCGGCCCACCTCGCCGACATGCACGTCGAGCGGCAGGCGGAGCGCCGACATCGGGATGCCGGTCCAGAGACCGAAGTCCACGCCGCGGTCGTCGTGCCGCACCATCCAGCGCAGGAACATGCAGAGCCGCTTGCAGGCGGCGCCCCGCCCGATGTCGGAGAGGTGCTTCTCGCAATGCGGCGCATGCTCGGCGGCGAGAAACTCCCGGCGGAAAGCCGCCAGCACGGCGGGCAGGCTCTCCGTCGCCGCATACTGCGTCTCAAAGAAGGCGCCGAGGCCCCCGTACAGCCGCTCCATGCGGCGCAGCGCCAGCACGAAGTCACGCAGGTCCGCGCCGTTGAAGGTGCGGTGCACGAAGCCGTCGAGGTGTGCAAGCTCCCGCTCCGAGGCGTTGCGCACGAAGTCGGCCGGGGCATCGTCCAGGAAGTGCATCAGACGGTGGCCGTTGCGGACAATCGTCCGGCGGTTGCCCCAGGCAATCGTCGCGGCCAGGAAGCCCGCAATCTCGCGGTCGGCACGCTCCGTAAAGCGGTGCGGCACGGCAATCGGGTCGCAGTCGATAAATTCGGGCCGGTTGTAGCGGTCGTGGAGCCGTTCGAGCAGCTCCCGCACCCCGTCGTCACACGATATGGCCATCGGACATCGTAATCTTCCGGTCGGCCATCGCCGCGAGCCCCTCGTCGTGGGTGACGATGACGACGGTCTGTCCCAGTTTGTCGCGCAGCTCGAAGAAGAGACGGTGTATCTCGTCGCGGTTGTGCGTGTCGAGATTGCCCGACGGTTCATCGGCCAGCAGCACCGCCGGCGAGTTGATGAGCGCCCGGGCAATGGCCACACGCTGCTGCTCGCCGCCCGAGAGCTGCCCGGGCTTGTGGTCGCGGCGTGCCGTGAGGTTCATCATGGCGAGCAGCTCCGCGGCGCGGCGCTCGACCTCGGCCCGCGGGCGCCGCCCGATCAGACCCGGAATGCAGACATTCTCGAAGGCCGTAAATTCGGGCAGCAGGTGGTGGAACTGGAAGACAAAGCCGATGCGCTCGTTGCGGAAGGCCGACAGGGCCTTGTCGCCCAGCGCGAAGACGTCGCGGCCGTCAATCTCGACACGCCCCGCGTCGGGACGCGAGAGCGTGCCCATGATTTGCAGCAGCGTTGTCTTGCCGGCACCGCTCGCCCCGACAATCGAGACCACCTCGCCCGCCGCGACCTCAAGCGAGACCCCCTTGAGCACCTCAAGCGAGCCGAAGCGCTTGTGTATGTCCGTTACACGTATCATTGTCCGAAGCCGTATTTGCTCTCGAGCTGCCGCAGCACGCGGTCGATCCGCCCTGCGGCGCTCCGTCCTGCCTGCGCGGCATCGGCTCCCGACGCATCGCCGCCCTCCAGCTGCCGGGCAAAGCGGTCCATGTCGGCATAGCATCCCGCCACGTCGCGCAGCAGCTCACCGTCGCGCACCGACGCCATCACGCCCGACGCACACAACACCTGCCACGCCTCGTCGCGCAGGACGGGGGCAGAGGCGGCTGCGGCACGCAGGGTCATCGGATTCGCCGTCGGCGACACGGCCGGCACGCGGCTGTCGGCTTCGCCTGCACGCGGCTGCAGGCCCCGTCCATCGCGGAGCAGGCCGCGGCAAGCCATGCCGACCGCAGCACGGTTCGCTGTCAACTCTTCGTAAACCGCCTGCATCGCCCCGCGCTCCCGCCGGACCTCCTGCCAGCGGCCGATCAGCCCGGCACCGAGGAGCGTCAAAGCCGTGCCCAGAATCACCACCGAAAGCCGGCACAGATAGCCGCGCCACGTCCATCCACCGCCCGTCGACGACCGATCCGCCGCGGCGGACCGCTTCTGCTGGGCTGCGGAACGCTTCGGCGGCTCCACCGCCCGGCGCGCGGTATTGGTATTGCGGTCGTTCGCCGCCGCATTGCGCGGGGCAGCCGCCTTGCGGTCATGCTGCCCTGCCGACTTCTGCGATGCAGCCTCCCGGCGCTCATTCGGCGTACCGGTCGGACGCTGCGGCGCGGTATCCTTCCGCCGCTCCGCCGCCTGTCGCTGTACGGAAGCGTTATTTTGCTGTGCGGGACCGTTTTTCTGCTGCGCAGCAGGTTTTTGTGCTGCGGCAGGCTTCGAGCCGGTCGTCTCCGACGCGGGTTTCTGCGGTGCAGCCGGTTTTGCACCGGTCGTCTCCGAACCGTTCTTCTGCGGCGCGGCGGATTTGCGGACGCTTTGCGGCTCCGCGGCAACGGACGCCGCCGGGGCTGCCGAAGCGACCGAAGCGGCCGGGGTTACGGCTGCCGGCTCAACGGCTACAGCCGCTCCGGCCGATATTTCAGGCGCCGGAGTTCCGCCAGCGGCCGGTTCGGGCTGCACGCTCTTTGCCGGGGCGGTTGCTGCGGTTTCGGGCTGCACGGCCGTCTCCGCCGAAGCGGCGGCCGTATTGCGGTGCGACGGACGGCGGTGCCGGCGTCGCGCTGTCGGGGTACTATTGCCCGCTCCCTCCTGCAGAGGTTCCTGCGGGTTCTCCATTGTCTTTTCGTTTTCCATGTCAATGTTTCGTTTTTTCGTAAATACGGAACAGACGCACGGTATCGGCCGCCTCGCGGACGTCGTGCACGCGCAGAATCGAGGTACCCTGCCGCAGGCACTCCCAACCGAGAGCCACCGTCCCGGCCAGCGATTCGGCAGGCGTCGCATCGAGCGCCTTGTAGATCATCGACTTGCGCGACACGCCCGCCAGCACGGGGTATCCCAGTGCGCAGAGGCGGTGCAGTCCTGCCAGCAGCTCGTAGTTCTGTTCCAAAGTCTTGGCAAAGCCGAAGCCCGGATCGAGGATGATCCGCTCCCGGCTGATACCCGCCGCAAGCAGCTGCCCGCAGCGGCGTTCGAAGTAATCGACCACCTCGGTCACGATGTCGCGCCGGTAGTCCGTGCGGGACTGCATCGTCCGGGGATCGCCCTGCATGTGCATCGCCACATAGGGCACGCCCAGACGTGCCACCGTCGGCACCATCCGCGGATCGAGCTCTCCGGCCGAGATGTCGTTGACCGTCACCGCGCCGAACTCCGCAACGGCCCGCTCGACCACCTCGCTGCGGAACGTGTCGACCGATACGGCCGCACCGGGCGCCACGCGCCGCACCGCCTCCAGGCCGAGGGCCACGCGCCGCCACTCCTCCTCCACAGGCACCTCGTCGGCTCCCGGACGCGACGAGTAGCCGCCGATGTCGATCATCGCGGCCCCCTCGTCCACGATCTCGCGGGCACGCTGCTCGACAGCCTCGCGCGTCGTGCGGCGGCTGCCGGCATAGAACGAGTCGGGCGTGACGTTCAGAATGCCCATCACGCAAGGCTGCGCAAGGTCAGGCATCGGTGCGGCGGGGTTCATGGGCTTCATGGCGGAATCGCTGGTCAAGGTCGGCGACGGCGGGTTCGAGGTCCGTCTCCAGAATGTTGACGATCGTATAGTCGGCCCGGGCGCAGAGCGTGTCGTCGTCCGCCTGCGCGGCGATGCGGCGGCGCACCGCCTCCTCGTCGCAGCGGTCACGGCGGCACGTGCGCTGCACACGCAGCTCCACGGGGGCCAGCACCGCCACCGTGCGGTCCACCGCCCGTTCCAGCCCCGCCTCGAAGAGGATGGCACTCTCCAGAATGACGTAATCGCCCGACTGCGCCGCGGCCCACGCCTCGAAATCACGCAGCACGGCCGGGTGCACGATCGCATTGAGATCCGCCAGGGCCTGCGCATCGCGGAAGACGATATCGGCCAGGTATGCCCGGTCCAACACCCCGTCACGGTACGCCTCCTTACCGAAGCGCGCCTCGATGGCCGGCCGCAGCGTCGTCGCCATCAGCCGCTTGGCCTCCGTGTCCGAATCGTAGACCGCAACGCCGCGCGCCGCAAACAACCGGCAGACCGTGCTCTTGCCGCTGCCGATGCCGCCCGTAATGCCCACCTTCATCATCGCTTCTCGCTTTTTTCTGCCTTCGCGGGTTCGTCGATCTCGGGAACCGAGCGAAGCGACACAACCTTGATATCACTGAATTTCAGAGATATGGCATTCTGCAGCGACTGCGGATCGAGAATCAGCTTGCCTTCATGGCCCTCCTCGTGCGAACGCGTGAACTTGAGGTCCGACAGCGGGATGTGCAACGTCTTGTTCATGTAGACACGGTAGCCGAAGAGGTTGGTCCCCACCCCCTCGACCACACACGTGACCTCGAACGGCACGCCGTCGACATCGATGCGCACGGTCTGGTCCGTCGTATAGGTATAACTTAACTTGGCGATATACCACAGGATGAACGAGGCGACGAGCAACGCCAGGAAAACCGGCGATACGTAACGGTGCATCCACTTCAGCAGATTCTCCATAATCATAGGTGTATCCTTCTAAACTTCCGCAAAGTTAAAAATAAAACGGACTGCGTCAAAAGGCGCAGTCCGTTTTTATGCAAAATGCGAAGTGAGAGCCTATTTGGTCTCGTCGTCGATCTTGGCACGCTTCGTCATCAGGTCGTAGGCCATGGGCGTAGCAATGAAGATCGTTGCGGCGGCACCCACGACGACACCGACCGTCAGCGCGAAGATGAAGCCGCGGATGGTCTCGCCGCCGAAGAAGAAGATTGCCAGCAGCG
This sequence comes from uncultured Alistipes sp., assembly GCF_949296715.1. Taxonomy (GTDB): domain Bacteria; phylum Bacteroidota; class Bacteroidia; order Bacteroidales; family Rikenellaceae; genus Alistipes. The sequence goes on along the minus strand of NZ_CASFQD010000026.1, from coordinate 3,241 downwards.
TGACGAGCGTCGTACCCGACGTATTGATCGTGCGCGAGAGCGTCGAGTTGATGGCGTTGTTCACGTTCTCCTTGAGGTTGCGCTTCGGGTAGAGACCCAGGTACTCGCGGATACGGTCGAAGACCACCACCGTGTCGTTGATGGCGTAACCGATGATCGTCAGGATCGCGGCGATGAAGGCCTGGTTCACCTCGAGGTTGAACGGCAGGATGCCGTAGAACATCGAGAAGAGACCGATGATGAAGAGCGCATTGACCGCCAGGGCCAGTGTGGCGCCCGTGGCCCACTGCCAGCGCTTGAAGCGGAAGGTGATGTAGAGACCGATGGCGATGAGCGAGAAGAGCACCGAGTAGATGGCGTTCCAGGTCATGTCCTGTGCGATCGAGGGACCGATCTTGTCGGCCGTCAGGATACCGTTGGCGTCGGTCTGCGTGTTGCGGAACTGCTCGAAGGTGATGTCGTAGGAGTAGAGCGGCTTCAGGGCATCGTAGAGAATGCGCTCCACGTCGCCCGTGGCCTCGTCCGACGTATCGTCATAGCGGTACTGCGTCACGATGCGCATCTGGTTCTCGTTGCCGTACTGCTTGACCTCGAAGCTGACCAATGCGGCGTCGGCATCGGGCTGCTGTGCGAAGATCTGTGCGAGGTTGTGGCGCACGTCCTCGGCCGACACGGCCTTGTCGAAGCGCACGACGTAGGCACGGCCGCCCGTGAACTCGGCGCCGAGGTTCAGACCGCGGACGAAGAACGAGATGCACGACAGGACGATCAGCACGGCCGTCACCGCATAGCCGATCTTGCGCAGGCGGATGAAGTCCACGTGCGTGTTGCTGAGGAAGTTCTCCGACCACTTGTGCGAGAAGGAGATGTTGCCCCAGCGGTTCACGATCCACTCGATGAGCAGGCGCGTGATGAAGACGGCCGAGAAGAACGAGGTGATGATACCGACGATCAGCGTCGTGGCGAAGCCCTGTACCGGACCGTTGCCGAAGACGAAGAGGACGATACCCGTGATGATCGTCGTCAGCTGGCCGTCGATGATGGCCGAGTAGGCCTTCGAGAAGCCGTCCTTGATGGCCAGCGACAGCCCCTTGCCGCCGCGCAGCTCCTCCTTGATGCGCTCGTAGATGATGACGTTGGCATCCACGGCCATACCCATCGTCAGGACGATACCGGCGATACCGGGCAGCGTCAGCACGGCGCCGAACGACACGAGCACGCCCATGAGCAGGAAGACGTTGGTTAGCAGGGCCACGTCGGCCATCCAGCCGGCCGTCTTGTAGAAGAGGCCCATGTAGAGCAGTACGAGGATGAAGGCGATCACGAACGAGAGCATGCCCGCATTGATCGACTCCTGACCCAGCGAGGGACCGACGACCGTATCCTGGATGATCTTGGCCGGAGCGGGCACCTTACCCGACGAGAGGACGTTGGCAAGGTCCTTGGCCTCCTGGATGGTGAAGCTGCCCGAGATGGTCGAGATGCCGCCGTCGATCTTCGTCCGCAGCACAGGGGCCGAATAGACGTAGCCGTCGAGGACGATGGCCACGCACTTGCCGACGTTCTCGCCCGTCAGGCGCGACCACTCCTGGGCGCCCTCGGCGTTCATGTGCATCTCCACCTCGGCCTCGGCGCCGCGCTGTGCATAGCGCTCGACGGCCTCCGTGACGACGCTGCCGTCCAGCGGCGCCTTGCCGTCGGGCGTGGTGACACGCAAAGCATAGAGGTAGTAGCGGCCGCCGATGTTGTCGTCACCCTTGACGCCCCACCGGAAGATGACGTCCGCAGGGAAGAGGTTGCGCACGGCGGGATCGGCCAGGTAGGCGTTCACCGCCGCGATGTCGGCCTTGAATGCCGCACCGATGGCGCCGCCGCCGGCATAGTAGGGATCGAGCACGGCAAAGAAGGGGTTGCGCTCGCGGTCGTAACGCTGCATCCGGGCGGCGTCGGTCATCTCCGTCGTGTCGCTGCCCAGCTCGGCGATCAGGCCTTCGCCGGCGTCGGCAGCAGCCTCACCGGCTGCCTCCTCGGCGGGAGCCTCCTCCGTTGCGGTCTGTGCCTGCATCTTGCTGAGGATGAGTTTGTCGGCCGAAACCATCACGGGCAGCATCTCGCGGGCGTCGTAGCAGAGCCAGAACTCCAGCGAGGCGGTACCCTGCAGCAGGTCGCGCACACGCTGCGGCTCCTTCACGCCCGGCAGCTCGACCAGAATGCGGTGCGAGTTGGGCAGGCGCATGATGTTGGGCTGCGTGACTCCGAAGTGGTCGATACGGCTGCGCAGCACGTTGAACGATGCGGCGATGGCCGCCTCGGTCTCGCGCTTGAGGAGCTTCTCGACGTCGGCATCCGAGCTTTCGAGCGTGATGTCGCTGCGGTCGGGGCTCACGAAGATCTCGGCGATGGGACGACCGCCCGACAGCCGCTCGTAGGCCTTCACGAAGTCGCCGATGTAGTCGCTCGAAGTACCGGCCTTGAGCGCGGCATTCGCCTCGGCGATGGCCTCGACAAACGACGGATCGTTCTGGCTGTCACCGGCAAGCGCCTTGACCACATCCTCGACCTGCACCTCCAGCATGACGTTCATGCCGCCCTTGAGGTCCAGACCCAGGTTGAGTTCCTTCTCCTTGCACTCCTTGTAGGTGAACTTCTTGAATCCGAGGTTGAAGACCTTCAGATTCTGCACCGAGTCGAGGTAGTGCTGTTCGGCCACGGAGCGCTCCTCGAGCGGGAACTGCTCGGCGTACTCGGCCGCCTTCTTCTCGACGCTTCTCGTCTTGAACGTGAACGAGAGCTGGTACACGCACGCCAGCGCCAGCAGCACCGCGACGAGTTTGATAAAACCTTTACTTTGCATTGGAATGATAAAAATTTGTTATTGTTTGTTTGATTTATCGTCCTTGCGCACAATAGCACGCAAAGATAGAAAAAAAGAATCAATTTTCGGAATATCGCTGTCAAGAATTGCGCGCGAACGACAAAAAAACCCTATTTTTGGAGCCGCATGAAGCGTTACGGCCCATACGGATACCACCTTGCCGCGCTTTTCTGCGTGACGGTGTGGGGCGCGACCTTCGTTTCGACGAAGGTCCTCATCGCGCACAGCCTCGCCCCGGCCGAGATTTTCCTGCTGCGCTTCGTGATGGCCTACCTCGGCATCCTGCCCTTCACGCTCGGCCGCAAGCGATCCGCCCGCGGCGGCGCCGCGCGGAAAGGGAGCGCCGCGAAGAGCCCGGGCGGCACG
>NZ_CASFQD010000025.1 GCF_949296715.1 uncultured Alistipes sp. | reverse complement strand
GGAAGATGGTGGTTTACGCATAAGATGCTGCATCGAAGTGTCTCGCATATCATGCGTGCCATACCCGATCTGTTTTCATACACGCGACACCCTAATGTACCGAAATCCTCAAACTCTATTGAGTCGTTCTTCGGTCACTTGAAGGATAATTTAAGAATCCATCGCGGACTCTCGGAACAACATTTTAAGGACTTTGTAAAGTGGTATCTTTTCCTGAACAGCAATGATGGAATTATTAAGAATAGAAAATGACCAGAATCGTACAATTCTGGCCATTTGTCCCAATATAATACCAACCACTTTTGGCATCATTACCTTTTGTTTCGGCCTGTCTCCCGGCCGACGGGGACAAAAAAAGGGGGGATTCCCTCAAGGAATCTCCCTCACTCTCATAACCGGAAAATCCGATTATTTTGCAGCCTCGGCAGCCTTCTCGGCGCAGCAGGTCTTCGTCGAATCGCACTTCTCGCAGGCAGCGCAGGCAGCCGAATCACACTTCTCGGCGCAGGCGCCCTCGCATGCCGGAGCAGCTACAGCCTCCGTAGCGGCAGCCTCTGCCTCTGCGGCCTTCTTCGTGGTATTGCCGCAGCAGCCCACCATGGCTACGGCAGCCAGCACGATCACAAAAGAAAAGATCTTTTTCATAGCGTTAAATGTTTGATGAGTGTTTCTTAAACGCCGCAAAGATATATATTCGTGTGAAAAAGGCAAATGAAAAAATCATTTTTTTCAAAAAGTCCGATTCCTACTCCAGCAGGTCGGCGAGTTTCAGCTCCTCGTTCTTGAGAAAGGCCTTGGGAAAGGTGGCCGAAACCCTGCCTTTCAGGATGATCGCCTCCTCGGAGGTGAGGCAGTTGCCTACCGACACCGAGAACCAGGGACTCTCGTAGACCATATAGACCCTGATGCCGGGATAGGTCTCCTCGAAGAGGGTCTTGGCGGCTTCGGCGCCGGCCCGGGCATCCTGCCCGTTGTCGAAGAAGATGCAGACGCGGTAGCCGCGCACGCGCAGGCGCTGCCCGTCGAGCGACGCATCGGCCACGGCACGCGCCGCGTCGCCGTGCTCGGTGACCGTAACGCGCGATTCGCCGAACTGCACGCCCGAAACCTTCGGCACGGCCAGCTGCGCCTTGAAGGCATCGAGCGACTGTGCGGAGGCCCCGACGGCAGCCGCCAGGAGGAAGAGCGAAAGGAAAAGTCTGCGCATCATTATTCGAGATAGTTTTTCAGGTCCTGGAACTTCAGGCCAAAGATATTCAAAAAATCCGACAACGGCATCATCTCGTGCGAAATATTTACCCGTGCGGGGCCCCCGCGCCCCACGATCTCGCACGAGACCGCCACCCGCGAGATGTCGCCCGCACGCAGCCGGCCCGAGAGCGCGAGGTAGGCCAGCGGATCGGAGACATTCATCTTCCAGCGCGTCACCACGCGCTCGGTCGTGCGCCGCGGCACCCCGACCTCCCCGTGCAGCAGGAACGTCACCACGCGGCGGCCGGCGTAGAAGAGGTCGAACCGCGCCTCGCGCAACGAAAGCCGGTAGCGCGTGCCGTTCTCCACGAGCACAATGAGCTCCGCACCCGAAAAGCCCATGCGCCGCACCGGCTCGACGGCTTCGATGCGGATCTTCTCCCGGGCCCGCTCCACCGCCCGGCGGCAGGAGACCGTCGGCAGCGTCGCCGCCAGCAGCAGGGCGATCAGCAGGATTCGCTTCAAGATTCGCATAGGCTCACTCCGGATTGCATGCCGATTCCGTTCCGTTGTCCCGGGTTACTTCTCGCCCGTATAGATCTGCGCGATGCCGAAACTCTGGCTGCGGGCCCGGCAGCCGTTGAAGCCCGCCCGCGCGAGCATCGCGAGGAACTCCCCGGGAGCGGGGAACTCCCCGACCGAGACGGGCAGGTATTCGTAGGCCTGCCGGTCGTGCGACACGGCCCCGCCGATGCGCGGCAGCACGCGGTAGGAGTAAAACTCGTACAGCGCCCGGAAAATCCGGTTCCGCGGGCGCGAGAACTCCAGGATGACGACCTTGCCTCCGGGTTTCAGAACCCGGTGCAGCTCGCGGAGCCCCGCCTCGAGGTTCTCGAAGTTCCGCACGCCGAAGGCCACGGTCGCCACGTCGACCGAAGCCGCGGCGACGGCAAGATGCTCGGCGTCGCCCTGCTCGAGCAGCACCCGTTCGTCGAGCCCGCGGGCCGCGACCTTGCGGCGTGCCTCCTCGAGCATCCGCTCCGAGAGGTCGACGCCCAGCACGCGCACGTCGGGAATGCGGCGGGCCATCTCGATGGCCAGGTCGCCCGTGCCGGTCGCCACGTCGAGGATGCGGCCGGGGCGGCAGCGGCGGACGATCCGCACGACGTGCCGCCGCCACAGGCGGTCGATGCTCATCGAGAGTGTATGGTTCAGCAGGTCGTAGCGCGGAGCGATGCGGTCGAACATTTCGCGCACCTCCTCTTTCTTGGACTGATCGGTATGATAGGGTTTTGCCATGGTCTGACTGGTTTTATTCGTATCGGATGGATTCGTCGGGACGCACCGTCGAGACGATGTGTGCGGGCAGGAGCAGCAGCAGGACGATGACCGCCACGAAGCCCGCATTGAGCAGCAGCCACCAGCCCCAGTCCAGGGAAACGGGCACCTCCGAGAGGAGGTAGCCTTCGGAGTTGAGCTTCACGAGGTGGAATCCCCGTTGCAGCAGGCACATCCCGACCCCCGCCGCATTGCCCCACGCCAGGCCGCGCAGCGTGATGAAGAGCGCCCGGTAGAGGAAGATGCGCCGCAGCGGGCCGTTGCGCATGCCGAGGGCCTTCAGCAGGCCGATCGTGCGCGTGCGCTCCAGCACGAGAATCAGCAGCGCCGAGGCCATGTTGAAGAAGGCCACGACGAGCATGATGCCGATCACCACGGCGGCGTTCACGTCGTGGGCCCGCAGCCAGTCGAAGATGCCCGGATAGCGTTCCGTGACGCTCGTCACGGCGAGGTTCTCCGTGCCGTCGGCCTCGTCGTAGAGAAGCGTGCGGCCCAGTTCGCGGGCGTAGCGCGGCGCCTCGTCCAGATCACGGGTGAAGACCTCGTAGCCCGAGATTTCGTCCGGCGCCCAGTCCGAAAGCCGCTGCACGTTGCGCATGTCGGTCAGGATCACCGCATTGTCCATCTCGTCCATACCCGAGGAGTAGACGCCCGAGACCTTGAAGCGGTCGCGGCGCGGCAGCTCGCCCGGCTCGACGAAGAGCATCTCCACGCGGTCGCCCACCCCGAGCAGCAGCCGGACCGCGAGCGTGCGCGAGAGCAGGATATCCTTCGTGCGCACGGAATCGCCGATGCGGGGCCACGCCCCCTCGACGAGCCATTCGTCGAAGGCGCTGCGGTCATACGTCGAATCGACCCCCTTGAGCATCACCCCCTCGACCGCCTCGTCCGTGCGAACGATGCCCCCCTTGAGGGCGTAGGGGGCCATCGAGACGAAGCCCCCGGTCGTGCGGATCAGCTCCTCGAGGTGCGCCGTGCGCCGCACGGGCCGCGAGTCGAGCGCGTCGATGCCCCGGATGTCGGTCACCGTGACATGCGCCGCAAAGCCCGTCAGCTTGCGCGCCACCTCGCGCTTGAAGCCCAGCACGACGGCCACGGCGAGGATCATCACGGCGATGCTCAACGCCACCGACACGACGGCGATGCGCTCCATCACCCCGGGACGGTTGTCCGGGGCGGGACGGGCCATGCGGCGAGCGATGAGCAACGGAAGATTCACGTAAGAAGCGATAAGGGTGTCCGGTTTCCGCAAAAAATTCCACGAAACGTCCGCAACGGGGCCCGGAGGCCCTCCGCGCGGGCAAATTGTCGTATAAATTTATGCAAAGTAAAGCAATATTTCGTATTTTTGCCCAAAACATCGCCACTTTTATGAAAAAACAGGCTCTCATCACGGGCGCGACATCGGGTATCGGACGCGCCACGGCCCTGCGCCTCGCACGCGAGGGATATGCCGTCATCGCCACGGGGCGCCGCGCCGAACGGCTGGACACCCTCCGCGCCGAGATCGAGGCGGCGGACGGCGCGTGCACGACGCTCTGCTTCGACGTCCGCTCCGAAGAGGAGGTGCGCCGCTTCCTCGAACCGCTCGGGCGCGTCGACCTGCTGGTCAACAACGCCGGGCTGGCCGCCGGGCTCGAACACATCGACCGGGGCGACACGCGCGACTGGGACGCGATGATCGACACCAACGTCAAGGGGCTGCTCTACGTCACGCGCGTCATCGCCCCCAAGATGGTAGCGGCAGGCGGCGGGCACATCTTCAACATCGGGTCGATCGCCGGCACGGAGCCCTACGAGAACGGCGCCGTCTACTGCGCCTCGAAGCACGCCGTGCACGCCATCTCGCAGGCCATGCGCGCCGACCTGCTCGCGGCGGGCGTCAAGGTGACCGAAATCCGCCCCGGCATGGTCGAGACGGAGTTTTCGCTCGTGCGCTTCCACGGCGACGAGCTCCGTGCCGACAAGGTCTACGAGGGGGTCGAGGCGCTGACCGGCGAGGATATTGCCGAAGCAATCGCATGGTGCGCACAATTACCGGCGCACATGAACGTTAATGATATGGTGCTGATGCCCGCGCAGCAGGCGGGGGCCTACTACACCTGTCGCAAACAAACCGAAAAAAAGTAAAAAAACATGACATTACCGCTTATCGCCCTGCTCCAGGCAGGATATTACACCACCACCCAGTCGCAGGCCGCACACTACTCCGCCGCCACGATGGGCATGTTCGTGCTGATGATCGTCATCGGCATCGCGGGATACATCGTGCAGGCCCGCCTGCAGTCGGTCTTCCGCAAATACTCGCGCGTGCAGTTCCCCGGCGGGCTCACGGGCGCCGAGGTCGCCGAGAAGATGCTGCGCGACAACAACATCCACAACGTGAAGGTCACGCACGTCTCGGGGCATCTCACCGACCACTTCAACCCGCAGACGATGACCGTCAACCTCAGCGATTCGGTCTACTCGTCAAACAGCGTCGCCGCCGCGGCCGTCGCCGCGCACGAGTGCGGCCACGCCGTGCAGCACGCCCGCGGCTACGCGCCGCTGGTGCTGCGCTCGCAGCTCGTGCCCGTCGTGCAGTTCGCCTCGACGGCCGCCACGTGGGTCATCATCCTCGGACTGGTGATCCTGGCCACGACGCGCAACGAACTGCTCTGCTGGATCGGCGTGGGGCTGATCGCCATGTCGGCGCTCTTCTCGCTGGTGACGCTGCCTGTCGAGTACAACGCCTCGGCCCGGGCCCTCGAATGGCTCCAGACCAGCCGCACGATGCAGGGCGCACAGCTCGTACAGGCACGCGAGGCCCTCTCGTGGGCGGCCCGCACCTACCTCGTCGCGGCGTTGAGCGCCATCGCGTCGGTACTCTATTACGTCTTCATGATCCTCGGACGGCGCGAGTAGACGTGCGATGAACTCCCCGGAAAAGAACTACATCCACAAAAGCTGGCAGGCGGTCGCGGCACTCATCGCAGTGCTCGCGGCCGTGAGTTTCATCCCCCCGCAGAGCATCGGGGGCGTGAAGCTGCGCCGGGCCAACATCCTCTCGGACCTGCTCGTCTTCGACGACGCGCAGGCCGCGGCGGAGGAGGCCGAGCCGCAGCTCTTCGACGAGGAGGAGTTCCGGGTCGACATCTCGGAGGTCGCCGAACGCATCGTCGCCGACACGACGGCCCGCGAGGTGCAGACCTCGTTCCTGTGGGACCTCGCACAACCCGACACGGACGGCGTGCCGCGGCACGTCGTGCCCGACACCGTGCGGTGGAGCACGGCGCTGACCCCCGTCGAGGAGGCCGATACGGTCGCCGCGCCCTCGTTCCGCAGCTTCTGCGACACGCTGCTCGCGGCGCGCCGCCCGGTGCGCATCGCCGTGCTGGGCGACTCGTTCGTCGAGGGCGACATTCTGACGGCCGACCTGCGCGAACGGCTGCAGGAGTGCTACGGAGGCGGCGGCCCCGGCTTCGCACCGATGGCCTCGCCCCTGACGGCCTTCCGCCGCACGGTCAAGACCCAGTCGAAGGGGTGGACCACCTACAACATCATGCAGCGCCGCACGGCTCCCGAGGCCCTGCGCGCCAATTTCTACGTCTCGGGCTGGGTGAGCCACCCGGCAGCCGGGGCCTCGACCCGCTGGGAGATGACCGACTACCGGCGGCACCTGGAGGAGTGCACGTCGGCCCGCGTGCTCTTCCTCTCGCCCGCCGCAAGCCGCGTCGAGGTGGCGCTCAACGACACGCTGCGCCGCGAATTCGCCATCCCGGCCGCCGCGGCCGTGCGGCAGATCGAGGTCCGCGCCCCGCGGATCCGCTCGCTCGCCTTCCGCGTCGTCTCGGGCACCGAGGGCTTCATCGGCTACGGCGCGATCTTCGAGGGCGGCGGCGTCACGGTGGACAACTACTCGGTGCGCAGCAACAACGGGCAGGCGATGTTCTGGACCAACCCGGCGGTCAACGCCCAGATCGACGCCTTCGCGCACTACGACCTGGTAATCCTCCAGTACGGGCTCAACATCATGCAGTCGGGCATCACGAACTACCGCGCCTACTCGGCACAGATCGAGAAGATGATCGCCTACGTCAGGGAGTGCTTCCCGCGCGCCGCGGTCCTCGTGCTGGGTGTCAGCGACCGCTCGGTCCGCACCGACGCGGGCTTCGAGCCCATGGACGCCATCCCCTACATGCTCGACTGGCAGCGGCAGGCGGCCCGCAACGCCGGGGCGGCCTTCTGGCCGACGTGCGACGCCATGCGCGCCGAGGGCGGCATGGAGGCCTTCGTGCAGAACGGCTGGGCCGGCAAGGACTTCACGCACATCAACTACGCCGGCGGGCAGAGCGTCGCCCGGGCGCTCTGCGACGCCGTGAATGCCGAGACGCAGCGCATCCACGCCGCACGCGAAGCCGCCGCGCTGCGCCGCCGTCAGGAGGCGCTGCTCGACTCGGCGCGCCGGGCCGAAATCGACCGGCAGCTGCTCCCCGCCGCGACCACCCAACCCCTTAACGCCCCGCTCGAATGACACTGCCCACGGCGGAGGGCCTGGCCGGCAAGCTCCAGGCCCTGCTGACATACGACGCCACGCAGCCGCTGATCTTCAGCAGCGGGCTTTTCCTGTTCCTCTTCGCGGGGTTCCTGCTCGTATACAGCGCCGTGCGCCGCGCCACGATGGCACGCATCGTCTACGTCATCCTCTTCTCGCTCTACTTCTACTACAAGTCGAGCGGCATCTACTTCCTGCTGCTTGTCTTCGCGGCGACGAGCGACTTCCTGATCGCGCAGGCGATCGCCCGCAGCAAGGGGCGCACGGCGCGCCGCTGGCTCGTGGCGTTGAGCGTCGCGGTCAACCTCGGGATGCTCGGCTACTTCAAGTACACGAACTTCCTGGTCGACATCGCCAACCAGCTCTTCGGGCAGGGATTCCTCCAGTTCCAGAACATCTTTCTGCCGGTCGGCATCTCGTTCTTCGTCTTCCAGTCGATGAGCTACACGATCGACGTCTACCGCGGGCAGCTCCAACCCCTGCGCAACTGGCTGGACTACCTCTTCTACCTCTCGTTCTTCCCGCAGCTGGTCGCCGGACCCATCGTCCGGGCCCGGGACTTCATTCCGCAGATCCGCCGCAAGCCGTTCGTCTCGCGCGAGATGTTCGGCACGGGGGTCTTCCTCATCCTCACGGGCCTGTTCAAGAAGGCCGTCATCTCGGACTACATCTCGCTGAACTTCGTGGACCGCGTCTTCGACGAGCCGCTGCTCTACACCGGATTCGAGTGTCTGGCGGGCATCTACGGCTATGCGCTGCAGATCTACTGCGACTTCTCGGGCTACTCCGACATGGCCATCGGCATCGCCCTGCTGCTCGGCTTCCGCTTCCCCAAAAACTTCGACGCCCCCTACAAGTCGGCGACGATCACCGAATTCTGGCGGCGCTGGCACATCTCGCTCTCGTCGTGGCTGCGCGACTACCTCTACATCTCGCTGGGCGGCAACCGCAAGGGGCGCCTGCGCACCTACGGGAACCTGCTGCTGACGATGCTGCTGGGCGGGCTGTGGCACGGCGCCGCCGTGCGCTTCATCCTCTGGGGCGGGCTGCACGGCGTGGCGCTGGCCCTGCACAAGCTGTGGCTCGCCTGCGTGCCGGGGGCCAGGGTCCGTGGCTGCGAGATGCACTGGTGGAGCCGCGCCGCGGGCATATTCCTCACCTTCAACCTCGTATCGCTGGGCTGGCTGATGTTCCGCGCCGAGTCGATGCAGACCGTCACGCTCATGCTGCACCAGATCGTCGAGAACTTCAACGCCCCGATGATCCCGCAGGTGCTCGCGGGCTATGCCGGGGTCTTCGCCCTGATCGGCGCGGGCTACGTGCTGCACCTGCTGCCCGGCACGGTCGACGCGCTGGCGCGGCGCATCGTCGTGAACGCCCCGCTCGTGCTGCAGGTCGTGATGGCCGCGGCGATGATCTGGTGCGTCATGCAGATCAAGTCGAGCGACATCCAGCCCTTCATCTACTTCCAGTTCTGAACACGTAAACCCGCACACAGGTGACACATTTCGACCACAGCCTCTTCCTCGCGCTCAACTTCGACGGCGGCCCCTGCTGGGACCGCGTGATGCTCACGCTCTCCGGCACGGCGGTCTGGATACCGCTCTACCTGCTGATCGCCTGGCTGGTGCTGCGCCGCACGGGCTGGCGCGGGCTGCTGCTCTTCCTCGTGCTGATGGCCGCAGCCGTGGGGCTGGCGGACATCACGGCCGGCATCTTCAAGCACAACGGACTGCTGGGCAACCTGCTGCCGGGGCTGGAGCCCCGCTGGCGGCCGATGTTCACCCCCTCGCTCGAGGGGCTCGACATCGCCCCCGACTCGCTGCGCACGCTGCGCCGCCTGACGCCCGAAGCGCTGCACGCCGCGGGATATTCCGGGCAATGGGCCGTCCACGTCCCCGTCGAGGCGGTGAGCGGCCGCTTCGGCACCGTCTCGGCGCATGCCGCGACGATCACGGCCCTTGCCGTCCTCTCGGCCGCCGTGATCCGCCGCCGGTGGTTCACCCTGCTCGTGACGCTCGCGGCCGCCGCGGTCTGCTACTCGCGCATCTACCTCGGCAAGCACTTCCCGATGGACCTCGTGTGGGGCGCACTGGTCGGCGCGGTGATCGGATACGCCGCCTGGCGGATTTTCCGCCGCTTCGCCATGAAACACAACGGGGCGCTGCAATGACGCAGCACCCCGTTTTCGTTCATCGCCGCCGTGCGGGATCAGCACCCGCTCCCGGACGGGGCGGACACGGCGTCACCGGCAAGGGAGTATCCGGAAGAGGCCGTGCCGCAGCGGCTGCCGTCCGAAGCACCGTCCGTACAGGCTATGGCGAGCACGGAGACGAGCAGCAGGACGACGACAGCCGTCAACAGCAGTGCGGCGACACGCAACGTGCCGCGTTGCGGCAGGGCGAAAGGATGGTGCAGCGTCTGTTTCATGGGCTGATTGCTTATGGTGTGCTGCAAAGGTAGGCGCACCGTCCTGCCGTCGTTTTTCAGATCGTACATATTCTTTTGCAAACGGTATATAAGCGATTCGCCGCAGCCGCGGGGACGAAAATCCCCGGAAAATTATTACCTTTGCACGGATCAATACGAAATATCAAAAAAGAGACTATATGGCTATCGAACTCAGTGAACAGGAACAGTTGCGCAGACGGTCGCTCCAGGCCCTGCGCGATCTGGGCATAAACCCCTACCCCGCAGCACGTTACGACGTAACGGCCACAGCCCGTGAAATCGCCGAAAACTACGACGAGGCGAAGGGCAACTACCAGCAGGTGCGCATCGCCGGCCGCATCATGTCGCGCCGCATCATGGGCAGCGCCTCGTTCTTCGAGCTGCAGGACCACACGGGCCGCATCCAGGTCTACGTCCGCCGCGACGACATCTGCCCCGAAGGCGACCCGACGCTCTACAACACGGTCTTCAAGAAGCTGCTCGACATCGGCGACTTCGTGGGCGTCGAGGGCTTCGCCTTCCATACGAACACCGGCGAGCTGTCGGTGCACTGCCGTGCGCTGACCGTGCTCTCGAAGTCGATCCGCCCGCTGCCCGTCGTCAAGGAGAAGGACGGACAGACCTTCGACGCCTTCACCGACCCGGAGGTGCGCTACCGCCAGCGCTACGTCGACCTGGTGGTCAACCCGCAGGTCAAGGAGGTCTTCATTAAGCGCGCCCGCATCCTCTCGACCATGCGCGAGTTCTTCAACGAGCGGGGCTACGTCGAGGTCGAGACCCCGATCCTGCAGCCCATTCCGGGCGGCGCGTCGGCGCGTCCCTTCATCACGCACCACAACGCCCTGGACATCGACTTCTACATGCGCATCGCCACGGAGCTCTACCTCAAGCGGCTGATCGTCGGCGGTTTCGAGGGCGTCTACGAGTTCGGCAAGAACTTCCGCAACGAAGGCATGGACCGCACGCACAACCCCGAGTTCACCTGCATGGAGATCTATGTCGCCTACAAGGACTACCTCTGGATGATGGAGTTCACCGAGCAGCTGCTCGAGCGCGTGGCCATAGCCGTGAACGGCACGACGGAGCTGACCATCGGCGGCCGGCAGATTTCGTTCAAGGCGCCGTTCCGCCGCCTGACGATGACCGACGCCATCCGCGAGAAGACCGGCTACGACATCACGGGCCAGAGCGAGGAGCAGCTGCGCGAGGCCTGCAAGCGGCTCAACGTCGAGACCGACGAGACGATGGGCAAGGGCAAGCTCATCGACGCCATCTTCGGGCAGTACTGCGAGGAGGAGCTCGTCCAGCCGACGTTCGTCTGCGACTACCCCATCGAGATGTCGCCGCTGTGCAAGCGCCACCGCGCGAACCCCGACCTGACGGAGCGCTTCGAGCTCTTCGTCAACGGCAAGGAGCTCTGCAACGCCTACTCGGAGCTGAACGACCCGATCGACCAGCTGGAGCGCTTCCAGGAGCAGCTGCGCCTCTCGGAAAAGGGCGACGACGAGGCGATGTTCATCGACATGGACTTCGTGCGCGCGCTCGAATACGGCATGCCTACCTGCTCGGGCATGGGCATGGGCATCGACCGGCTGACGATGTTCATGCTCGACCAGCCCTCAATCCAGGACGTGCTCTTCTTCCCGACGATGCGCCCCGAAAAGAAGGTCGTGGCCGATGCCGCGGAGAAGTACACCGCCATCGGCGTACCCGAGGAGTGGGTGCCGGTGATCCAGAAGATGGGCTACATCACCGTCGAGTCGCTGCGCAAGCTCGCGCCGGGCAAGTTCTTCAACGACCTGTGCGGCTTCAACAAGAAGAACAAGCTCGGGCTGAAGGCCCCCTCGATGGAGGAGGTCAAGGCGTGGTGCGCCGGGGAGTAAATACGGCAGGAGGATGGCACCCGGAAGAGAAGGCAAACTGCTGCATGCGGCGCTCATCGCCGCGGCCGTTGCACTGAACGTGCTGACGCTTGCGGGCGTCGTGCAGGCCCCCGTCTGGCGCTGGATCGCCGCACTGGGCTGCGGCGCGGCATGGGGCTATGTCGCCCTCGGCGTCGCGAAGCGCATGACACGGAACGCGCAGGCCGCGTTCACGGTGCTCTGTTACCTGGTCTTCCTCGCCATGCCCCTCATCGGGCGCACGGAGACGACCCGCACGGGACATCTGCTCACTACGCTGCAGGTGGTGTTTCTCTGGGCGCTGATCGTTGCAGTTTTTTATGACATCTTTTATAAAAACAAACCGAACATGAGAAAGAAAATCGTAGCCGGCAACTGGAAGATGAATACGCTTCCCGCCGAAGGAGTCGAACTCGCCAAAGGAGTCGTGGCAGGCCGTCAGGAGGTTTGCTCGTGCGTGAACTTCATCGTATGCCCGCCGTTCACCCACTTCGCCCTGGTGGCCGAGGCGCTGAAGGGCTCGGACATCGAGCTCGGAGCACAGAACTGCGCCGCCGAGGCCAAGGGTGCCTACACGGGTGAGGTCGCCGCGTCGATGATCGCCGCCCTGGGCTGCAAGTACGTGATCCTCGGCCACTCGGAGCGCCGCCAGTACTACGGCGAGACCTCCGAGACGCTCAACAAGAAGATGGAGCAGGCCTATGCCAACCACCTGACGCCGATCTACTGCGTGGGCGAGAACCTCGCCGAGCGCGAGGCCGGCAAGCACTTCGACGTGGTGAAGGCCCAGATCGAGGAGGTGGTCTACCACCTCACGGAGGAGCAGTTCAAGAACCTCGTGATCGCCTACGAGCCCGTATGGGCCATCGGTACGGGCAAGACCGCCACGGCCGACCAGGCACAGGAGATTCACGCCTACATCCGCCAGGTGCTGGCCGCCAAGTTCGGCGCCGCAGCTGCCGAGTGCCCGATCCTCTACGGCGGTTCGTGCAAGCCGTCGAACGCAGCCGAAATCTTCGCCAAGGAGGATGTCGACGGCGGTCTGATCGGCGGTGCCGCCCTCAAGGCCGAGGATTTCCTCGCCATCGGCAAGGGCTTCGCGAAGTAGTCCGCACCCGACACAGCGGTCCGGCGGGTTGTACGTGCAGCTCCGCAAAGGACCGTCCGGATACAAAAATCCCGGATTTCCACTGCTGGAAATCCGGGATTTCGTTTTGTCGGCGCCGGGGCGTCAGTCGTCGATGTCCGTCACGTTGAACTGCTTGTCGAACTCAATCTCCAGTCCGTTCGAGAGCTCGATCTCCCACGAGTAGCGCTTGCGCTCGATCTTGCAGACGGTCTGGTTCGGGAAGGTCTTGGCGACATAACCCTTGATCTGCTCCGGCACGATGTCCGCGGGCACGGCCGCATACTTGCGCTCCACGGAGGTCCAGGCCCCGTCCGAATCGAACTCCACCTCGGTGCGGTCCGTATAGGTCACCTCGTACTCCGAACCGATGAACTGCGGGTCCTCGACGGCATAGGCGAAGGTCAGCTCCGCAAAGTGGCTCTTCAGGAAGGTCTGCGCCGCGGCGGGCAGGCGGTCCAGCGAGATGGGACGGTCGTTTCCGGCAAAGGCGGTCGAAATTCCGGCAAGCAGCAGGGCTGCGGCGATAATGGTCTTTTTCATGGTCGTGTTGTTTTTTGAGTTTGTATTTGTCGTTTTCGTTCTTGTCACAGTGCAAAGGTCGGGCATAATTCTGAAAGGAATCTAAAATCCGGCATCCGGTCCGCATTTTTTTTATCCGACCGCCTTTCCGAGCCGGAAAAGAGGGACCGGAAGGGCATCCGAACCACCGGAAATGCAAAAAAGGCATGCCGGGCGGAGCGGAACGGCAAATTTTTCCTATCTTTATCGGGTCCGCGCCGCATCCGCGGACGCAGAACCCAAATCCGAATGCAATGAGACACCTGACCGCCGAACTCGCAAGCCCCCTGCTCGGGCTCTTCGCCTGCTGCGCCATGCTGACCTCCTGCGGCTCCGCCGCATCCCCCTCCCCCGCCGACTTCGTGCGGGTCGAAGAGGGGCGCTTCGTGCTCGGGAACGAGCCCTGCTACTTCGTCGGCACCAACTTCTGGTACGGACCGATCCTCGGCTCCGAAGGGCCCGGCGGCGACCGCGCCCGCCTCGGGCGCGAGCTGGACACGCTGGCTGCCTGCGGCCTGAAGAACCTGCGCGTACTGGTCGGCGCCGAGGGCCCCGGAGGCGTTCCTTCCAAAATAGCCCCGATCCTCCAGCCCGCACCCGGGGAGTACGACGACGCGCTGCTCGACGGGCTCGACTACTTCATGCAGCAGCTGGCGCTGCGCGGCATGAAGGCGGTGCTCTACCTGACCAACTCGTGGGAGTGGTCGGGCGGCTACTCGCAATACCTCGCCTGGGCCGGGGCGGGCGAGGCGGCCATCCCGGCCGTCGACGGCTACCGCGCCTACGTGGAGTATGTCTCGCAGTTCATCCCCAACGCCCGGGCCCGGGCGCTCTATGCCGACCACGTGCGTTTCATCGTGGGGCGCACGAACCGCTACACGGGTGTCCGCTACGTCGACGACCCGGCGATCTTCTCGTGGCAGATCTGCAACGAGCCGCGCCCCTTCGGGGAAGAGAACCACGAAGCCTTCGCCGAGTGGATCGGGGAAACGGCCCGGCTGATCCGTTCGCTCGACCCCAACCACCTGATCTCCACGGGATCGGAGGGCATCGTCGGCTGCGAGGGCAACGAAGCACTCACCGAGCGCATCCACGCCTTCCCGGAGATCGGCTACCTCAACCTCCACATCTGGCCGAGCAACTGGCAGTGGGTCGACAAGGAGCATCTGGCCGAGGGGATGGACAACGCCCTCGCGGAGACCGACCGTTACATCGACCGGCACCTGGCCATCGCCGAACGGCTCCGCAAGCCCGTGGTGATCGAGGAGTTCGGCTTCCCGCGCGACGACTGCCGCTTCGGGCGGGGCACGCCGACGACGCTGCGCGACCGCTACTACGCCGCCCTGCTCGACCGGCTGCAGGCCTCGGCGACGGAGGGCGGGCTGCTGGCCGGTGTCAACTGCTGGGCCTGGGGCGGCGAGGCGCAGCCCGCACACCGCGACTGGCAGCCGGGCGATCCCTGCTGCGGCGACCCGGCGCAGGAGCCGCAGGGGCTCTACTCGGTCTTCAACGACGACACGACGGTCGCCTTGCTGCGCGACGCCGCACGGCGCCTGCCGCACTGATCCGCCGACCCGAACGGCATACGCAAACGGGAGCCTGCCGGTTTCGGCAGGCTCCCGTCACAAAAAACGCAGGGAACCTGAAAGGGAGGCGGCGCAACCGATTCCATCGGTTCTGCACCTTCACAACCCCCATCGGAGAAGGTCCGGCCGCAATCCGGGCAGACGGCCAACGCGGCATCACTCTTCCGCCGAGACGTAAGGGATGCGGCTGCGGTCGGTCAGCACGCCGAACTCACCCACGCCATATTCCTCGCCGGACTGCGTGCGGCGAGGCACAAGCCGCACGTAGCGTGCCCCGACCGTCCGGCCGAATCCGACGGTGCGGCGGATCGGATTGTTGACGATGTTGTCGAAGGAGGCGTTCTCCCGCAGCGTCGTCCAATGTTTCGCATCGGTGCTGACGGCCAGATCATAGGCAATCAGGCAGCCGCCACGCCCCGCGAGCAGGGGTTCGTAGAAGAATCCCGTGAGCGGCAGCGTGCGGCCCAGGTCGACCGTGAGCGTCTCGCCCCCGGCGAGCCGGGCGCCGCGGCTGCAGGTCTCGTCGCCGTTGTCCGGAAGGCCGTCGACTGCTCCGGCGGCCGAAGCGGGCTCCACGACACGGAAGCCGCGCGGTGCAAGGTCCCAGTCCCAGCGTGCCGGGGCGCTCGTGCGCCCTTCGGAGACGACGATGGCGGCCAGGCGGCACGGGCCCGTCACGGTGAAGGGCTCCGCGTAGCGTGCCGAGGCGGTCGTGGGCTGCGAGCCGTCGAGCGTATAATAGATCTCACCGGGCTCCGCGGCCGTGAGGGTCACGCGCCCCTGCTTGTCGCGCAGCGCCGCGGGGGCTTCGATGAAGACGCGGTCGTCATAAAGCGCCAGGCGGTTGAGCACGGGTGCCGCCAGCGAGCGGTCGATCACCACGCGCAGGCCGCAGGTCGTCACGCGGTCGATGCGCACGATGCGCTTGTAGCCGACGGTCGTCTCGCGGGCCGCCTCGCGCCACGCGCCGTCATCATCGAGCGTCTCGATGCGGAAGGCGGCGATGCGCTGCCCGAGCGGGATGTACTCCTGCAGCATCACGCGGTTGAAGGTCCGCTCCTCGGGGAAGTGCAGCGTAAACGTCGCGTTCAGCACGTCGTCCGCCGTCGCCCAACAGCTGTCGTAATCGTCGTCGAGCAGATTTTCGGCTCCGTAGCCGCGGCCGCGCACGTCGGACGCCTCGATGCGGGCGCCCTGCGCGAGGTCCGTGGCGAAGATTTCATCCAGCGCGGCGCGGAATTCCATCAGGCGCGCCGAGTCGACCGCGCAGATCAGGCCCCGCTTGTCGGCCGGCACGTTGAGCAGCAGCAGCGAGTTGCGTCCCACGCTGTTGTAGTAGATCGTCAGCAGCTCGGCAAGCGACTTGACCTGCCCGTCCTCGGAGGCGCGGTAGAACCATCCCGGACGGATCGAGACATCGGTTTCGGAAGGAACCCACGCCTCGCCGAGCATGTTGCCGCAGTTGAGCGTATCGAGTGCGGGCGACTTGCCGGGAGCAAAGCCCGTCGTGTCGAGACGCGACCAGCAGGTGCGGCCTGCAAATCCCGCCTCGTTGCCGACCCAGCGGCAGCCGGGGCCCACGTCGCTGAAGATCACCGCACCGGGCTGGCAGGCGTAGACGGTCTCGTGGTAGCGTTTCCAGTCGTAGACCTGCCGCTTGCCGTTGGGGCCTTCACCGCAGGCGCCGTCGAACCACTGTTCGAAGACCTCGCCATAGCTGCCCAACGCACTGCGGAGCGTCGCGACGAAGGCCTCGTTGTAGTCGGGCGTGCCGTAGGTCGGGTCGTTGCGGTCCCAGGGCGAGATGTAAACGCCGAACTTCAGGCCCTCCTCGCGGCACGCCTCCGAGAGTTCGCGCAGCACGTCGCCCTTGCCGTCGCGCCAGGAGCTCTGGGCCACGGTGTGGCTGCTGGCCGGATTGGGCCAGAGGCAGAAGCCGTCGTGGTGCTTCGCCGTGAGGATGATGCCCTTCATGCCGGCAGCCGAGGCGATGGCGGCCCACTGGCGGCAGTCGAGTGCCGTCGGCTGGAAAAGGTCGACGCTCTCGGTGCCCTTGCCCCACTCCGATTCGGTGTAGGTGTTGGGGCCGAAATGGACGAACAGGTTGGTCTCCATGCGCTGCCAGGCGACTTGCTCGGGCGTAGGCACGGGGCCGAACGCCGCGGGAGGCGGGGTCTGGCAGGCCGTCACGACGGCCGCGCAGCAGAGCGTTGTCAGGATGTCGGAAAGTTTCATATCAATTCGTTTCTTCGGGTTTCGCAGCCAGTGGAATCGTTACACAAGCCCGAACCGGAACCGACAGCGATTGGTTCATCTGGATGGACATGGTTGCGGTTTCAGGTTACGTTTGTAAAATTACGCATATACCCCCGAAAAACCAAACTTGCCGTATTTTTAACGCGAACCCTCTTTCCGTATCACCCGCTCCACCGCGCTTACGCCGCGATTATGAGCGTTCTCCAAACAATTTCTTTTTACGCTAACAGGCTCCGGAGGCAAAAACCAATTCCTACACACGTGTATTCCAGCCGGGCGCATCCGCTTTCCGGCACCGGCCGCCCTGCCGCCGCAGTGGCCCGCAAAAAAACAGTGCGGAAACCACGGGACGGAGATCACGGGACGGGAACCACGGGGCGGAAACCACGGGGCGGAAACCACGGGGCGGAGACAAAAACAAAAAACGGAGCCGCGACCCGATGGGTCACGGCTCCGTCGATCAAAACGGCAGGAGCGGCGCATCCGATGGACGGCGCCCCGCCGTCATGCGGATATTACAGCTTCGGGCCGGCAGCCACGAGGCTCTTGCCCTCCTCGTTGCCGGTGAACTTCGCGAAGTTCTTGATGAAGCGGCCGGCGAGGTCCCTGGCCTTTACATCCCAGTCTGCGGGGTTCTGGTACGTGTCGCGCGGATCGAGGATCGCGGGATCGACACCCGGCAGAGCGGTCGGCACCTTGAAGTCGAAGATCGGCATCATCTTCGTCGGCGCCGTGTCGATCGAACCGTCGAGGATGGCGTCGATGATACCGCGCGTATCCTTGATCGAGATACGCTTGCCCGTGCCGTTCCAGCCCGTGTTCACGAGGTAGGCCGTAGCGCCCGACTGCTGCATGCGCTTTACGAGCTCCTCACCGTACTTGGTGGGGTGCAGCGACAGGAAGGCGGCGCCGAAGCAGGCCGAGAAGGTCGGCGTGGGCTCCGTGATACCGCGCTCCGTGCCGGCGAGCTTGGCCGTGAAACCGGAGAGGAAGTAGTACTTCGTCTGCTCGGGGGTCAGGATCGAAACCGGGGGCAGCACGCCGAATGCGTCGGCCGAGAGGAAGATCACCTTCTTGGCGGCCGGAGCCTTCGATACGGGCTTCACGATGTTCTTGATGTGGAAGATCGGGTACGACACGCGCGTGTTCTCCGTCACGGACTTGTCGGCGAAGTCGATCGCACCCTTCGCACCTACCGTCACGTTCTCCAGCAGGGCATTGCGGCGGATGGCGTTCCAGATGTCGGGCTCGTTCTCCTTCGAGAGGTTGATCACCTTGGCGTAGCAGCCGCCCTCGAAGTTGAAGACGCCGTCGTCGTCCCAGCCGTGCTCGTCGTCACCGATGAGCTGACGCTTCGGGTCGGTCGACAGCGTGGTCTTGCCCGTACCCGAGAGGCCGAAGAAGATGGCCGTCTCGCCCTTCTCGTTGGTGTTGGCCGAGCAGTGCATCGAAGCAATGCCCTTGAGCGGCAGCAGGTAGTTCATGTAGGAGAACATGCCCTTCTTCATCTCGCCGCCGTACCAGGTGTTGATGATCACCTGCATCTTCTCCGTCAGGTTGAAGACGACGGCCGTCTCCGAGTTCAGGCCGAGCTTCTTGTAGTTCTTGACCTTGGCCTTCGAGGCGTTCAGCACCACGAAGTCGGGCTCGCCGTACTCCTCGAGCTCGGCGTCCGTCGGACGGATAAACATGTTCTTCACGAAGTGTGCCTGCCAGGCCACCTCCATGATGAAGCGGATCTTCAGACGCGAGTTCTCGTTGGCGCCGCAGAAGGTATCCACCACGTAGAGCTTCTTGCCCGAGAGCTCCTGGGCTGCGATCTTCTTCAGCTCCTTCCAGGCAGCCTTCGTTACGGGCTTGTTGTCGTTCTTGTACTCGTCGGAGGTCCACCAGATCGTATCCTTGGTGGTCTCGTCCATGACGAAGAACTTGTCCTTGGGCGAACGACCCGTGTAGACGCCCGTCATGACGTTCACGGCACCCATGTCGGTCAGCTGACCCTTCTCGTAGCCGCGCAGGCCCTTCTTGGTCTCCTCACGAAAGAGCTCGTCGTAGGAGGGATTGTACACGATCTCGGTCACACCCGTGATCCCATACTTTCTCAAATCCATTTTGTCCATAGTCGTTTGTTATTTTTAATAAAACCTCTTGTTCCGTACATCCGGCCGGAAGGCATCTCCCGCACCGGGCAGGTTCCGCATGCGCAGGCGCCCCTTCGGACGCCCTCTTCCGCCGACCCCGCCACGCGGGGCTTTCCGGTTCGATCCGCCGCCTCGGGAAATGTGTCCCGTATGAACGCTCCCGACCCGCGGATTTTCTGTTTCCCATTAACGGCCCGCCGCCGACGGCATGCGGGTCAACCCAACGTCCGGGCCCCGAATCCGGGGCTCCGACGGCACAAAGGTAGAAAAAGTTTCAGAATTGTGAAAAAATTAACAGTGAAAATTACAAAAAAAATTTATTATTTTTTTCTTCCACCGCAACAAGCTCATTCACAACACTGTAACAACGTCAAAAAACCTCCGTGCAAACGCCGGCGCCGGGATAAAACCACCCCGTCGCGAAACCCGCTCCGGCACGGCGGCGCACCGGAAGCGGAGCGGCCGCTCGCATCGTCCGAAGGCAGCGTCCGGATCGTCGGACCGGCATCCGGGATCGCACTCCGGGCCGATACCCTCCGTAACCTGCAACTTTTATGACAGAACGTCCTCTTTTCGGGGAAAATTGCACCGGGGACCGATTTTTTTTGCTACATTTGATAATTATGGCCGGACTTTATTTCCACATCCCCTTCTGCAAACGCATCTGCGCCTACTGCGACTTCTACAAGAGCGTCGAAACGGCACGGCTCGGAGAGACCCTGCAGGCGATGCACCGCGAGCTGGAGAGCCGCCGCGAATACCTCGGCGGCGAGGCGGTCCGCACGCGCTACTTCGGCGGCGGCACGCCGTCGCTCTGCCCGCCGGAGCAGTTGCGCGCCCTGCTCGACCATGCGGCCGGACTGTTCGACTGCTCGGCCGCGGAGGAGACCACGCTCGAGGCCAACCCCGACGACCTCACGCCCCGCTACCTCGCCGCCCTGCGCGAGGCGGGCATCGACCGGCTCTCGATCGGCATCCAGTCGCTCGACGACGACTGCCTGCGGCTGATGAACCGCCGCCACACGGCCCGGCAAGCCGTCGAGGCGGTCCGCGCAGCCCGCGACGCGGGATTCGGCAACATCACCGTCGACCTGATCTTCGGCGTCCCGGGCTTCGGCGGCGACGCGCTGCGCCGCACGCTCGACGGTATCCTGGCGCTGGAGGCGGAACACGTCTCGGCCTACCACCTCACCATCGAACCCGACACCGCCTTCGGGCGGCGCGCAGCGCGCGGGAGCTTCGCTCCGGTGGAGGAGCAGGTGAGCGAAGAGGAGTTCCTCACCGTGCACCGCACACTGACCGAAGCCGGATACGAGCACTACGAAATCTCGAACTTCGCCCGCCCGGGCTACCGCGCCCGCCACAACGCCGCCTACTGGCACGGGGAAAAATACCTCGGCATCGGTCCTGCGGCCCACTCGTTCGACGGCGCGGAGCGCCACTGGAACGCCGCCTCCGTCGCACGCTACATCGCCGGCGAAGAGGCCGAAGCGGAGCGGCTCACCGAACGCGACCGCTACAACGAGTACCTGCTCACGCGGCTGCGCACGGCCGAGGGGATCGACCTCGAAGAGCTCCGGCAGCGCTTCGGCGCGGAGCGTCTCGCACGCCTCCGCTCGGAGGCCGAAGCGTGGACCGGGAGCGGTACGGTGCACATTTCGTCCGGACGCATGGCCATTCCGCCCGAACGCTTCCTCGTCTCGGATGCCGTTATCGAATCGCTGTTCGAAACGTGACGCAGGGGCCAAAATCGTGAGCCTGAAATGTTAAGTTATTCTTAAATAATTTTATTAATTGATTTTCGGGTTGTTTTATATAATTATAAGTATTACCTTTGCGACCGGAAATCAATCCGGATTGTCACGGAAAAATTACAAAAGTATATGAGCAATGCAAAATTGTCGCCCGACTTCCTCTTCGAAGTAAGTTGGGAGGTATGCAACAAAGTCGGCGGAATCCATACCGTCATCTCTACCAAGGCACAGACCGCGATCCGCAAATTCGGTGAGCGTTACATCCTGCTCGGACCCGACCTCTCGCACGAGGGGCAGAACCCCGAATTCCAGGAGGACCCCAACCTGCTGAAGGCCTGGCGGCAGACCGTCTACAACGAAGGCATCCGCATCCGCGTGGGCCGCTGGAAGATCAAGGGTGAGCCGATGGTCATCCTCGTGGACTTCTCGTCGCTCATCCCGCGCAAGGACGAAATACTCAAGAGCCTCTGGGAGACCTACCACGTGGATTCGATCTCGGGACAGTGGGACTACGTCGAGCCGGTGCTCTTCGGCTGGGCCGCAGGCAAGGTCATCGCCTCCTACGTCGACACTTTCTGCACCGCCACCGAAAAGGTCGCCGCACACTTCCACGAATGGATGACCGCCGCCGGCGGCCTCTGCCTGCGCATGCAGGCCCCCTACGTGGCCACGGTCTTCACGACCCACGCCACCGTCATGGGCCGCTGCATCGCCGGCAACCGTCTGCCGCTCTACAACGACCTCTCGAAGTTCAACGCCGACGAGCTGGCCCGCCAGTTCAACGTCACGGCCAAGCACTCGATCGAGAAGATGGCCGCCACGTACCACGACGAGTTCCTCACCGTGAGCGACATCACCGCCTCGGAGTGCAAGTACCTGCTCGGCCGCGAGGTCGACGGCGTGACGCCCAACGGCTTTGAGAACGACTTCGTATGGAGCGGCGACGAGTACGTCGCCAAGCGCGCCGAGGCCCGCCGGGCGATGATCTCCGTGGCCGAGGCCTGCCTGGGCCGCAAGTTCGCCACCGATCCGCTCATCATCGGCACGAGCGGCCGCTACGAGTTCCACAACAAGGGGCTCGACGTCTTCATCGAGTCGCTCAAGCAGCTGGCCGCTTCGGACCGTCTCCAGCGCGAGGTGCTCGCCTACATCACCGTGCCGGCCGGCAACCGCGGCCCGCGCGTCGACCTGCAGGCCCATCTGGCCGACCCGTCGAAGCCCATCGACGACAGCCAGTACAAATATTCGACCCACTACCTCGAGAACCAGACCTGGGACCCGATTGTCAACGCCCTGGCCGGCTCGGTGCTCACGACGGCCGACTCGAAGGTCAAGGTGATCTTCGTGCCCACCTACCTGAACAAGAGCGACGGCATCTTCAACAAGGATTACTACGAACTGCTCGTCGGCATGGACGTCACGGTCTTCCCCTCCTACTACGAGCCGTGGGGCTACACGCCGCTGGAGTCGGTGGCCTTCTCCGTCCCGACGATCACCACGACGCTCGCCGGATTCGGCCTCTGGGTCGAGAAGCAGCGCGTGCACACCGGCGTGGAGGTCATCCGCCGCGACGACTACAACGACAAGGAGGCCGAGCAGCAGATCGCCGACGCCCTGCTGCGTTTCAGCCTGCTCGACGAGAAGCATGTGAACGAGGCCCGCGTCTCGGCCTATGAGATCGCCGAAACGGCTCTCTGGGAGCACCTCTACGAGAAGTACGAGGAGGCCTATTCCGAGGCCATCGAGAGCTCGATCGTCCGCACGAACCGCGCGGTGCTCGAGGACGGCGGCGCCAAGACCGAGCAGATCAACTTCGTGCGCCAGCAGCTCTTCGTCGAGAAGCCCAACTGGAGCCGCATGATGGTCGACAAGACCCTGCCCAAACGTCTGCACGCCCTCGAGGAGCTCTCGCGCAACCTCTGGTGGTGCTGGAACCCCGGCGCCCGCGACCTGTTCGAGAACATCGACCCAGCGCTCTGGACCGAGTGCGAGCGCAACCCGATCGTCTTCCTCGACAAGCTGAGCGTCGAGCGCCTCAAGGAGCTCGAGCACGACAGCGCCTTCCTCGGCCAGCTCGACGCCGTCTACGCACAGTTCCGCAACTACATGAACGAAAAGCCCGACCCGAAGGCCACGACGATCACCTACTTCTCGATGGAGTACGGCCTGCACTCGTCGCTGAAGATCTACTCGGGCGGTCTGGGCATCCTCGCCGGCGACTACCTCAAGGAGGCGTCGGACAAGAACGTCCCGATGACGGCCGTGGGCCTGCTCTACCGCTACGGCTACTTCACGCAGCGTCTCTCGGCACAGGGTGCCCAGGAGGCGACCTACGAGGCGCAAAACTTCTTCAAGCTGCCCATCTCGCCCGTGCGTGACGAGGCCGGCCGCTGGGTCACGGTGACCATCGCCTTCCCGGGCCGCACGCTCTCGGCGCGCGTCTGGAAGTGCCAGGTCGGCCGCACGGACCTCTACCTGCTCGACGCCGACTACGAGGACAACCTCGAGGAGGACCGTCAGATCACCCACTACCTCTACGGAGGCGACTGGGAGAACCGCCTCAAGCAGGAGATCCTGCTCGGCATCGGCGGTATCCGCGCCCTGCGCAAGCTCGGCATCAAGCACGACGTATACCACTGCAACGAGGGCCACGCCGCCTTCATCGGCATCGAACGCATCCGCGAGCTCGTCAACCACAAGAAGCTCTCCTTCTCGGAGGCGCTGGAGGTGATCCGCTCGTCGTCGCTCTTCACCACGCACACGCCCGTGCCGGCCGGCCACGACGCCTTCCCCGAGTCGATGATCCGCCAGTACATGTCGCACTACCCCGACGTGCTGGGCATCACCTGGGAGCAGTACATCAACCTCGGCAAGACCAACCCCAACGACCCGAACGAAAAGTTCTCGATGTCGGTGCTGGCCTGCAACCTCTCGCAGGAGGTCAACGGCGTATCGTGGCTCCACGGCGAGGTGTCGAAGGAGATTCTGGGCAACATGTGGCCGGGCTACTTCAAGAACGAGCTCCACATCGGCTACGTCACCAACGGCGTGCACTTCCCGACGTGGATCGCCACGTCGCTGCGCCGCCTCTACGCCCGCTACTTCCCCGAAGGGTTCGAGGGCCACGTCTACAACATCCCGGCCTGGCAGAAGGTGCACAACATTCCCGACGAGGAGCTCTGGGGCGAGCGCATGAAGCTCAAGAACCGCCTCATCAAGCATATCCGCAAGCGCTACAGCGATCCCAAGCAGGTGCGTCTCGACTCGCCGCGCCAGATGCTGCAGATCATCGAGGGCATCAAGCCCGAGGTGCTGACCATCGGTTTCGCCCGCCGCTTCGCCACCTACAAGCGCGCCTACCTGCTCTTCACGAACCTCGACCGGCTCTCGGCCATCGTCAACAACAAGGAGCGCCCCGTGCAGTTCATCTTCGCGGGCAAGGCACACCCGAACGACAAACCGGGCCAAGACCTCATCAAGCGCATCGTCGAGGTGGCCGCCATGCCGCAGTTCGTGGGCAAGATCATCTTCCTGCAGAACTATGACATGGAGCTCGCACGCCGCATGGTACAGGGCGTGGACGTATGGCTCAACACGCCGACGCGCCCGCTCGAGGCCTCGGGTACGTCGGGCGAAAAGTGCGTCATGAACGGAGTGATGCAGTTCTCGGTGCTCGACGGCTGGTGGGTCGAGGGCTACAAGGAGGGTGCCGGCTGGGCCCTGCCCATGGAGCGCACCTTCACCGACCAGCGCTTCCAGGACGAGCTCGACGCCGAGATGATCTACAACACCATCGAGGAGCAGATCGCACCGCTCTACTACCGCCGCGGCGTCGACGGCATTCCGCACGAGTGGGTCGCTTCGGTGAAGAAGTGCGTGGCCGACATCGCCTCGAACTTCACGATGAACCGCCAGCTGATCGACTACGAGGAGCGCTTCTACAACAAGCTCGCCGCACGCAAGCACGCGATCGTCGAGGGCGGCTACAAGCTCGCACGCGAAATCGCCGCCTGGAAACGCAAGGTCTCGGCCGCATGGGACCAGGTGCGCGTCGTCGACGTACAGCGCGTGAAGATCAACAAGGAGGCCGTCTACGTGGGCGAAAAGTACCACTTCGAGGTGAAGCTCGACGTGGCCAACCTGCGGCCCGAGGACCTCGGGGTTGAGATGGTCGTCGCACAGCAGATCATCGGCGGACAGAGCATCAACGTCACGCGCACGATCCAGCTCGAACGTGTCGCCACGGAGGGCAGTCTGGTGACCTACGCACTCGACTACACACCCGACGAGACCGGTACGTTCGACGTGGCGCTGCGCGTCTACCCGAGCAACCCGAACCTGCCGCACCGCATGGACTTCGCGCTGGTAAAGTGGGCATAACGGCAACCGGCATTGAAAAAACAACAAGGGACGACAAAAAAGGTGTTATTTTTCAAATATTCCGTTCCCGGAAAGAGAAATTTTCAATATCTTTATAGAGCGAACCGTAATTATAAAAAAATATGTCAGCACTAACTTTCGAGAAAAGCGAATTGAGTAACCTCGAGTATTCGCTCCAGCGGGAGATGCTTGCCACGGACCGCATCGGCGGTTACATGAGCAGCACGATCGTCTGCTGCAATACGCGACGCTACCACGGACTGATCGTCTCCCCGATCGACGAAACGGACAATACCTACGTCCTGCTTTCGTCGCTCGATGAGACCATCATCCAGCACGACCAGTCGTTCAACCTGGCCCTGCACCGTTTCCAGGGTGTCTACGAACCTCGCGGACACAAGTACATCACCGACTTCGAATACACGCCAACCCCGACGATCACCTACCGCGTCGGCGGCGTCATCCTCCGCAAGGAGCTGCTCTGGATTCACAAGCGCACGCAGCTGATGATCCGCTACACACTCGTGGATGCCCACTCGGAGACGAAGCTGCGTCTGCGTCCGTTCCTCGCTTTCCGCGACAAGCACACGCTGACGCACGCCAACATGGAGGCCGACGGCCACTCCTACCCCGCCGTCAACGGCGTGAAGTGCCGTCTCTACGAATCGTTCCCGTGGCTCTATCTGCAGACGAACAAGCCCGAGGCCGAATTTGTCCCCGCGCCCGACTGGTACTACAACTTCGAGTACCTGCAGGACATCGCCCGCGGCTACGAGGGCCACGAGGATCTCATGACCACGGGTTACTTCGAGACCGAGCTCAAGAAGGGTGAGAGCATCATCTTCTCTGCCTCGCTCGACGAGATGGGCTCGACGAAGACCATCGAGGAGATGTTCAACGCCTCGATCGCCCGCCGCACCCACAAGGTCGACTTCCACAGCTGCCTGGAGCACTCGGCACGCCAGTTCCTGATCCGCCGCCCGGGCAACCGCACGGAGGTGATCTCGGGCTACCCGTGGCACGGCGTCACGGCCCGCCAGACCTTCGTCGCCCTGCCGGGCATCACGATCCGCCAGGGACACAAGGAGGACTGCATCGACGCGCTCGACACGCTCGTGCGCGACATGAAGGAGGGCATGTTTGCGGGTGACGGCTCGGCAGCCGAGGCTGCGGATGCTCCGCTGTGGTTCTTCTGGACGCTCCAGGAACTCGAAAAGGAGATCGGCGGCAAGGCCGTCTGGGAGCGCTACGGCGAGGCCATGAAGGGCATTCTGGAGAACTACCGCAAGGGGGTTGCCGGCCGCGTGATCCTCAACGACAACGGACTCGTATGGGCTTCGGCCGACCAGCCGCTCACGTGGATGAACTCGGTGATCGACGGCGTGGCCGTCACGCCCCGCAACGGCTATCAGGTCGAGGTCAACGCCCTTTGGTACAACGCCGTATGCTACGCGCTCGAACTGGCCGAAGCCAACGGCGACAAGGCCTTCGTCAAGGCATGGAAAGCCCTGCCCGAGCGCACGAAGGCCTCGTTCAACGAGCTCTTCCGCCTGCCGGAGGGCTATCTGGCCGACTACGTGGGTGAAAACGGACCCGACAAGTCGATCCGCCCGAACATGATCATCGCCTGCGGCCTGAAGTACAAGATGCTCGACACGGAGGCACAGCTCGACGTGATCCGCACGGTGCGCCAGCACCTGCTCACGCCGCGCGGCCTGCGCACGCTCTCGCCGCGCAACCCGCTCTACCGGGGCACGCAGATCGGCACGCCCGCCGAGCGCGACTTCGCCGGCAAGAACGGATCGGTATGGCCCTGGCTGCTGATGTTCTACGTCCGCGCCTGCTTCGACATCGACGGCGCACGCTTCTGCCCGCAGGCCGAGGAGATGCTCGAGAACTTCAACGAGGACATCCAGAGCTACGGCATCGGCTCGATCGCCGAACTCTTCGACGCCGATCCCCCGTTCTCGCCCCGCGGCGCCATTTCGCAGGCCTGGAGCGTAGCCGCCGTGCTGGACATCTGCCACCTGGTTCACGCCTACAAGCCCGCGGAGAAGCCTGCCAGGGCCCCGAGAAAGGCTGCAGCCAAGAAGACGGCCGAGGCCGCCGAGACGAAACCGGCAGCAAAACGGACCGCAAAGAAGACGACAAAGAAATAACAGACAAACGAAAGATTCCGACGTCCGCACGCAAAGACAGTGAGAGAATCGGCGAAACTCCCCGCGGGGTGTTTCCGAGCGGGTGGTACGGGACGCGAAGACGGCATGAAACCGGCGGAAACGCCCCACAGCGTACAGGCGAAAAACATTTAATAACAGGAGATAAATTATGAGAGTTTTAATGTTCGGTTGGGAGTTTCCGCCCCATATCGCGGGAGGTCTGGGCACGGCATGCTACGGCATGACGCGCGGTCTGGCCCGCAACGGCGTCGACGTGACGTTCGTGGTGCCGCATGCCTACGGTGACGAGGACCAGCGTTTCATCCACGTGGTCAACGCCAGTGACGTGGAGGCGCTTTACGGCTCGACCGGCAGCGGAGCCGACGACGTCCTCGAAAAGATGTCGTTCATCCACATCGATTCCAACATGGTACCCTACATCTCGCCCGAAGAGTACGAGAGCTACCATGAGCAGTATGTCAAGACCGGCCAGAAGACGTGGTCCACGACCGACGCCTGGAAGCAGCGCTACACCTTCTCGGGCAAATACGGTGCCAACCTCATGGAGGAGGTGGCCCGCTACGCCGTGGTCGCAGCCCAGGTGGCCCGCGACCTGGAGGGACAGTTCGACGTGATCCACGCCCACGACTGGCTCACCTACTACGCCGGCATCGCCGCCAAGCGCGTATCGGGCAAACCGCTCGTCGTACACATGCACGCCACGGAGTACGACCGCA
This sequence comes from uncultured Alistipes sp., assembly GCF_949296715.1. Classification (GTDB taxonomy): domain Bacteria; phylum Bacteroidota; class Bacteroidia; order Bacteroidales; family Rikenellaceae; genus Alistipes. Next base: position 149,171 of record NZ_CASFQD010000025.1, on the reverse strand, counting down.
GCGGCGAGAACGTCAACACGCAGGTATACGCCATCGAGCGGGCCGGCATGGCGGCCGCCGACCGCGTGATCGCCGTGTCGAACCTCACGCGCAACATCGTCATCAACCGCTACGGCATCCCGGCCGACAGGGTCGTCACGGTGCACAACGCCGTGCGCTTCGCCGAGAACTCGACCGAGGCTCCCGAACGCGGCGTGGAGGACAAGATCGTCACCTTCCTGGGCCGCATCACCTACCAGAAGGGTCCCGACTACTTCGTCGAGGCGGCCGCCAAGGTGCTCAAGCGCGTTCCGAACGTGCGTTTCGTGATGGCCGGCTCGGGCGACATGATGAACCACGTCATCCGCCGTGTGGCACGCCTCGGCATCGCCGACCGTTTCCACTTCACGGGCTTCCTCCGCGGCGAGGACGTGCACAAGATGTTCCAGTTGTCGGATGTCTACGTCATGCCGTCGGTCTCGGAGCCGTTCGGCATCTCGCCCCTCGAGGCGATGCGTTCGAACGTCCCGGTCATCATCTCCAAGCAGAGCGGCGTGGCCGAGGTGCTCGATTACGCCGTGAAGGTGGACTACTGGGATGTGGATGCCCTCGCGGACTCGATCTACGCCCTGATCCAGTACCCCGCCCTGGCGCAGATGTTCGCTTCCAAGGGCCTCGAGGAGGTCACCAACCTCAAGTGGAACGACGCCGCAGCCAAGATCAAGAGCGTCTACGAAGCCGCGATCGAAGAAAACAAGAAACAACTAAAATAAATAGACCTTATGAAAACCGTCTGCTTATATTTTCAGGTTCACCAGCCCTGGCGTCTGAAGAAATACCGCTTCTTCAACATGGGCAAGGACCACAACTACCTGGACGACCTGCTGAACCGCTCGATCATGCAAAAGGTCGCCCGGCAGTGCTACCTTCCGATGAACGCCCTGCTGCTGAAGCTCATCAAGGAGAACAAGGGCAAGTTCCGCTGCACGTTCTCGATCACGGGCACGGCCGTCGAGCAGTTCCGCGCGTTCGCTCCCGAGGTGCTCGAGTCGTTCAAGGAGCTCGCCGCCACGGGATGCGTGGAGTTCCTGGCCGAGACCTATTCGCACTCGCTGGCTTCGCTCGCCTCGAAGGAGGACTTCACCGAGCAGGTGAAGCTCCACACGGCGATGCTGAAAAAGGAGTTCGGCGTGAAGCCCACGGCTTTCCGCAACACGGAGCTCATCTACTCGGACGAGATCGGCGAGATGGTCGCCGGCATGGGCTTCCGCACGATGCTGGCCGAGGGTGCCAAGCACGTGCTGGGCTGGAAGTCGCCCAACTACGTCTACGCCAACGCCAACGACCAGAAGCTGCGCCTGCTGCTGCGCAACTACAAGCTCTCGGACGACATCGCGTTCCGCTTCTCGGACAAGAACTGGGACCAGTGGCCGCTGACCGCCGACAAGTACGTGTCGTGGCTCTCTTCGGAGGAGACGCCGGGCGAGGTCATCAACCTCTTCATGGACTACGAGACCTTCGGTGAGCACCAGGGTGCCGATTCGGGCATCTTCGAGTTCATGCGCGCGCTGCCGAAGGCCGTGCTGGCCAAGAAGAGCGGCCTGGAGTTCGCCACGGTGAGCGAGACCGCCAAGAAGTACCAGCCCGTCTCGGTGCTGCACTGCCCGCACGTGATGTCGTGGGCCGACGAGGAGCGCGACGTGACGGCATGGCTCGGCAACGAACTCCAGAACGAGGCATTCGCCAAGCTCTATGCCCAGAAGGAGAAGGTCAAGGCTCTCAAGAGCGCCGATTTCGACTACGTATGGAGCTTCATGCAGACCTCGGACCACTTCTACTACATGGCGACGAAGTGGCTCTCGGACGGCGACGTACACTCCTACTTCAACCCCTACGATTCGGCCTACGACGCCTTCATCAACTACATGAACGTCCTCTCGGACTTCATCATCGAGCTGGACAAGGCCGTAGCCGCCAAGGCCGCCCGCAAATAGGACGGACTGACGGTACGAATCCGAAAACCGGGTCCCGCAACGGCGGGGTCCGGTTTTTTCTTTTGCCGCCGCAGAAAAGACGCCAGCCTCCACAGAACAAGCTGGGGGGGGCGAGTCAGGCAAACGGTGACACAGAACAGGCAGGCGGCGCTACAGGAAGGCAGGGAGGGAAGGGTGGGTGAAAGAAGAGGGCGAAAGGAGTGCGGGAAAACAGGGCGGAAACTTCGGGCGGCGGAAAGCCGGAAACTGCCGAAAAAATACTATCTTTGTACGCAAAACAGACAAAAGGATGAAAGGAGCGAACCGAACGTCCGCAACCGGCGGCAGAGACCTGACGGAGGCGAACGCCAACAAAGCCCCGGCGGGCGGGCCGGATGCAGAAGCACCGGCCGGAACGGCCGGAGGCGCATGCAATACCCCGGAAGAGCCGGGGAGGCAGGCCCCGCAGGGAAACCCGGACCGGCAAGGCAGGCAGGAGATTGAGAAACGGCCGAAAAGGCAGGACGGTGCAGGGGAAACCGTGGATTCGGAGAACCTTATGGAGCCGGAAGCTCCGGCCGGAGCGGAGCTGTCGGCAAAACCGGGACAGTCGACAGAAACAGGACAGTCGGACGGTCCGGCACAGTTGGGCGCCGCACCGAGTCCCGATGCAGCGCCGAATCCCGATGCAACCGGCCGTCCGGATAAAAAAAGCAGCAGCCGGGCCGACGAAGGCGAGGGGCTGCGGACGCGGCTCAAGGCCCGCAGGCAGGCCCTGCTGCGCCGCATCGAATACAGGCGGCTCAAGCGCATCCGCAAACGCACCGTGCCGGCCTACACCCACTGCAAGAACTGCGGCGAGAAGCTGCAGGGCATGTATTGCAGCCGCTGCGGACAATACGCACTCGACATCGAACAGCCCTTCTGGAAATACATCAAGCAGTATTTCGAAAACGTCTACCAGTTCGACAGCAAGGTATGGCAGACGCTCTGGCTGCTCTTCCGCCGCCCGGGCCTGCTGACCTGCGAGTTCAACGCCGGAAAGATCAACTCCTACGTCCACCCCTTCCGGCTCTACATGTTCATCTCGGTGATCTTCTTCACGCTCTTCTTCATGTTCGCGTCGGACATTGCCCAACGCAGCGTCCGGGAGTTCGCACTCCGACCGCAGCACCTGCCCGACACGGTCGTCGTACAGCTGCGCAGCGGAGCGCTGCACCCCGACACCTGCGTCTATCTCTACGACGGGGCGGGCTTCGCCGAGATGCTCGAACTGAAGGAGGTCCCGACGGAGGAGCTGCTGCAGGTCCAATCGCCGTTCGGCGGCCGGCACGGACTGACGCTGACACGCCTGCCGCAGCTGCTGCTCGACTCGTGCCTCTACCGCACGACGCTCAAACAGCGCGACCTGGAGAACCTCACGGTCGCCCGGCAGACAATCGCCCGCTACAACCCCGCCGCAGGATTGCAGGAGATCGACGGCCTCGACGCCGAAGAGGCCGACCGACTGGAAGCGCTCGATCTAGAGGAGTACGACGAGGAGCTGCTGGCGCTGCTGCGCACGTTCGACCCGCAGCGCACGCCGGTCTACGACTGGCGGCAAAAGCAGAGCGACCCGGACCAGCTGGAACAGCAGTGGCAGCAGGAGAGCTTCGTCAACAACCTGCTGGCCGACCTCTCGAAGTGGACGCCCCTCTACATGATGTTCCTGCTGCCGCTCTTCGCCCTGCTGCTCAAGTGGGCCTACCACAAGCGGCGGATGAACTTCATGCAGCACTTCGTCCACGCCATCCACATCAACTCCTTCTTCCTGCTGCTGGTCGCCGTACCCGCCGCCATCCTGATCTACTACGCCGAGGCACAGGAGAACAACGACGCAATCCTCATCAGCTTCGAGCTCTTCTTCGCGCTGGTCTTCCTCTACATGCTCCTCTCCTCGCACACGGTCTACCGCGAGGGGTGGTTCAAGACCCTCGTGAAGAGCCTGCTCGTCTTCGGATCGTTCACGTTCGTGGCGCTGTGCATCGCCTTCGTGCTCATCATCCGGCTGATCTACACCTACTGGGAGTAAGGCCCCGCACGGCCGGAGCAACACGGCGGGGGGGGCAACGAAAAAGAGTCCGGGCTGCGTCGTTCGCAACCCGGACCCGGTGTTTTCCGACACCCGGAGCCGGCCGTCAGCCGCGGCGCTTGTAGCGCGAGGGCGACGTGCCGGTATGCTGCTTGAAGTACTTGCCGAAGAAGGACTGCGTCGAAAAGTTCAGGTGGTAGGCGATCTCCTGGATGCTCATGCCCGAGTACTTGAGCAGCGCCTTCGCCTCGAGGATCACCGACTCGTCGATCCACCGCGCCGCCGTCTTGCCGCTCACCTCCTTGACCACCGACGAGAGGTACTTGGGCGTGATGTTGAGCTGCTTGGCGTAGAAGCTCACGTTGCGCTCACGCTTGCTGTACTGCTGCAGCAGCGACATGAACTCGTCGAAGAGCACCTCGCAGCGCCCCTGCTTCATCTGGCTCGGCTGCTCGCGCTGGTTGATCTCGGTGATGATGTAGAAGGCCGTGGTGAAGAGCGTGCGGATAATCTCGTGGCGGTAGCGCTCCTTGTCGCTGCGCAGCATCGTCTTGATGAGCTGGAACAGCTGACGTATCTCGTCGACATCCTCCTGCCGCACCTCCAGCACGGGGGCCTTGCCGAAGCGCATGTAGACCGGCAGCGACGTCGAGAGGTCGATCTGAATCTCGTTGACGAACGACTTGGAGAAGGCCAGCAGGTAGGCCGCGGCATTCGACGAGCACTTGACCGTGCGGATGATCGAGTCGGGATTGAAGAAGACGATCATGTTGGGCCGCACGTTGTAGTTCTGCATGTCGATCGACACGGTCGCCTCACCCGCCATCATGATGATGGCCGTAAAGCCGTCGACCGTCGTCGGATAGTTCGCCGTGGTGTTCTTGTCGGCCGTCAGGGTCGTGATGACCAAATCGTCCGAGAGGTAGGAAACATCGCTCATCTCCTTCTTGATGCGGGAGATGGATACTTTGTGCAGGCCCTCGCGGGAACCGTCCCGGCCCTTGCGTATCGTGCTGCTGTCGGCCATAGAGTCGTTGTTTTTCGGACAAATGTAAAAAATTCATTCGGGGAACGCAAGCACCTCACGGATTTTTCATCGCATGGGCGCTCAATCGCGCTGCATCTCGCACATCACGCGCAGCGCTCCCGGCAGGCATTCGATGTGGAGCGGGAACTCCGCTCCGGGCTGCCCGTCGACATCGGTCGGCTCGTTGCGCGTCGAGCAGATGTCGAGTTGCCGCACCTGCAACTGCCGGACGATTTTCGGGTTGCCGCCCAGCAGGTAGCTGCCCATGGCCAGCGTCGAGGTAAAGAGGTCCTTCTTCTCGAGCAGCAGGCAGTCGAACAACCCGTCCTTGATCGACGAACGGCGCGCCAGGCGGAACCCGCCGGCCGTCTCGCCGTTGAAGACCAGCACCATGAGCGACTGCAGGTCGAAATGCTCGCCGTCGGCCACGATCTCAAGCGGCATGGCGTGCATCGAGCAGAACTCCTTGACCCCCTCGACGAGGTAGGCCAGCTTGCCAATGCGGTGCTTGCGCTCGTCGGGCGTGCGCTGCGACGTGGTCGTGAAGACCCCGAACGAGAAGACATTGACAAAGTAGAGGTCGTTGACGCGGCCGCAGTCCACCCGTTCCTCCGTCCCGGAGGCGATTTGTCGCGCCGCCTCAAGCGGGTCCGACGACATGCCGAGCGCCCCGGCGAAGTCGTTGGCCGTACCGGCCGGAATCACGCCCAGCGGGATGTCGAGCCCCTTGCGCTTCATGGCGTTGACGGCGAAGTTCACCGTGCCGTCGCCGCCGGCGACGACCATCAGGTCGATCTGCTCGTTGCCGTCGAAAGGGTTGGCATCGAAATCAATCAGCTGCGGCGTCACGTCGTATCCGTAGGCCTGGAAGATGGTGCAGATGTTCTCGACGTTGCGGTCGATATGCCCCCGGCCGGACTGGGTATTATAAAGAAAAACAGCGGTTTTCATCAGGTTTCCATATTGGGTGCCGGCTGACGGAAGGGTGCAACGGACAGCTGCCGCCCCGGCACGGGTTCTACTGCATGATCAGGGGTTCCATCGCGGGCGAGACGTACTCTTCATAGTCGCCGTCCTCGCCTGCGAGGATGAAATAGGCCTGCAACTCCGGCAGGCGCTGCACGGCCGCAAGGGCATCGTCGGCCCCCATGGCCAGCAGCATCGTACCCAGCGCGTCGGCCTCGGCGCACGTCGGCGCCGCAACGGTCACCGACAGCAGGCGCGACACGACGCTGCGCCCCGTGCGCGGGTCGATCGTATGGGCCACCTTGCGGCCCGCCTCGTCGAGGTAGAAGCGGCGGTAGTTGCCCGACGTGGCCAGCCCGCCCGCGCTCATGCGGATGCGCCGCTGGAGGTAGGCCCCGTCGCTCATGTTGCCGTCGAAGGGGGTCTCGATGCCGATGCGCCAGGGCTGCCCCGCGGGGTTGACGCCGCGGCAGCGCACCTCGCCGCCGATGTCGACGATGTAGTTCCCGGCGCCGAAGCGCTCGACGAGCGCCGCCAGCAGGTCCACCGTGTAGCCCTTGGCCACGGAGTTGAAGTCCAGCTGCACGCGCGGGTCCTCCTTCACGAGGCGTCCCTGCTCGATGCGGACCTTCCCGCGCCCGACAAAGCACAGGATCGAGTCGATGTTCGGGTCCTTCGTGCGCTCCCGGCCGGCGAAGCCCCACGCCTCGACCAGCGGCTTGACCGTCACGTCGTAGCGGCCGTCGCTCAAGGCGCCGATGCTGTCCGCCAGACGGAGGTTGAAGGCGATGTGGCGGTCGACCGAATCGGTCTCGTTGCGGTTCAGGCGGCTCAGAAGCGACGTCGGGTCGAAGATCGACATCGACGCCTTGGCCTCACGGTCCAGCTCCATCGCGGCGGCATAGAGTTCCTGCGCCGTTGCTCCCCGCACATCGGCCACGACGTGCATCGTCGTGCCCAGCATCGCGCCGTCGACCGTCACATATTCCCCGCGCTGCGCGCAACTCCCCGCCACAAGGCACAAAACCCCTGCGGCCAGGCCGCGCAAAAGCCTTTTCATTTCCATCGTTTTCACTTGTTTAGTCGCAAAAATACGATTTTTCCTTCGCATCCGGTACTTTTCGCTGCAAAATGCAAATAATTTTTTCGTTTTTCATGCTTCATATCAATTATATTCGTACCTTTGCGGAACGCTCTGGCGTTATTCACGGTAAGGGGAATGCGTCGTAGAGTGGAACTTAAATAAACATACTACACAATGGCTTATTTAACAGCAGAGAAAAAGCAGGAGCTTTTCGGTACTTACGGCAAGTCTAACACGGATACGGGTTCTCCCGAGAGCCAGATTGCCCTGTTTACCTACCGTATCAACCACCTTACTGAACACCTCAAGAGCAACAAGCACGACTTCGGAACCCAGCGCGCCCTGCTGCGCCTGGTAGGTAAGCGCCGCCAGTTGCTGGAGTACCTCAAGGAGGTCGACATCGAGCGCTACCGCGCGATCATCAAGACGCTGAACCTCCGCAAGTAATCCACGAGGAAGAGATGAGGGCAATTCCCGCGAGGGATTGCCTTCATTTTCTAAAAAGATCACGATTCGAACACACTATAGGTTTAAGATTTTTATGGAAGAAAAGAAGCTGTACAACGCAGTCCGCAAGATCATCACGCTGGCCGACGGCCGCCAGATCGAGATCGAAACGGGCAAACTGGCCAAGCAGGCCGACGGCTCGGTCGTCGTCAAGATGGGCGATACGATGCTGCTCGGTACCGTCGTGGCCGCCAAGGACGCAAAACCCGAAACCGATTTCATGCCCCTCCAGGTGGAGTACAAGGAGAAGTACGCCGCCTGCGGCCGCTACCCCGGAGGCTTCATGAAGCGCGAAGGCAAGGCCAACGACTCGGAAATCCTCGTCGCACGCCTGATCGACCGCGCCCTGCGCCCCCTGTTCCCCGCAGACTACCACGCCGAAGTCTACGTCACCGTGACGCTCATCTCGGCAGACAAGGATATTCAGCCCGACGCCCTGGCCGGCCTGGCCGCCTCGGCAGCCCTCGCCGTATCGGACATCCCCTTCGGCGGCCCGATCTCGGAGGTGCGCGTCGCACGCCGCAACGGCGAATACGTCATCAACCCCACCTTCTCGGAGATGGCCGAGTGCGACCTGGACATCATGGTCGGCGGTACGATCGACAACATCCTCATGGTCGAGGGTGAGATGAAGGAGGTATCCGAGGAGGTGATGCTCGGCGCCATCAAGTTCGCACACGAGGAGATCAAGAAGCACTGCGCCGTACAGATCGAGCTCTCGAAGGAGCTGGGCAAGGATGTCAAGCGCACCTACTGCCACGAGGTCAACGACGAGGAGCTGCGCCAGACGATCATCCGCGAGCTCTACGACAAGGCCTACGCCATCGCCACGAGCGGCACGATGAAGCACGAGCGCGAGGACCTCTTCAACGCCCTCGAGGCCGAGTTCGCCGCCCGCTACACGGAGGAGGAGCTCGTCGAGAAGGCCCCGCTCATCCACAAGTATTTCCACGACGACGTGCAGAAGAAGGCCATGCGCCGCATGATCCTCGACGAGGGCAAGCGCCTCGACGGCCGCCGCACGGACGAAATCCGCCCGATCTGGTGCGAGGTGGGCTACCTGCCCGCGGCCCACGGCTCGGCCATCTTCACCCGCGGCGAGACGCAGTCGCTCACGACCGTAACCCTCGGCACGAAGCTCGACGAGAAGGTCAAGGACGAGGTGCTCGTACAGGGCACCGAGCAGTTCGTGCTCCACTACAACTTCCCGCCCTTCTCGACGGGCGAGGCCAAGGCGTCGCGCGGCCTCTCGCGCCGCGAAATCGGCCACGGCCACCTCGCATGGCGCGCCCTGAAGCCGATGATCCCGCTGGGCGAGGAGAACCCCTACGCCGTGCGCGTCGTGTCGGACATCCTCGAGTCGAACGGCTCGTCGTCGATGGCCACGGTCTGCGCCGGAACCCTCGCGCTGATGGACGCCGGCGTGAAGATCAAGAAGCCCGTGTCGGGCATCGCCATGGGTCTGATCTCCGACTCCGAGAGCGGCAAGTGGGCCGTGCTGTCGGACATCCTCGGCGATGAGGACCACCTCGGCGACATGGACTTCAAGGTGACGGGTACGCGCGACGGCATCACCGCCACGCAGATGGACATCAAGGTCGACGGCCTCTCCTACGAGGTGCTGGCCGCAGCCCTCGAGCAGGCCCGCAAGGGACGTCTCTACATCCTCGACAAGATCACCGAGTGCATCGCCGAGCCGCGCGCCGACTACAAGCCGTGCGTACCGCGCATCGTCCAGATCACCATCCCGCAGGACATGATCGGCGCCGTGATCGGCCCGGGCGGCAAGGTCATCCAGGATATCCAGAAGACCACCAACACGACGATCACCATCACCGAGGAGGACAACAAGGGCATCGTCGACATCTTTGGCGTAGACAAGGCCGCGCTCGACGGTGCGTTGAGCCGCATCAAGGCCATCGTCGCCATCCCGGAGGTCGGGGAGACCTACCACGGCAAGATCCGCTCGATCGTCGCCTTCGGCGCCTTCGTGGAGATCATGCCCGGCAAGGACGCCCTGCTCCACATCTCGGAGATCGACTACAAGCGCTTCGAGACCATGGAGGAGACCGGCCTGAAGGAGGGTGACGAGATCGACGTCAAGCTCATCGGCGTCGACCCCAAGACCAACAAGCTCAAGCTGTCGCGCAAGGCCCTGCTACCCAAGCCCGAAGGCTATGTGGAGCGGGAGCGCCGTCCGCGTCCCGAGCGCGGTGAGCGCCGCGAACGGGGCGAGCGTCGCGAGCGCCACGATCACAAGGAGGAGTAATTAAGGCTGTCTTCGTGCAGATTTCGGACGGAACCGACAGCGAAAATCCGTCCGGAATATTGCACAATTAGCAAGAGTTTTCTATATTTGCGACGTTCCGGAACCGGGTGCCCCGGTCACGGCCGGAACGGAACAGACACGAGGCGTTTAGGAGACAAAGGCAAACAAAAAAAATAAACACATTAAATTCAAACCTATGAAAAAATTAATGAAATTGAGCATGGTGCTCGCAGTTGCCGCGCTGGCATTCTCGAGCTGCAATTGCTTCAAGAAGATGGCCAAGGAGCGTGAGGATGTGAAACTGAACGTTACTCCGGAGATTCTGACGCTGAACAACGGCATCGTTGCCGCCGACATCAACGTCACCTTCCCCGTCGAGTACTTCAATGCAAAGGCCGTCATCAAGGTGACGCCCGTCATCGTATTCGAGGGCGGCGAGGTTGCCGGTACGACCAAATACTACCAGGGTTCGAAAGTCGACGAGAACTACACGGTCGTTGACGCCAAGAACGGCGGCAATTTCACGCAGCATGTCGAGTTCCCCTACGATCCGCGCATGGACAAGAGCGAGCTGCAGCTGCGCGCCGAGATCAAGTGCCCGTCGGGCAAGTGCAAGGAGTTCACGCTCGTGAACCTCAATACGGGTGCCGTTCCGACCAAGGAGGAGGCTGCCGTGCTGGCCGGCAACGATGCCGAGGCCAAGGCTGCCCTCATGCGCGAGTTCGGGCTGACGATCGCCTACGGCGTGAACACGCTCCAGAAGGACATCAAGTACGGCGACCTGATGGAGACGATGGCCAACAACTACAAGAAGGTGACCACCGAAGTCGACAAGACCGAGCTGCTCTATGCGATCAACTCGTCGCGCGTGACGAAGAAGAACCAGAAGAACGCCAACCTCGACGCCTTCAAGCAGAACGTCGACGCCAACCTCTCGAACGAGCGCGCCACGCAGAACATCACCGTGAAGGGCTATGCTTCGCCCGACGGCCCGGAGAAGTTCAACGACAAGCTCTCGAAGGCCCGCAGCGAGTCGAGCCAGAAGGTCGTTGCCAAGCTGCTCAAGGAGGCCGGTCTGGAGATCGACGCCGCAGCCTACGGTGAGGACTGGGACGGTTTCAAGGAACTGGTCGAGAAGTCCGACATCCAGAACAAGAACATCATTCTCCAGGTGCTGAGCCGCTACAACTCGCCCGCCGAGCGCGAGAAGGAGATCAAGAACATGGCTTCGGTATTCGAGGAGCTGAAGGAGGATATCCTGCCCGCCCTGCGCCGCGCACAGATCATCAACACGACCGACATCCAGGGCAAGACCGACGAGGAGATCATGGCCGCATTCCGCAACGGCGGTGAGCTGACCGTCGAGGAGTACCTCTACGCCGCCGAGACGCTGGCAAACGGTACCGAGGAGCAGGTTGCCATCCTGACGGCCGCTTCGAAGCAGTACAACGACGCCCGCGTATGGAACAACCTCGGCGTGGCACAGACCAAGGCCGGCGACAAGGCTGCCGCGCTGAAGTCGTTTGAGAAGGCCGCCAAGAGCGACTCGTCGAAGGAGCTGAACAAGAACCTGATTCTCTCGAACCTCGCCAACGGAAACACCGCCGAGGCCAAGAAGTACGCTCAGGCTGCTAATGCCGAGGCCAAGGCCGCCATGGCTGCCGCCGAGGGCAACTACAAGGCTGCCGCAAACGGTCTGGAGGGCTACAACGCCGCCATCGTCGACGTGATGAACAACGACCTGGCCGCTGCCAAGAAGGCCATCGCCAAGGACAACTCGGCCGAGGCCGACTACCTGCGCGCCGTGATCGCCGCCAAGGAGGGTGACCTGAAGACCGCCAACGCCCAGCTCAAGAGCGCCGTGTCGAAGAACCCCGCACTGGCAGAGAAGGCTGCCAAGGACGTCAACCTGAAGGCCCTGCAGAAGTAATCCGCTTCAAGCAGAAAAAAAGAGCCCGGACGCAGGTTCGGGCTCTTTTTTTGCACACCCTGCCACAAATAAAGTGTCCTCAAAGAGCCGAGCATACGAATATTTTTCCTACTTTTGTAAAAACAGCCTTTTAGAAGCTATGGAATACGCCAACCATCTGAACGAATACGCTCCGGCATGGAGCGAGAGCCGCGTCGACGAAGAGGTCGCCCGCATCCGGCAGGTTGCCCAGGAGCGCAACCACAATACGGAGGTCTACAAATTCTGCTATTCGGCCATCGACCTCACGACCCTGTCGTGCAACGATTCCGTCACCTCCGTGACGGAGTTCGCCCGCAAGGCCGCGGAGTTCTACACGAAATACCCACATGTTCCCAACGTGGCGTCGATCTGCGTCTATCCGGCCTTTGTCGAGACCGTGGGACTGGCCGTCGACGGCACGCCCATGCGCATCACCTCGGTCGGGGGCGGATTCCCCGCCGCACAGACCTACCTCGAGGTCAAGGCGCTCGAAGTGGCCATGGCCGTGGAGAACGGAGCCGACGAGGTGGACATCGTCCTCAACGTGGGCCGTATGCTTACGGGCGAATACGACGAGGCGGCCAACGAGGTCGAGGTGATCCGTTCGGAGATGGACGAGGACGTGGTGCTGAAGGTCATCATCGAGTCGGGCGCCCTGAAGACGCCGGAACTGATCCGCAAGGCCTCGCTGCTCTCGATGTTCGCCGGTGCGGACTTCGTGAAGACCTCGACGGGCAAGATCGACGTCGCCGCCACGCCCGAAGCGGCCGTGGTGATGTGCCAGGCGATCCGCGACTTCTACGAAAAGACGGGGCGCAAGGTGGGATTCAAGGCTGCGGGCGGAGTCCGCACAGCCGAGGATGCCGCACTCTACTACACGATCGTCGAGGAGATTCTCGGCAAGGAGTGGCTTACGACGGACCTCTTCCGCATCGGGGCCTCGTCGGCCGCCAACAACATCCTCTCGGCCATCGAAGGTTCGCCGGTCAAGTACTATTGATCGCGCAAGCCCGGGCCGGGAGCAACCGACCGAAGGCAACCGACCGAAGGCAACCAACTGAAGGCAACCAACTGAAGGCAACCAACTGAAGGCAACCGACTGAAAACAACCGACTGAAAACAAACGACTGAAAACAAACGACCGAAAACAAACGACCGAAAACAATCAATCGGAGACAACCGGCGGTCGAAGGCAAAGCGAAGCGCCCTCCTTACGGAGGGCGCTTTTTCAGGCAGCAATGCAAACAACCGGACCATTCGGCTGACAATTATTTCCGATTCCAATACCGTGGGCACCGCCCGTAACGAATACGCGTCGTTTCATCTCTTTTCGGATTTTTCCACAAAGATAGCACATGTCGGGCAGTCTGCTCCCATGTTTCATTGATGCAGGTCCGAACAGGCAGACAACAGCCATTTGATTTGGCACCCTTGAGAAGCATACGGGATATAGAGCGTCATATTTATTGGCTTTTAGAAACTTTTTGCAAGAATTTTCATTACAATGTCCCATGGACGCTTGCCATTCAAGAAACATTTTCTATCTTTGTCTTGACTGCCATACGGCAGGAGATAATATTTTGATGAAAGTGTTTCGCTTTTATCCTTGGCGAGGAATCTGGTAAATTTCAAGAAAACAAGGAAAACGACACACTCACATTACTCGTATCGGCATGAAAGACGTTCTGCTTTCATGCTGTACGCGTGTGGGGATTGTTTATTTGTTTTCGGGATTGCCAAACCTCCCGTCAGATAAACGAACGGCTCCACACTTTCTTTTTACGACCTGCATCGCAGGAGCCGGGATGCACAACACATCCTATCATGAAAAGACTCTCCATTTGGCTGCTTACCCTCACAGCATTTGCCTTCGCGGCATGCTCGAACGATCCGGGAGGCGATGACAAAAACGCCATCCATCTGACACCGGGAACACCGACCAGTTACCGGCTCTATGCCGACGAGACCTCGCTTTCGGCAAACATCTCCTTCTCGACCGAAAGTGCATGGCACGCCACGGTGAGCGAGACACGTGCATCGGAGGTTAACTGGATTACCCTTTCGCCCGACCACGGCGATGCCGCGGGCGACTACACTGTTTCAATCACGCTCGCAGTGAATACTTCGGGCGCGAACCGCAAAGCGACCGTCACGTTCGAATCGGGCGGCACGAAGGTGAAGATCACCATCGAGCAGCAGGCGACGACCGCCGAAGGCGATATTCCTGGGGAGGGGACCGGTCCCGCCACGCCGAAGAAACTCATCTCGCAAATTGTATACAGCTACGCAGATGACTTCTATCCCGAGAAAGAGACGATAACTTTCACTTACGACGATCAGAGCCGGATTACGAAGATCGAAGATATCTACAACTTTTATAACTATACGGAGGATGTGGATGAGACCTATAGCCGAGAGTTTCTTTATGAGTACGGCGAGGGGGTTATACACGTCAAGACAGTCTATTCTCCTTCGAGCGAGGACATCTTCAAGGATGAACCGGAGGAGTACACGGCCTATCTGAACAAGGCGGGATATGTAATCCGCACAGCGTGGGAAGATGGCAGCAAAATCACCTACACTTATGACGACGAAAATCATTTGATACTCACTGCCAAAGTTGGTGGAAGCCAGGAAACATACGTCTGGGAGAACGGGAATATAGTGGAGACATGCACGACCTATCCCGACTATCCCAACGAGGAACCTTATGTCAACCGTTACGCATACTACGGAGAGCATCCGAACAAGGAGAATTTCGAACTTTACTACTACTATTTCGCACGGGATGAGGAACTGGGCATCGCGGGACGCCTCGGCGTTTTGAACCGCAACCTGCTGAAGCAGGTCCGGAGCCAGGGAAGTCAGGCCGGGAAAAATGACCGCGATATCACTTACGAATTCGACGACGAAGGGTTCGTCACGAAGTTCTTGGATCGATATTCGGAGACCTCGACTCCACAGGTCTACACCGTCACGTACATTGAAGCGAAGTAGGGTTTCAAGATGTCCGAGGTACCTTTTTGAACAGCAACAACAGAAAAACCCCGAAAGCCAATGGTCCGGATAAGATGAGCCCCCTGGCAAAGTCCGGACACCACCTCTGTTGGCATCATTACCCGTCGTTGCAAAGCGAAGCGCCCTCCTTGCGGAGGGCGCTTTTTCATGCGGTAGAAGCGACGGTAGACGGGATCAGACAGAGCAAACAGGCAAAAGACACGTCCGCGGCTACTCCTTCACCTGAAGCGAGTCGGCCGCAGGCTCCCCGGCAACGGCCTGCCCGGCCGGTTCGACGGCGGGGCTTTCCGCAGGCTGCGCCGGAGCGGAGACAGGCTGCCGGGCAGGGGTATGAGCGGCTGCGGACGGTGCGGCAGGCTGTGCCGGACGGACCGGATCGCCGTCCCACACCATCGAACGGTAACTGTCATGATGGAGCACCGTGACGACAAGCAGACCGAGGATCGCCGCGGCAAGGAGAAAACCGATGTATTTCTTAATCATTTTCCGAAGCGTTTAACAATTCGATGGAACGGGTAATCACATTGTCGATCGGGTAGATGTTCGCATAGAACCCGTCGTCCTCGAGCACCGTATTGCGGCCGATGTAGGCGCGGAGCTGCGCCTCGATGAGCTTGCGCGACCGGGCAATGTCGCCGTAGCGCGGCGCCACCCCCTTGCGGGCCGCGTAGCGCACGAAATCGTCGACAAGCGTGCGGTCGGCGTCGAGCAGCCGCTGCAGGTCGTCGATTGTCCGCACGGCATTCAGCGCGTCGCGGTGCGCATCGGCATACTCGATCGTGTAGCGGTAGAGGATGTTGCGGCCCGCGACCTCGATGAAGTAGCGCGTCACGTCGGTCGTATCGGCCGGCACGAAGACATCGGGCATGATGCCGCCCCCGCCGTAGACCACCTTGCCGCCCGGCGTCACGCGCTTGAGCGAGTCGGCGAAATGGATGCTGTCGGCCGAGAACCACTCGTTGTTCTCGTAGCGGTGCCACAGGTCCTCCTCGTAGCTCTCGTCATCGCCGATCGTATAGGGTTTCTGGATCGAGCGGCCCGTCGGCGTATAGTAGCGCGCCGTCGTCAGCCGCAGCGCCGAACCGTCGCTGTAGGGAATCTGCTGCTGCACGAGGCCCTTGCCGAAGGAGCGGCGCCCGACGATCGTGCCGCGGTCGTTGTCCTGCAGGGCACCGGCCAGGATTTCGCTCGACGAGGCGCTGCCCTCGTCGATCAGCACCGCCACGTCCATCTCCTGGGCCGTACCGCGCCCGTCGGCGTATTCGCGCACCTGCTTGTGGTGCCGGTCCTCGGTATAGACGATCAGCTGCCCTTCGTGCAGGAATTCGTTGGCCACGAGGATCGCCTGGTCGAGGTATCCGCCCGAATTGCCGCGCAGGTCGAAGATCAGCCGGTCGACCCCCTCGGCGCGCAGCTTCGCAAGGGCCTGCACCAGCTCGGCGTGGGTTGTCCGCGCGAACTGCCCCAGCTTGATGTAGCCCGTCGTGCCGCTGATGCGGAAGGCCGACTCGATGCTCCGGATCGGAATGACGTCGCGCACGACCTCCACCTCGACCAGGTCGGGGATGTGCTGCCGCTCGAGCCCCAGCCGCACGGTCGAGCCGCGCGGTCCGCGCAACCGCCTGACAATCTCGTTCTGCGGGATGCGGCGGCCCGCCACGAGCGAGTCGTCGATCTCGATGATGCGGTCCCCGGCCTTGATGCCGGCCTTGTCGCTCGGGCCCTGCGGGATGACGTTGAGCACGATGACCGTATCGGTGGCCATGTTGAAGACCACGCCGATGCCGTCGAACTCCCCTTCGAGGGGTTCGTTCAGCGCCTGCATCTCCGAGGCGGGGATGTAGACCGAATGGGGGTCGAGCTCCTTGACCAGCAGCGGAATGACATGCTCGGCAAGCGAATCCATCGACACGGAGTCGACATACTGGTTTTCGATGAGCGAAAGCGTATAGGTCAGTTTGTTCGTCGGCAGCGTCATGCGGCTGAGCATGCTCTTGAGCTGCGACGTCGTGGAGTTGCGGCCCATGTACTGTCCGAGCAGCAGCCCCGCGACCACTCCCACGGCCAACAGCAGCGGGAAGAGGACGGTATGTTTCGAATTTCTGTACATCACTTGTTCTTGAAGGTATACGAAAGCCCGACGCTGAGCAGCGTGCGGGTCTGCACGTCGACGTTCTGCGCCCGGTTGTAGTAGAGTTCGAAGCTCAAGGTCGTCGAGATGTATTTCGTGGCCTTGATGTCGATCGTATTCGACCAGCGGACCGTCGGGTGCACCGGAAGGTTCGGCTTCGCAGGACGCTCCGTGCCGGAATCGGCCGTCCAGTTGTTGTAGGCGTCGAGCCGCTTCTTGTATTCCGAATAGTCGTTGACCTTGTTCTTGAGCCCGATGTTCGTGATCCAGCCGAGGAACGAGTAGAGGCTCGTGCGGTAGCGCAGGAACCCGTCCTTGCCGAACGTGCGGTCGAAGTCGATCTGCACGGAGGAACCGCCCTCGTATTTCGAGGTCTCGTCCTCCGACGCCAGGCCGTAGGCCTGCCAGCCGGGCTTGTCGTCCCAGACGTTCTCGCGCACGAGGCGGTCCTCGACGAAGACGGCGCTCAAAGCGATCGGCGAGAGGTTGACCGACAGCGGCAGCTTCTCCTTCGGGCACTTGTAGGTGATACCGAACGACGCGTCGAGATAACCCGGCGCCATGAAGGAGCTCTTGCGGTCGGTTTCGGTCTGCTGCGTGCGCGAGATGTAGCCGTTGACGAACTGGCTGCGGAAGTTGATGATCGAACCGTAGGACCAGTTCTTCGACATCTTGAACGACGGGGCCACCGAGAAGACGAATTCGTCCTGGTTCTTGAACCACACGCCGTTGCTCTCGGTATGCGTCTTGCCCTCCTCGTCGGTCGTCGTGGTCTCGACCTTCATGCGGTTGTAGCCGAACGAGGCGCTGACCTTGGTCTCGATCGAAAAGAGGTTCTTCGTGAAGACGTGCCGCACGTTGACGGTCGCCAGCAGCGCAATGGCATTGTCACCGCCCGAGACCTTGATCCACGGATCGTTGTGCGAGGAGAGCGAGCCCTGAAGCTTGCCGCCGATCTCGAGGTAGTTGCGCTCCTTGCGGATGGCGGCCCGCTCGGCACGGTAGCGTGCCAGGCTGAAGTAGTCGACATCCACCGCCGTGGATTTCATCCGGTCACGGAATCGGATGCTCTCCTGCGGCGCCTCCACCTCGTCGATGGAGATCTGCGCAGCGGCAGGCAGAGCGGTGGCCAGGGCCAGCAGGAAGATCGCATAAAAACGTTTCATCGGGAAGGACTTGCGGTTGATTTTGAATTGCGGTCAAGCGCAAATTTATGAATTTATTTACAAAATCGTTAACTTTGTCCATAGATAAATCCTTTTAGACCCGTATGAAGTATTTTGGAGCACACGTAAGTGCCGCGGGCGGCACGGAGAACGCCCCCGCCAATGCACACCGGATAGGAGCCACGGCCTTCGCGCTCTTCACGAAGAACCAGCGGCAGTGGGTCGCCAAGCCCCTCACGGCGGCCGAGATCGACGCCTTCCGCCGCGCCTGCGACGAGTACGGCTACACGCCGGCGCAGATCCTGCCCCACGACTCGTACCTGATCAACCTCGGGCATCCCGACGCCGAAGGGCTGGCCAAGTCGCGCGAGGCCTTCATCGAGGAGATGAAGCGCTGCGAGCAGCTGGGGCTCGACCGCCTCAACTTCCACCCCGGGAGCCACCTGAAGCAGATCACCGAGGAGGAGAGCCTCGACCGCATCGCCGCGTCGATCAACCTCGCACTCGAAGCCACGCACGGCGTGACGGCCGTCATCGAGAACACCGCGGGGCAGGGTTCGAACCTCGGCTTCCGCTTCGAGCACCTCGCCTACCTGATCAACCGCGTGGAGGACAAGTCGCGCGTGGGGGTCTGCATCGACACCTGCCACGCCTTTGCCGCGGGGTACGACCTGCGCACGGCCGAGGCATGCGCGGAGACCTTCGCCGAGCTGGAGCGCGTCGTGGGCTTCCGCTACCTGAAGGGCATGCACCTGAACGACGCGCTGAAGATTCTCGGCAGCCGCGTCGACCGCCACACGCCGCTGGGCGACGGGATGATCGGCATGGAGTGTTTCCGCTACATCGCGCGCGATGCGCGCTTCGACGGCATTCCGCTGATCCTCGAAACGCCCGACGAGAGCCGCTGGGCCGAGGAGATCGCCCGCCTGAAGGCCTTTGCCGAGGAAGCCTGACATCCGGATATGGAAATTCTGTTGAGACCCGGGACAGAACAAGAACGGAGACGCACCGAAGAGATCACACGCGAAGCGTTCTGGAATGTCTATGAACCGGGATGCAGCGAACATCTGCTCCTGCATCGGCTGCGCAATTCGCCGCAATACATATCCGAACTCGATTTCGTAGCACTGCACGAAGAAGAGATCGTCGGATGCATCGCCTATGCCCGGACCGGCATCATCCGTCCGGACGGGAAAGTGCTTTCTGTCATCACATTCGGACCGGTGGGTGTGCTGCCCACCTACCGCCGTCGGGGAATCGGGAGCAAACTGATCGTACATACAATGGAAAAGGCTGCAGCACAAGGGCATGCCGCCATACTCATCTGCGGGGACCCGGCGTATTACGCACGTTTCGGATTCGTTGCATCAAAACACTACGGCATCACGGATCGCGAGGGGCGCTACCCGGCGGCGTTGCTGGCCCGGGAACTGCGTCCCGGAGCCCTGCACGATGCGGCGGGCCGATACGACGAGGGAGCAGCCTATGCCGCGGCCTCATCAGATAATCTCGAAACATTCGACCGGACCTTTCCTCCGAAGGAGAAGGCAGTCACGGAATCCCAACGGCTCTTCCGGAAACTGGCCGGAAGTTTTCTCTGAAACACCTTTCAGCGGTTACAGCCGGTCGAGGCACTTGCGGACGAGCGCGGCGCTCTCGCGCACCTCCTCCTCGGAGATCGTCAGCGGCGGCGAGATACGGAAGGCCGTGTCGCAGTAGAGGAACCAGTCGCTCAAGATGCCCGCCTCCTTGAAGAGCTCCATGATCCGGTAGAGCTTCGCCGGGTCGCCCAGTTCGACGGCCAGCAGCAGCCCCGCGCGGCGGATCTCCCGCACGGCGGGATGGTCCGCGAGCAGCTCCTCGTAGAGGGCGCCCTTCGACTCGACGCTCTCGACGATGCGGTTTTCTAACAGGTAGTTCAGCGCCGCAAGCCCCGCGGCGCAGCAGACCGGATGGCCGCCGAAGGTGGTGATGTGGCCCAGCGCCGGGTCGTGCTGCAGCGTATCCATAATCTCGTGCCGCGAGACGAAGGCCCCGAGGGGCATGCCCCCGCCGAAGGCCTTGGCCAGGCAGACGATGTCGGGCGTAACGCCGTAGCGCAGCGAGGCGAACATCGCGCCGGTGCGTCCCAGGCCGGTCTGTATCTCGTCGAAGATGAGCAGCGCCCCCACCTTGTCGCAGCGGCGCCGCAGCGCCTCCAGATAGCCCGGCTTCGGCGGCCGCACGCCCGCCTCGCCCTGCACGGGCTCGGCCAGCACGCAGGCCGTGCGGCGGGTGATGCGCTGCAGGGCCTCAAAGTCGTTGAACTCGATAGCCTGCACGTCGGGCAGCAGCGGGCGGAAGGGCTCCTTCCACTCCTCGCCCTCGGGCGCCCCCATCATGCTCATCGCGCCGTGCGTCGAACCGTGGTAGGCCCGCCGCATGGAGATCATCTCGGTGCGTCCCGTGAAGCGCTTGGCCAGCTTCAACGCCCCCTCGACCGCCTCGGCGCCCGAGTTGACGAAGTAGACGCTTTCGAGCGCCCCGGGCAGCAGCGACGCGATGCGCGCGGCATACTCCACCTGCGGCGACTCGACCAGCTCGCCGTAGACCATCACGTGCATGTAGCGCGCAGCCTGCTCCTGCACGGCGCGCACGACGGCTGGATTCGCATGGCCGACGTTGCTCACCGAGACACCGGCCACCAGGTCGTAATAGCGTTTGCCCTCGGGCGTATAGAAGAACGAACCTTCGGCGCGCGCCACCTCGACGAGCATCGGCGAGGGCGACGTCTGGGCTACATGGATGAGAAACTGTTTGCGCAGGATCGTATTCATGGCGTTTGTCTTACTTTTCGGGAAACTGTTTTTCGAGGATCGCCGCCGCGTCGCGCACGCTCGTCGTCATCCAGCGGTAGAGCACCTCGGCCTGTGCGGCGTCGTCCATGCGCCAGTTGGGAACCGTCAGCCGCACCCGCTCGGAGAGCATGTAGATGAGGATCGCGGCCGAAGCCGAGACATTGAGGCTCTCGACCATGCCGCACATCGGGATGCGCAGGAACTCGTCGGCTGCGGCGATCACCTCGTCCGAAATACCCGCATGCTCCGTGCCGAAGACCAGGGCGAAGGGGCCTGCCGCCACGTCGAACGTCTCGGGCGTATGGTCCCCGCGGTGGGGCGTCGTCGCCACGATGCGGTACCCCTCGGCCTTCAGCGCCGCCAGGGCATCGGCCGTCGAGGGGTGTCGCACGACATCGACCCACTGCTCCGTGCCGCGCGCGATGGCCGCATTGGGCTCGAAGCGGCAGAGCGTCTCGACGGTGTGCATGCGCTGCACGCCGAAGGCCTCGCAGTGGCGGATCAGCGCCGCGGCATTCTGCCCGTGGTACATGTTCTCGGCCAGCACGGTCAGATAACGCGTGCGGCTCGCCACCGTGCGGCGGAAGAGGTCGTAGCGCTCTTCGGTCATGAACTCCCGAAGGCAGGCGATGCGCGCGGCATACCATGCCGGTTCCCTATTTGCGGTACTTGTCATCTTCGTCGAGGATTTTCAGGTAACTTTCGTAGCGGGCCAGCGAGATGTCGCCGCTCCGCACCGCCCCGATGACGGCGCAGCCCGGTTCGTGCGTGTGCGTGCAGTTGTAGAAGCGGCACCCGGGCGCCGTGCGCATCATCTCGGGGAAGTAGTGCCACAGTTCGGCATCGTCGATGTCGATCAGCCCGAAGCCCTTGATGCCGGGCGTGTCGATTACTGCCCCGCCCCCGGCCAGCGGATACATCGTCGAGAAGGTCGTCGTGTGGCGCCCCTTGTGGTGGCTCTCGGAGATTTCGCCCGTGCGGATGTCGAGCGTCGGGTCGATCGTCCGGATGAGCGTCGACTTGCCCACGCCCGAGTTGCCCGAGACGAGCGTGCGGCACCCTGCCAGCAGCTCCCGGACGCGCTCCACCCCTTTGCCGTCCGTCGCCGAGACCTCCAGCACCTCGTACCCGGCCCCTTCGTAGACGGCACGGAACGCCGCAACGGCCTCCGCATCCTGCAGGTCCATCTTCGAGAGCAGGATCACGACCGGAATCTTGTAGGCCTCGCACGTCACGAGGAAGCGGTCGACGAACTCGGGCGGCGTCTCGGGCTGGCGCAGCGTCACCATGAGCAGCGCGCGGTCGATGTTCGCCGCGATGATGTGCGACTCCTTCGAGAGGTTCGATGCCCGGCGGATGACGTAGTTGCGCCGCGGCACGATGTCCACGATGACGTGGTCGCCGTTTTCATCCGCCTCGCAGCGCACCTCGTCGCCCACGACCACCGGGTTGGTCGACCGCACCCCCTTCAGGCGCAGGCGGCCCCGGATGCGGCAGCGCACCGGCGCCCCGTCGTGCAGGACGTCGTACCAGCTGCCGGTCGCACGAACCACCGTTCCTGTAAAATTCTTCTCCATCGCTCAACAGGTTTCAAGGTCCGGCGCCTGTTCCGACCCGGACACCGGTTTTCCGGAGTGCTCCTTCGCGGCACCCGTCCCGCGCTCCTTGTCCGGCACGAGCTCCTCGAGGCGCGGCAGGTCGGGCATCGTGACCTCCGTCCCGGCCTGCTTGAGGCGGGGCAGCATCCACTGCGAAATCCGCAGCACGGGGCCGTAGCTCTTCGAGCGGGCGATCGTCCGGCGGTCCACAAGCGAGTAGTCGGCATTCAGGGTGTCGAACGCCGAGAAGAGCACGCTCACGACCAGCAGGTATTTGGCGACCGAGACGACGATGCCCAGCGCCACGTCCGGGACGCCGAACCCGGCAAAATGGAAAAGTTTGCGCAGCAGCCGCCCCAGGAGCGCGACGGCAAGGATCACGACGACCAGCACCGTGATGAAGCCGCCCGCGGCGGCAAAACGCTCCTCGAGGTGCAGCAGCGCCCCGACCTCGGCGCCGTAGCGCGCCGCCAGCCAGATACCGAGCACGATGCCCGCAAGCGAGCAGACCTGCAGGATGAATCCCCGCCGGAAGCCGCACCATACGGCGACGACGAGTACCAGGCAGACTATCAGATCAATCGTATTCAAAGGAAAGCAGTTTCAATTCGTTCGGTAAAGATACGAATTTTGCCGAAAAGCGACAAACAGTCTCCCGGCGGAGTCCCGGCGGGAAACCGTTTTCATAATATATATAAGGTATGAACGTCAACGGATCACGTCGCGCAAGGTGACGTTCAGGGCATTGCAGATCGCGCAAAGCGTCTTCAGCGTCAGATTCGTCCGCCCGGCCTCGATGCGGCTCAGGTTCGACCGTTCCATGTCGCAACGGTAGGCAAGTTCCTGTACAGTCAATTTGTTTTCCAGCCGTAATTCTTTGATACGCCGCGAGATATACGCGACCTCCTCACGATAATCCATTCCCATTTCAAAAAAATTGCCGAAAAAATTTGTTACGCAAATTTTTATATATATCTTTGCAATGCGCGTATCATATATGATACTAACAAATAACTGACAAGGCGCTAACACATTGATAATAACTGCATACAAACACTTCTATCATCCAAATTATTTATCTATGAAACACAACTTATTAAGGAATTTCCTGGCATTGGTTCTTTCGGGAATCATGCTTGCCGGTGTCGGTTGTAAGAATTACGACGACGACATCGACAAAATCAACAACCGCCTCGACGAGCTGTACGTGACGGTTGCCGACCTTGACGAGCAGATCGAGAGCGTCCGGAACGCGATTCCGAGTCTCGACGCCCTGAACGAGGAGGTAGCCGCCCTGCGCAGCGAACTCGATGGCGTGAAGACCGACGTCGCCTCGATCGATCAGAAGCTGGAGGCCATCGGCGACGTGCAGGCCAAGCTCAACGAGCTGTCGCAGGAGCTGAAGGAGTACGTCGACGGCGCAATCCAGTCGTCGGAGGAGACGCTCCGCAACGAACTGGCCACGAAGGGTGCCGTCAGCGAGCTGGAGGCGCTCATCGAGGGCATTCAGGAGGACTACAAGGCCGAGCTTGAGGAGATCAACAACAAGCTCACGGCACTCGAGGGTACGGTCGGCGAGCTGCCCGCCGTGGATTTCTCGGGCGACATTCAGGAGCTGAAAGAGCGTCTCGCCGCACTCGAGGGCTCGGCTGCCGATGTCGAGGCGCTGGCCAAGCGCGTCGAAGCCTTGGAGGGAATCGAGGTTCTGACCGAGAGCGATGTCAACACGCTGATCGAGTCGCAGATCAGCGAAATGCTCGATGGCGAGCCCTGGCTGGGCGACAGCCTGAACGAGGCCATCGCCGCCTACCTGACGAACAACGGCTACATCACCAACGCCGCTCTGAACGACTATGCCACCTACAACGAGACGCTGGCCAAACTTATTGCCGAGATGGAGAACGAGCAGAGCGACTACGCCGCCGCCCTGATCGCCTTTATCCAGGCCAACCAGACGCAGATTGACGCCAACGAGCTGCAGATTCTGGTAGACGGCAACCAGAAAAAGATGAGCGAACTCATGAACGAGTTCAGCGAGCGCCTGTTTGCGCTGGAGAACCGCATCCAGTCGCTGGTTTATGTTCCCTCGTCGCTGAGCGAGACCTCGAACCGCATCCCCGTAACGCCCGCGCCCTACATCGACTTCGGTAAGGACGGCAAGGAATACCTCGGCAACCAGACGCTCGAGATGACCTTCCGCGTATCGCCCGCTTCGCTGGCCAAGAATATTGCGGACAAGAAGAAGGCGACCGTTTCGATCATCACGCGCAAGGTTTCGATGAGCAGCACGAACAGCCCCGCCTTCACGGTGGAGAGCGTCACCGCAAGCGAGGAGAACGAGGGTGAGTTCACCGTCAAGGCCACGACCGCCTACAAGTTCGGTTCAGACAACGACGAGACGCTTGCCATCGCGCTGAACATCAAGATCGCAGGTGTCACGACCGGCTCGGAGGATGAGCAGACCACGCACACGGGCATCGACTACACCACGTCGTTCCTCGGCCTGTACCCCACCGGATGGGCTGCACGCATCAACGACAACCTGCGGATCGTCAAGGTCGATGACGAAGGAAAACTCGTTGCCGGCCTGTCGAACGGCCTGTACAGCAGCAGCCTCAAGTACAACGACTACTCGGTAGTCAACTTCCTCGAGGGCTTCGATGTCTACTACTTCGACGGCAAGAAGTACATGCCGCTGTCGGAGATGTGGGAAGGCGTACTGGAAAGCAGCCGCAGCGCATTCGACGCCAAAAAGATCACGATCAATTCCGCTAACGAAAAGAGTTACAAGGTAACGGCCGAGTCGGTGCAGATCGACGAAGCGAACCTGCCGACCACCGACACCGACCTGATCGGCGATAACATTACATCGAGCAAGGTAACCTTCACGGTAGCTCTCGGCGAAAAGTCCCTGGAGATCGGCGAGGCCCAGCACAAGGTAACGGTCGTATCCAACGGTGTGGAGACCAGTGTTCCGCAAACCGCAATCGCATGGAACCACACGAAGGCCCTCAGCAAGATCTACACGGGTAACCCCGTAGATATGGAGCCGAAGGTAACGGTTGAGCATTACAAGGAGATGAAACCCGCCTACACCTATCAAATGGGCAGCATCGAAGATTTCAACAAATTTGCTCTCGCAAACCAATGGGCTTCTTATATCGCCGATAACGCAGGTGAGATCGTAGATGGAGCCTATGTCACGCTGGTAATGAACTCGACCCCGACGGCCGAAAACGATGTACAGCGTATCACACCGACGTTCTACGGCATGACCTTCGCCGAGGGCGGAGAGTACATTGCATACGCCAAGTTTGTACACAGCGACAAGACCACGACGACGATCACGATCCCCGTAACGGCGTCCGGTGCTCCGGAGATCAGCTACGAAATCAGCAAGGAAGTGATGTATGTCGGCACGTCGACCTACACCGTAGCCGAGAACTTCGCCGAGGCTCTCTGGAACGACAACTACAAGGAGGCATTCGGCAGCAAGGAAACCTTCCTCGGAGTCGTAGCCGCCATGTCGGCCACAACGGGCGATGACGAGGCCAAACTCGCCGTAGCAGGCAATAACATCAACGTCACCTTCCCCGCCGAGTACGAGTTCAAGACCTACCGTTCGACCCTGACGCTCGCTGACAAGAGTGGTCTGGAGATCGTCATCCCGGCCGAAATCACGCTGAAGGAGGCTAGCGCCGAGCTGACGCCCAACCCGCTCTTCGTAACGGACGGCCGCGTCAACGCCATCGCCGAATTCAACGCAGACGGTTCGCGCTACGACGTGGTCGCACAGCCGCTGGGCAACGCCTACACCTATCAGGTTGGCGAGGGCGAGCAGGCTCTCCCGGGCGTGAAGGTTGTCTACGAGATCAACAAGGAGCTGCAGGGCGACAAGCTCGACGAGATGGCAGAGAACGGTCAGACCGTTCCGGAGATCGACGCCGACAACAAGCTGATCTGGAACGACTGGGGCGCTCTGGAGCTCAAGGTAGACGCCTACCTCGTATTCACCAACAGCAATGAGGAGGTCAAGGATTCGCGCGTAACCTTCACCGTGGCCATCGACAGCCCGTATGCCGACAAGGAGATTACGGTAGCAACCAAGGGCAACGAGTTCGAACTTTCGCAGGGCGCATCGTTCAAGGTAGCCCAGCTGCTGACGCTCAACTCGACCTACCAGAGCGGCGAGGCCGGCAAGGAGACCAACACCAACGTCTTCGACGCATCGACGGAGAGCGGTCTGCACGCAAACCTCGCCACGGCATTGGGCGGTAAAGTGAAGTACGAGACGACGTTCAGCAACGTGAACTTCGCATTCGACGAAGCTACCGGCGTCATCACCTACACGGGTGAAGACAGCAGCCTGAAGCCCGTATCGCAGACGATCGAAGTCAAGGTGACCTACACCAACAACTTCGGTGTCGAGTTCGCACCCGTCACGGTCCAGATCAAGACCAAATAGACGGCAACATTCCGCAGGGAAGGTGGGAATAGGCTAACATCTGAATGACACCCTGCGTGCCGAGGAGGAGATCGGAAACGGTCTCCTCCCTTTTTGTGTTCAGACGGGGAGATGGCGGCACAAAAATTTTGTGTTCCGCACGCTTTGCGCTATCTTTGCCTCCGGTGCTACATATCCATCCGCCCTGCCATGAAACGATACATGCTGCTTCTGCTGCTCGCGGCCGCAAGCTCGATGGCCGCCGCGCGCGAGGTCATCCCCCTGAACGAGGGGTGGCGGTTCTTCTTCAAATCGGAAAACACCAGCGACAACGCCCGCCACGTCACCCTGCCCCACACCTGGGACACCGACCCCCTCGCCGAAGGATCGCTGCTCGAAACCACGGGAAACTACCAGAACGACATCTACATCCCGGTGGAATGGGCCTCGCGCCGCCTCTTCGTCCGCTTCTACGGCGTGCAGACGGTCGCCGACCTGTTCGTCAACGGCTCACACGCCGGGACGCACTGCGGCGCCGGCACGGCCTTCGTGTTCGAGATCACGGACAAGGTGCGCTTCGGCACCGACAACGCCCTGCGCATGGTCGTGAGCAACAGCTACCGCAACGACGTGCTGCCCACGTCGACGGACATGAACCTCTACGGCGGCATCTTCCGCCCGGCGGAGCTCATCGTCACCGACCGCACGGCCGTCTCGCCCCTCTATTTCGGATCGGAAGGGGTGCTCGTACACCCCACCGTCGTGAACGGCGACCGCACCGAAGGGCAGGTGGAGGTACACCTCACCTCGAAGGGCGAGAGCAGCTGCACGCTGACGCTCGGCATCACGGCCCCCGACGGGGAGTCCGTCTTCTCGAAACGGCAGCGCGTGCGGCTCGACGGCAAGCCCCTCTTCGTCCCCTTTGCCATCGAGCACCCGGCGCTGTGGAGCCCCGATTCGCCGTCGCTCTACACCGTGTCGGTCTCGCTCGGCGAGGAGCAGACGACCGACAGCGTCGCCGTCCGCACGGGATTCCGCTCGATCGCCGTCACCCCCGGCGGGGGCCTCGCGATCAACGGCGTGCGCACGCCCGTGCACGGCGTCGACCTCTACCACGACAACACCGTTGCGGGCGGACTGTTCACGCGGCAGGACTGCGACGCCGACCTGGCCCGCCTGCTCGACCTCGGGGCCAACGCCCTGCGGTCGGCCGTCATGCCCCATGCCGGGTATCTGTACGACCGCTGCGACGAACTCGGCCTGCTCGTCTGGATCGACCTGCCGCTGCACCGCGCCCCCTTCCTCGGGGATGTGGCCTACTACGCCACGCCGCAGTTCGAGCAGAACGGACTGCAGCAGCTGCAGGAGATCATCGCCCAGCACATGAACCACCCCTCGGTGGTGATGTGGGGGCTCTTCTCGAGGCTCTGGAACCGCGGCGACAGCGCCGTGCCCTACGTGCGGAGGCTCCACGACACGGCCCGCGCGATGGACCCCTCGCGGCCGACGGTGGCGTGCAGCGACCAGGACGGCAAGATCAACTTCATCACCGACCTGATCGTCTGGCGGCAGACCGTGGGCTGGGAGCGCGGCTCAACCGACGACGTGAAGGTCTGGCGCGACCTGCTGCAGAAGAACTGGTCGCACCTGCGCTCGGGCGTCGCCTACGGCGGCAGCGGGTTCATCGGCCACAGAAGCTACACGGCCCACGCGGCGCCGCGCGAGAACTGGATGCCCGAGGAGAACCAGACGCGCTTCCACGAGGAGTATGCCCGCAACCTGCAGAACGATTCGCTCTTCTGGGGCACGTGGATCGCCACGCTGTTCGATTACGGCTCGGCGCGCCGCCCCTACGGCATCAACGGCGAGGGGCTCGTGACCATCGACCGCCGCACGTGCAAGGATGCCTACTACCTCTACCGGGCGATGTGGAACAGACGGGAGCCGACGCTCCACCTGGTCGACAAGCGGCGGCGTCTGCGCGACCAGACGCGGCAGGCCTTCCGCGTCTATTCGTCCGCGGGGCTGCCCACGCTCGTCGTCGGGCGCGATACGGTCGCCATGACGGAGTATGCGCCGTGCCAGTACCGCTCGGACAGCGTTTCGGTCACGGGGAGCGTTCCGGTACGGGTATATGCCGGCGGGCTTGCGGACAGCGTCACGCTCCGTATCGGCAACGTTCTAAAACCGCGATGGATGCAGGCCCCTCTGCAAATAAAAGGTCTGCAAAAGACAAATTAGGCTGAAAGGGCAGGCGGTCGGAAAAGACCTGCACGTAGGGCTCGGCGACGAACGCCGGGCCCTCCCTGCGTTTGGGCCGCAGGTCGCGGTCGCCGGGCGCCGCCTCGATGTAGCGCTCCGATACGGCAGGCATCGCGATGCCCGCCAGCGAGCACAGCAGCTCGGTGAGCTGCAGGTCGTAGTCGCAGAGAAACTCCCACCGCCCGCGGTAGAAGGGCTCGAACCGCCCGGCATAGAAATCGAAGTAGGGCGACCCCCTGTAGGAGGACACAAGGGCGCCCCAGTGCTGGTGCTGCCAGCGCTTGGAGTAGTCGAGGCGCATGTCGCGCATCGGCTGGCGGGGCCGGTCGGCATGGCGCACCTGCACGGTGAGCTCCATGACGCCGTCGGTGGCCAGGATCCGCGCGCGGTTGCGCTCCGAGCGCTTGATGAAGTGCTCGCCGAGGTCGATCAGGCAGTCGCCGCGGAGCAGCTCCGCGAAGTAGGCGACCGAAGGGAGGTAAGCGGCGGGGAGGATCGTCATGGCCGGAGCGGATCAGACTTCGGGATCGACCCAGTCGCCGTGGGCGCGGATCAGTTCGACGAGGTGGTCGAGCGCCTCCTCCTGCGGAATGTTGCGCGCGACGACCTCGCGTCCCCTGTAGAGGGTGATGCGGCCCGGGCCCGCCCCCACGTAGCCGTAGTCGGCATCGGCCATCTCGCCCGGGCCGTTGACGATGCAACCCATGACGCCGATCTTCAGGTTCTTCAGGTGCGACGTGCGGGACTTGATCGCCGCCAAGGTCCGCTCGATGTCGTAGAGCGTGCGGCCGCACGACGGGCAGGCGATGTATTCCGTATGCGAGAAGCGCACGCGCGCCGCCTGGAGGATCATCAGCTCCACGTCGCGGATCGCCGCGGCGTCGTGGCCCGGGGCGTCGATCCAGATGCCGTCGGCCAGTCCGTCGAGGAAGAGCACGCCCAGGTCGGCGGCCGCCTTCACGGCCAGCCGCTCGAGCGACGCCTCCTCGTAGCGGCGCTTCACGACGACGGGCTCGTCCGCCCGGTCGAGGTTCAGAATCGCGGCCCGCAGTTCGGCCGTCGGGTTGCCCGAGAGGGCCTCGATGACGCGGAAGCCCTCGTGCGGCTCGTCGTGCGTGACGGGCACGGCGACCTGCGTGCGGCGGCGGAAGACGTAGGGCGAGTAGCGCTCGGGATGCCGCACGGGGAACTCGCCCGGGCGGTCGGCGAAGTGCTCGACGAGCAGCCGCGCGACGGGGATCTCGTTTTCGGGCGCCTCGGTCAGCGAGACGCGGATCGTGTCACCGATGCCGTCGCAGAGCAGCGCCCCGATGCCCACGGCGCTCTTGATGCGCCCCTCGAGTCCGTTTCCGGCCTCGGTGACCCCGAGGTGGATCGGGTAGTTCATCCCCTCGGCCTCCATCGCCGCCACGAGCTGCCGGTAGGCCGAGACCATCACGCGCGTGTTGCTCGACTTCATCGAGACGACCACCTGGTCGAATGCCCGCTCGCGGCAAACCCGCAGGAACTCCATGGCCGAGACGACCATCCCCTCGGGCGTGTCGCCGTAGCGGTCGAAGACCCGCCGGGCGAGCGACCCGTGGTTGACGCCGATGCGCAGCGCCACGCCGCGCTCGCGGCACTGCTCGATGAGCGCCTCCAGCTCGCCGTGCTCCGTGCGGTAGTTGCCCGGGTTGATGCGCACCTTGTCGACGTACTTCGCCGCGATGGCCGCAACCTCCGGAACGAAGTGGATGTCGGCCACGACGGCCGTGCGGAAGCCGTCGCTGCGCAGCTGCCGCACGATGTTGGCAAGATTCTCGCCCTCGCGGCGCCCCTGCGCCGTGAGGCGCACGATCGGGCCGCCCGCGCGGTCGATGCGCTCGATCTGCGCGACGCTCGCCGCCGTATCGTTCGTGTCGGTATTGGTCATCGACTGCACGGCCACGGGGTTTCCCGCGCCGATGCACACGCATCCGATGCGCACCTCGCACGTCGGACGCCGCTGGAATTTCGTCAGGTCTGTCATGTCGTCTCCGGGTTTCGGGGCCCGCCGGGGCTCCGTACCGCAAAGATAGCCCGAATTCCGCGAAAAAATTGCAGACCGGGATATTTTTCAGTAGATTTACACACGCAACCGCCCAAAAATCCGACCCTTATGAAACGCAGATTCATGCTGTTCCTGCTCTCGGCTTCACGACCGCCTGCGAAAACGAAGACAAGGGCACCGTCTGCATGTACGGCACCCCGCTGATCGACTTTGAACTTCAGGGTTCCGTCACCGACCAGAAGGGCAGCCCGATCCCGGGCATCGAGGACCGCACGGGCGAGGCTTCGGGCAGCTGGAACCGGGGATCGTTCGCCCGTTCGGGCGTCGATGCGTCGCTTCCGGCAAAGACAGAAGAAGAGCAATAGAGAGCCGGTGATACGGATTGCCCGTTTTTTCGTATATTTGCTCTGTGGATAACCTCAAGAGCGATATCAAGTACGTGACGGGCGTCGGCGAGGCGCGCGCCCGGCTTCTGGACAAGGAGCTGGGCATCCGCACCGTGGGCGACCTGCTCGACCACTTCCCCTTCCGCTACATCGACCGCACGCGCATCTACCGCATCTCCGAAATCACGGACGACGCCCCCACGCTCGTGCAGCTGCGCGCCCGCGTGACCGGCACAGCCTACGCCGGGACGGGGCGCAAGCGCCGCTTCACGGCCTTCGTGCAGGATGCGACGGGACAGGCCGAACTGGTGTGGTTCCAGGGCATCAAGTGGATCGAGAAGCGCGTGGAGGTCGGACGCGAATACCTCGTCTTCGGGCGTCCGTCGTTCTACCGCGGCCAGCTCTCGATGGCCCACCCCGAGCTGGAGACCATGGAGCAGTACCTCTCGCGCCGCGCCGAGAGCGGCATGCAGGGCATCTACCCCTCGACCGAGCGCATCTCGACGATGTTCGGCACGAAGGGCATGTACCAGCTCGTCTGCAACGCCTGGGCGCTGGTCCGCGGGCACATCCCCGACCCGCTGCCCGCCGATGTACGCACCCGCTACGGGCTCATCGCGCGCCACGACGCCTACTACAACATCCACTTCCCGCAGTCGCCCGAACTGCTGCGGCAGGCACAGTACCGGCTGAAGTTCGACGAACTGCTCGGCGTGCAGCTCAACGTGCAGTCGCGCCGCACGGCACGCCTGGCGAAGGCCGACGGATTCCGTTTCACGCGCGTCGACGACGCCTTCAACACCTTCTACAACGAGAAGCTCCCCTTCCCGCTCACGGGGGCGCAGAAGCGCGTGATCCGCGAAATCCGGCAGGACACCGCTACGGGATACCAGATGAACCGCCTGCTGCAGGGCGACGTCGGCAGCGGCAAGACCCTCGTGGCGCTGATGTCGATGCTGCTGGCCGTCGACAACGGGTTCCAGGCCTGCATGATGGCCCCGACGGAGATTCTCGCCCGCCAGCACTTCGCTACCATCAGCCGCCTGCTCGACGGCATGCCGGTGCGCGTGGCCGTCCTGACCGGCGCCTCGAAGGCGCGCGAACGCCGCGAAGCGCTCGAAGGGATCGCCTCGGGCGAGGTCCACATCCTCATCGGCACCCACGCGCTGATCGAGGAGCGCGTGCGCTTCGCGAACCTCGGCTTCGTGGTCATCGACGAGCAGCACCGCTTCGGCGTCGAGCAGCGCGCCCGCCTGTGGACCAAGAACGAGCAGCCGCCCCACATCCTCGTGATGACCGCCACGCCGATCCCCCGCACGCTCGCCATGACCCTCTACGGCGACCTAGACGTCTCGGTCATCGACGAGCTGCCGCCGGGCCGCCGTCCGATCAAGACCTACCACTACACCGACGCTGCACGGCTCAAGCTCTTCGGCTTCATGCGGCAGCAGATCGCCCAGGGCCGCCAGGTCTACGTCGTCTACCCGCTCATCAAGGAGTCCGAGGCGATGGACTACAAGGACCTCACGGACGGCTATGAGGCCATCTCGCGCGACTTCCCGCTGCCCGACTACATCACGGCCATCTGCCACGGCAAGATGAAACCCGCCGACAAGGAGGAGTCGATGCGCCAGTTCAAGGAGGGCGAGGCGCAGATTCTCGTCGCTACGTCGGTCATCGAGGTGGGCGTCGACGTACCGAACGCCACGGTCATGGTCATCGAGTCGGCCGAGCGCTTCGGCCTCTCGCAGCTCCACCAGCTGCGCGGCCGCGTGGGACGCGGCGGGGCCCAGTCCTACTGCATCCTCATGTCCGGCGAGAAGCTCTCGCGCGAGTCGCGCGCACGCCTCGAGGCGATGTGCGAGACGAACGACGGGTTCCGCCTCGCGGAGCTCGACCTCAAGCTGCGGGGCGCGGGCGACATCAACGGCACGCTGCAGAGCGGCATGGCATTTGATCTGAAGATCGCCAATCCGACGGCCGACGTGCAGATTCTCACCCTGACGCGCGAGGCCGCCGCGGAGATCCTCGCCGCGGACCCCGCACTCGCGCAACCCGCACACGAAGGGCTGCGCGAACTCCGCCGCCGCTATTCGGGCCGCGAAGAGATCGATTTTTCCCGCATATCGTAATATTTCCGACCAACAACCCGTTAAAAATAAAGACCCCCTCACCTCATGAAACGACTTCTGCTCACGATACTCCTGCTCGCAGCGGCCCTGCCGCTCGCCGCCCAGCTCTACCATCCGGGCGAGAAGCTGCTCTACCGCGTCAGCTACAAGGCCAAGATGTTCCCCAACACCGAAGTCGGGGCCGTCGAGGTCCTTACCTCGTCGGAGCGCACGAACGACCGGAGTTTTTACAAGGTCGTCGGCGCGGGACGCACGCTGCCCACCTACCGCTGGTTCTTCAACATCGAGGACATCTATTCGGTATGGGTCGACACCCTGTCGCTGCGTCCCCAGCGCTTCGAAAGCGACATCCGCGAAGGCGACTACACCTTCCAGAGCCACTACGTCTACGACTGGGAGGACTCGGTAATCTACACGCGCTGGCGTAGCCGCCAGAAGCCCGAGCGGCAAAAGCAGATGGCGCTGACCCCGGAGAGCATGGACCCCATCGCGCTCTTCTTCAACCTGCGGTCGGCCAATGCGGAGGATTTCCGCGTCGGCGAGCCCGCCACGCTGCAAATGGTCCTCCAGGACACAATCCGCCACCTGCGCTACCGCTACCTCGGACGCGAGGAGAAGCGCATCCGCAACATGGGCCGCTTCAAGACCCTGAAGTTCGAGTGCCAGCTGGGTACCACCGAGGGCTACTCGTTCACCGACGGCACGGTCTTCACGGTCTGGATTTCGGACGACCGGAACAAAATTCCGCTCTACATCGAGTCGCCGGTGCGCATCGGCAGCATCCAGGCCTACATTTCCAGCTACAAGGGGCTCAAATATCCGCTTGAGAGCCTGATGAAATGAAAAATTGATTATCTTTGCGCAAAACCGACATTTCTATGGAAGAGAACAGACCGGGTTACGACCCCTCGGAATTCGAAGACGACGACTACGGCAGACAGCCCGATGCGGAGAAGTCCATCCGCGGATACCGCATCGTCATCATCATCCTCTCGGTGATTCTGGTGGCGCTGTCGATCCTCTATTTCAGCATCCACCGCCAGCAGATGCTCGACAACGAACTGCTGCAGGCCGACCGCGACTCGATCCAGAATGATCTGGGACGCCTGATGGACGACTACGACAACCTGCGGGTCTCGAACGACTCGATCTCGGCCAGCCTCTCCGTCGAGCGCGAACGCGCCGACTCGCTCATGACGCGCCTGAAGAAGGAGCGTTCGTGGAACCTCGCCAAGATCAAGCAGTACGAACGCGAGGTAGGCACGCTGCGCACGGCCATGAAGGACTACATCCGGCAGATCGACTCGCTCAATACGCTCAACCAGAAACTCATCAGCGAGAACGTCTCCTACCGCAAGGAGATTTCGTCGGCCAACCTGCGTGCCGAGATGGCCGAGGAGAAGGCCGCCGAACTGGACAACAAGGTCAAGGTCGGCTCGGTGCTCCGGGCCCGCGACATCAGCCTCTCGGCCCTCAACGACCGCAGCAAACCCGTATCGCGGATCAAGAACGCCTCGCGCCTGCGCGTGGACTTCGTGCTCTCGGCCAACGAACTGGCGATGCCCGGGAACAAGGCGATCTACCTGCGCATCATCTCGCCCGACGGCTACGTGCTGACCACCGAGGCGATGCCGTCGTTCGAATTCGAAGGCGAGCGGCTCACCTATTCGGCCATGCGTGAGGTCGACTACCAGAATCAGGACCTCGAGGTGGGCATCTACTTCACCTCGTCGGGCTTCGCGGCCGGCACCTACCGCATGGAGCTCTACACGGAGGGGCGTCTGATCGGCCAGGCACAGGTCGTCATGCGGTAACGACGCCCTCTTGGAGGGGCTCGTCCGCCCGATGGTGGACGGGCCGCGAGACCGGATCACGGGGTCCAGCTGCCGCCAGACAACAACACAGCGGGCGGGAGAGTGACCTCTCCCGCCCGCTGTTTTTATGGCTGCCTTTGCAGAACCTTCCGGGAAGCGGCCGGAGCGAGCGGCCGCAACCATCCCGGCAGACTACTGCCGGGACCGGTTTCGGTGACCCTTCCCCTCCCCATCGGGAGAGATCCGCGTCGGGAGTTGCGCTCCGTTTTCACGAATCCACTGCTGCATCTCCCGGGCCATCCGTTTTACCCGCTCGGGTTGCTCGGCCGACAGGTCGTGCTGTTCCCCGATATCCTCCGACAGGTCATACAACTCATACTGTTTGTCAGCCGGTCGGGCATAAAAGCGCAACAGTTTGTAGTTTCCCTGCCGCATGGCTGTAGCGGGACCATGACCGAAAGCTCCCATCTCGTGCCAGAAAAGCGCCCGGTCGGCAATCGGTTCGCCGCGCAGCAGCGGCGCGATGCTCACCCCGTCGAGAAGCTGATCCACTTCGGCGGGATCGATGCCGGCCCATTCGAGCATCGTGGGATAGAAGTCGATGCTCGAGACGGGCGTATCGATCCGGCGGGCACCCGGATGACGCGGGTCACGGATCACGAGCGGCACGCGGATACCACCCTCATAGAGGAACTTCTTGCCCTGACGCAGCGGTCCGTTGTCGGCATGCTTGACCACGCCGCCGTTGTCGGTGAAGTAGACGATGATTGTATTTTCTTCGATACCTGCCTCTTCGACAGCCTTCAGAATCTTGGCGAAATTCTCGTCCACGGAGTGCTTCATGGCCGAGTAGACCGCCTTGTTCTTACCCTCTTCTGGAGCTCCTTTGGCCCGGTAGTAGGCAGTCAGCGAATCTTTCGCCCGGAGCGGCTCATGCACGGCATAGTGCCACAGATTGAGAAAAAAAGGCCGGTCCGAGTGATTTTTGATCAGTTTGACTGCCTCATCGGCGAGCCGGTCCGTCAGATACTCCCCCTCGGGCCCGTCCTGCAGCGTCTGCAATCCGTAGGGAGAGAAGTAACTCCGAGGGAAGGACCAGGGCCAGTAACCCGTATCGGAGTCGAAGCCCTGATTGCGCGGCGAAAGTTCCCCTTCCCCGATGTGCCATTTCCCGATATGCCAGGTGTCGTAGCCGTGCGCCTTGAGCGCCTCCGAAACCAGTGTCTCCTCAAGCGCTACGCCCCGTGCCTCCTCGGGCATGCGCCAGCCTTTGTACTCGCTGGCCTTGCGGGCACCTTTTTGGGGTATCCAGGTTGTAAGATGCAGCCGGGCAGGATTTTTACCTGTCAGCAGGCTCGCGCGCGTGGGTGAGGATTCGGGGGCCGCATAGGCGTTGGTGAAGACCGACGATTCGGCGGCGAACGCATCAACGGCGGGAGTTTCGACCATGCGGTTGCCCAAATATCCCAGATCGCCGTATCCCATGTCGTCTACCAGATAGAAAATGATGTTCATCGGCCGCTGTTCGGAAGAGGAATCAGGTTCCGTTGCAACCTGCTGTGCCGAAAGCGGATTGAACGGCAGCAGCGCCGTCAGAACAGACGAAGCGCCGCCTATGCGAAAGAGTCTTTTCATGGTTGCGGATTCGAGTTGGTTTCCATTGCAAAGATAGTCCGGAGTCCGATTCCCGGAGTTACCTTTTTTGCTCTTTCGGATACCATTTTTGCACCCGGCCATGCAAAACGGCCGTTTCACAAGGGAAACGGCCGTTCGGAATCCGGATGGCGAGTCCGACGATGCGGGTGCTGCCGGTGCCGCAAACGTTGCCGACAGGCGCGGGAACTACTCCGGTGGAGCCGGGGCGACCGGCGCGGGGACTTACTGGCGGTTGCGGACCAGTTCGTGGAAGCAGTGGCGGCAGATGGGTTCATAGCTGTCCTGCGCACCGAGCATCACCTGCTTCTCGTCGGCCGTCAGGCGGTGCGAGTGGTGCGCAAGGTTGCCGCAGCGCACACAGATAGCATGCACCTTCGTCACATACTCGGCCGTGGCCATCAGATCGGGCATCGGACCGAAGGGCTTGCCCGTATAGTCCATGTCGAGCCCCGCGACGATCACGCGCACGCCGCTGTCGGCCAGCTGCCGGCAGACATCCACGATGCTCGCATCGAAGAACTGCGCTTCGTCGATTCCCACGACGTCGACGTCCGCGGTCATCAGCAGGATATTCTGCGGCGACTCGACCGGCGTCGAGCGGATGGCGTTGGCGTCGTGCGAGACGACCTCCTCCTCCGAATAGCGCACGTCGATGCGGGGCTTGAAGATTTCGACCCGCAGGTGGGCGAACTGCGCCCGTTTCAGGCGGCGGATGAGCTCCTCGGTCTTGCCCGAGAACATCGAGCCGCAGATCACTTCGATCCAGCCCTTGCGGCTGGCATTTTCCAAAAACATAGTCTCTCTATTCTGTTTTGCTTCTTTTGCGTTTTCCGTTGCGCGCGGGACCGCACGCAACAATCACCGCACGGCGGCGTGCCGCGCGGCGCGGGGCGGTACACCGGCGGGGCGGGATCAGCGGCTGCACTCGTCGACACGCGTGATCTTCGCGCCGAGGGCGTTCAGGCGGCGGTCGATATCCTTGTATCCGCGGTCGATCTGGTCGATGTTCTGGATCGTCGAGACCCCGTCGGCCGACATGGCGGCGATGAGCAGCGCCACGCCGGCGCGGATGTCGGGCGAGGTCATGCGCGTGGCCCGCAGCTGCAGGCGGTGGTCATGGCCGATGACCGTGGCGCGGTGCGGGTCGCAGAGGATGATCTGCGCCCCCATGTCGATGAGCTTGTCGACGAAGAACAGACGGCTCTCAAACATCTTCTGGTGGATCAGCACCGCCCCCTTGGCCTGCGTGGCCACGACCAGGAAAATCGACAGCAGGTCGGGCGTCAGGCCCGGCCACGGGGCGTCGGCAATGGTCATGATCGACCCGTCGAGGAAGGTCTCGATGCTGTAGTGGTCCTGCTGCGGGATATGGATGTCGTCGCCCTGCTGCTCGAAATGGATGCCCATGCGGGCAAACTGCGCCGGGATGATGCCGAGGTTCTCGTAGGAGACGTTGCGGATAGTCAGCTCCGAGCGGTTCATGGCGGCCATGCCGATGAAGCTGCCCACCTCGATCATGTCGGGCAGCAGCGTGTGCTCCGTACCGCCCAGCGCCTCGACGCCCTCGATGGTCAGCAGGTTCGAGGCGATGCCCGATATCCGGGCCCCCATGCGGTTGAGCATCTTGCAGAGCTGCTGCAGGTAGGGTTCGCACGCGGCGTTGTAGATCGTCGTCGTCCCCCTGGCCAGCACGGCGGCCATCACGATGTTGGCCGTACCGGTCACCGACGCCTCGTCGAGCAGCATGTAGGTGCCCTGCAGCTTGTCGGCCTCGACCATGAAGAAGTCGTCGGCGACGTCGAAGTCGAACTTGGCGCCGAGTTTCTGCAGCCCGAGGAAGTGGGTGTCCAGACGCCGGCGTCCGATCTTGTCGCCGCCCGGACGGGGGATGAATCCCCGGCCGAAACGGGCCAGCATCGGGCCGATAAGCATCACCGAGCCGCGCAGACGCATGCAGCGCTGGCGGTAGTCCTCCGTGTTCAGGTAGTCGAAATCGATGTCGCGGGCGCGGAACGAGAAGGTGTCCCCGCCGAGCTCCTCGACCTCGACGCCCATGCGGCGCAGCAGCTCGATGAGCTGCAGGACATCCAGAATGCGGGGTATGTTGTGCACGACGACCCGCTCGGGGGTCAGCAGGGTGGCACAGAGAATCTGCAGCGCCTCGTTCTTGGCGCCCTGGGGGGTGATGCTGCCCCGGAGACGGTGGCCTCCTTCGACTTTGAATATTGCCATGGCTGTTGCGGTGTTCGTTGGCGCGAAACGTGTCGCGGTCGTTGACAAAGTTAACAAGATTTCGTGCTTTCGCCCGTCATTTTGAAATATTTTCGTGAAAAATTTTTGCGGATCACTTTTTTGTTGTACTTTTGCAATCCGTAAAAATGTCTGAAACAACAAAAAGGATACAGCTATGGCAATGAAGAGAACTTACCAGCCCTCGCGCCGGAAGAGAATCAACAAGCATGGTTTCCGCAAGCGTATGGCTACGGCGGAAGGCCGCAAGGTGCTGGCTGCACGTCGTGCAAAAGGCCGCAAGAAGCTGACCGTCTCGGACGAGTCGACGTTCAAGTACGCTTAATTCTCGCGCGCGAATGAAACAAAGGCCGGCTGATGTCGGCCTTTTTTCATTACTACCGGACTGCCACCCGCTTCCGGCTTCCGTTATTTTCCCCGAAAAATCTTTGAATCCGTTTCCCATGCTGACGATCCGCGACGCTTCCGCGCATGACATCGACCTGATCCGCCGCCTGGCCGGCGAGGCCTTTCCCGCCACCTACCGCGAGCTGCTCACCCCCGGGCAGCTGGACTACATGATGGAGTGGATGTACTCCGAGGCGAGCCTGCGCCGCCAGCTCGACGAGGGCCACCGCTACTTCATCGCCCAGACCGACGGCGAGCCGTGCGGCTACCTCTCCGTCGAGCAGCAGGGGCCCGACCTGTTCCATCTGCAGAAGATCTACGTCCTGCCCCGCTATCAGGGCATCGGCGCCGGAGCGGCACTCTTCCGCCACGCCGTGGCCCACATCCGCCGCGTGCATCCCGGGCGCTGCCTCATGGAGCTGAACGTCAACCGGCAGAACCGCGCCCTGCACTTCTACGAGCACATGGGCATGCGGCGCCTGCGCGAAGGCGACTTCCCGATCGGCAACGGCTACTACATGAACGACTACATCATGGGGCTGGAGATCGGATAACCCGTCCCGGCGGGCGGCGTCCGACCGCGGCAAGCCTCCTGTTCCGAACAAAACGGGACCGGTCTTGTGACCGGTCCCGTTTTTCCGTTGAGGCTTTTCGTCTCCGCCCCTCCGCTTCGCTTACTGCTCCCGCTCTTTGAAGAGGTCGATCTCGCCGCGCTCGACCTTGCCGTACATGGCGGCCAGCTCGCCGATCACGGGCGAGATGAACTCGATGGTGTCCGTCACGGCGGATTTGTCGCCCTCGCCCTTGATGCGGTAGAGCATCGTGGCGTAGAGCGCCCGGAAGCAGAGCTCCGTGTCGTTCATGCCCGGATTGCCCATCACCTCGCGCAGGCGCGGCAACAGCGGCTCCAGCCGGGCATAGGTCTGGCGGTAGTGCTCCCCCGCGGGCAGCTTCATCAGCTGCAGGTGCAGGTCATGCAGGTCGCGGATCAGGTGCAGCGTGTGCTCGAGATGCCCCTTCTCCTCCTTGCCCTCCTCGCGCAGCAGGTTGGCGATGTCCATGTACCACATGAGGAAGACGGGCCGCTGCCCCTCCTCGAGGTCCCTGCGCGGCGCGATGAGCTGCGAGTAGACCGCCTCGGGACTGAACTGCAACGCCCGCAGCAGGTCCTCCAGCTGCCACAGGTAGAGAATGTACTCGGCGATGTTCTCGCGGCGCTTGGCTTTGGCGATATCCATCTCCTACTGTTTTTTGATCCAGGTCGTGGGGCCGCTGCGGTGCTTGAGGAAGTACTGCTGCGACTTGAGCAGGTTGCGCGACTGGAGCACCATGTTCTTGGTCTCGGTGAGGATCGTCAGGTAAAGCATCGAGGCCTTGGTGTTCGAGCGGGCCTCGTTGATGCGCGTAAGCTCCGACTTGATGGCCTCGGCGATCGACTCGAAGAGCATGTCGCGCAGCGAAAGCACCGTCTCGATATCGGCGAAGTCGCCCTCGCGCAGCATCTGGTTGATGCGCCGGTAGATCGACTCCACGTCGTCGTTGATGGCCATCAGGTCCTTGACCTGCTCCTTCGAGAGCCCCTCATGGTTGTTGTCGATGTGCTCGAACGCCGGGCGCGTGATGTGCATCAGCGCCTTGGTCATCTCGTTGAGATAGTCGACGACCTGCACGTAGTAGTGCGCCGTATTGACGTCGTTGCCCTGCAGCTTCTTGAGCGTCGGCAGCAGCGTGTATTTGCGTTCGCGCGAGTGGTAGAAGAGGTCGTTGGCCTCCTTGACCATGTCGCGCAGCACCTTGCGGTTCTCCTGCATCACGGCGATCAGCGTGCGGTCGTAGATC
Source organism: uncultured Alistipes sp. (assembly GCF_949296715.1). Lineage (GTDB taxonomy): Bacteria > Bacteroidota > Bacteroidia > Bacteroidales > Rikenellaceae > Alistipes. The sequence goes on along the minus strand of NZ_CASFQD010000025.1, from coordinate 107,395 downwards.
TTCGTCGCACTCTCCATCGTGGCGCAGACCTCCTCGCGCAGCGATATGATGATGTCCTCGTTGGTCTCCGCGGCGGTATGGACTGCGGCGGCCTTGTCGCCTTTCTTGCGGAAATTGCTGTGGATGAGCATCCAGCCGCAGAGCACCGTGATGATGATGAAGGCCGGAATGCCGCCGTAGATGAGCGCCAGTCCGACGACGAAGGCGATCAGGAAGCCGCCCAGTGCCGTGATGAACCATCCGGCCACCACGGTCATGACGCCCGAGATGCGGTAGACGGCGCTTTCGCGGCCCCAGGCGCGGTCGGCGAGCGACGAACCCATGGCCACCATGAAGCAGACGTAGGTGGTCGACAGCGGCAGCTTGAGCGACGTGGCGATGGCGATGAGCAGAGCCGAGGTGGTGAGGTTCACCGTGGCGCGGATCATGTCGTAGGGGGCGCCGCTGTGCTCGACATCCTCGTATTCGAAGCGGTGCGAGATCGACTCGCGCACGCGCGGCGGGATGGCCCGCTCGACACCGGCGTTGACGTTGAGGGCCGCGCGGACGATCGTGCGCGAGAAGAGCGACGAGCCGTACTGCTCCTGCCCCTCGTCGCCCTGCGCCGAGAGCGAGATTTCGGTCTCGGAGACGTGCATGGCCTTCTTCGAGGTCCAGAGCGTGACGATCATGATGACGCCCGCGGCCAGCAGGATCAGGAAGTTGGCCGGGACGTTCTCGTTGAGCGCCTCCATGAGCATGCCCGCGTCGCCCGAGTGGCGGGCAATCGAGTAGGCGTCGAAGCTGGCCACCGGCACGCCGATGAAGTTCACCAGGTCGTTGCCCGCGAAGGCGAGGGCCAGGGCGAAGGTGCCCGAGAGGATCGTGATGCGCAGGATATTGATCTTCAGCCGCTGGATGAAGAAGAGCAGCAGCGAGCAGACGCCCCAGCAGACGAAGAGCGCGAGCAGCAGGTGCCGGTCGATGAACTCGATGAAGGCGTGGCCCGCAAGGACCGTCTTGAGCCCCTTGAAGAGGGCGAAATAGACGATCGAGGTGAGCGAGGCGCCGCACCAGAGGGCTCCGTAGCGGCGGAACGGCACCGTATAGCGGAACGAGAAGATCAGGCGCGAGACGTACATCACGATGGTGCCGCACGTGAAGGCGATAACCACCGAGAGGAGGATCGCCGAGACGATACCCATGGCCCGCGAGGTGTTGATGTACTCGCCCAGGGCGCCGATGCCCAGCGTCGGGTCGTTCGAGATTTTGTAGATCGACACGGCGATGGCCGAACCGAGCAGGCAGAAGATCAGCGAGACGGTCGTCGAGGTGGGAAGTCCCCAGGAGTTGTAGAGGTCGAGCAGGATGACGTTGGCGAACATCACGCCCAGATAGAGCATCATGACCTCGTGGAACGTAAAGAGCCCGGGGTTGAACATGCCGCTGCGTGCGACCTCCATCATGCCGCTCGACGTCACGACGCCGATGAGGATACCGATGGAGGCGACCAGCAGGATGACCTTCATGGATGCGGCCTTGGAGCCGATTGCGGAGTTCAGGAAGTTGACGGCGTCGTTCGTTACGCCGACGAAGAGACCCGAAATGGCGAGGACACCCAGAATGCCGATGATGACGGTGTAGATTTCGCTCATGTGAAGGTGTTGGTGCAAACTTTGAACAAAGTTACGCCAATTTTTCCGATGAAACGGTTTTGACACCCATTGTTAACATTAATTTAACACTGCCGGGACAATATCGTGATCCGGGACACCCGCCGAAGGCATGCCGCCGGCCCGGGGCGCAGCGTTCGGGAGGGACGGCCGGCCTCCGGAACCGGGCAGGGTGGCAGCAAAGCGGGCGGGACACAAAGTGACGGACAGGGAGCGGGCCGGGCGCAGAAAAAGCGGGCGGGACACAAAATGACGGACAGGGAGCGGGCCGGACGCAAAAAAAGCGGGCGGGGCATGACAGCCCCGCCCGCCGTTGGAATGCGATGCGGCCGCCTACTCCTCGTCGGTGTCGGTGTAGGCCTTGAGCAGCTTCTCCTGCACGTCGGCCGGCACCTGCTCGTAGGAGGCGAACTTCATCGAGTAGGTCGCCGATCCGGAGGTGAGCGACGAGAGGGTCGTCGAGTAGCGGTAGAGCTCGGCCAGAGGCACCGTGGCGTTCAGGCGGTCGAAGCCCTTGTCGGACTCCATGCCGGCGATCATCGCGCGGCGGTTCTGCAGGTCGGACATCACGGCGCCCATGTAGTCGCTCGGCACGAGGATCTCGACATTGTAGATCGGCTCCATGATCTTGGGCCCGGCGTTGCGGAAGGCCTCCTTGAAGGCGTTGCGGGCCGCAAGCTTGAACGAGATTTCGTTCGAATCCACCGGGTGCATCTTGCCGTCGTAGACCACGACGCGGATGTCGCGGGCGTAGGAGCCGGTCAGCGGGCCCTCGTCCATCTTCTCCATGATACCCTTCAGGATGGCGGGCATGAAGCGCGCGTCGATGGCGCCGCCCACGATCGCCGAGTAGAACTGCAACTTGCCGCCCCACGGCAGGTCGTACTCCTCCTTGGTCTTGACGTTGACCACCATCTCGCCCTTGCCCGGCACCTTGTAGTTCTTCGGCTCGGGCATGCCGTCGTAGTAGGGCTCGATGATCATGTGCACCTCGCCGAACTGTCCGGCGCCGCCCGACTGCTTCTTGTGGCGGTAGTCGGCCTGTGCAACCTTGGTGATCGTCTCGCGGTAGGGAATCTTCGGCGCGATGTAGTCGTAGGAGAGCTTGTTCTCGGCGAGGATGCGCGAGCGCAGGATGTTCAGGTGGTGTTCGCCCTGGCCCTGGATGATCGTCTGCTTGAGCTCCTTGGAGTAGTCGACCAGAATCGTCGGGTCCTCGAACTTGGCGTCGTTGAGAATCTTGCCGAGCTTCTCCTCATCGCTCTGCTCCTTGCACTTGAGGGCTGCGCGGTAGCGCGGTTCCGGGAATACGATGGGTTCGATCGTCACGGGCGCCGAGGCGGCCGCGAGCGTATCGTTCGTGCGCGTGCCCTTGAGTTTCACGGTGCAGCCGATGTCGCCGGCCGAGAGCTCCGTCACCTTGATGCGGTTCTTGCCCGCCACGGCGAAGAGCTGCGAGAGCTTCTCCTTGTTGCCCGTGCGGGTGTTCACCAGTTCGGCACCCTCGGCGATCTTGCCGCGGATGACGCGGAAATAGGTGATCTCGCCGATGTGCTGCTCGACCTGGCTCTTGAAGACGAACGCCACGGCGGGTCCCGCCTCGTCGGCAGCCACCTCCTCGCCCTCGGTCGTGAGGAACTTCGGGGCCTTGAGCGGTCCGGGAGCCACGTTGATGATGAACTCCATCAGACGCTTCGTGCCGATATCATACTTGCCGCTGGTGCAGAAGATGGGCATCACCTCGCGGTTGGCCACGCCGATCTTCAGACCCGCGCGGATGTCGTCCTGCGTGAGCGTCCCCTTGTCGAAGTAGAGCTCCATGAGGGCCTCGTCGTGCTCGGCGGCCATTTCGACGAGCTCCTTGTTAAGCTCCTGCGCACGCTCCAGCTCCTCGGCCGGGATGTCGAGCTCCTCGCGGTGTCCGTCGTGGTCCTTGAAGCGGTACATCTTCATCAGCAGCACGTCGATGAAGGCGTTGAATTCCGGGCCCTGGTTGACGGGATACTGCACCAGCACGGGCTTCACGCGCGAAGCGGCCTTGATCGACTCGAAGGCGGCCTCGAAGTTGGCCTTGTCGGCGTCGAGCTGGTTGATGACGCCGATGACGGGTTTCTTGAGCAGGCGGGCGTAGCGGGCCTGTATTTCGCTGCCGACCTCCCAGCCGTTGACGGCGCTGTAGAGGAAGACGCCGACGTCGCCGACCTTGAATGCCGAGAAGAGGCTTCCGCAGAAGTCGTCCGAGCCCGGGCAGTCGATGATGTTCAGCTTGCGGTCCATGAATTCGGTGAAGAGGATCGTCGAATAGATCGAGCGCTTGTATTCGTGCTCGATATCCGTATTGTCCGAGAGCGTGTTGTTCGTCTCGATACTACCCCTGCGGTCGATGACCTTACCCTCAAAGGCCATCGCTTCGGCAAGGGTAGTTTTTCCCGTGCCGGGCGCGCCGATGAGTACGATGTTCTTGATCTCTTTGGCTGAATAGTTTTTCATATTCCCGTTATGGTTTTAAGGTTGTTTTTCGGTAGCTTTTCGTTTAGCCGACTATAAATATACGAAAAATTCCAAAAAAACAAGAAACGGCGCCTCTTTTTCGGGGTGAAACGGCGTTTCGGGCGGGGTGAAGAGGTCCTCCGGGACGGATGGCGGACGGGCAGCGCGGGGTGCGGTCCGTCCGGCACGGGTCACGGGGACGGCCGCCCCGGGTGTCGGAACGGTGCGGCTTCTGCGGCCCCGAGGCTCCTGTGGCAACAAAAAATCCGGAGCCCGCAGGCCCCGGATCGGTCGGATGATATCGCCGGAGGGCTACTTGCCCACGACGGCTTCGAGCTCCTCGGCCGTAACGGGAATCTTCCGGTCGCCGAGAACGCGGCTGCCCTCCTCCGTGACAAGGATGTCGTCCTCGATGCGGATGCCGCCGAAGTCGCGGTAGGCCTCCAGCGCGTCGTAGTCCACGATCCCCTTGTATTTGCCCTCGGCGCGGCACTTGTCGATAAGCGCCGGAATGAAGTAGAGGCCCGGCTCGTCGGTCAGCACCGTCCCCGGCTCGAGCCGCCAGGCGGCGCGGTAGATGCAGGTGCCCGAAGCCGCGGCGCGTTCGCTGATCTGCGAGAAGTCGAACGACCGCTCGCCCATCGCCTCGCAGTCGTGCACGTCCATGCCCAGCCCGTGGCCCAGCCCGTGGGGCATGAGCATCGTCATGGCGCCCGACGCCACGGCATCGGCCGCCGAGCCCTTGAGCAGGCCGACACCGACGAGCCCTTCGGCCAGCGTCATGTAGGCGGCGTTGTGCACCTCGGTATACATCATGTGGGGGCCGACGATGCGGGCCACGTGGTCGTGCGCCGCAAGCACGATGTCGTAGATTTCACGCTGCTGCGGCGTGAACCGCCCGCTGACGGGATAGGTGCGCGTATGGTCCGAGCAGTAGCCCTCGACGCTCTCGGCCCCGGCGTCGCACAGCAGCAGCCGTCCGTCGGTCAGCACGCCGTCGGCGTTGAGGTTGTGCAGCGTCTCGCCGTGCTGCGAGACGATCGACGGGAACGACACGCCCTGCCCCTTCGACTTGGCGACACCCTCGATCGCCCCGGCGATCTCGCGCTCGACGACGCCCGCGCGGCACATCCGCATGGCGAGCGTGTGCATCTCGTATCCGATGCCGAAGGCGCGCTCCATCGCCTCGATCTCCTCGGCGCTCTTCTTCTCGCGCATCTCCGCCACGGCGAACATCAGCTCCACGGACTTGTAGTCGTGCAGCAGCGCGGGCTTGATGCCCAGCAGCGCCGAGAGCTGGAGTTTCGTCTCACCGCGGTAGGGCGGCAGGTAGTGGATGCGGCGTCCCAGCGCAATGGCCCGGCGCAGACGTCCCTCGAGTTCGGCCATCGGGAAGGTCGCCGTGACGCCCACGCCGGCGCCCATCTCGCGCAACGTCGGCTGCGGACCCGTCCAGATGATGTCCTCGACCGTGAAGTCGTCGCCGTAGAGGGCCTCCTCGCCCGAGTCGGCGTCGATCACGCCGACGACCGACGGGACGTTCAGCCCGAAGTAGTAGCGGAACGTGGAGTCCTGACGGAAATAGTAGGCGTTGTTGGGGTAGTTGTTCGGCGTGAGGGGGTTGCCCGGCAGCAGGATGATGCCCGAGCCGATCTTCGTGCGCAGTTCGTGGCGGCGCGCCGTGTAGGTTTTGGCTGAAAACATGGTTTCGGAATTTTGTTTGCCTCAAAGATAGCAAAAAATCGCAGAAATGCGAAGGGGCCTCCGCCGACTTTTCATGCGCAGAGCCCTCCGGCCCTCTCCCTGCGGGCGGTTACACCCCGTTCTTGCGCCGCAGCCCCTCGGGCAGCGGCAGGCGCACCCGCATGAAGCTGACGACGGCTCCGGTGCAGGCGAATCCGCTGGCCAGCAGCAGTGCCGCGTGGGTGCTGCGCCCCGGCACGAAGTGGAAGAGCAGGGCCATGAGCGCCGCGCCGGTGGTCTGTCCCAGCAGGCGGGCCGTGGCGAGCATGCCGCTGGCCGAGCCGCTGCGCTCGGGAGGTGCCGAGGCGATCAGGATGCTGTTGTTGGGCGACTGGAAGAGCCCGAATCCTGCGCCGCAGAGCACCAGCCGCCAGATGATCTCCCTCTGCGCGGGGTGCGGCGGCAGGAAGGCGAGCAGCAGCAGCCCCGAGGTCATTACCGTCAGCCCGATGCCGCCGAGCAGTCCGGCGTGGATGCGTTCGACCAGATAGCCGGCCGTCGGGGCCACGACCATGATGACGGCGGGCCACGCCGTGAGCAGCAGACCGGTCTGCACCTCGTCGTAGCCGCACTCACCCTGCAGGTAGAAGGGCAGGGCCACGAGGGCGAGCATCTGCCCGAGGAACGAGCAGACCGAAGTGGCCACCGAGACCGAGAAGATGGGGATGCGCAGCAGGTCGAACGGCAGGATGGGATACTCCTCGCGGAGCTGGCTGCGGATGAAGAAGAATCCGATGACGAGCAGCGCGGCGACGCCGACCGAGAGGATGCGCGGGTCGAGGCCGTGCGAGAAACCCTCGACCGAGGCCATCATCAGGCCGAAGGTCAGGGCGTTCATCACGGCGTCGCGCCAGCGGAAGTGCCGGCTCGTGACCCGCACGGGGTTGCGGGGCAGGAACCGGTGGCTCAAGGCCAGCGCCACGAGCCCCATGGGGATGTTGACGGCGAAGAGCCACGGCCACGGGGCGACGGCGAGGATGCCTGCGGCGATCGTGGGTCCGGCTACCGCCGAGATGGCCACGACCGTGGCGTTGATGCCCATGCCGCGTCCGAGGCGGGCGCGGGGATAGATGATGCGGATGAGGGTCGTGTTGACCGACGTGATGGCCGCGGCGCCGAAGCCCTGCATCACGCGCGAGAGGACGAGTGTCTGCAGCGATTCGGAGAGGGAGCAGCCCACCGACGCCACGGTGAAGAGCATCAGTCCGCCGATGTAGACCTTGCAGTAGCCGACCAGGTCGCCCAGGGCCGAGAGCGAGAGAATCGAGACCATGATGGCCAGCTGGTAGGCGTTGACAATCCAAATCGAGTCGGCGGGCGAGATGCCCAGCTCGCGCCCGATTGTGGGCAGGGCGACGTTGGCGATCGAGCCGTCGAGCACCGAGAGGCTGACGCCGAAGGCCACGGCGAGGATGGCCCCGAGGCGGCGCGGCATCGGGATGCCGTCGGTCGGGGCGGCCTGCGTGGCGGATATGTGGTTTGGAAACTCCATCTGCGGAGAGACGGGCTGCGGTCTGTACTGCAAAATTAGCAAAAATAACGAAACCCCGGTCATCCCGGGGCTTCATCGCACAACTATGAGTCTTTCGCGCGGAGGGTAAGAGCCCCGCGGTAGGGATCTCCTGTTTGAACTTTTTATTTTAGGTTGTGTCTCTGTTTCGGTCGGTTTTGGTGTCGGCCGCAGGTTCATCGGCCGGCGTTGCGGCTGTCCGTCCGCGCCGTGCCGCGCCAGATGCCGCCCGCGCAGAGCAGCAGGACGATCGCGAGGATGCCGTCGCAGGACGGATCGGCATCGGGGAAGAGCAGCCGCATGGCGATCTGGACGGCAAAGGCGGCCACGACAAGCGTGACGGCGACGATGCGGATGACTTTTTCGATTTCCATGATCGGTCGATTGGTTTTGACGGTGCAAACTTACGAAAGAAATTTTGAAAAACAAATAAATTTTATTGTTTTTCGATAAATTATTTTCGATTGTTAACTGTGGGCCCTTTTGCAGCACCAGGTATGCAGCATAAAAAAGGACGCATGCGCTGCGTCCTTTGTAATATCCTGTGCCGGGCCGGATTACCCGGGAGGCTGTCCGGATGTCGAAAAGGAAAGGGTCCTTATGCGTCGACGAACTTGTAGAGCTGGTCGCCGCGGCGGATGACGCCCGGCGTGCGGATGGCGCAGAGCTCACCCTGCCGCACCTCGCCCGCCGGCGTGCCGTCGGGTCCGTGCAGCTCCTCGAGCCGCTGCTCGGCCACGCCGGTCGTGGCGCCGAGGAAGAAGATTTCATCCCCCACGGCCACGGGCGACGCCTCGACGAGCACCTCGGCCACCGAAAGTTTCTTGTAGAAGTTCACGACCTTGCCCACGTAGACCTTGCGGCGCGTGGCCGAGGAGCCGTAGGCGGGGCTGTGCTCCACGACCGGACGCCCGGCGTAGTAGCCCTCCCAGAATCCGCGGTTGAAGACCGTCGCGAGCCGCTCCTTGAGGCGGGCAGCCAGCCCGGGCGTGTAGCTCCCCGCCTCGATGGCCCGCAGGGCCTCGTCGTAGCACTCCACCACGCGCTTGACATACTCCGCACCGCGGGCGCGCCCCTCGATCTTGAGCACACGCACCCCCGCCGCAAGCATCCGGTCCAGGAAGTCGATCGTACAGAGGTCCTTGGGCGAGAGGACATATTGTCCGTCGGTGTCGAGCTGTGCGCCGGTCTCCTTGTCCGTCAGGGTGTATTTGCGGCGGCACAGCTGGCGGCAGGCCCCGCGGTTGGCCGAGCAGCCCGTCTCGTGGAGCGAGAGGTAGCACTTGCCCGAGATGGACATGCAGAGGGCGCCGTGGGCGAACATCTCGATCTCCACGAGCTCGCCGCGCGGCCCGCGGATGTCGTCCTCGACGATCCGCCGGTGGATTTCTGCCACCTGCTCGAGCGAGAGCTCGCGCGCCAGCACCACCGTGTCGGCCCACTGCGCGTAGAAGCGCACCGCCTCGGAATTCGAGATGTTGCTCTGCGTGGAGATGTGCACCTCCTGCCCGATGCGCCGGGCGTAGAGGATCGCCGCCATGTCGGTGGCGATGATGGCGTCGACACCTTCGCGCCGGGCGCGGTCGATCACCTCGTGCACGGCCGTCATCTCCTCCTCGTAGACGACGGTGTTGACCGTCAGGTAGGCCCTGACGCCCGCCTCGTGCGCCGTGGCGACGATGCGCCCGAGGTCGTCGAGCGAGAAGTTCGCCGCCGAGGCCGCGCGCATGTTGAGTTTCCCGACGCCGAAGTAGACGGCGTCGGCACCGGCCTGAATGGCCGCCGCAAGGGCCTCGTAGGAGCCTACGGGGGCCATGATTTCGATATCGGAACGTTTCATGAAGCGCTATTTTTTGCGGCCCATCAGGCTTTCGGCGAAGGCGCGCAGCTGCTGCGTGCGCTCCTTGGGCGCCGAGAGCGTATCGAGGATCGAGAGAGCCCGCTCGAAGCGCAGCTCGATCTGCTGCTCGGTCAGGCGCGGCACGTCCAGCCGGTCGTAAACGGCCTTCACGGCGGCGATCCGCTCGGCGTCAGTGAGCTCCGGGTCGCGGTAGGCCGTGCGGAGCACCTCGCGTGTGGGTTCGTCAGCGCGGCTCATGGCCGTAATCATCAGGTAGGTCTTCTTGCCCTCGAGGATGTCGCCGCCGATGGCCTTTCCGAGGCGTTCGTCGCCGTAGCTGTCCAGCAGGTCGTCCTGCAGCTGGAACGCCAGGCCGAGCTCGATGGCGAAGCGGCGCAGCTTGCGGCAGTCCTCCTCGCCGGCCCCGCCGATCAGGGCGCCGATGACGGTGGCGCCGGCCAGCAGCACCGAGGTCTTCAGCTCGATCATGTGCATGTACTCCACCACGGAGACCTTCTGCTTGGTCTCGAAATCCATGTCGTACTGCTGCCCCTCGCAGACCTCGAGCGCCATGTCGTTGAAGACGCGCAGGATGTGCGGCAGGATCGGGGCGGGCAGGTCGGCCAGCAGGCGGTAGGCGCAGATGAGCATCGCGTCGCCCGAAAGGATGGCGACGTTCTGTCCCCACCGGGCGTAGACCGAGGGTTTGCCGCGGCGCACTGGCGCATTGTCCATGATGTCGTCGTGCAGCAGCGTGAAGTTGTGGAACACCTCGACGGCGGCGGCGGCGGGCAGCGCCTGCTGCACATCGTCCGAGAAGATGCCGCAGGCGAGCGCCACGAGCATCGGCCGCAGGCGTTTCCCGCCGCCCGCGAGCGAGTAGCCGATCGGGGCGTAGAGGTGGTCGGGTTCGGCCGGGAAATCGGTTTGTGCCAGGTAGTTCTCTATGGTTGCGAGCAGCTGATCGTTGGTTTGCATGGTCGGAAAGGATTTTTTGACGGTGATTCTGTCCCAAAAGTAGCAAAAAAGTTTGGAGTAGCCGAATTTTCCGATTAACTTTGAGGGTAATTCTGAACTTTTAACCTGAAATCAGCCATGAAAAAACTCGCTATCGGCGTGGATATCGGAGGTATCAACACGGCTTTCGGCCTGGTGGACGAAAACGGAGACCTCTATGCCGAATCGGTCATCTCGACCAAGAAATATCCCTATGTGGACGACTACCCTGCCTACGTCCATGACCTGTGCGACTCGATGCGCGCACTGGCCTCGAGCCTCTCGTTCGAATACGAGCTGGCGGGCATCGGCATCGGCGCCCCGAACGCCAATTTCCACAAGGGGACCATCGAAACGCCGGCCAACCTCTGGAAGTTCCGCGCCGGCGAGGAGAACACCGACGAGTCGCGCCGCATCTTCCCGATTGCGGAGGATATTTCGAAATATTTTGACGGCACGAAGGTGGTTGTCACGAACGACGCCAATGCCGCGACAATCGGCGAGATGATCTACGGCAACGCCAAGGGCATGAAGGACTTTGTCATGATCACGCTCGGCACGGGCCTCGGATCGGGCTTCGTGGCCAACGGCGAGATGATCTACGGCAGCGACGGCTTCGCCGGCGAATTCGGCCACGTCATCGTCGAGCGCAACGGCCGCGAGTGCGGCTGCGGACGCCGCGGCTGCCTGGAGACCTACGTCTCGGCAACGGGCATCAAGCGCACGGTCTTCGAGCTGATGGCCACGATGAACGCCCCGAGCAAGCTGCGCGACATCGCCTTCAGCGACCTCGACGCCTCGATGATCTCGGCCGCCGCCGAGCAGGGGGACCTCATCGCCAAGGAGGCGTTCCGCTTCACGGGCGAGATGCTGGGCCGGGCCCTTGCCGACGTGGTGACGGTCACCTCGCCCGAGGCGATCTTCCTCTTCGGCGGTCTGTCGAAGGCCGGCAAGCTGATCTTCGAACCGACGCAGTGGTACATGGAGGAGAACATGCTCTTCACCTACAAGAACAAGGTCAAGCTGCTGCCGAGCGGCATCCAGGGCAAGAACGCCGCCATCCTCGGCGCCTCGGCGCTGATCTGGCAGGAGATGTAATTCTTTCGGACGGAACAGACGAAACGGCGGAGCCCAGGATGTGGCTCTGCCGTTTTTGTAGGGGGGGGGTAGCGGTCGGTTTTGTTTTGCGGGCGCGGCGGCAGCGGGCGGAGACACGAGCAGGGCGGGAACCTTTCGAAGGTTCCCGCCCTGCTCGTTTTCTGCGGATCGAAGACCGGATATCTCCGGCCTGCGTCTTATTTTTATTTCAGCCGTCCGAGCCGCCGGTCTTCGGCCGTGGCCTCGCGGATCGAGAGGGCGAAGCCGCCGCCCGGGGCCATCTCCACCTTCAGCTTCGATTTGGCGGTCACCTTGCCCGTGCGGATTGTGTAGGCCTCGGGGTTGGTCCGGTAGTCGGCATCCGGGGCGTCGGCATAGAGCGTCGCCACGTAGCTCTTCTCCGGATCGAGGAAGTCGAAACTGAACTCGGCCGTGCGGCGGTTCTCGTCCGTCACGCCGCCCACGAACCACTCCGCGGAGCCCTTGGCGCGGCGGGCGATGACGATCAGATCACCCGGCTCGGCCAGCAGGTAGCGGCTCTCGTCCCAGTCGACGGCCACATCCTTGATGAACTGGAAGGCATCCATGTACTGTTCGTAGTGCTCGGGCACGTCGGCCGCCATCTGCAACGGCGAGTAGAGCGTCACGTAGAGCGCCAGCTGGTTGGCAATCGTGGCGTTGACGTGCGAGTTGTTCGCGGGGTTGAGCTTCGAGACCTCCATCGAGAAGATACCGGGCGTGTAGTCCATCGGACCGCCCTGCAGGCGCGTGAAGGGCAGCAGCGTCACATGCACGGGCTTCGTGCCGCCGAAGGCCTGGTACTCCGTGCCGCGGGCCGACTCGTTGCCGATCAGGTTGGGCCACGTGCGGCACAGGCCCGTCGGGCGCACGGCCTCGTGGGCATTGACCATGATGTGGTGGCGGGCCGCCTCCTGCACGGCGTGGAGGTAGTGGTTGACCATCCACTGCCCGTAGTGGTACTCGCCGCGCGGCAGGATGTCGCCCACGTAACCGCTCTTCACGGCGTTGTAGCCGTAGCGGTTCATCAGTTCGTAAGCCTCCTTCAGATGGCGCTCGTAGTTGCGCACCGACGAGGAGGTCTCGTGGTGCATCATCAGCCGCACGCCCTTCTCATGGGCATACTTGTTCAGCGCCTCGATGTCGAAGTCGGGATAGGGCGTCACGAAGTCGAAGACGTGGTCCTTCGTGTGGCCGAACCAGTCCTCCCAGCCGACGTTCCAACCCTCGACGAGCACCTGGTCGAAGCCGTGCTCGGCGGCGAAGTCGATGTAGCGCCGGACGTTGTCGTTGTTGGCCGCATGGCGCCCGCTGGGCTTCACGGCGGCGTAGTCCGTCACGCCGAGATGCACGGAGGGCAGCTCCTGCGTGTAGGCCCAGTCGCTCTTGCCGGTAATCATCTCCCACCAGACACCCACATATTTCACGGGTTTGATCCACGACGTGTCCTCGATGGCGCAGGGCTCGTTCAGGTTGAGAATCAGGCGCGAGGCGAGAATCTCGCGGGCGTCGTCCGTGACCATGACCGTGCGCCAGGGGGTGTGGCAGGGGGTCTGCATGTAGCCCTTCCACCCCTGGGCGTCGGGCGTGAGGTGTGACGTGAAGACCATCCGCTCATCATCCAGATCGAGGTGCATGCAGGGGTAGTCGACGAGCGCCGCCTCGTGGATGTTGATGTAGAGGCCGTCGGCGCTCTTCAGCTGCAGGGCCGTCTGCACGCCCGTGGGCGAGAAGGGGGTCTGCGACGAGTTGGGCGTGATGGCCTGCGGCATGAGCTGCCGGATTTCCGAAAGCTTCGACTCGGTGTAGTCGTACTCCTGCGTGTCGTAGTCGCCCGGAATCCAGAAGGCCGTATGGTCACCCGTCATGGCGAACTGCGTGCGCTCCTCGCGGATTGTGAAATAGGTCATCGCCTCCTGCTCGGGGAACTCGTAGCGGAAGCCCACGCCCTCGTCGTAGAGGCGGAAGCGGATGACCATCTGCCGGCCGCTCTGCGGCTGGCGGAGCGTTACGGCCAGCTCGTTGTAGCGGTTGCGGATCGACGACTCCTCGCCCCAGACGGGCTGCCACGTCTCGTCGAACTCGCTGCGCTGCGCGCCGCACTGCTCGAATCCGTCGTAGAGCGATACGGGCTCGCCGTAGCCGCCCTTCTGAATCTCGGCGCCGAACTCCAGCGCCGGGGCGTCGCCGCGCAGCTCGAGGCCCATGCGGCTGGGCAGCACGGCGGCGCGGCCCTTGTAGTCGAGGACGTAGGTGGGTTCTCCCTTGTCGGAGAGCGAGAAGCGGAGCTCCAGCTCGCCGTCGGGTGAGCGGAGCACCTCCTGGGCCGAGGCGCCGAGCGCGGCGGCCGCGGCGGCAAAAAGCATGAGGTATCTCTTCATGTCGGAATATGGTTTAGCGTTTGAATTCCACAACCAGCGCCTGCCGCGGTCCGACGACGGTGGCATCGCTCACCTCGGCGGCCTCGCCCGTCAGGACGTTGCACCCGTCGTGCAGCCCCGTGGCAATCTCGGCGTAGTGCGACCAGGGCACCTGCTTCTTGCCGCGCGAGTTGTTGATGAAGACGAAGACGGCGTCGGTGTCGTCGTAGCGGAAGTAGGCGTAGGTGTTGTCGCGCGTGAGGAAGTGCATCGTGCGGCCGTTGTGGAGCACCGTCTTGCCCTTGCGCCACTGGAAGAGACGCTGCGCATGGTCGAAGAGCTCCTTCTCGAGGCCCGTGCGTCCCTCGGCCGCGAAGAGGTCGGTTTTGTCGCCGGCCCAGCCGCCCGGGAAGTCCACGCGCAGGCCGCCGTGGCCCTGCGAGAGGTCCTTCGAGGTGAACATCATCTCGTCGCCGGCGAAGATCTGCGGGATGCCGCGCATCGTGGCGAGCATCGTCAGCACAAGCTTCATCCGCTCGGGGTTCTTGCGCACGACGTCGCCGATGCGGTCCGTGTCGTGGTTGCCCGCGAAGATCATCATCTTCGAGAGGTCGTGGTAGACGAAGTCGTGCGACAGGCAGTCGTAGACGCGCGTCATCCCCTCACCCCAGCGCTGCGAGTCGGTCGGCACGCCGCGGCAGATGGCCTCCTGCAGCGGGAAGTCCATGATCGAGGGGAGGTGCGAGTCGAAGCCGTCGCGGTTGGGGTTGCCCGACTGCCAGTAGGCCAGCTGCGGGATCGACGAGGTCCAGCACTCGCCCACGATGTTCAGGTTCGGGTACTCGCGGCGTACCGAGGCGCACCACTCGCTCATCGGGTTCTTCTCGTTGTAGGGGTAGGTGTCGACGCGGAAGCCGTCCAGGTCGGCATACTCGGTCCACCAGGCGGCCCACTGCTGGAAGTAGCGCAGCACGTAGGGGTTGTCGAGGTTCATGTCCGGCATCGAGGGGACGAACCAGCCGCTCTCCTGCAGGTTGAGGTCGTACTTCGAGGCGTTGGGGTCCATGTTCGTCGAGAAGCAGACGTTCGTGCCCGTGTACTCGGGGAACTGGTGGATCCAGTCCTCGAAGGGCAGGTCGCGCATCCACCAGTGCGCCGTGCCGCAGTGGTTGGTCACCACGTCCATGATGACCTTCAGTCCCTTTTCGTGGGCCGCGGCGACGAAGTCGCGGTAGGATTCGTTCGTGCCGAAGCGCGGGTCAATGCGGTAGTAGTCGGCGCAGGCGTAGCCGTGGTACGACCCTTCGGGCTCGTCGTCGAGCAGCAGCGGCGTGGGCCAGATGACTGTGGCGCCGAGCGAGGAGATGTAGTCCAGGTGCTGGCGGATGCCCTCGATGTCGCCGCCGTGCCGGCCGAAGAAGGCGTCGCGGTCGGCCTTCTCCTGCGTGTCGGGCGTCGAGTCGTTCGCGGGGTCGCCGTTGGCGAAGCGGTCCGGCATGAGCAGGTAGATCATGTCGGCCGTGGTGAAGCTCCCGCGCTCGGCGGAGCCTTCGCGGCGTGCCGCGATCTCGTAAGGGGCCTTGAACTCCCGTCCCTCCTTCGAGAAGACGAGGTAGTAGGTGCCTGGTGCGGCATCGGCGTCGACGGCCACGTCGACGAAGAGGTAGTTGGGGCTGTCGGCCTTGTGTACGGCCGTGGCTTTCACGCCCTGCCCGCCCTCGATGCGGACGTCGTAATCGGAGATGCGCTCCCCGGCGACGAGCAGCTGCAGGGGTGTCTGCATGCCCGTCCACCACGAAAGGGGTTCGATGCGTGTCACCTCGCCTGTGGCGTCGGCCACCGTGGCGGGATCGAATGCCGGCTGCGTCGCGCAGGCGACCAGCCCGGCTGCTGCGAGTGTCATCAGAATGCGGTTCAAGGTATTGTCGTTTGTAAAGTTAGTAAAAATCTGCGTTCATGCAACGGCGCCAGGCCTCCGTCCGGGCCGTTCCGTCGCCGAAACCGGCTGCGGCCCCGGCCGGGGCGGTCTGTTTTACAGCCTCATCTGCGGCGGGAGTTCCGGCCGTCGGACCGGAACTCTGCGGACCGGAAATCGGACCGGGCGGCTACTCCGCCTCCGGGGCGAAGACCATCCATCCCCAGGCGGGCAGCGTCACCTGTTCGCCGCCCGGGTGCGCCGCCCCGGTGAAGAACTCGCGGCGCGGCCCCTCGAAGGGAAGCGCAAGGGCCTGCTCCGCGGCCGTGAGGTTCGCCACGACGGTCACCTCCTCCGCCCCCTCGCCGCGCGAGAAGCAGAAGAGGCCTTCGGGCAGCAGCCCCTCGGCCGCAAAGCGCGCTTCGGCGCCCCGCTCACCGGCCGCCAGCACCGGGTTCTCGTGGCGCAGGCGGATCAGCTGCCGGTAGAAATCCGTATATTCGTTCTCGCACCACTGCGGCACGGGGTCCTTCTCGAAGAAGGCGAAGCGGTGGTCGTAGCCGATCTCCTGCCCGGTGTAGACAAGCGGCTGTCCCTTGGGCAGCGTGAAGGTCAACAGGGCCATGACGCGCGCGGCATCGCCCATGCGTTCGAATTCGGTGCCGGCCCAGGAGTTCTCGTCGTGGTTCGAGGTGAACATCAGGCGGAAGGCCTCGCGGGGCGTCGTCGCGGCGTCCTTCCCGAGGTAGGCCTTCAGGTCGGCCGCGCCCTTCTCGCCGCGGGCGATGGCATTCATCAGGTGGTGCAGCTCCCAGCTGTAGGAGGCGTCGAAGGCCTCCTCGTGCAGCGCCGGGTCCTCACCTTCGGCCAGCAGGTAGATCTGCGGATAGTCGCGCCGCAGGGCCGGCAGCGTCGTGCGCCAGAAGTCGATCGGCACCTCGCAGGCCATGTCGCAGCGGAAGCCGTCGATGCCGCGCTCGAGCCAGAAGCGCATCGAGCGCTCCATCTCGCGCCGCATGTCGGCGTTGTCGTAGTTGAGCTTGGCGATGTCCGTCCAGTCGTACTGCACGATGGTGCGGTCCAGCGAGTCGCGCACGTACCAGTCGGCCGGGCGTTCGTCGATCCACCGCGCATCGGGCGAGGTGTGGTTGGCCACCCAGTCGAGGATGACGCGCAGTCCGAGGCGGTGCGCCTCGGCGAGCAGGCGGTCGAAATCCTCCAGCGTGCCGAATTCGGGATTCGTGGCGCAGTAGTCCGAGATGGCGTAGTAGGAGCCGAGCGTCCCCTTGCGCTCCAGCACGCCGATCGGGTAGACGGGCATGAGCCACACGACGTCGACGCCCAGCTCCTTGAGGCGGGGCAGTTCGCGGGCGGCGGCTTCGAAGGTCCCCTCGGGGGTGTACTGGCGCACGTTCATCTCGTAGACGACGGCGTTGTAGCTCCAGTCGGGGTGTGCGGCGGGTTCCGCGGGGGTTGTGCCGCAGGCGGCGCAGGCGGCCACCAGGATCAGTGCAAGCAATCGTTTCATCGCAGGGAAAGGGTTATAAGGTGAAGACAACCGAGGAGTAGGCCCCCAGCGTGAGGAGCGTGCTGCCGCCGTCGCGCTTGATCATCGCCTCGCCCGAGAGGCCCACGGCCTTGCCGAGGGTGTCGTCGAGGGTCAGCGTCCGGGCCTTGTCGCCGAAGTTGTGGGCGACGAACATCCGCTCGCCCTCCTTCTCGCGGTACCAGACCGCCACGGCCTCCTCGTCGGCGTTGTTTTCGTTGTAGATCGGGTGTTTGGTCATCGCCCCCTCGGCCAGCGCCGGGTAGGTGTTGCGCAGGCGGGCGAAGGTGCGGTAGAGGTTCAGCAGCGAGTTCTCCTCCTCGGCCTGCGCCTCAACCGAGATTGACTCCGTCAGCATCTGGCGGTCGACCTTGCCCGAGAGGCTGCCCGAGGCGAGCTCGCGCCCGGCGCGGTCCCAGAGGATCGGCGTGCGGACATACTCGTCGCCGTTGGACTTCGTGCCCCAGTAGCCGAGCTCCTCGCCCTGGTAGATGTAGGGATCGCCCTGCGCCGTGAGCAGCACGGCGGCGGCGACGCGCAGGCGTCCCTCCACGCGGCCGAGCTCCGAGGCGGCGCGGTCCTCGTCGTGGTTCGAGAGCTTCGTGGCCTCGATGTAGTCGGCGCGGTACTGGCGGTAGGCGGGCTGGTACTCGAGGATGTCCTTGACGAAGTAGCGGCCGATGCCGTTCTGCAGGGCCCAGCGCAGCTTGTACCAGAACGAGAACTCGAACAGTGCCGGCAGCCCCTTGTAGTAGGGGGCGACGTTCGCCGCATCGTCCAGCATCTCGCCCACCATGTAGAAGTCGCCCTCGCCGCCGCGGGCGTGGTAGCTCTCGTTCATGCGGTCGTAGAACTTCTTGAGGAAGGTGGGGTTCTCGTCGTTGTAGGCGTTGTGGTAGATGTGCTTCACGGCGTCGAGGCGGAAGCCGTCGACACCCATCTCAACCCATTTGTCGGCCGCTTCGGTCACCGCCTTGAAAGCGGCCGATGCGTCGGCCTCCGAGGCCTTGCCGTAGTTCAGGTCGGCGAAGGCCGCGGTCCAGAAGTGCGAGTGGTACATCGTCGGCAGCGAGAACTGGATGTTGGCCGCCGTCGATGCCGACGTGAGCGTGAAGGGCACGCCCAGTTCGAGGATCGTCCGGTTGTCGGGCGCGCCGTACTTCGTGCCGGCGGCCCACGAGGTGGTCGAGGTGCGGATCAGGAAGCCCCAGTCCGAGTCGAAGTCGAGCGTCAGGCGATAGTGCGTGTCGTCGTCCGTATAGAAGCGGGCCATCTGCTGGTCGCCGTAGTAGAGGTACTTGCCGCCGGCCGAGGTGTCGGTGTTCTCCGCATCGGGCGCGTCGGTCGTCTCGGTGACGGTGACCGTCGGGGCCGAGGCGTTGCTCCAGTCCAACTCGAAGCGGAAGCGGCCCGTGGCCCCGGCGTTCGAGTCGGTCGAGAACCACTGCCCGGCGTCGTAGCCGGCCGCACCCTCCGTCGCGATCTGGTCGATGCGCCCGGCGGCGATGTCGCCCTGCGGGTCCTTCGAGAAGATGTAGTAGCCGCGGCAGGGGCTCTGCTCCGAGGAGACGGCGTCGCGGAACCACGGATGCTCCCTGCCCGTGTGGTTGAGCACGTAGTCCAGGTATACGCGGATGCCGCGGGCGTGTGCGGCGTCGATGAAGGCCTGCAGGTCGGCGTCCGTGCCGAAGGCCGGGTTGACGGCCTCGTAGTCGAGCACGTCGTAGCCGTGGTACGACGACGAGGGGTGGATCGGCGAGAGCCAGACGGCCGAGACGCCCATCTCGTCGAGGTAGTCCAGCCGCTCGGTCAGCCCCTTGAGGTCGCCTTTCGTATCGCCGTCGCCGTCGGCAAAACTGTAGACCAGCACCTGGTAGGAGATGTCGGCGCGCTTGACGCCGTCCCATGCGTCGGGCTCCGCCACGACGGGCTCGCTGCCCGCAGGGGTATCACCCGCCTGCCGCACCGTGAGGGCAACCTCCTCGCAGCCCGGGGCGGTGAAGGTCAGCGTCGCGCTGCGCTCCGTGCCGCCCGTGTTGGCCGTGACGGTAACGTGGAACGAGGTCGAGGTCCGGCCCGAGGTCCGCTCGGGCGTGCACCACGCCGTGCCGTCGCTCTGCGTGAGCGACCACGACCCGGCGTCGGTCTTCAGCTCGATGAGTTCGCTCCCGCCCCCGGTGTCGAATTCGAGTGCCGAGGGGGTGACGGCGAGCAGGCCACCTCCCTTGCCGGAAGTCGAATCCTTGCCGCACGAGACGGCTGCGGCGACGAGCAGCGCCAGCAGCAGGTAGAAAATCCTTTTCATCTTCGAAGTATCGGTTCTTTGGTTTCGTTTTCTGGGGGCCTGCGGTCCGGTCAGGGGCCGCAGGCCAGAACGGGACGGAGGCGCCTCCTCCGTCCCGTGCAGGGGTTACTGTACGTCGGCCGGGGTCTTGCCCTCGCTCATGACGTAGACCGTGCTGCCCGCAAGGTCGAAATAGATGTCGTAGGTGCCGTCGAGCTGCACCTTCATGTTCTGCGATCCGCCACTGGTGATGACGGCGACGGCCGTGTTGATGTCGATCGCACCGCCCGAAGCCGTACCGTAGTTCTTCGAGTCGTCCCACTCGTTGTTGTAGCGGATCTTGAACTCGTCGGTCGTCTTGATCGCCACGCCCCGGCGGACGAGGTAGGCCCCCTCCTCGCTCATCGAGAAGTCGCCCAGATCGCCCCAGCCCGTAATGCTGCCGATGAGGCCCCATGTCTCGGGAACGTACTCGGGCTTCACGCCTGCGGCCATGACGTAGGCGCGGCCCGCCTCGGGCAGCAGCCAGTAGTCGTAGGTGCCCGCTTCGGCAACGACGGCATTCACCTTGTTCGCCGAGACGGCGAAGGCTGCGCCGATCGTGCAGGTGTACTTCCCGTCACCGCCGCCGAGCGAGGCGTCGGCCCCGAGCCACTGCGACTCGTCGCCGCTCTTGAAGAGGAACTCCGAATTGGCCGTCACCTCGACATTGGCCGCCTTGTAGGCCGCGATGCTGCCGCTGGCGCTCTCCATGGCCGTCGGGCCCCACTCGGGCGTGGCGACGGTCTGGCCGTGGATATACCAGTCGGCCGTCTCGGGCTCGGGCTCGTCACCGCCGCCCGTCTGACCGTAATCCCCGGCGTTGAGCTCGTAGGTCATGGCCGCGGAGTTGTTCAGGTTGACGTAGATGCGGTAGTTGCCGGCCGGCACCTTGATGTTGTCGCCGCCGTCGAGCATGCCTTCGGTCGACGATCCGAACGAGGTATCCCAGGCGCCGTCGAGGCGGAACTTGATCTCTCCGGCCACGAGCGTCGCATCGACCCAGAAGCGCTGCGTCTTCGCATCGAACTCCATGACGAGGTCGTTGTCCCAGCTGCCGACGCCGTCGCCCACGATGCCCAGCTGGTCGAACGACAGCCCCTTGGCGAGCGTCAGCGAACTGCGGTCGAAGGCAAAGCGGTAGAAGCGCTTGGAGTAGATGTCGATGTTGGCCGAACCGCCGCTGGAGATGAGCGTGATGGACGAAGCCTCAGCCTCGGGTTTCGGCGCTTCGCCGTCGAGACCCCAGTTGCAGGAGTCGTCCCAGCCGGCAACGCCCGTCAGCTTGAATCCGTTGGCGGCCTTGTCACCGAAGTCGATGACACCCTCGTAGTTGATCTCGTCATCGAGGAAACTGAAGAGAAACTGCGAATTGCCGTGGTTCCAGCCGCAGTAGTCGCCGATGACCCAGACGGTCGGATAGACGCGCTCGGCCTTGGTGACGGTCATCGTCACCGCAACGGGCTCCGAATAGACCTTCTCGTAATCGGTGCCGATCGTGGCGCTGATGTAGAAGTTCACGGTCGTCGGCGTGTCGGGCTCAACCTCCACGTCGTAGACGAGTTTCGTGTTGATGCTCTCGTAGGGCTGTTCGGTCGAGGTGCCCGTGAGGTCCGAGAAGAGAACCACGCGCTCCCCGTCGCCGCAGGAGGCTTCGAGCGAGTAGTTGATCTGCGTGCGGACGCCGAAGTCGGCGGCATCCCACGTAAACGTCAGATTCTCGCCCATGTTTTCCGACGTGATGACGATCTCGGCGGGCAGGCCGTGAAGCACGGGCGCCACCACATCCTCGGGCGCGTAGGCCGTAGCCTCGTCGAGTTTCTGGCAGGCGGCGAAAAGTCCCGCAACGGCTGCCAGCATGGTTGCATATCTTGCGAATTTCATGGTTTCAACGGTTTTAAGGGTCGTTATTTATCGGTTTCGGTTCCGGCCGTGGTTCCGTATCCGGGGTTCTGCTTCAACTCGGGGTTGGAGGCCAGCTCGGATGCCGGGATAGCAAAAATCTTCATGTGGTCGTCGAAGCCCTGGCCGCTGAACGTGCCGCCCTTGTAGGTCCAGAGGAACGACGAGGAGGTGAACTTCCCGTAGCGGATCAGGTCCGTGCGGCGGTGTCCCTCCCACATCAGCTCGCGGGCACGCTCCTCGAGAAGCCAGTCCTGCGTGATGGAGGTCGGGGCCGACACGCCGGCGCGCTCGGCCAGCTCCTGAAGCTTCGGCATCGCCGTGTTGGCCTGTCCGAGATTCATGCAGGCCTCGGCATAGATCAGGTAGATCTCGCCCAGACGGATCAGCGGGAAGTCGACGTCGCTGTAGGCCTTGACAGCGGATGTCTCGATGTACGAGTCGTTGTCCTCATTGTGCGGGATATTGTTGAACTTCAGGCAGCTCCAGCCGTTGAGGAAGACGTAGAGCGCACCGTCCATCGACTCCTTGCGGCCCTTGATGTAGAACATCCCGCCGCGCTTGTCGCGCACGTCGTAGGTGCCGGTCGTGTAGTCCGGGTTGCGCACGTCGAAGTACTTTTCGACATATTCGTAGGGCACGCGGATGCCGCCCCAGCCGTTGTTCACGCCGTTGATCATCTCCGTGGCGGAGACATCGGCCGCCGCGATGGCTGCGAGCGTAAGGTAGGAGGTGCCGCCGTAGGACTGCGTCTGCTCGGCATCGTAGGAGATGCCGAAGATGATCTCCTTCAGGGCGTCGGGGTTCTCGCCGTTGTCACCGCGGAACAGGTCGGCATACTCCGGGCAGAGCGAGTAGCCCATCGAGAAGACCGCCTCGCAGGCCTGCTTGGCCTCCAGCCACATCGGCTCGCCGGTGTAGACCTCGGCGTTGAGGTACATGCGGGCCAGCAGTCCCTGCACGGCACCCTTGTCGGCGCGCGGGTAGTTCGAGCGGGCGGCCGGCATGGCGCTGTCGTCGGCGGCCAGGGCCGTCAGCTCCGAGACGCAGTAGTCGAAGACATCCTTGCGCGAAGCCTGCTTGGGGTTCACGCCGCCGCCGAAGGGCGAGTTCTCGGTCGTGAAGGGCACGTCACCGAAGACGTCGAGGGCGATCCAGTAGAAGTAGGCGCGCAGGAAGCGGGCCTCGGCACGGTAACCCTGGATGCGGGCGGCGAGGTCGCTGCTCACGCCGCGGTCCGAGAGGCGGTCCGAAGCGGTCTGGCGCAGGTACTCGTTGGCATAGGCGATACCCTGGAGCGTGCGGACGTAGACGGCATAGGTGGCGTCGTTGTCGGCATCCGACCAGGTGTTGGTATTCATGGCGCGGACCCAGGCGTCGTTCTCCCAGGCGCACTTGCAGGCGTCGGCCGTCACCTCCTCGACCGTCCAGTAGGCGCGGACGAGCTCCGAGGCGCCGCCGTCGCTGACCTGCAGGTCGGTGGTCTCGTTCGAGACGAAGCAGAAGTAGAGTTTCGTCAGACCGGCGATGTAGCCCGCCTCATCCTTTCCGTAGACCGTCTCGGAGGTCGAATCCGAAGGATTGAGCGGCAGCGTATCCAGGTCGTTGATGCACGCGGTGAGCAGCATGGAGGCTCCCGCCGCGGCCATTGCGATGTGTTTTATGCTCATTTTCATGGTTTTCATTCGGTTTTAGAAGTTGACATTCAGACGCAGCGAGTAGGTGCGCGGACGGGGCCACATCGAACCGTCGATACCGTTCACGTTGTTGATCTCGGGATCGATGCCGCTGTAGTTCGTGATGACAAAGACGTTCTGCACGCCGACGGCCACGCGGACCGAACCCTTCCAGCTGCCGATCTTGTCGAACGTGTAGCCGAGGTTGATGTCGTCCATGCGGAAGAACGAGGCATCCTCGAGGAAGTAGTCCGAATACCACTGTTCACCGCTGTTGGCCTTCGTGAAGCCGGTCTTGTTGACCACCTTGGCGAAGTTGGGCAGGTTGCCGGCGTTCAGGTCGAGGTTCGAGGTCGAGTTGGCCGAGGCGAAGTCGTTGAAGGCCCAGTTGCCCACCGAACCGTGGCCGTTGAAGCCGAAGTCCCAGTTCTTGTAGGTGAGCTTGAGGCATACGCCGTAGAAGAAGTCGGGGTTGGGGCTCTTGTCGGTCATGTAGCGGTCGGCCTGCGTGATCTTGCCGTCCTTGTCGCGGTCGACCAGGGCGTTCTGGATCGGGTTGCCGTTCGCATCGTATACCTGCTGGAAGCAGTAGAAGGTGTAGGGAGCGTAGCCCACCATGTGGCGCTGGAGCATGTTGCCCGTACCCTTCGAGATGCCGCCCGTCTGGATCGAATAGTCGGGATCGTCCGTGTTGTTGAGCTTCGTGAACTCCGTGTGCTGGAACGTGCCGTTCAGTCCGATCTGGAGGTTCCAGTTCTCGGTCTGCACGGGAATGAGGTTGAGGTTGAACTCCAGACCGCGGTTCTCCATCGAGCCGATGTTGGTCATGACCGTGTTGCCGAAGTTCGAACCCATCGGGGTGATGACGCTGTTGAGCAGGTCGTCCGTCTGGCGCAGGTAGGCGTCGACGCTACCGTTGATGCGGCCGTCGAAGAAGCCGAAGTCGAGGCCGACGTTGTAGGTCGTCGTGGTCTCCCACTTGATGTTCGGGTCGTAGGCTGCGGGCGTGAGGTAGAACGAATAGCCGGCGCTGCCCATGTTGTACTGCTTGTAGACGTCGGTCGACATCGAATAGCGGGCCAGGTGGGCGTAGTAGTTGTCGCCGATATCCTGCTGGCCGGTCTGTCCGGCACCCAGGCGCAGCTTCAGGGCCGAGAGCACGCGCACGTCCTTGAGGAACTTCTCCTGGGCGATGTTCCAGGCGAAGGCGGCCGACGGGAAGAGGCCCCAGCGCGTGTTCTTCGAGAAGCGCGACGAGGCGTCGTCACGCAGCGTGAAGGTAAAGAGGTACTTCGAGGCGAGCGAGTAGTTGATACGTCCGTAGAAGGAGAGCAGGTAGTACTCGCGGCGGTTGAACGGATAGCGCGAATCCTCGCCCTTCTGCTCGTGAGTCTCGTTGAAGTAGGTTACCGAGTGGTCCGAGGCGTAGAAGTGCTGCCACGAATAACCGGCCATCACGTCGAGGTGGTGGATGCCCCACTCCTTGTTGAAGTTGGCGTAGAACTCCAGCAGGTGGTTGCGGCGGAAGTTCGTCGTCCACGTGTACTGGCCCCAGCCGCGGGCCTCGGTGTCGGTGTAGGCCTGGAACGATCCGGGATTCACGCCGTCGTAGATCTTGGTCGACGAGATGTCCATACCGAGGTTGAGGTTGAAGCGCAGGGCCTCGAATCCGTGCACCTTGTAGTCGATCTGGGCGTTGCCGATGAAACGCTTGGCGCGGGCCGAGTTGTCGCGGTCATAGAGCTTCGAGAGCGGACCGGCGCCCACCAGCGTGTTGGGGGTGAACTCCTCGCCGCGGCCCGAGCCGTAGTTCCAGAAGCCGTTGGTCGTCGTGTAGTCGATCGAGCCGTCCTCGTTGCGCCAGTAGGGATCGACCGTGGGGTTGAAGAAGGCGGCCGAGCCCACGACACCGCCGTCGGCATACTGCTGCGAGGTCACCACGCCCTTGGCGTTGAGATTGACCGTCAGGTGCTTGTCGAAGAAGTTGGGCGAGAGGCTCAGATCGAGGGTTCCGCGCTCGTACTTCGAGGTCTCGAGCGTACCCTGCTGGTTGGTGTAGCCCACCGAAGCGCGGTAGGGCATGCGGTCGTCGATGTTGCCGATGACGCTGACGTTGTGGTCGTGTGAGATGGCCGTGCGGAAGATCAGGTCCTGCCAGTCGGTGTTCTTGTCGCCCATCATGGCATGTACCTTGTCACCCGTTTCGGTGCCGGCCGGGTAGACGCGGTCGACGTATTCACGGAACTCGGTGGGCGAGAAGACGGGCAGCTCGTCGGAGTTGGTCTGGACGCTCACGCTGCCGCTGTACGACACGCGCGGGGTGTTGCCCTTGCCCTTCTTCGTGGTGATCATGATAACGCCGTTCGAGGCGCGCGAACCGTAGATCGCGGCAGCCGAAGCGTCCTTCAGTACGGTGAACGACTCGATATCGTTCGGGTTGATCGTCTCGAGCGGGTTGGCCATACCGGCGCCGCCGTCCGAAGCGATGGGCACGCCGTCGATGACGATCAGCGGGTCGTTCGAGGCGTTGAGTGACGCGGCGCCGCGGATGCGGATCGTGGAGCTCGAGCCCGGACCGCCGTCACCGGGGATGATGTGCACGCCCGGGACCTTTCCCTTGAGCATGTCTTGCGTCGAAACGACGGCACCGCGGTTCAGCTCCTCGGCCTTGATCGCCACGACCGAACCGGTCATGTCGTTCTTCTTGACCGTACCGTAGCCGATGACCACGACATCGTCGATGCCCATGGCATCTTCCTCGAGCGTCAGGTGCTGAAGCAGCGTCGAGGAGGCCACCAGCGTGACGGTCTTGTAGCCGACATAGCTGATCTCGACGACCGCTTCGGGCGAAGCCACGCGGATGGCATAGTCGCCGTCGATGCCCGTCGAGACACCGTTGGTCGTGCCCTTCTCGACCACCGTGGCGCCCAGGATGGGCATTCCCGACTTGTCGACAACTACGCCTTGAACCTCATAGCCAGCGTTTTGCGCCAACGTGAGGGGGGGGGTAATCAAGCTGGCCAGCAAGATGCCCACACACATAGTCAAAAGTTTTTTCATAGGAATTTTGGTTGGTTTGTAAATAGGTTTCTTACGGAATGGCTATCGGGCGTGCTCCTCGCGGACGAAGCCCACGGAGAGTGCGGCCAACAGCATGAAGAGTCCGGCCAGGGCCAGCATCCAGACCGCCTCGCTGTCGAAGCAGTACTTGACGATGGCGCCGCCCGTGAGGCCGATGACGATCTGCGGAATGGTGATCGTGAAGTTGAAGATGCCCATGTAGACCCCCATGTGGCGCGGCTCGACGGCGCGCGAGAGGATGGCGTAGGGCATGGCGAGGATGCCGGCCCAGGCGATGCCGATACCCACCATCGGAAGCATCAGTGCATACTGGTTGCGCAGCAGGCACAGCCCGGCGAAGCCCGCGGCACCGGCCAGCAGGCAGACGGCATAGACGGGCTTGTTGCCCCAGCGTGCGGCGATACGCCCGAGGAAGAGCGCCGCGATGCAGGCCGGAATCGGATAGGTGCCGTTCAGCACGCCGACCCACGTCTGCGTGGCGCCGTCGGAGAGCACGGCCCCCGTGGCATGGTCGGTCACAACGCCCGTGATGGCGGGTTTGAGGTAGGTCCACATGAGGAAGAGCGCCGCCCACGAGAAGAACTGCGTGACGCCCAGCCGCACCATCGCCTGCGGCACGTTGCGCAGCAGCGTCATGAAGCCCGGACGCGGGGTGTTACCCTCCCTGCGGATGTCGTTGTAGCGGGCGAACTCCTCGGGCGGGTATTCGCGCGTCCTGAACGCGGTGACGAGGACCGTGAGCAGCAGGATCGCACCGCCTATATAATAGGAGTAGGCGATGTGCGCGGGCACCTCGCCCGGCACGACCTCGTCCGAGACGCCGAGCTGCGTCATGAGCAGCGGCAGAATGGCCCCGATGACGGCGCCAAGGTTGATCAGGAAGGTCTGCACGACATATCCCTGCGTCTTCTGCGAATCATCGAGCATGTCGGCCACCAGCGCCCGGAAGGGCTGCATCGTGACGTTGAACGAGAGGTCCATGAAGAGCAGGATGAAGGCCCCCATGGCCAGCGGGGCGAAGGCCAGCAGCCGCGGGCAGTTGGGCATGAGCGCCAGCGCCAGCGTCGAGATGATCGATCCGCCGAGAATGTAGGGAATGCGGCGGCCCAGGCGGGTCCACGTGCCGTCGGAGAAGAGTCCGATGATCGGCTGGACGATCATGCCGGCGAGCGGCGCCGCAAGCCAGAAGTAGCTGAGATGGCTGACATCGGCCCCCAGCGATTCGAAAATGCTCGACGTGTTGGAGTTCTGGAGCGAATATCCGATCTGTACGCCGAGGAAGCCGAAGCTGAGGTTCCAAATCTGCCAAAAGGAGAGTTTGGGCTTGTTCATTCGGGTTTCAGGTTGGTTTTTAGGTCATACAAATTTTAATAAAATATCCTCCGGACGGAACCTCCGGGCGACGAACGGAACAACCGGCACGACGAACGGCGGGATTTTTCCGACGAGCGGTTTGGGGCTCCGATTTGTTTTTTTCGTCGGAAATAGCTACCTTTATTGAGGTCAAAATGCTGCATTCGGGCAGCAGGACCGGTTTTTATGCGCTCACTCAAGGTCTCGGGAATCATCCACCTGTTCGCCGTACTGCACGCGGCGGTGGCGCTGCTGTGCCGCATCGCCGGGGTCAACGACGAACTGGTCCTGACGCTGCTCACCATCGTGCTGATCGTGCTCATCTGCCTCAAGCGGGGGTTGAACGTCGAATTCACCGCTTCGAGCGTCATCATCGTCAACGTGATCGGCTACCTGCTCGGCACGGAAGGCGCCGAACTGATCGAACGGATCATCCGCTCGCCCCTCGCCGTGCACGCCGTCTCGACCTTCCTCACGACCGAACTCCTCGGCTGGGGCCTCGTGTGGTTCACCCGCATCTTCCGCCGGGGCGACGACACGCCGCGTCCCGCAAGCTGGAACCCCCGCATCGGGCTCATGCTGCTCGCCGTGGGGGTGATCTTCGCGCTGCGGCTGGCCTATGTCGAGCTCTTCGCCACGCCGTCGTTCTCGGCCGACCGCCTCTACCAAATGGCCGACCTGCTCGGCTCGAACTCCGTGGCGCTGATCGTCCTGCTCTGCGTCAACATCATCTTCGTGCGCTACATGCGCCGCCACGGCGAACGCCCGGTCTTCGCCAGGGGGCTGGAGCTGTCGGTGTTTGTCGTGCTGACCACCGTTGCCGTGACACTCATTGCGGGGTTCCGCCTGCCGTTCGATTTCGACCGCACCTTTTCATGGCGCGAATTTCTCCAGCTGTCGATTCTCACGCTGCTGGTCGAGGCGACCCTCTATTCGGTGATTTTCATGGTCGACTACGCCCTCGTCGCCCGCTCCGTGCTGCGGACCGAACGCGGCAGGACCCACCAGGCGCAGTTCCTCTACATGAAGCTCAAGCAGCAGCTCAACCCCCACTTCCTCTTCAATTCGCTCAACATCCTCGACTGCCTGGTCTGCGAGCAGCGCACCGAACAGGCCAGCGACTACATCCACAAGCTGGCGGGCGTCTACCGCTACATGCTCCGCAACGAGGAGGAGACGCTCGTGCACCTGAAGGAGGAGATGGATTTCGTGGCGAAGTACGTCGAACTGCTGCAGGTCCGCTTCCCC
This sequence comes from uncultured Alistipes sp., assembly GCF_949296715.1. Taxonomy (GTDB): domain Bacteria; phylum Bacteroidota; class Bacteroidia; order Bacteroidales; family Rikenellaceae; genus Alistipes. The sequence continues at coordinate 78,644 of NZ_CASFQD010000025.1, read as the reverse complement.
GACGGGTTCCGCGTGGAAACCGACATCGCCGACGGGGCGCTGACGCGCAACATCGTCCCCTGCTCGGTGCAGCTGCTCATCGAGAACGCCATCAAGCACAACGTCGTGGAGGCCTCCTCGCCGCTCGTGATCCGCATCACGGCGACGGCCGACTCGGTGACGGTGACCAACAACCTGCGGCCGAGGCTCTCGCCCACGGCCTCCTCCACACACGTGGGGCTGACCTACATCCGCCAGCAGTACCTCGACCTGGCGAACCTCCCGATCGGCATCGTCCGCACCGGGGAGGAATACCGTGTAACCTTACCTTTGTTATAGTACATCCATGAAAGTATTGATCGTAGAGGACGAAATCATGGCGCAGCAGAGCCTGGCGCGGACGCTCACGCAGCACTACCCCGACCTGCGGATCGTCGGTATGACCGGCTCGGTGCGCGATACGGTGGAGTGGCTCCGCACGCCCGGCAACGAGGCCGACGTGATCTTCATGGACGTGGAGCTCTCCGACGGGGAGTGCTTCGAAATCTTCCGGCAGGTCGACGTCACGGCCCGCGTCATCATGACCACGGCCTACGACAGCTATGCCGTGCGGGCCTTCGAGGTCAACAGCATCGACTACCTGCTCAAGCCGATCGACCCCGCGGCGCTGAAACGGGCCGTGGAACGGTGCCGGCAGCGCGATGCGGGTATCGACGCCGAGCGGCTGCTGTCGGCACTCCGCACGCCCCGCGAATACAAGCAGCGCTACGTCGTGCGCTTCAACGACCGGATCGTGCCGGTGCGGACCGCCGACATCGCCTATTTCTACTCCGAGGAGAAGAACACCTACCTGGTGACCTGCGACAACAACCGCTACGTGATGGACCTCTCGCTCGACATCCTCTCCGAGGAGCTCGACGAGCGGAGTTTCTTCCGCATCTCGCGCAACTGCATCATCTCGATGCAGGCGATCTCCAGCGTCGTGAAGTACCTCGGCAACCGGCTCAAGGTCATCGCCCGGCCGCGCCCCGACTTCGAGCTGGTCGTAAGCCGTTCGCGCGTCGAGGATTTTCTCCGCTGGCTCGAAGGCGGCAGGTAGCGACCCCGCGGGCCGCAGTCGGCCTGTGCAAAAACGAAAAGAGACGGCCTCCCTTCCACGGGAGGCCGTCTCTTTTCATTTTTGCTTGCGGACGGATCAGCGGCGGCCGCTGACGGCGATCATGTCACGGAGCGTCGTATTGAAATCCACCTCGCCGAGCAGCTGCTCGAGCGACAGGTGCATGCGGTAGCGCCAGTAGTAGCGCGGGATGGCCGGGACGTTGATGCGCTCCTTGTCGGGCATGCGGTAACGCAGCGTGCCGTCCATCGAGAGCCAGTCCTGCAGGGGCAGGATCGTGAACATCGACGGCGACGAGAGGTGCATCTCGACGATGCGGCGGCATATCCACGGCTCGCAGAACCAGGGCACGTCGCCCTCGCCGTGCAGCACCTCGCGGTAGAAGCGCGCCGTGACGGTGCGGTCCTCCTCCCACCAGGCGCGCAGCGGGTTCATGTCGTGCGTCGAGGTGGTGCAGACCGAGAGGTAGGGATAGCGGGCCGGGTCGGCGAAGGTATCGGCCGGCGACTTGGGCATGCGCTGGATTTCGAGCGAGAGAATCTGCAGCATGTGCATCGTCTCGGGCACGCAGTCGGGGATCATGCCGAGGTCCTCGCCGCAGGAGAGCATGTCGGTGGCCGTGAGCAGCATCGGCAGCTTGCGCAGCGCCGACTCCTGCCAGAAGCGGTCGTGACGGCGGTAGAAAAAGTCGTCGTGCAGGCGGTTGAAGGTCTCCTGCTGCCAGTCGGCCAGCAGCCGGAAGGCGCAGGTCGACTGGGCCGCGATGCGGGGATGATAGCACCCCTTGCGGCGCGGGTCCTCGACGAAAAGCACGTCGTCGAGCAACGCCATAAGGCCCTCGCGCAGGCGTTTCGAGCGGTCGTCATCCCCGGGGAAGCGCTCCGCCACCCTGCGCTGCGTGGCGCAGGCGGGGATGAGCCGTCCGTCGCGCAGGCATTTGGTGCGCACCTCGCCGGCCAGGTCGCCGAAGAAGGAGTCGAGAATCCAGTCGTCCGTGCGCGGCGTCGTGTAGCGTCCGTCGCTCATGTCGAACCCGACGCTGCGCAGCTCCTCGGCCGAATAGGGCATTGCGGGGTTGAAGTGCCCCAGCAGCCCGTGCACGGCGTCGGCGGGAATCTCCCAGATGCGGAAGAAGCCGAGGATGTGGTCGATGCGGTAAGCGTCGAAATACTCCGACATCTTCTTCAGGCGGGCACGCCACCAGGCGTAGTCATCCTGCGCCATGCGCTCCCAGTTGTAGGTCGGGAAACCCCAGTTCTGCCCCACGGCCGAGAAGGCATCGGGCGGAGCCCCGGCCTGCGAATCCATGTGGAACAGGCGCGGCGACTGCCAGGCGTCGGCGCTCGTGCGGCTGATACCGATCGGCAAGTCGCCCTTCAGCACGACGCCGCGGCTGTGGGCGTAGCGGCGCACCTCCGAAAGCTGGAGGTGCAGGTGGTACTGCACGTAGCAGTGGAAGGCCACGTCGTTGCGCCGGTCGAGACAGTACGCCTCAACCTTCTGCCGGTCGTAACGGGCGTAACCGCCCCAGCGCGAGAAGTCGGCCGTGCCGTAGTCGTCGCGCAGCGTGCGGAATGCCGCGTAGGGCAGCAGCCACTCGCGGTTGGCCTCCATGAACTCCTTGTAGTCGCGGCGTGCGGCCGTGCGGGTGCCGTGGCGTGCGAAGGCCTTGCGCAGCAGTTCCAGCTTCGAGTGGTTGACCCGTTCGTAGTCGACCTCCGGCAGGGCGTTCAGCTCGTCGCGCAGGCGGCGGTATTCGTCGTCCTCCTCGACCCCGGCCTCCGTCAGGCGGAGGAACTGCGGGTGCAGCGCGAAGGTCGAGTTGGCGTTGTAGGGGTAGGAGTCCTCCCACGTGCCCGTCATCGTCGTGTCGTTGACCGGCAGCAGCTGCAGGATGCGCTGCCCCGTGGCGGCGGCCCAGTCGACAAGCAGCTTGAGGTCGGGGAACTCGCCGACGCCGAATCCCTTTTCCGAACGGAGCGAGAAGACCGGGATGGCCGTGCCGGCGCCGCGCCAGTGCCGCTCGGGGAACTGCGGGACGGGCGTCGAGTCGATGACGGCCTCGTCCTGCGCCGGAAGCGTCTTCCACGTGCGGTTCGGGCCCTCCTCCCAGATGATCGGGGCGAGGGTCCGCCGGTCGGCGATCAGGAACTTGTATTCGAAGCCGCGCGTGACGGTGAGCGGGAGCGTCCATGCGGGAAATTCGGCGTCGTCCATCGGCAGGACACGCTGCCAGTCGCCCAGTTCGCGGCCGCTGCCCGCGATGGCCAGCACCTCGTCGGGCCGCAGCTGCGCCTGCACGGTGCGGATCGCGATGTTGCCGCGGCGGCTTTTCCGTGCCGCTTTCGGGCCTTCGTCGGTGCCTTTGCGGCCGAAGATACCCTGCGTGAAGACCGAGGAGTGGAACGGCGCATCGGACGGCATGTCGAGCCAGCGGTCGCGCAGCCGCAGCGTTGCGGGCGCCTTGCCTTCGGGCAGCTGCAACCGGTGCATGCTCCATTCGCGGCGGCGGCATGCGCCGTCGGCCTCCACCTCGTAGCGGTACTCGAGCGGCTCCGCCGGATCGGTCTTCGGCAGCACGGCGGTCCAGATGCCGGTGTCGGCATACTGCATTTCGAGACGACGCCGTCCGAGGCGCAGGACGAGCCGTTCGCCCCAGCGGGTGCGGTATTCGATACTGAAAACGATTTTCATAAGGTCGGTATGTCGTTAGGTTCGATTCGGGTAGCGGTATGCAAAATTAAAAAATCCGTCCGAATTCCGTTCATGCGCAGCCCGAATTTTTTTGCAGCAACGCAAACTACGGACAAACATCCCGCACACACGACAGCAGCCCGTCTCTGCGAAGAGACGGGCTGCCGGTTTTATGCCAAGAGCGACCTACCGGTTCGCCGGGCGGAGCGCACCGCGCACACCGGCAAGCTGCGCCGACAACGACTTCACGACATCGGGATGCTCCGCCGCCACGTCGTTCAGCTCACACGGGTCCGTCGAGAGGTCGTACAGCTGCGGCTCCGGAGCATTGCCCAGCTCCATCTTCGTCCAGTACTCGAGCGCCGGGCCGTCGCTCGGCTCAAAGTATTTCCAGTTGCCGGAGATGATCGCCAGCGTATTGTTCAGGTTCTGCTGCACGACATACTCGCGGTCCTCATGCGACTCGCCCAGCAGCACCGGCAGGCAGTCGCGGCTGTCGGGTGCGGCCCCGGCCGGTACTTCGGCTCCCGTGAGCGCCGCCAGCGAGCGGTAGACGTCGATCTGCGAGAAGAGCGCCGGCTGCTCGCCCGGACGGACGCGCGCCGGCCACCGCACGATGAACGGCACGCGCGTGCCGGCCTCGTAGAGGCTGTACTTGCCGCCGCGGTAGATACCCATCGGCGTATGGCCGTTGAGCAGTTCGAGCGCCTGATCCTGATAGCCGTCGTCGATGACCGCCCCGTTGTCCGACGTGAAAATCAGCAGCGTATTGTCGGCAATGCCGAGGCTGTCGAGCGTGCGCATCACCTCGCCGATTGTCCAGTCGAGTTGCAGGATCACGTCGCCCCGGGTCCCCAGTCCGCTCTTGCCCGCAAAACGCGGATGCGGCACGCGCGGCACATGTACGTCCTGAGTACCCATGTAGAGGAAGAAGGGCTCGTCGCGGTGGCTTGCGATGAAGCGCGTGGCCTTCGCCGTGATCGTGTCGGCGATGTTCTCGTCGACCCACAGCGCGGCACGGCCTCCCGTCATCCAGCCGATGCGCGGGATGCCGTTGATGATCGTGTTGTTGTGACCCTGGCTCGGCTTGAGCGTCACCAGTTCGGGGTTCTCCTCGCCCGTGGGCCAGTCACCCACCTTGTGCGTGTAGCTCACCGTGATCGGGTCGGCAGGGTCCAGCCCCACGACATGTCCGTCCTCGACGAAGACGCACGGCACGCGGTCGACCGTCGCAGGGATCAGGAACTCGTAGTCGAAGCCGATGTCGCGGGCTCCGGGGCGAATCTCCGCATTGAAGTCCGTGCCGCCCGCAGGGCCGAGGCCGAGATGCCACTTGCCCACGGCACCCGTGGCATAGCCCTCACCGTGCAGGGCGTCCGCCAACGTGTAGCAGGCCGTGTCGATGATCAGCTCCGAGTTGCCCGGGGCGATACCCGTATTCTCCTGCCGCCACGGATACATGCCCGTCAGCAGGCCGAAACGCGACGGCGTACTCGTGGCCGAGGTCGCATAGGCGTTGGTGAAGCGCTGCCCCTGCGCAGCCAGCCGGTCGATGTTGGGCGTCGAGATTTTCGTCGCGCCGTAGCAGCTCAAGTCGCCGATGCCCAGGTCGTCGGCATAAATAAAGATGATGTTCGGCCGCTGCGGAGCCGGAGCAGCCGGCTCGCCGCAACCGTGCAACAGTGCCGCCGAGGGCAATGCCGCCAGAAAGAGGGAAGGTTTCATGGTTATCTTGGTTTTAAGAGGTTTCGATTCGGATCGGAATGGCCGGTCAGCGCGACGCCCGGAGCGCATCGATAAAGCCGGGCCACAGAACCCAGAGATTCTCGGTCCGCAGCCACAACTCGCGGGCCTGCGCCGCCACGGAGGGGCGCTCGCTCTCGATATCGCGCAGGTACACGTCGTCGGCCGGGTGCTCCGCCGCCGTAAATTCGGCGAAGTAGGGGGCGAAGCGCGTGCGGAAGCGTTTCAGCTCGCCCTGCGGCAGGCGGCCGTCGCGCCGGTAGGCCGACCACAACAGCAGCAGTTCGCGGCTGGCGCTCTTGTCCGAAATGTCGTTGATGACCTCGTCGAAGAGCTCCTGCTCGTCCATGGCCAGGTAGTCGAACGCCAGCAGCTCACTCCCTTCGAGGTGGTCTTCGGGGTCGAGTTCCAGCAGCATCTCCAGCAGCGCCGCCGACATCTCGAAGTCGTTGATCAGGAAGTGGTCGATGGCCGAAGCCTCGATCAGCTCGAGCGCCGCGCGCGAATTGCGGTGGTTCCACTCGAGAATCACCTCCTCCTGCTCGGGAATCAGCTCCGCCAGCCGCTGGAAGGCCTTGAAACGTTCGTTGCAGGCCCCCTCCACATCGCCGGACTGCTGCAGCTCCCGGCTGTGGCGCAGCACCCGGACGAAATCGTAGGGGCCCTCGCCGATGACCTCGAAGGTCTGGTCGGGAGTCGGGTTAAGCGATGCCTTTTGCATGGTCGCGGCGCACTTTGATGATAATCCACACGAGCATGGCCAGCGTCAGCACACCGCCCAGCACATAGGCCGCCACGCGGTTGTGCATGCCGAACATGAGCGGCGAGACGAAGATGTAGCTGGCACAGACGTAAGTCATGATAAGGGCGGGAATCAGCCCTACGACCACCCCGCGGCGGCGACGCGCGAAGTAGACGACAATCATCCAAAGCGTCACGACGGCCAGCGTCTGGTTCATCCAGGCGAAGTAGCTCCACATGACCTGGAACGGCAGGGCGAAGATGATGAGAAGCCCCGCGGCGAAGAGCGGCAGACTGATCCAGATGCGCTTGCGCAGCGAGCGCTGCTCGACACCGAGGAAGTCGGCGACGATCAGGCGCGCCGAGCGGAAGGCCGTATCGCCGGAGGTGATGGCGCAGGCCACGACGCCGAAGATGACGAAGGCGGCCAGCACGGGACCGAGCGTTTCGCGGGCAATCAGGTCGATGAGGATGGCCGCCTGCCCGCCGTGCTCGGCGATGGCGGCATTCAGCCCGGCGACATCACCCCAGAACGACATGCCGATGGCGGCCCAGATCAGGGCGACGATCGACTCGGAAATCATCGCGCCGTAGAAGACCGAGCGGCTCTCGCCCTCGCTGCGCATGCAGCGGGCCATCAGGGGCGACTGCGTGGCATGGAAGCCCGAGATGGCACCGCAGGCAATCGTCGTGAAGAGCATCGGCACAATCGGGAACTCACGGGCGTCGGTCAGGCAGTTCTCGAACGACGTGAACTCGGGAATGGTATAGCGGCCGCTGAAGAGCAGGACGAAGAGCACGCCCAGCGCCATGAAGAGCAGCGCGACACCGAACACCGGATAGATGCGCCCGATGATTTTGTCGACGGGCAGCAGCGTGGCCGCCACATAGTAGAGCAGAATCACGCCCAGCACGATGAGCATCAGCCAGGAGAAATCGCCAAAGGCAATCCCCTCCAGCACCGGGATGTCGAGCCGGTTGACAATCAGCGATGCGGGCTGCGAGAGGAAGACCGCCCCGACGAGCGCCATGAGGCCCACCGAAAAGAGGCGCATGAAGAGTTTGGGTCCGCGGCCGAGGTAATGGCCGGCCGTCTCGGGAAGGCTTGCACCGTCGTGCCGCAGGGAGATGACACCCGCGACAAAGTCGTGCATCGCGCCCATGAAGATGCCTCCGAAGGTAATCCACAGGAAGGCCACGGGACCGTAGGCGGCACCGAGCACGGCACCGAAAATCGGGCCCAGGCCGGCGATGTTGAGCAACTGGATGAGGAATATGCGCCAGCGCGGCAGCGGCACGTAATCCACACCGTCATAGAGCTTCCGGCAGGGCGTCTCAGCCGCCGGGTCAACCCCCACGAGCCGCTCCAGATAACGGCCATAAATGAAATATGCCCCCACCAGCAGGGCCAGGCACACCAAAAAAGTAATCATCGTAAATTCAAGAGTATGGGATTATTTCAAACGCGAAGATAAGAAGAAATGAGAGATTTTTTGCAAAATTGTTGCAGGAAAAGAAATTTTTTCAGATATTTGCAGTCCGAAAGGAGACAGGAAGTCTTCCCAGGCCGAAATAGCTCAGCGGTAGAGCACTTCACTCGTAATGAAGGGGTCCCGAGTTCAAATCTCGGTTTCGGCTCGAAAATCAGGAGGTTGCATCGCAGGATGCGACCTCTTTTTCGTATGCGGCAAGGGGCGCGGGCGGGATTCGCCCCATCCGTCACCTGCCGTCCGGATACCCGCCGCGGAAAAAAGACCGCGAGTGCTTGCCTTTACGCCTCATCTGTCGTATCTTTATCCTGTCTTCGGGAGAATCCCCTCGGCAAAGATTCGTTCCGCGCGGTTTCCCCGCCTGATCGGCCGCTGAATCGGCCCGGACAGACGCGAAAAAAGACACACCATTTAATAATCGAGGTGGCAACGCACGGCAAAAACAACTCGACCGATGAAGAAAATCCTTTCAATCCTGCTGGCCCTCGTCGTCTGCACCGGCCCGGCAAGGGGCAAGAGCGACGACAAGATTCTTTACGTGTCCCCCGACGAGGTGGAGGCGGAGATCAACGACTATATCGAGCGCAGGCTGCAATCGGCGGAGCTCAAGTTCTCCATGACCTTATACCGGAAGGGAAACGGCGTCTACGAACTCTTCGTGAACACCGGCCGGGATTACATCGACTGGGCAAAGGCCTCGAACCGGTATGCCGTGATAAACGACAAACAATACCCGCTGCTACTCGATTTAGACTATGATTTCGGGGCCCCCGACCCCTCCCGAATCGGGACATACGGCCACCGAGAGGTCCTCAGGATAATCGCTATCAACGACGGTTTTTGCATCCGGTTTACCAAAGAGGGAATTTGCCCCGAAGAGCCGGAGACGCCATGAGCCGGAGACCATATACCGGCGGCAACACGCTCGCGACAGGGTCGGAGCTCTCCGCAAGAGAAGATTTGACTACCGGCGGAACTCGAAATCGGCGATGACGGCCCGGTGGTCGCTGACCGCATCGGGCAGGGTGCGGTAGTCGACACAGCGCAGGAAGTCGTTGCAGAAGATATAGTCGATGCGCAGCACGCCGCCCAAAGGACGGAACGTACTGCCATAGCCGTGACCGGCCGCCCGGAACCCGTCCCGCAGGCGGCGGGCGATCTGACGGTAGGCATACGACGAGGGGGTATCGTTGAAGTCCCCGGCCAGAACAAGCGGACCGCGGACCGAGTCGATCAGCGCGTGGATCTCCTGCACCTGCCGGGCCCGGATACGGCTGTTGCGCTCCACCTCGCCGAGCAGTTTCTCGACAGGCGCCTCCCGGTTGTGATCCTTCCGGTATCGGGCCCGCTGTGCCGCGATGCCCGTGGTCTGCAGGTGCACAGAAATAACCCGCACCGTATCGTCGCCAACCGCAAGATCGGTCCAAAGATAGGCATTCCAGGAATCAGCATAGCGCGCATAGCGGGACGCCACGATCGGATAACGGCTCAAGATAGCCTCCCAGCCATCCTGCACGCAATAAGGGAAATGCGGAGTAAAAAAGTTGAGCAGGCTGTCTACGGGAGTGTCCGCAAAGACCGGGAACTCCTGCACGCAGAGGACGTCGACCTGTTCCCGGTCCATCATTTCGGCAACGGACTGCGCCGTTTGGTAGCGGGATTCGCCCAGATCGAAATTGAAGGCATTGAGCGTCGCCACGCGCAGGTCGGCACGCTCCGGTGAGTTTTTCAGCCGGGGCGGCTGCACCATGGCCGAGACGTAGCCGCCATTCCAGCCGAGCGCCGCGAGCGGCAGCAGGCAGACAAACCAGCGGCGCCGCAGCAGCCAATAGAGCAGCGCGGCAAGGTTCAGCAGCAGCACACCCGGCATGGCAAGGGCCAGCAGCGCCCAGAAGCGGCCTGTCTCCGGCGAAACATCCGACGCGTAACGACACAGCAGGGCCGCGCCGAGCAGCAGGCCTGTCGCCGCCACCGACAAGAGATCGAACAAGGACACCCGTTTCCGTTTCATTCCGCCTCCGACATTACACGTGAGTAAGTGCAAAGATAATTCCTTTTCTCGAAACCATTGTCCCGGCCGCGCAAAAATCCGCACCCAGTCCGAGCTGCCCGACGTCCAACCGGCATCTCCGACGTATGCGGGCAACAAGGATCCCGACTGCGAAACGCTCAAAAAAAAGCAGGAAGCGGACTCCCGACGGAGATTCCGCTTCCATTTATTATTTTCTCTCCGGTTCCATGCCGCCGCGGGATCCATCGTCCCCACGCATCCGACAAATACCGGACACGGCCGGGCGTCAGTCGGTCACCATGGCGTGGCGGCAGCCGTCGATCTTCGCCCAGTCGCCGCGCGTGAAGTCCGGGACGGCCACCGGAGCGCTGTTGTGCTCGAGCGACATGCGCGTCAGGGCCCCGATGCACGACCATTCGGCCGCGTCGTAGACATCCTGGTCAAGCGGCAGGCCGTGGTGCAGGCAGTAGACCAGCCGGTAGTCCATGATGAAGTCCATGCCGCCATGACCGCCCACCTCGCGGGCCTTCTCCTCGACCTCCAGCAGGATCGGATGCTTGTAACGGGCCATCAACTGCGCCTTCACCTCCTCGGGCACAAAACCGTGTGCCGAGAGGTTCTCGTGGTCCGGAATGCCGCTGCCGGCCAGCTGCTCGGGCCGGAACGCATACCCCTCGACGGGGTACTTGTTGGCGAAGCCCTCCGTACCGGTCAGCTGGTACATGCGGCTGTAGGGCCGCGGCGTGTAGACGTTGTGCTGAAGGTGGATCGTGCGCCCCTGCTCGGTCTTGATGAGCGTGAGCGTATGGTCGGCGTTGGCAAAGGTCTCGGCGCCCATCTTCTCGCGCGCGAGCTTCAGCCCGTTGACCGACTTCGTGTCCATCGCCACGAGGTAGGTCATCCGATCGCCGCGGTGGATGTTCAGCAGCTGGCAGGCGGGGCCGAGCCCGTGCGTGGCGTAGACGTCGCCGCGGTTCTTCTGGTTGAAATCCAGACGCCAGTTGCCCTGATAGTAGTCCCAGAACTCCTCCAGGTTGTGGATGTAGGAGCCCTCGACGTGGAGAATCTCCCCGAAAAGGCCCTGCTGGGCCATGTTGAGCGTCGTCAACTCAAAGAAGTCGTAGACGCAGTTTTCGAGCATCATGCAGTGGCGCTGCGTCCGCTCGGCCGTGTTGACCAGCTGCCAGCACTCCTCGAGCGTCATCGCCGCGGGGACCTCGAGGGCCACGTGCTTGCCCTGCTCCATGGCGTAGACCGCCATCGGGGTGTGCAGCTGCCACGGCGTGGCGATGTAGACCAGGTCGATGTCGTCGCGGCGGCAGAGCTCCTTCCACCCCTCCTCGCCGCTGTAGGCGGCCGCCTCGGGCAGGCCGCGCCGCGCGAGAATCTCCTGTGCGGAGGCCACGCGCTCGGGATAGAGGTCGCACAGCGCCTTGATTTCCACACCGTCGAGGTGTGTGAAGCGCTCCACGGCCCCCGGGCCGCGCATGCCCAGCCCGACAAATCCCACCCGGACGGTGTCAATCGGCGCACAGCGGAGGCCCAGCACCGACTGCTGTCCGGGTTCGCGGGCGGGTTCGTCGAAGACGATCACCCCGTCACGCACCGAATATCCCTCGGGGGCGCCGCATGCGGCAAGCAGCAGGGCGGCCAGGACGCACCCGCATAAAAGCGTAAATTTCTTCATTGTGAACGGGTTTGTAAGTGTTTTGTACAAAAGTAGGAATTATTTTGAAATATGCCCCCGTTTGCGTACTTTTGTCGGCGTAAAATCTCACCCAATGTCTCGAAGATTCGCGGCGGTACTTCTTTCGGCGCTCCTGCTCGTTCCGGGCTGGCTCGGTCTGACGGGATTCACCCTGCCCGCGGCGTTTGTCCCGCTGCTGTGGGTGAGCGCCTCCTACAACGCCTCGCGCCGCGCCTGGTGGGGCATGTTCGGCTGGGCAACCCTCACGTTCGTACTCTGGAACGCCGCCACCGTCTGGTGGATATGGTACGCCACGCCCGTGGGACCCGTCGCGGCGACCCTCGCCTCGACCTTCCTCAACCTGATCGCCTTCATGCTCTTCCATACCGTCTCCAAGCGCGCGCCCAAGCCGTTGGCCTACACGACGCTTGTCGCGGCATGGATTATGACCGAATACTGGTACACGACAGGCGAATTTTCGTGGCCGTGGCTCATCCTCGGCAACGGATTCTCGCACGACGTGTGGGCCGTGCAGTGGTATGAATATACCGGCGTCTTCGGCGGCTCGCTCTGGGTGCTCGTCTGCAACATCCTCTTTTTCGAGGCGTGGCAGCAGCGCCGCAACCTCCGGCGCTGGGTCTCGGCCGCCGCAGCCCTGCTGCTGCCCGTCATCGGCTCGCTCGTCATCGGGCGGTCGTGGAACGACCCCGACGAGGGGAGCGTCACCGTCAGCGTCATCCAGCCCAACGTCGACTGCTACGACAAGTTCCACGACGACGAGGCGCTGCAGGAGCGCAACATCGCCGACCTGTTGGCGCAGGTGCCGTCCAACGCCGACTTCATCCTCCTGCCCGAGACCGCCGTACCGGGCTACTACTGGGAGCCGGGGCTCACGGAGCAGCCCGGCGACACCGCACCGGGCGCCTTCTGGCAGGAGCTGCGCGACACGCTCCGCGCCACGCATCCCGGCGCCCTGCTCGTCACCGGAGCCGGCACGCGCGTGCTCTACACCGGCGGCGTCTATCCCCGCACGGCCCGCAGCATCCCCTTCAGCCCGGCACGCTACGACAACTTCAACTCAGCCGTGGGGCTCGACTCCGCCGGACAGACCCAGATTCACCACAAGGGCAAGCTGGTCATCGGCGTGGAGAACACCCCGACGATTGTCTTCGACCTCATGCAGTTCCTCGTCATCGACCTCGGCGGCGTCGTGGGGCAAATCGGCATGGGACAGCACGGCACGGCCTTCGAGCACGGCGGCGTGCGCATGGGCCCGGCAATCTGCTACGAGGGGCTCTACGGCGACTTCTTCGGCGACTTCGTGCGCCGCGGCGCACAGTTCATGGCCATCGTCTCGAACGACGGCTGGTGGGGCGACACGCCCGGATACCGCCACCTCTTCTCGATTTCGCGCCTGCGCGCCATCGAGCACCGTCGCGCCATCGCCCGCTCGGCCAACACGGGCCGCTCGGGCTTCATCTCCCCGCGCGGCGACGTGGGCGAGACCCTCGGCTGGGAGGAGCGCGGCGTCATCACGGCACGCGTGCCGCTCTGCTCCGCACAGACCTTCTACACCCGCTACGGCGACTACCTGGGCCGCATCGCACAGTATGTGACGTTGCTCTCGGTGCTCTACTTCGTTGCCTACCGTGTCAAACGGCGGAATTACCTCGTACCGTAATACAAACAATCCGCATCCCGATATGAATTACAACCAAACCCTCGAATTCCTCTTCCAGTCGCTGCCCGTCTTCGAAACCAAGGGCACGACGGCCTACAAGCCGGGATTGGAGCGCATCGCCGCGTTCTGCCGCCACCTGGGCAATCCGCAGCGCAACTTCTTCACGATCCACGTCGCCGGAACGAACGGCAAGGGGTCCGTGTCGCACATCATCGCCTCGGTGCTCCAGCAGGCCGGATACCGCACGGGGCTCTTCACCTCGCCCCACCTGCAGGATTTCCGCGAGCGCATCCGCGTCGACGGCGAGATGATTCCCAAGCAGAAGGTCGTCAACTTCGTCGACAAGCACCACGACAAGATGGTCGACCTCGAACTCTCGTTCTTCGAGATGACGGCCGCGATGGCCTTCGACTACTTCGCGCAGAGCGACGTCGAGGTGGCCGTCATCGAGACGGGGCTGGGCGGACGGCTCGACGCCACGAACATCATCGTGCCGATACTGAGCGTCATCACCAACATCGGGCTGGAGCACACGGCCCTGTTGGGCGACACGCTCCAGAAAATCGCCGCCGAGAAGGCCGGCATCATCAAGAAGAGCATTCCGGTGGTCGTCGGCGAGAGCGACGTGCGCTACAACGGCGTCATCGAGCAGGCCGCCGCGGCCAACAAGTCGAAGGTGATTTATGCCGAGCAGCTCTTCACGTGCGAGGAGCAGCACATGGAGGGCGACGGGCAGCGCTTCACCCTGCGCCGCACGCGCGACGGGCACCGCTTCGACCTGACGCTGGACCTGCAGGGCAACTATCAGGCGCGGAACATCATCACGGCCTCGGCCGCCGTGGACTTCCTGCACGAGGAGACGCCGCTGACCATCTCGCGCCGCGCCTACATCGAAGGGGTGCGCTGCGCCGCAGCCAACACCTCGCTCATGGGACGCTGGCAGACGCTCGGCCGCGAGCCGCTCGCCGTCTGCGACACGGGCCACAACGCCCACGGCATCGCCTACGTCGCCGAGCAGCTGAAGGCCACGCCCCACCGCGCGCTCTACTGCGTCATGGGCTTCGTGCGCGACAAGGACCTGGCGCACATCCTGCCCCTGCTGCCCCACGACGCGCACTACATCTTCACGCAGGCGCACAGCGACCGCGCCCTGCCGGCTGCCGAGCTGACGGCCAAGGCGGCAATCTATGGTCTGCAGGGCGAGACGGTCGAGGAGGTGAAGGCCGCCGTGGCGCGCGCCCGCGAGCTGGCCTCGGCCGAGGACATGATCTTCATCGGCGGCAGCACCTACGTCGTCGCCGAGGCGTTGTAGGCCGCAGGGCCATGCCGCCGGAACGCGGACACACAGACGAAAAAAACCGTCCGAATCAGTTTCGAACGGTTTTTTCATGTCATGGCTGCCGGCACCGGGTGCAGGAGGCTTTTCAGTCCGGGGCCGGACCGGACAAGGCTGCGGCGGGTCGCAGCGGCTCCCACCGGCAGGGCCGGAGCCGCATCATGCGGCCGTAAAAACGCGAAGCCCCGGCATGCGGGCTCCGCACAGCACCGCCATCCGGAGCGGAAGTGTCCGCCCCGCGGCAGCCGCCCGCCGCACCCCGGCCCGCGGATCAGGCCTGGCCCATCTTGGGCCCGTTGTCCGAGCCCGCCTGCGGCGTGGGAATCACGATCTTGCCCACGTTGGTCTCGTAGCGCACGATGTTCTCCTGCAGCGAGCGCAGCAGCCGCTTGGCATGTTCGGGCGTCAGGATGATGCGGCTCTTCACGCGGGCCTTCTGCACGCCCGGCAGCACGGTCGCAAAGTCGAGAATGAACTCCGAAGTGGAGTGCGATATGATCGCCAGATTCGAATAGTGGCCCTGGGCCACGTCGTCGCCGAGCTCCACGTCGAGCCCGAATTGTTTTGTATCGGCCATGGTCGGAAAGTGTTGTTTTCACAAAAGTAACGAATTTCGGGCCGCGAAAGAGATGCCGGGTGTCAAAAGTTTTCGATTTTTTATCAACATCCCCGCCTTCGGGTTGAACGGACACGCCCCTTTTTTTGCTCTCCCCGACGCGGAAGTCGGAGCTTTTTCGTATCTTTGTTGCCTGAAGACACACGAGTACTCACCCGCGCACGACAGGCGCACGGCAACAAGGTTAACATGGCATTCGACATTCTGGAAGTTCTCTTCCGCGGCATCTGCGTAGGCGTGGCGGCGTCGATCACGGTCGGCCCTGTGGCGGTGCTCTGCATCCAGCGCACCCTCTCGAAAAGCCGCCGCTCGGGCATCGTCTCGGGAATCGGCGTGGCCTGCGCCGACACCATCATGGCCATGGCGGCGCTCTTCTTCTACTCGATGCTCCAGACCCGCATCGAACAGTACAACACCCTGCTGCGTGTCATCGGCGGCATCTTCGTCGTCATCGTCGGCGTCTACATCTTCTCGCAGAACCCCGTGCCGCAGATCCGCCGCAACCGTGCCGGCAAAAGCTCCCTGTGGCAGGATTTCGTCTCGATCTTCGGCCTGACGATCGCCAACTTCATCATGGTCGTCCCCTACATCCTCGCCTTCTTCGCCGTCTTCAAGATTTCGAGCGGCGACATGACCGACTCGGGATTCGGAGGCTTCATGCGCGCCGTCTTCGTCATCGTCGGCTTCTTCGGCGGCGCCTCGGCCTGGTGGACCCTGCTGGCCTGCGTGGTCAACCTCTTCCGCCGCAAGTTCCGGCCCCGCCACATGCTCACGATCAACCACGTCGCAGGACTCGTCATCGGCGTCCTCGGCATCTACACGATACTATCCACATTTTTTGACATATTCCCCAATGTCGGACACTAAACGCAAGATCATCATCGCCGTGGACGGATTCTCGTCCTGCGGCAAAAGCACCTTCGCCAAGGCCATCGCCGCACGGCTGGGTTATATTTTCATCGACACGGGCGCCATGTACCGCGCCGTGACGCTCTACGCCCTCGAACACGGCGCCATCCGCTCGGGCATGGTCGACGAGGAGGCCGTCGTGCGGTTGCTCGACGACATCTCGATCACCTTCCGCTTCAACCCCGAGCGCGGCGCCAGCGACATCTACGTCAACGGGGACCTGGTCGAGGGCAAAATCCGCACCATCGAGGTCTCGAACTGCGTGAGCCGCGTGAGCGCCATCCCCGCCGTGCGGAGCAAGCTCGTAGCCATGCAGCAGGAGATGGGCCGCCGCCGCGGCGTGGTGATGGACGGGCGCGACATCGGCACGGTGGTCTTCCCCGACGCCGAGCTCAAGCTCTTCATGACGGCCGACCCCGCGGTACGGGCGCGGCGCCGCTACGACGAACTGACGGCCAAGGGCGAGCACGTGACGCTCGAGGAGATCGAGCGCAACGTCCGCGAACGCGACAAGGCCGACATGAGCCGCGCCGTGTCGCCCCTGCGGCAGGCCGACGACGCCGTCGTGCTGGACAACAGCCACATGACCGTCGACGAACAGATGGTGTGGTTCCTGGATAAATTCAAGGAGGCGTGCGCATCGAAATAGACGACAAATCGGGATTCTGCTTCGGCGTGGTCCGGGCGATCACGGAGGCCGAGAAGGCCCTCGCGGAAGGCGGCACGGTCTATTCGCTCGGCGACATCGTCCACAACCGCATCGAGGTGCAGCGCCTCGAACGTCTCGGGCTGCAGACCGTTACGCACGACGAGATGCCCCGCCTGGCGGGATGCCGCCTCTTCATCCGGGCGCACGGCGAGCCGCCGACGACCTATGCGCGGGCCCGCGAGCTGGGCATCGACCTGATCGACGCCACCTGTCCGGTGGTGGCGCGGCTCCAGACGCGCGTCGTCCGGGCCCACGAACTCATGCGCCCCGTCGGCGGACAGGTGGTGATCCTCGGCAAGCGGGGGCACGCCGAGGTCGTGGGGCTCACGGGGCAGGTCGACGCCCCGACGATCGTCATCGAGGGGCCACAGGACCTCGACGCCATCGACTTCACGCGGCCGGTCTACTTCCTCTCGCAGACGACGCAGAGCATCGCCCTCTTCGAGCGGCTGTGCGACGAGATGCGCCGCCGGGCGGCCGACCCCGCGCAGGTGCGGATCGAGGATACGATCTGCCGGCAGGTGGCCAACCGCGAGGAGCACCTGGCGGCCTTCGCCCGGCGCTTCGACGTCGTGGTCTTCGTCTGCGGGCGCAAGTCCTCGAACGGCAAGGTCCTCTTCGAGGTGTGCCGCCGCGCCAACGCCGCGACCTACAACATCGAGGAGGCCGCCGAGCTGGAGCCGCAATGGTTCGCCGGCGCCGCGTCGGCGGGTATCTGCGGCGCCACGTCGACGCCCAAGTGGCTCATGCAGCAGGTCGCCGACGCCGTCGGCCGGATCGCCCCGCAACAGCAGCAACACAAGGCATAGAGGCCGCAGGAGGTCCTGCCGCCGCATCACAACAGACCCTACATAGTTTCAACCGCAAAAAAGACAGTCATGAAAAGGTATCTGATCCGTTCCGTAAAATATTTCGTCGCCCTGTGCGTTCTTCTGGTGGCCGTCATGGCGCTGAACCGCGCCATGGGCTCGACGCTCACCATCCGGGAGACCTTCTACGTGATGTTCCACACGACACGCGGGCTGCTGCTGCCGGTTGTGGTCGTCGTGCTGGCGCTCTGCTACCCCCGCTTCGGCTTCATCGTGCGCCGCGTCGAAGGCGACACGGAACTCGACCGCGAGCAGATCGTCAACGCCTTCCGCTCGGCGGGCTTCTCGCTGCGCCGCGAGGAGGAGGGCGTACTCTTCTTCCGCGCCGACGGCTTCGTGCAGAAGCTGTTGCTGCTGTGGGAGGACGAGATCAGGGTTTCGCAGTACGGACAATGGATCGAGCTGGACGGCATCCGCCGCGGCGTGGCCCGCGTGCAGTACCGGCTGGACTCGTACCTGCAAATGAAACGACGCAATGAAAAGTAAATTCAAGGGCGCGGCCGTCGGCGGCGCACTCGTCGCGGCGGCAGCCCTCACGCTCTTCGCCGCACGAAACGACTTCGGACTGGGGCGCAACATGGAGATCACGGTCAACATGATGCGGGCCCTCTCGCTGGAGTATGTCGACGAGGTAGACCCCGACCACCTGATGGAGGGGGCCGCCCGCGGTATGGTCGAGGACCTCGACCCCTATACGGAGTACATTCCCGAGGAGGGGATGCAGGATTTCGAAATCCTCACGACGGGCAAGTACGGCGGCATCGGCTCGCTCATCCGCCAGAAGGAGGACTACGTGCGCATCGCACAACCCTACCAGCACTCCCCCGCCGACAAGGCCGGGCTCAAGATCGGCGACAAGATCATCGCCATCGACGGCAAGGAGGCCAGGGGCTTCACGACCGAGCAGGTCTCCGAACGGCTCAAGGGCGAACCGGGCTCGACGGTGAAGGTGACGGTCGAGCACCTCGACGGCACGCGGCAGACCGTCGCGATCCGCCGCGAACGGATCGCCATTCCGGGCGTGCCCTACGTCGGATGGGCAGCCGACGGCATCGGTTACATCCGCCACAGCGACTTCACCGAGGGGTGTTACGAGGAGATGCGCGCGGCCATCGAACGGCTGCGCCGCGAGGGCGAACTGAAGGGCCTCGTGCTGGACTACCGCTCGAACGGCGGCGGCATCATGCAGGAAGCGGTGAAGATCCTCTCGATGTTCGTCCCGAAGGGTACCGAGGTCGTGAGCACGAAGGGCCGCACGAAGGAGTCGCGGCAGGCCTTCCGCACCGAATCGGAGCCGATCCTGCCCGACCTTCCCCTGGCCGTACTCGTGAACGGCAATTCGGCCTCGGCCGCGGAGATCGTGGCCGGCGCCCTGCAGGACCTCGACCGTGCGGTGCTCGTCGGGCAGCGCAGCTTCGGCAAGGGGCTCGTGCAGTCGACCCGTCCGCTGGGCTACAACGCCATGCTGAAGCTCACAACGGCGAAGTACTACATTCCCTCGGGCCGCTGCATCCAGGCCGTCGACTACTCCCACTCGCAGCAGGGCAGCGTCCATACGGTGCCCGACTCGCTCATCTCGGAGTTCACGACGCGCGCCGGGCGCAAGGTCTATGACGGCGGCGGCATCATGCCCGACCTCCTCACCGAACCGGAGTACATCTCGCGCTTCGCCATGACGCTCTACGCCCTGGGATTCATCGAGGACTTCGGCGACGAATACATGCGCCGCCATGCGGGCGACACGATCGACGTGCGCACCTTTACGATCACCGATGCCGACTATGCCGATTTCGCGGAGTTCATGAAGGACAAGAAGGTCCCCTACGAATCGGACACGCGGCGGGCGCTCAAGGCGCTGAAGAAGGCCGCCGAGGAGGACCGCTTCGAGGAGCTGGCCGCAAAGTTCGATCGCCTGGAGACCGAGCTGAAGGACGACACGCAGACCAACCTGGAGACCTACCGCAAGGAGGTCGTCGAATCGATCAACAACGACATCATCCTGCGCCACGGCTACACGGCGGGGGTCATCGAGCACTCACTCGCGGACGACGCCGAGCTGCAGCGGGCCGTCGGGGTGTTGCAGTCGCCCGACGAATACCGCCGCATCACCACCGAGCAGGACACGAAGAAAAAATAGCGGCGGCGGACCGGAGAGAGGCCCCGCACCCGAAGCGGCAGAGATTTTGAAAAGGAAGATTCCCTATGAAACTGCGTCGTGACATATTCTCGTTCCGCAACCGCGTGGTGGTAATCATCGTGGGCGTGGTGCTGGGCGGCATCTCGCTGCTCTACACCAACAACATGGCCCAGCAGCTCAAGGAGAAGGAGCAGCACGACGTCGCCCTCTGGGCCCATGCCATGGAGCGCGTGAACCGCGAAGTGCTCAGCGGCAAGCTCCAGGTCCAGGACCCGCTCGTGGAGGACCTCATCTCGAACAACAACAACATCCCCTTCATCATCACCAACCAGAACCTCGAGGTGGTCAACTATTCGCACCTGATCCCCGAGGAGATCATCGACCATCCCGACAAGCTGCGCCGCCAGATCGAGAAGTTCACCGAGGAGAACACCCCGCGCACGGTCCGTTTCTGGTGGAGGCCCGACAACAATTATTACCATATCATCTTCTACGGCAAGTCGGCCCTGCTCAAGTCGCTCTACTACTTCCCCTACATCCAGCTGCTCGTCATTGCGGCATTCATCACGCTGGGGTTCATCGCCTTCCGTTCGTCGAAACACGACGAGCAGAACCGCGTGTGGATCGGGCTGGCCAAGGAGACCGCACACCAGCTCGGCACGCCGACCTCGTCGCTGCTCGGGTGGATCGAGTACCTGCGCGCACAGAACGTCGACCAGACGGCCGTCGACGAGATGCAGAAGGACCTCGCCCACCTGATGAAGATCGTCGACCGCTTCTCGAAAATCGGCTCCGAAACGCCGCTCACCCCGGCCAACATCAACGAGGTGGTGGGCGAATCGGTCATGTACTTCCGCAAGCGCATCCCGCGCAACGTCACGCTCGAATACAACGGGCTGGCCATCGCCCCGGTGCAGGCCAACATCAACTCGGCCCTCTTCGAGTGGGTCGTGGAGAACCTCATGAAAAACTCGCTCGACGCACTGCAGGGACACGGCACGATCGACGTGAAGATCTCGTCGGATGACCGCAACGTGATGATCGACGTGCGCGACACGGGCAAGGGCATTCCCAAAAGCAACTGGAAACGCATCTTCGAGCCGGGCTTCACGACCAAGACCCGCGGCTGGGGCCTCGGGCTCTCGCTCTCGCGCCGCATCGTCGAGGAGTACCACCAGGGCAAGATATTCGTCGTAGACTCCGAGATCGGCAAGGGCACGACCATCCGCGTCCTCCTCAAACGCACCTTCGCAGGATGACCGACTCGCTGACATACCGGCACGCCGGAACGGCGATCCGGCCCGCTGCCGCCGCCAACCCGCCGCAGGGACCGGACAGCGTCTCCACGGCAACGGCCGCGGCCGACACGGCGGGATTCGCACCCCGTCCGGCCGCCGATACCCTCACCGACGACTCGCAGCTGCGCGCACCGGCCGACACCGCAGGATACGGCGACCTCCTCTTCCCGGCCGACACCTGCGCATGCGGACCGGAGAGCAAGCCCGTCTGCTGGCGCGACACGACCGCACAGGCCGTCTTCGGACAGGAGTCGGTCGCGGCGGCACCCGGTCCGGTCACGGTGACACCGGACGACACGCTCATCGAGAACGCCGTATTCCAGGGCTTCGTTCTGCTGCTGGCCGCCACCTACGGCACGCTGCTCTACCGCAACCTGAGCGACGTGAGGGCCCTGATCGGGCGCGTCTCCCGCGATACGGCCACGGGGCAGCGGCTGGCCGAGGGACCCGGGGGCAGCGGATTCTCGCGCTTCCAGAACGTCACGACCGCCATCGGCATGCTCTTCATGGGGGTCGTGGTGGTCAAGTACGGCGACGCGCTCATGCCGCAGCGGCTCGTGGCCATGCTCCCGCACGGCGCCGTGCTCGCCATGAGCCTGCTCGCCACGGCGGCCTGCACGGCCGTGGCGGCGTTCCAGCTGCTCTCCACCCGCCTGATCGGCGCCCTCACCCTCTCGCAGCCCTTCACGTCGCAGCTCGTCCTGCTCAAACGCACCTACTTCGCCCTCGCCGTAATCGTCACCTCCCCCATGCTGCTGCTCTTCGCGCTCTGCCCGCGCGGCACGGGCGGAATCTGGTTCACGGTCATCGTCGCCGAGCTCGCCATCACCGCCATGCTCTACTTTCGGGAGACGCTGAACCTCTTTCTTTCCAAAAAAATTTCGATTTTGCATTGGTTTTTGTACCTTTGCACCGTGGAAATTTTCCCGATCAGCCTCCTGTGGCTGCTGACGGCAAGGTAAAAGAGATAACAAAACTAATTCCCGGAAAGTTGAAAGTCAAGAAAGTATTGGTTTCGCAGCCGAGACCCGCAATCCTCGAAAAGTCTCCGTTCTACGAACTCTCCCAGAAATACGACGTGGAGATCACATACAAACCGTTCATCCGTGTCGTAGGCGTCTCTCTGAAGGAATTTCGCGCTCAACGAGTCGAGATACTCTCCCATACGGCCGTGATCTTCACCTCCCGCACGACGGTCGACAGTTTTTTCCACATCTGCGAAGAGGCCCGCATTACCGTTCCCGAAACCATGAAGTACATCTGCCAGACGGAGGCCGTGGCGCTCTATCTGCAGAAATACATCGTCTACCGCAAACGCAAGATTTCGTTCGGAGATGGTTCGTTTACGTCACTCATCGAGCTGATAATCAAGCATAAGGAAGAAAAATTCATGCTGGCCCTGAGCGAGCCCCACAAGCCCGAGCTGCCCGAGACGCTCGCCAAGCTCAAACTCTCGTTCAACCCCGTCATCCTGGCCCGCACCGTGGCGGCCGACCTCGACGACGTGAACCTCGAGGAGTACGGGCTGCTGGCCCTCTACTCGCCGACGGATGTCGCCACGCTGGTCGGGAAATTCGGTTCCGAGACGCTGCCCGCCATCGCCGTCTTCGGCGAGGGGACGCTCCGCGCGGCCATCGACGCCGGGATCCCCGTGCTGGCGAATGCCCCGACGCCCGTGGCCCCCTCGATGGCCAAAGCCGTCGACATCTACCTCTCGAAGGTGGAGAAGGGAGAGGAGATCCAGCCCGTCGAGCTGACCACCGACACCCGCAAGGAGGAGTTCATCCGCAGCCAGCAGCACAAGCTCGCCAAGAAGAGCCGCACGCGCCGCCCCGCGGCCGAATCCCGCAAATAACACCGCCATGCCCGACCGCTCGCTCCCCCGCACGGAACGGCTCCGCTCGCTCGGGGCCGTGCGCCGGCTGTTCGAGAGCGGCGAGAGCGGCTTCGTCTACCCGTTCCGCTACGTCTGGTTCGCGGAACCCGACCTCGTGCAATCGATCGAAGTACTCTTCTCGGTGCCCAAGAAGTTCCACAAACGGGCCAACAAACGCAACCTGCTGCGCCGCCGCACGAAGGAGGCATACCGGCTGCAGAAGAACCTGCTGCATGCCGACACCCCCGTCAACCTCGATCTGGCGCTCATCTACTCCTCGAAGGAGGTCCTGCCCTACAAAACCATCGCCCATGCCGTCCGCCGGATTCTGGAATCGGTCGTGGAGCATCTGTAAACGGCTCTGCGCCCTGCCGCTGATCGTCCTGGTGCGCTTCTATCAGTTGTGCATCTCGCCCTTCACGCCGCCCTCGTGCCGCTTCACGCCCACCTGCTCGCAGTATGCGCTCGAGGCCCTGCGCAAATACGGCCCGCTGAAGGGCACCTGGCTTGCCCTGCGCCGTCTGGCCCGCTGCCACCCCTGGGGCGGACACGGCTACGACCCCGTTCCCTGAAACGGGCGACACACAAAAAGGGTAATGATGCCAAAACGGGTTGGAGTCTGCAACCAACAAGGGGACAGAACAAGCGGGACGCTCTTCATCGGAAGAGCGTCCCGTTTTCGTATCGGCAGCCGGTGCGCGAAGCGGCGTCGGGCGGGATCAGTCCCGCAGGTCGGCGCAATGCTCCGCCGGCGTCTCGAACTCGAGCGTCGCATGGCGGATGCCCGCCCCGGCAAGCGTCGTCTTGAGCGCCGCCTTGACCTCGCCGAGGCGTTCGGTCGTCGGCACCACGACATGCGCCGTGAGGGCGTTTTCCGTCGTGCTGATCGCCCAGACATGGATGTGGTGCACGGCCTCAACCCCCTCAACGCGGCACATGGCTCCTTCGATCTCCGCCAGGTCGATGCCCGCCGGCACACCGTCGAGCGAGAGGCGCAGGCTGTCGCGCGTAAGCGACCAGACCGAAGCGACGATGACGCACGCGACGGCCAGCCCCACAATCGGGTCGATGAGCGTCCAGCCGGTCCACGAGATGACGAGGCCCGAGACGACGACACCGATTGAGACCAGCGCGTCGGCCGCCATGTGCAGGTAGGCCCCGCGGACATTCAGGTCGCGGTCCTTCTCCTTCATGAAGAGCCAGGCGGTGAATCCGTTGACCGCGACGCCGATGCCGGCCGTCCAGGCGATGGCGCCGCCCTCGATCGGGGCCGGATGCAGCAGGCGGCCGACACTCTCGGCGACGATCACCCCCACGGCCACCAGCAGGATCATCGAGTTGAGCAGCGAAATGAGCACCGTGCTCTTCTTGTATCCGTAGGTGTAGCGCGGCGTGGCGGGCGCCTGTGCCAGCCGGAAGGCCAGCAGGGCCAGAAGCAGGCTCGCCACGTCGGAGAGGTTGTGCCCGGCGTCCGACAGCAGCCCCATCGAGCCGTACCAGATGCCGACCGCGAACTCCACAACGACGAAAGCGACGTTGAGCGCGATGCCCGCACGGAACGAACGGTTGAGCGACGCCACGGAGGGGTCGGCCACATGGTGGTGATGGTGGTGGTGGGGTGCGTGTGTCATGAGGGGGTATCGGTAATGGTCTCCTTGATCTCGGAGAGCACGACCAGCTTGTTGACGATGGCGTAGATCGTAAGCCCGGCGGCGGAGTGTATCTGCAGCTTCGCGGCGATGTTGCGGCGGTGCGTGATGACCGTATGGGCCGAGATGCAGAGCGTGTCGGCGATCTGCTTGTTGGTCATGCCCTTCACGACGTAGACGATGATCTCCCGCTCGCGGGCGCTCAACGGTTCGGGCTTGGCGCTGCGCGGCGCATCGGCCGCCAGCCGCTCCACGGCGGGGATGAAAATCTCGTCCTCGACGGCGTTGTGCGACGCCAGCTCCTGCTCGCAGGTGAAGATGTCGAACAACACGCCGTTCAGCTCGTTCGTGCCGCCCGCAGGGTAATATTTGATGATGATGTTCTTCAGTTCGCGCAGCCGCGTCTCGACCTGGTCGTGGTGGCGGCGGAAAATCTCGATCGAGTAGGCCTCGTTCTTCTCACCGGCCAAGAGCGACTCGACATACGGGAAGACGGTCTTCTCCTCGTAGGCCATGTGACGGTCGACCTCGGCGACATACTCGTCGTAGTAGCGCAGGATGGCGAACGAAACGTCGCTCAAACTACAGTCGACCGCCTCGATGAGCTTGCGGCGGATGGCCGGCAGGCGGAACCCGAGGAAGTAGCCGTGCGAGTTGTGCAGGTAGTCCGTAAGGGCCCGGACCGAGACCCCCTGCGAAAGCTCCGCGCCGTTGCCGAAGTTCATCAGCAGGTTCACCACCGCCAGGAACGTCGCCGTATCGACGCGATTCTCGTCGCACACCTCGGCGATCGTCTTGTCGCCGAAGCCGAGCGATATGCCGAAGCGGCTCATCACCTGCAGGACCGGGTAGCGGTCGCACACCAGGTCGCACATTCTGTCTTCTCCCGTATAACCTCCCGATTTGTACATAGTTCGTTCTGCCGGCGCATCCCCGGCGCTGCGGTTTTCAATCAATCTTCCGGCCGGGCTCTCCGACCGGGGTGCCGGGCCGCCGTCCGGCAGGGCTCGCCTTGCGGCGGTACGGACGGCTCCTATCTTTGCGGCGCAAAGATAAGGCGAGGGGATATGCGGCGCAATACCTACATATAGGTATCCTGCGCGCCCGATCAGCGACGCGAGATGTCGACGTAGGTCGTCTGCAACATCGTGCGGCCGATCTCCAGCAGTGCAGGATCGTCGCCCGAGACGGTCTGCTGCGTCGTGGCGTCCCACACGACCGCTCCCGAGGCGTCGACCACGCCGAAGCCGTCGTTGAAGGTATAGTAGGCGAACTTGCGCGGCGGGGCCGGCGCAAAGATGTCCTTGCTGTAGTCGTAGTCGTCGTGCGGAAGCCCCAGCTGCCCGAGCAGCGTGGCGCAGAGGTCAATCTGCGAGGCGTACTCCCCGACGACGCGCGGGGCGGCGACGGCGCCGCCCGTCCAGATCATCGGGATGCGGTGGCGCAGCGGCTCGTTGTAGGTCAGCGAGCGCGGGTAGGGATAGCCGTGGTCCGCCACGAGCACCAGCAGCAGGTTGTCCCATGCCGGCGAGGCCTTCAGCCGGTCGACCATGCGGCCCACGCACTCGTCCGAGAAGGCGAAGGCGTTGAGCACCTTGTCGTCGAACTTCGCGTAGGGAACGTCGAAGGGCTTGTGGCTGCTCAAGGTGAGCAGCCCCGCGAGGAAGGGCTCACCGCGCCGGCTCAAATCGATCACCCGGTCGGCAAACCAGTCGCACATGACGGCATCGTCGTAGCCCCAGTCGGACGGCGTCGCAGCAAAATGCAGATCCTTCTGCCAGACGAGCTCCTGCCACCCCGTGGCGTACATGTAGGAGGCCTGGTCCGTGAAGTTCAGGTCGCCGCCGTAGGAGAAGCTCGTGGCGTAGCCCGCGCTGTCGAGCGACCGCGCCAGCGAGGGGAGCGAGCGGCTCTTGCCGGGCAGTTTCATGATCGAGGTGCGCGTCTGCGCGGGGAAGCCGCTCAAAAGGGCCACCTCGCCGCGGTCCGTGCGGAAGGAGTTGGCAAAGAAGTTCTCGAACCACACGCCCTCCTCCTTCATCCGCCGCATGTGGGGCATGACGGGCTCGCCACCGACCTGCGCATCCATCACCGTGCGGGCGAAGCTCTCGAGAATCACCACCACGACGTTGGGCCGCTGCGTGCGCAGCACACACTCCGCCGGAGCGCTCCCGGGGCGGTTGCCGCGCAGCGCCTCGAACTTCGCGGCGCGTGTCGGCTCGTCGTAGAAGGGGTATTCGGCCGCATAGTCCCTGTGGTCACCCAGCGAGGCGAGGAACGAGAAGACGGGGTTCGTGGCGGCATGGTTCAGGAAGAGCACCGGGCTGAAGTAGACCTTCGAGACATTGGCCACCGAGGCGCCCGTGCCACCGCGGATCGCCAGGAAGTCGAAGCCCGCGAGCATGACCATGGCCAGCGAACCGAAGAAGGCGCCGAAGCCCGGGACGGGTTCGCCGTCGAAGAGCCGCAGCACGCGGCGGTAGCCCCAGATCATCGCTCCGGCATAGAGTGCGAAGAGCAGCAGCTGCCGCACGCCGAGCCAGAAATCGACGCTTGCCATCGCCTCCTTCGGATCGGCCAGGTAGATCAGGATCGTCGCGTCGAGCCGGAAGCCCCAGTGCTCGTAGAGGGCAATGTCCACGGCGAAGATCGCCGCCGTGACCAGCGAAACGAGGACGAAGTAACCCGTCAGGATACCCCGCCAGAGACGCTGCGGCAGCCGCACCCACAACGACACGAGCGTCGCGAGCAACGGCACGACCGTCACGTAGCCCGCGACGGTCATGTCGAGCGACAGTCCGTGCCAGAGGACACGGCACCAGCCGCCGAATCCCGCTTCGGCGGCTTCGGCAGCGTAGTAGGCCAGGAATACGGGTTTCTGCACGGCCATCATCACGACG
The DNA here is from genome assembly GCF_949296715.1 of uncultured Alistipes sp. GTDB lineage: Bacteria > Bacteroidota > Bacteroidia > Bacteroidales > Rikenellaceae > Alistipes. The sequence goes on along the minus strand of NZ_CASFQD010000025.1, from coordinate 51,202 downwards.
GTCGCGGCAAAAACGACAAGGACGAACAACAGCTTCTTCTTCATCTCGGTCTCGTATTACGGTTTCGCACCGCGCGGCGCGGTGTCGCTCCCTGCACCCGGCTTCGCCGGAAGGCGCAGGTCAGATCTTCTCGCCGTAGGCCAGGTCGCCCGCGTCGCCGATGCCCGGAACGATGTACGACCGCGAGGTCAGCTCCTCGTCGACGGCCGCCGCCCAGATCGTCGTCGACTGACGCGGCATGTTCTTCTCGACGTAGTCGATGCCCTGCTCCGAGGCGATGACCGCCGCGACATGCGTATGGTCGGGCACGCCGCCCCGCTCGCACAGCGCATTGTAGGCCAGCACGAGCGACGAACCCGTGGCCAGCATCGGGTCGACCAGCAGCAGCGTCTTGCCCTCGAGCGAGCCGCACGAGATGTATTCGACCTTCACGGTGAACTTGCCGTCCTTCGTGCTCTTGCGGTAGGCCGAGACAAAGGCGTTCTGCGCATCGTCGAAGTAGTTCAGGAATCCCTGATGGTAGGGAAGGCCCGCCCGCAGGATTGTCGCGATGACCAGCCGGTCGTCGATTGTCTGCACGGTCGCCTCGCCCAGCGGGGTCTCCACCATACGGGGCGAATAGGCAAGGGTCCTGGAAATCTCGTAGGCCGTCACTTCGCCGATGCGCTCCATGTTGCGGCGGAAACGCATCGAATCCTTCTGAATCGTGCGGTCGCGGATTTCGGCGATGAACTTGTTGAGAACGGTGTTCTGTTGCGAGAGGATGTGCAAAGTCATATCGGTTGTGGTTTGATGGTCAATAGAGAAAGTTGTTGAAGGGATAACGCCCGGCATGTATCTCACGCACCATGCCGTAGAGGTCCGTGCGGAACTTCTCGATGTTGGCTTTCGTCAGCGCCGAGAGGAAGATGCAGGGCGTATTGGCCCGCGCAATCCAGCTGCGCTTCAGCTCCTCGAGCGAGAGGTTCTCGCGCGTGGCGGGCGTCAGGTCGTCCTCCTCCTTCTTTACATAGGTGTAGGCGTCAACCTTGTTGAAGACCAGGTAGACGGGCTTGTCGCCCGCGCCGATCTCCTGAAGCGTCTGCTTCACGACGTCGATCTGATCCTCGAACTGCGGGTGCGAGATGTCCACCACATGCACGAGCAGGTCGGCCTCGCGCACCTCGTCGAGCGTCGACTTGAACGACTCAATCAGCTCCGTGGGCAGCTTGCGGATGAACCCCACCGTATCCGAGAGCAGGAAGGGCAGGTTGTCGAAAACCACCTTGCGCACCGTCGTGTCAAGCGTCGCGAAGAGCTTGTTCTCGGCGAAGACCTCGCTCTTCGAGATGAGGTTCATGAGCGTCGACTTGCCCACGTTCGTGTAGCCCACGAGCGCCACGCGCACCAGCGCCCCGCGGTTCGAGCGCTGCACGGCCATCTGGCGGTCAATCTTCCTGAGGTCCTCCTTCAGTTTGGCGATGCGGTTGCGGATGATACGCCGGTCGGTCTCGATTTCGCGCTCGCCCGCGCCGCCGCGCGTGCCCGTGCCGCCGCGCTGTCGCTCGAGGTGGGTCCACAGGCCCGACAGCCGCGGCAGCATGTATTCGTAGTTGGCCAGCTGCACCTGCGTCTTTGCATAGGCCGTCTGGGCCCGCGACATGAAGATGTCGAGAATCAGGCGCGTGCGGTCCAGGATGCGGCACGGCATCGCCTTCTCGATGTTGCGCGTCTGCGACGGCGAGAGCTCGTCGTCGAAAATCACCACGTCGATCTCCTCGTCACGGCACCAGGAGGCAATCTCCTCCAGCTTGCCCGGGCCCACGTAGATGCGGGCCGAGGGCTGCGGCAGCCGCTGCGTAAAGCGCTTCACGGCGCGGATGTCGGCCGTTTCGGCCAGAAATTCCAGTTCGTCGAGATACTCCTCGGCCTGACGCGGGTCCTGGTTGTCGCGCACGACGGAGACCAACACGGCACGCTCCCGCATGTCGGGGGCGGCTTCGGATGGAACGTTATGTCTGTTTTCTTCCAATGCGGATAATCGTTTTTCAGGATTCATGGTCCCCGACCGGATGCCGGGGCGGATATGCGGATGCAAACACGATGCTACAAATAAGGGTATCCGCCCGAAAGCAGGATACCCTTCATAGGAATGAACAATCGCATCAGTTCTGCACGCGGAAATCGACGGGCAGGGTGTACTTCACGCGCACCACCTGATTACGCTGCTTGCCCGGCGACCACTTCGGCGACTTGCTCAACACGCGGATGGCCTCCTCCGAAAGCGAACGGTCCGGAGTCTGGAGCACCTGGATGTTGGTCAGACGGCCGTCCTTCTCAATCACGAACGACAGCACCACGCGGCCCTGGATACCGTTCTCGAGGGCGATCTGCGGGAACTTCACGTTCTGCTGCACCCAGTTGCGGAAGGTGTTGAGGTCACCGCCCTGGAACGAAGGCATCGTCTCGGCCACGAGGAACGGCTGGTCGTCCTCGATCACCTCCTCGACGATATCCACCTGCTGGATAATCTCGGCATCCTGGTCGAAATCCGTAAAGGTGAAGTCCGTCTCGATCTTCGTGTCGTTGGTCACGACCTCGAGCATGTCGGCGATCACCTTCACCTCGACCTTCTTGGGGGCCTCGGGCTGCTTCTCCGGCTGGCGGGTGATCTCGGTAATTTCGGTCTCGACCGGAGCGTACTCCATGTCAAGCTTCTCAATCCGGTGCTCCTTCGGCGTGTAGCTGAAGGCAAGAATCACCAGGCCGAGCGCGATGATAAGTCCGACTTCAAGCAAAAGACCGCGTTTGTTCTGCAGGTCCGCTTTGGGCGATTTTTTGATTTCCATCTATCCTAATTTTTAATTATTGTTGTTCCGCCTCGGATCGCTTCGCCGCACGGCGAAGCAGCGTATATGTACGCTATGCACCACAAATATAGGGATAAAAATCCAAAAACGAACTCTTCGCCGCAAAAATATTCATTTTTTGCCTACATTTGCGCTGACAAACGGCCAATGCGCACCGACATGACACCCAAAGAGACCCTGTACGGCAAGAATCCGGACGAACTGGCGGCCCTCTGCGCCGCGGAGGGAATGCCCCGCTTCGCGGCCCGGCAGATCGCCCGCTGGCTCTACGTGCGCCACACCGAGGAGCCGCAACGCATGACCGACCTCTCGGCCGCAAGCCGTGCCCGGCTCGCCGAGCGCTTCACGACAGCACTCCACGCCCCCGAGCGGGTCACCGTCTCGGCCGACGGCACGAAAAAGTACCTCTTCCGCACGGCACAGGGCCACTTCATCGAGTCGGCCTACATCCCCGACGGCGAGCGGGCCACGCTCTGCGTCTCGTCGCAGGCCGGGTGCCGCATGGGCTGCCGCTTCTGCGCCACGGGCCGGCAGGGGCTGCAGCACAGCCTTTCGGCCGCCGAGATTCTCAACCAGATTGTCTCGCTGCCCGAGCGCGACCGCCTGACGAACGTCGTCTTCATGGGCATGGGCGAGCCGCTGGACAACCTCGACAACGTGCTGCGGGCGCTCGGAATCATGACCGCCGACTGGGGCTTCGCCTGGTCGCCGACGCGCATCACCCTTTCGACGGCGGGCGTCGTGCCGGCGCTGCGGCGCTTCCTCGACGAGACGAAGGTCCACCTGGCCGTCAGCCTCCACAACCCCATACGCGAGGAGCGGGCCGCAATCATGCCCGTCGAGCGGGCGTGGCCCATTGCCGAGGTCATCGACATCCTGCGCGGGTACGACTTCACGCACCAGCGCCGCGTATCGTTCGAGTACATCCTCATGAGCGGACTGAACGACTCGCCGCGACACATCCGTGCGCTGTGCCGCCTGCTCGACGGCGTCAAGTGCCGCATCAACCTCATCCGCTTCCACAAGATTCCCGGGTCGCCCTACTTCTCGCCCCCGGACGAGGAGATTGTCCGCTTCCGCGACACGCTCACGGCCAAGGGCATTCAGACGACAATCCGCGCCTCGCGCGGCGAGGACATTCAGGCCGCCTGCGGGCTGTTGAGCACGCAGGAGCTGGAGCGGCGCAACGACTGACGGCGGAGGGCCCGGCAACGGAGGGCGCGGCCGCAAACCTACCGATACGGCGCAAGGGAGGAGGGGCTGCGGAGCGGCTGTCACAAAGGCGCCGGCACGGAGTTTTCGGCACAGGGCCATCGGCACGGAACACCCAGCACCGGACCGTCGGCACGAAGCAAGGAGGCTATGGACCGGCAGTCGGACCCGAAACGAATATCCCGGCGCGGTAGTTGCACGTCGGGAATCAAAAAAACACACGTGAAGATGAAAAAGAGACTGTTGCTGCTCCTGCTGCTGCTCGGCCCGCTCGGCGCCGCGGCACAGGTGCGTTTCGAGACCAAATCCACGGACGCCGTGCGCGAAATGGCCCTGCGCAGCGGCAAGCTGGTGCTTATCGACCTCTACGCCTCGTGGTGCCCGCCCTGCCAACTGATGGAGCGCGAGGTCTTCTCGCTGCGCGAAGTCGGCGAGTTCGTCGAGGCACGCTTCGTCGCGGCGAAATACGATGTCGACAAACACACGGGACGCGAACTCATGCGCCGCTACGGCAGCGGGTCGATTCCGCTCTATCTGGTCTTCGACACCGACGGCAACCTGCTGGGGCGTATCACGGGGGCTTCGGACGCCGAGACCTTCATGCGCAACCTCGCCCGCATCGCCGACAGCGCCCGGAAGCCGGAACAACAGTAAGGCCGCACGCCCGGAATCCGGAATGCGGCCGGCGGCCGCATTGTTGCGCAGGGATACGATCCGACACGGCCCGTCACGCGGAGTGCCGGGATGCGCAGGATGCCGGGACGCGCAGAGGAGGGGGGGGGGTCTGAATGCGCTGGGTGGCAGTAAGTTAGAGCATGCGGGATGCCGGGATGTCGGGATGTGCGGTCAGCGTTTGGGGGTATAGACCACCTTTTTCGTCTCGAAAAACTCCTCGTCGAAGAAACGCGGGATGTCGTAGATGTACCACCGCTTGCCGGTGCGGCCCAGCTCCTCGGCCAGATCGCCCCCCTTCAGGTAGAGGATGCCGTTGGGCAGCGAGCCCCGCTCGCCCGGCTCGATCAGTTTCCACACCCAGCCGACAAACTCGGGCATGGCCGTCACGGCCCGCGAGACGACGTAGTCGAACCGTTCGGCGAGGGTCTCGACCCGCACCGCGCGCGCCTCGAGGTTCTCCAGGCCGAGCGAACGGGCAACCCCCTCGACGACGGTGATCTTCTTGCGGATCGAGTCGGCGGCCAGGAAGCGCGCCCCGGGAAAGAGGATCGCCAGCGGCACCGACGGGAAGCCGCCGCCGCACCCCACATCGAGGATGCGCGCCCCCGGGGCGAAGGTGCAGACCCGCGCGATGGCGAGCGAGTGCAGCACGTGCCGCAGGTAGAGCTGGTCGAAGTCCTTGCGCGAGACGACGTTGATCTTCGCGTTCCAGTCGGCGTAGAGGTCCCACAGCGCCGCAAACTGCTCGCGCTGGCGCGGCGTCAGGTCGGGAAAGTATTTCAGGATCAGTTCCATGGCGGTTGTATTTCCGATTGTGTGCCGGGGCTCGTGCAACGGGCGGTCCGGGCCGTTGCGGTCCCGGGCGCCGCGGTCGTCACTTCTCGCCCTCGGCAATCATGCGGCACATCTGCTCGCGGGCGCGGTGTATCTGCGTCTTGACCGTGCCGAGCGGCAGCGAGAGCTTCGCGGCAATCTCCTCGTAGGAGTATTCGTCGAAGAAGCGCATCAGGATGAGCTGCCGGTAGCGCGGCGCGAGGCGTTCGAGGTAGTGTTCGATCTGCCGGCGCTGCTGGAGGTTGATGAAGCTCTCCTCGGGGGTCGGGGCGTTCGAGGCCGGGGCCGCGAAGCGCTCGTCGATGGGCAGGTCCTCCTGCCGGCGCCGCACGTAGTCGATGAAGGTGTTGCGCGCGATGGTGTAGACCCACTGTCCGAAGGTGTAGTCCGGCCGGTAGCGGTGCAGGTTGATGTAGACCTTGATGAAGGTCTCCTGCAGCAGGTCGTCGGCGTCGTTCACGCCCCCGAGCCGCTGCACGAAGAGCCGGTAGATGGCATCGCGGTAGCGGTTGAAGAGGTATTCGAAGGCCGCGTCGTCGCCCTCGAGCACCCGTGTCACGAGCTGCCGGTCGTCGGCTACGATATAGTCTGCTATCTCCATACGCGGTCGTCCCTGCGCAGCAGCATCACCCCGAGGGCCAGGGCCCACAGCGGGCTCAAAAGGTCATAGATGAAATAGCGGCTCATGAGGCGCTCCTCGCCCAGGCGCTGCGCGATGCGGCGCACCTCGACGAAGACCGTCACATAGCGTGCCACAAGCAGCAGCAGCGCCCCCAGCTTGTACTCGAGCGGCATGACGGCCACGGCGCAGATCACCGCAAGGAAGAAGAGCGAGCGCGACCCCAGCTCCCACTGGATGTAGTTCTTGACCGCCTGCGGGTAGAAGCGGAAGGCCGAGCCGTAGTAGCGCAGGCAGCCCATCCACCAGCTCATGCCGCCCCACGCCTTCTCGCGCAGCGTGGCCCGCGGCGAGAGGATGACGCTCACGTTGTCGCGCGTCATGACCCGCTGCATGAAGAGGTCGTCCTCGCCGATGTTCATGTTCAGGTGGCTGAAGCCGTTGGCGCCGAAGTAGATGCGCTTCGTGAAGCCGAAGTTGTGGAGGATGCCCCGGTAGGGACGCCGCCGCACGGCCCGCGCGATCCAGTCCACGGCGTGCATCATGCGCCACGCCCGCATCATGTAGTTCGTGAAGCCCTTGAGGCGCTCGACGCCGCAGTAGCCCACGACGATGTCACCCCGCATGAAGCCCTTGGCCATGAGCGAGAGCCAGCGGTCGGTCTGCGGGCAGGCGTCCGTCGACGTGAAGACCATGCACTCGTAGTGCGCCGACTTGATGCCCACGTTCAGGGCCATCTTGCGCGAGATGGGGAAGCGCGGGTCGAGGTGGATCTTCGTCGTCGTGATGAGCGGGAACGACTGCTTGAGCCGCACCAGGTCGGCATAGAAGTCGGTGTCATGGCCCACGTAGACGATCACCACCTCGAAGTCGGGGTAGCTCTGCGCCAGGATGAGCGGCAGGCGCTCCTCGACGAACGAGTAGTCCTCCGAGAACATCGGCACGATGACCGACACGGGCGGTTCGGTCTCGCGGACCGTCGGCCGGCGGTTGTTCTTGTAGCCCGGGATGCGGCCGTAGACGAAGATATAGTAGTAGAGCTGCACGCCCAGCAGCAGAAGCAGCGCTCCCGCGAGGGCGGCGCCCTCCCAGCCGTAGCAGGTCAAAATACGTTCGATGAGTTGCATGTTGACGAAATATGCGCCAAAGATAGAAATATTTTGCGTATTTTTGCCGCACAGATGAGCATGAAATTTACAGTCGAACACAAAGACCCGGCGTCACACGCCCGGGCGGGGAGCCTGACGACCGACCACGGCGTCGTCCGCACCCCGATCTTCATGCCCGTAGGCACGGCAGCGACCGTCAAGGGCATCTTCCACCGCGACGTGCGCGACGAGGCGCACGCGCAGATCATCCTCGCAAACACCTACCACCTCTACCTGCGGCCCGGCATGCAGATCATCGAGCAGGCCGGCGGCGTGCACCGCTTCTCCACGTGGGAGGGGCCGATGCTGACCGACAGCGGCGGATTCCAGGTTTTCTCGCTCGCGGCGTGCCGCAAGCTCAAGGAGGAGGGGTGCCACTTCCGCTCGCACATCGACGGCTCGAAGCACCTCTTCACACCCGAGAGCGTCATCGACACCGAGCGCACAATCGGCGCCGACATCATGATGGCCTTCGACGAGTGTCCTCCGGGCGATGCGCCGCGCGACTATGCGGCCCGCTCGCTCGACCTGACGGAGCGCTGGCTCGACCGCTGCTTCGACCGCTACCACCAGACCGCACCCAAATACGGACACTATCAGGCGCTCTTCCCCATCGTGCAGGGGTGCACCTACCCCGACCTGCGGGTCCGCGCCGCCGAGAATGTCCAGCGCTACAACGCCGACGGATACGCCATCGGCGGGTTGGCCGTGGGCGAGCCGACGGAGGTGATGTACGAGATGATCGAGGTGGTGAACGCCGTCCTGCCCGAAGACCGGCCCCGCTACCTGATGGGGGTCGGCACGCCGGTGAACATCCTCGAGGGGATCGAGCGCGGCGTGGACATGTTCGACTGCGTGATGCCCACGCGCAACGGCCGCAACGGCCAGCTGTTCACGGCCGAGGGGGTCATCAACATCCGCAACAAGAAGTGGGAGGCCGACTTCTCGCCCATCGATCCCGAAGGCACGGCCTTCGTCGACACGCTCTACTCGAAGGCCTACCTGCACCACCTCTGCACCTGCGGTGAGATGCTCGCCGCGCAGATCGCCTCGCTGCACAACATCGCTTTCTACCTGCGGCTGGTCACGATGGCCCGCGAGCACATCCTGGCCGGGGACTTCAAGGCGTGGAAGGAGGCGATGGTCCCGCGCCTCACGCGCCGGCTGTAACCGCCGGGGCGAGGCAGGGTCATCCGCACGCAAAAAAAGCGCCGTCAGCCCGACAGGGCCGGCGGCGTTTCCTTATTGAAGGGCGGATCGGGGTGCGGAAGCGGGGATCAGCGGGATGCCACCGCACGCCCCGCCCACAGGCAGAGCAGGTAGACGGCAGCGACCGCCACAAGGCATACGGTCTCCCAGGCGGGTACCGTGCGCAGCAGCCCGGCCGAAGCGCCGTCCATCACCCGGTAGTACACGACAACTCCCGGAACCAGCATCGCCGCAATGCAGGCGGCGAGGAACCAGCCGGAAGCCTTCACCCGGCGGTCGGCGGCCCGGAGCTCCGTGGCGGAAGCCTGCGCGGCACGCAGCTGCGCACGCCGCGTGCGGGTGAGCAGCACGACGACGCTCGGCGGGCAGATCAGGATCGGCAGCAGCCACCACGCCGACCAGCCGTTGCGACCCGCGCCGCGGAAAAAGGTCACCAGTGCATAGAGATACCAGGCGAACAGAACGCAATAGAGAAGAATCGTCCACATAGGCATTCGTTTTTGGTTGCGGAACAGGATGGAAAAGCCCGACACGGGGCTTGTGGCAAATATAAAAAAAACAGAGACAAAAACAAATTCCGCAGGCCGTTTTTTCGCGTCGCGTGCCGAAATCCGGCGGCAAAATTCCCGCCCGCAGGGGCGCGGCACCGCATCCGCCGCCATTTTTTGGAAAAAGCGCACGGATTTCGCGCGAAATGTCGTACATTTGTGGGCTATGAGACTGAAATTCCCCGGATTCAAAATCCTGGACCGCTACATACTCGGCAAGTTCCTCGCCACGTACTTCTTCGCCATCGCGATGATCATCGTCGTCGTCGTGCTCTTCGACTACGTGGAGAAGGTCGATGACTTCACGGAGCTCCACGCCCCCTTCAAGGCCGTGATCTTCGACTACTACCTCAACTTCATCCCCTTCTTCATCAACCAGTTCAGCGGTCTTTTCACCTTCATCGCCTGCATCTTCTTCACCTCGAAGATGGCCTACCAGACCGAGATCGTCGCCATGCTCTCGGGCGGCATGTCCTTCCGCCGCCTCATGTGGCCCTACTTCCTCGGCGCACTGATCATCGGCTCGCTGTCGCTCGCCCTCAACCTCTGGCTTATCCCCATCTCGCAGCGCCACATCGTCGACTTCGAGTCGCAGTATATCCGCCGCAAGCAGAACGCCCGCTACGACCAGCACATCTACCGGCAGATCGAACCCGGCACCTTCGCCTACATCCGCGGCTACAACGGCGGCTCGCACCGCGCCCTCTTCTTCGTGCTCGAACACTACGAGAAGGGCTCGATCACCCACTCGCTCGAGGCCGCCGACGCCAAGGTCGACCCCCAGACCCGCCGCTGGACCGCCCCGCGCTACACCCGCCGCGACTTCGACTCGCTGGGCGCCGAACGTTTCGAACAGTACCGCAACCTCGACACGCTCATCAACCTCGAGGTCACCGAGCTGGGCGAGATCAACGACCTGATCCAGACGATGAACATCTCCGAGCTCAACGACTTCCTCGCCCAGCAGCGCGCCAAGGGATCCGACTCGATCAACATCATCCAGGTCGAACGCCATGCCCGCTACGCCTACCCGCTCTCGACCTTCATCCTGACGCTCATCGGCGTGTCGCTCTCTTCGCGCAAGGTGCGCGGCGGAACCGGTCTGCACATCGGCATCGGAACGGGTCTCTGCTTCTCGTACATCCTCTTCAACCGCTTCTTCGAGGAGTTCGCCAAGAGCGGAACGCTCCCGCCCGGACTGGCCGTCTGGCTGCCCAACATCATCTACCTGGGCATCGCCGTCTACCTCTACCAGAAAGCACCGAAATAACACCGACCCATGAAGAATCCCGCATACTACAAGGAGCGCTGGCCGCTGCTCTTCAACCTCGCGCTGATCGTCGCGATCATCCTCGTACTGGCCGTCGCGGCCCACGTCGTCATGCAGCTCGGCACACGCCACGGCGCCCGCCGCACCGTGCCCGACTTCGCCGGCATGCCCCTCAAGGCAGCCCTCGCCGAGGCGCAGAAACGCGACCTGAAGATACACGTCAACGACTCGCTCTTCGTGCCGGCCTACGAGGGCGGCATCGTCCTCGACCAGCTGCCCGAGCGCGGCGTCGAGGTGAAGCCCGGGCGCACGGTCTACATCACGATCAACTCCTTCCGCCAGAAGATGGTCCCCGTGCCCTATGTCGCGGGACGCTCGCTGCGGCAGGCCAAGAACATGCTCGAGATCGCCGGACTGGAGATCGACGAGCTGGTATACCGTCCCGACATGGCCACGAACTACGTGCTCGAGGAGTACCTCGACGGACAACCCGTGCTGCCCGAGAGCCGCCTCGAGGCCGAGATGGGCAGCGGCGTGACGCTCCACGTCGGCATCGCGGAGGGGGCCGGACCCGCGATCGTGCCCCAGCTCATCGGTTCGCCGCTCCAGGCCGCGAAGGGACGTCTCTGGGAGACGGGGCTCAACGTCGGGCGCATCGACTTCGACGAGGGGGTGAACCTGCTCAACCAGAAGGACGCCCGCGTCTACATCCAGACCCCCTCGGCCGAGCGCAACGCCCAGCCCGGCTCGCGCGTGGACCTCAGGCTGACGCTCGACACGAAAAAGGTGGCCGAAAACCGCGCCGCAGCGGAAAAGGCTGCCCGCGAGATCGCCGAGGAGCGCATGCGCCTCGAGGAGGAGCGGGCCGATTCGCTGGCGCAGGCCGCCCTGGAACGGGGGCTGGCCCTGCCCGCGGAGCAGCCGGCGGCGGAGAGCGATGAAACCGAGTCGGAAACCGACGCATTCTTCTTCTGATGACCGACATGCAACATACGGCGCCCGGACGCGCGGCCGCACGCCCGGAGACGGACGACGAACTGAACGACCTGGCGGACTCGGGCATCGGGTCGGACGAGGAGGCGGACGACGACGAGGGCGCGGGGCTCTACGAGCACTTCGCCGTGGTGGCAGACAAGGGGCAGACGCCCATGCGGCTGGACAAGTTCCTCACCGTGCGCATGGAGCACTGCTCGCGCAACCGCATCCAGGCGGCGGCCGACAGCGGCAACATCCTCGTCAACGGCAAGGCCGCAAAATCGAGCTACAAGGTCAAGCCGCTGGACGACATCCGCATCGTGATGCCCTATCCGCGGCGCGAAGTGGAACTGCGCCCGGAGAACATCCCGCTCGACATCCCCTACGAGGACGACGACCTGCTGATCGTCAACAAGCCCGCGGGGCTGGTCGTGCACCCGGGCGTGGGCAACTACACGGGCACGCTGGTCAACGCGCTGATGTACCACCTGCAGGGCACCGACATCGTCGGCGACGGCGAGCTGCGCGCCGGGCTCGTGCACCGCATCGACAAGAACACCTCGGGGCTGCTCGTCATCGCCAAGAACGAACAGGCGCACGCGCGGCTGGCCAAGCAGTTCTTCGACCACACGATCACGCGCCGCTACGTGGCCCTCGTGTGGGGCAACTTCGAGGCCGACGAGGGGACCATCACCGGGAACATCGGACGCAGCCCCCGCGAACGGCAGAAGATGTATGTCTTCGCCGACGGGTCGGACGGCAAGCACGCCGTGACGCACTGGCGCGTGCTGAAGCGCTACGGCTACGTGACGCTCGTGGAGTGCCGCCTCGAGACGGGCCGCACGCACCAGATCCGCGTCCACATGGCCTGGCAGGGCCACCCGCTCTTCAACGACGAACGCTACGGCGGCGACCGCATCCTCAAGGGCACGACCTTTGCCAAATACCGGCAGTTCATCGAAAACTGCTTCGCGACGATGCCCCGGCAGGCGCTGCATGCCCGGTCGCTGGGCTTCGAACACCCGACGACCCACCGCGAGGTGCTCTTCGAGAGCGAGCTGCCGGAGGATTTCCGCGCCGTGCTGGCCAAGTGGGAGAGCTACACCGCAGGATCATCCCCCGAGGCGGCCGACAAGGAGCCGTAACCCCGACTGTCAGACACAGCAACGAACCATGTTTCTGCCTACGACCATCAAGGAGGTGCGCGCCCGCGGATGGGACGCGCTCGACGTCATCCTCTTCACGGGCGACGCCTACATCGACCATCCGGCCTTCGGCGCCGCGGTCATCGGCCGCCTGCTCGAGGCCGAGGGGTACCGTGTGGCCGTCGTGCCTCAGCCCAACTGGCGGGACGACCTGCGGGACTTCACCAAGCTGGGGACGCCGCGGCTCTTCTTCGGCGTCACGGCCGGGGCCATGGACTCGATGGTCAACCACTATACGGCCAACCTGCGGCTGCGCCACGACGATGCCTACACGCCGGGCGGCAAGGCGGGATTCCGCCCCGACTACGCCGTGACGGTCTACACGCGCATCCTCAAGCGGCTCTTCCCCCACACGCCGGTGGTGGTCGGCGGCATCGAGGCCTCGCTGCGCCGCCTGACCCACTATGACTATTGGAGCGATGCGCTCAAGCCCTCCGTGCTGGCCGAGGCGGGTGCCGACCTGCTGATCTACGGCATGGGCGAGCGCGTCGTCGAGCAGGTGGCCCGCACGCTCCGCAACGGATACAACGCCAAGCTGCTGCGCAAGCTGCGGCAGGTGGCCTTCCTTGCCGACGAGGAGTATGTCGCGCGGCTCGACCCCGCGCGGACGATCCGCCTGCACTCCTTCGAGGAGTGCTGCCGCGACAGGCGCGCCTTCGGCGAGAACTTCACCGTCATCGAGACCCAAAGCAACCTCATGGAGCCCGAGGCGACGCTCGTCGAGGCGGTGGGCGACCGCTATGTCGTCGTCACGCCGCCCCACGCGACGATCACGACCGAGGAGCTCGACCGCTCGTTCGACCTCCCCTACGAGCGGGCGCCCCATCCGCGCTATGCGGGCAAGGGCGACATCCCGGCGTGGGAGATGATCCGCTTCTCGGTGAACATCCACCGCGGTTGCTTCGGCGGCTGCGCCTTCTGCACCATCTCGGCCCATCAGGGCAAGTTCGTCACCTCGCGCAGCGAGCGGTCGATCCTCGCCGAGGTGGAGCGCGTTGTGCGGATGCCGGGCTTCAAGGGGTATCTCTCCGACGTCGGGGCCCCGTCGGCCAACATGTACCGCATGGGCGGACGCGACCGGAGGCTCTGCGCGCGCTGCCGCCGCGCCTCGTGCCTCCATCCGAAGCGCTGCCCGAACCTCGACAACGACCACCGGCCGCTGCTGGCGCTCTACGAGAAGATCCGCGCCGTGAAGGGGATCAAGAAGGCCTTTGTCGGCAGCGGCATCCGCTACGACCTGTTCGACGACTCGCCCTACCTCGAGACGGTTATCCGCCACCACACCTCGGGACGGCTGAAGGTGGCGCCCGAGCACACCGAGGAGCATGTGCTGCAACTGATGCGCAAGCCCCCCTTCGCGCTCTTCGAGCAGCTGAACGCCGATTTCCACCGCATCTGCCGCCGCGAGGGGCTCCCCTACCAGTTGATCCCCTACTTCATCTCGTCGCACCCCGGCTGCACGGAGCAGGACATGCGGGCGCTGGCCGACAAGGTGCTCGGACGGCTGCACTTCAACCTCGAGCAGGTGCAGGACCTCACCCCCACGCCGATGACCCTCTCGTCGGTGATGTTCTACACGGGCGAGAACCCCTATACGCACGAGAAGGTCTACGTCGCCCGCTCGCAGGAGGAGAAGCGGCGGCAGAAGAGCTACTTCTTCGGCGGGAAGATGGCGGCCCCGGGCAGACCGGGTGGACCAAGTGGATCAGGTGGACCAGGTGCTTCGGGGCGGCGCAGCGCGCGACCGGCCGTACACGCGGCAGACGGCGCGGCCCGGCACAACGGAGAGAGAATCTCCCCGGACAAAGGGGAGAGAACCGCTCCGGACAAAGGAGACAGAACTGTTCCGGCCAAAGGGGCGGCCACCCGCAGCGGGGTCGGAAAGAACCCGGCAGGCAGCGCGGGTCGGCAGAACGGAGAAAAGACGGCCTCGCGGCAGGGATTCCGCCCGCCGCGTCACGCCGGATCGGGCACCGGAACGACTTTCCGCAAGAAGCGGTAGCGCAGGCCGGCACCGACTACAGGCCAACTTTTCGGGCACTCCTTCCGACAGTCCTCCGGAGGAACGGCGGGCAATCTTACCGGATGCGGTTCCGACAAAGCGCCCGACCGCTGCCCCGACATTCCACAAGGGAACTCCCATTGAACAAAAATCCCCGCTCCGGGCCGAAGAATCGGTTTCCGGAGCGGGGATTGTGTATCGGATCGGGCAGCGGCCGGAACGCGGCGGCCCTCCTGCGGCCGGTTATGCCCACATGGGCTTCAGCACGCCGAAGAGCAGCACGGCGATTACGAAGGTCACGACGATGTTGAAGCACTGCGCCGTGAGGAAGGCCCACAGGGCGTTGCGGTTCTCCTTCGAGATGATCTCCTTGAGGCGCGTCTCGAGCCCCACGCAGACGAACGCCAGCGAGAAGAAGAGCGTCGAGAACATCTTGGCGACAGCCGGCTCGGCCAGCTTGCCCCGGGCGTCGGGCGTAAAGAGCCCGTAGCTCTGGCAGAGGCTGAAGACGAGCGAGGCGGCGACGAAGCCGAGGATGAACTTCGGGAACTTCTCCCAGACGATGCCCGCCGAGGGGCGGGCGCCGCCCTGCTCGCCGCGCGTCGAGAGGTAGAGAGCGATGAAGAAGGCCACGACGCCGATCAGCACGTTCTGCGCCGCCTTGATGATGACGGCGTGCCGGTTGGCCAGGTCGCTCACCATCATGCTCGAGGCCGCCACGCCCGACGTCGTGTCGATCGTGCCGCCGATCCACGCGCCGGCGACCTCCTGCACCGTCTCCGGGTTGTCGAAGAGCAGCGGCAGCAGCCACGAGGCCAGCCACGGCATGAGGTAGATCATCGGGACGACGACGATCAGCACGAGCGAGACGATGTAGGACAGCTTGCGGTCGTCACCGCCCGCCACGCGCGCCGCGGTGATGCAGGCCGAGACACCGCAGATCGAGACGCCGCTCGAGAGAATCATCGCCGTGCGCCGGTCGACGCGCATGCGCCGCGAGACCCGGTAGGCGAAGAACCAGACGACGGCCACGACAAGGCAGGCCTGCACCAGACCGAAGATGCCCGACTTCATGACGTCGCTGAAGAGGATTGTGGCACCGAGGCAGACGACGCCGATCTTGATGTAGAACTCGCCCTGGATTGCGGGCTTCATCCACGCGGGAACGTGCCACACGTTGCGGATCAGCAGGCCGAAGAGCACCGAGAAAAAGACCGACTCGAAGCCGTAGTAGGCCACCGCGGGAATCTTGGCCACGACCTGCGCCAGCAGCGAGACGGCGAAGACCACGACGAGCGACGGCAGCAGCCCCCGCATCGGACGGCGCAGCAGCGCCATGCCCGCATAGAGGACGATGAGGACGATCACGAACAGCAGGGCGATGTTGTACCAGGCGACCTCGCCCACGAGGGTCGAGGGGATGCCGGGCAGCCGGTCGGGGATCAGCAGGGCCAGGGCCAGCAGCGGGATCGAGACCCAGACGACGACCCAGTCCTCGACACGGAGTTTTTCAAGCAGTGTTTTCATGGATTGCAAGGGATAATTCGGTTGATGAAAAATCAGAAGATACCGGAGAACATCACGGCAACGACATTGCGGTCCGCAATGCCCGGCGCGGCGTAGTGTTCATAGGTGTAGTTGAGCTGGCAGCGCAGGTACTTCACGGGGTGCCACAGGATGCCGGCGGTCCAGTTCGTCTGGCGCGAATCGGCCGAGGCGGTATCCGGGAGCAGCGTGTCGTAGCGCACGACGGGCATCAGCGACGGTGTCACGCGCACGCCGCCCAGCACGTACCAGCCCGAGCTGTCGAACGTTCCGGCGGCATACTCCTCCGTGGCGGCATAGCCCGTGCGGCCGCCGATCCACTCGCCGCGCACCACGCCGCGGCCGTGGTCGTAGCAGACCCCGGCGCTCACGCGCTGCCGCTCGAGGCAGTCGGCACCGTACTCGCCGCCGTACCACGACCCGGAGAGCGTCAGGCCCCGCACGGGACGGAACATCAGCCGCGCCACGACATCCTTCGAGCGGTTGTTGTCCTTGAGGTTGATGCCGGCGCCGTTGAACACACCCACGTCGTAGGAGAGCAGCGCCCGGCCCTCACACTCGACGAGCGTGCCGTAGAGCGTGAGGCCCATGTCGCGGCCCGTATCCTTGAGCGTCTCGCCGCCCTGCATCACGCCGCCGACCATGCGGCCGCCAATCGGCTCGGCAAAGCCCATGAGCCGCTGCAGGGCCAGCGGGTACTCGATCAGCTCGAACTTCAGGGGGACGTAGTCGGTATTTTCAATCGTGAAGGGAATCTTGTACTCGCCCAGCTTGAAGTTCAGCTGCCGGAAGGGCCGGTACTGGAGGTAGGCGTCGACGATCTTGGGCGAGGAGGCGAACTCCAGCTGCACGCGGTAGTCGAGCGTGCGTGCCAGGGCGCCCCGCAGGTCGAGCCGCACGCGCTTGATGAAGAACGACGAGCTCCCGTCACTCCATTCGTAGCCCGCCTGCACGTAGCCCGAGAGGCGGGGAAGGCGGTCGAGTCGTGCGTCGCGAGCCGCAGCCTGCGCCTTCAGCGCCGCGACTTCGGCCGCCAGCGACTCGAGCGAGGGGGTTTCGGCGGCAGGGACTGCCGCGGAAGCCGGGACGGGAGCCGTCCCGACAACGGATGCGCCGGTTGCCGGAGCGGCGGCGGGAAGCTCCGCGGCCGGCTGTCCGGCCCGGGCCCCGAGCGACCACGCGAGCAGCGCAAGGGTCAAAAGAGGTTTCATAAACGGGAGATTGGGGTTTTCACCGCAAAGGTCGCAACTCCGCGCCAAACAGGCAATACGCGAAAATACCTAAAAAGGGGCCGGGCAATGCCCGGCCCCCGCCGCTTGTGGTGAGGGATTGGTGAACTTTTTATTTTACGGACCGGCGGTCCCACCCGCCGGCACGCATCAGAGTCGGTTGGTCAGGTCCTGCACCAGCTCGCCGTCGAACAGGTGCAGCACCCGGTGCGCATAGGTCGAGTCGTGCTGCGAGTGGGTCACCATGATGACCGTCGTGCCGTCGTGGTTCAGTTCCGAGAGCAGCTCCATTACCTCGCGCCCGTTCTTCGAGTCGAGGTTTCCGGTGGGCTCGTCGGCGAGAATCAGCTTGGGGTTCGCCACCACGGCGCGGGCGATGGCCACGCGCTGCTGCTGCCCTCCGGAGAGCTGCTGCGGGAAGTGCTCGGCCCGGTGCGAGATGTTCATGCGGCTCAGGATCTCGTTCACGCGGCGCTTGCGCTCGGCAGCCTTCACACGCAGGTAGATCAGCGGCAGCTCGACGTTCTCAAAGACGTTCAGCTCGTCGATGAGGTTGAACGACTGGAAGACGAAGCCGATGTTGCCCTTGCGGAAGCGCGTGCGGTCCTTCTCGCGCAGCGCGGCCACCTCGCGGTCCAGCAGCCGGTAGCTGCCCGACGTGGGGTTGTCGAGCAGGCCCAGGATATTGAGCAGCGTCGACTTGCCGCAGCCCGAGGGGCCCATGATGGCGACGAATTCGCCCTCGTTCACTTCGAACGAGACGCCGTTCAGGGCAATAGTTTCGATCTCTTCGGTACGGAAAACCTTGCGGAGGTTCTCCACTTTCAACATGGACATAACAGAAAATTTTGAAGGTTATACAATTTTTTATTTATATTTATTCGCTTTTTACCGCGTCGGCAGGGTTTTCGTCGGCCGTGCGCCACGAGCAGAAGGTCACCGTCCCGACCGTGACGGCAAGCACGACGGCCAGCGCCGCGAGGGGAATCCAGACCGAGAAGGGGGCCCGGAAGGCAAAGGTCGAGAGCCAACGGTTGATGATCCAGAGGCTCACGGGCAGGGCGATGAGGAATCCGACGCCGACAAGCACGAGATAGCGGCGGTTGAAGAGCCGCAGCACCTCGGCAGTCGTGGCGCCCATCACCTTGCGCACGGCCACCTCGCGGCGGCGGTGCTGCGCCTCGAACAGCACGATACCGAAGACACCCATCAGCGCGATGGCCACCGACAGCAGCGTGAAGAGCCCCACGACGGTCGCCAGACGCCGCTCCTTGGCATACTCCTCGCCCAGTTCCTCCTCGAAGGTGCGGACCTGAATCTCGCCCGGCGAGAGGTGCGGGTCCGCCTCGGCGATGCACTGCCGCAGGTAGCCGGCCACGCCCTCCACGTCGGCATCGGGGCGGTAGCGCAGGTAGAGCAGCTGCGAGGCGCGGCCGTTTGAATTGCGCGACCACTCTTCCGGGACCACATAAAAGACGAAGGGAACGACGCCGTACTGCATCGGGCGGAAGTTGAAGTCGGCGCAGACGCCCACGAGGGGATCCGATCCGAAGAATCCGCCGATCTCGTCGCCCAGCTCGAAGCCGTATTCGCGGCGGGCCGCCTCGTTGCAGATCAGCATACCGGTGGGCTTGTGCTCGTCCGATTCGAGGAAGTCGCGCCCGTCCGTAACGGGGATACCCATCATCCTGAGGAAGTTCCAACGGACGATATAGGCCTGCATGCTGATCCGCCGCTCCTTGTAGGTGCGGCCCCACGCCATGCGGCTGACGCTGACCAGACGCCCTTCGGCCCCCGTGACGTCGACCACGCGCGGGTCGGCGAGCAGCCGGTCACGCAGGGCATCGTAACTCAGTGCGGCCTTTTCGGAGAGCTGCACGGCCATCAGGTTGCGGCGGTCGAAGCCCATCTCCTGCCGCAGCATGTAGTTGTGCTGGCGCAGGATGTTGCCCGTGGCGATAATCAGCCCCATCGAGATGGTGAACTGGAAGCCCAGCAGCAACAGGCGCAGGCGCCGTCCGCCGGAGGTGCCGGCAAAGGAGCCCTTGACGACCAGCGCCGGGCGGAACGAGGTGATGTACCACGCCGGGTAGAGGCTCGCCACGAGCGCCATGGCCACGGCCACGATCAGCACGAGGCCGAGCACCGGGAAGTTGGCGGCCAGGGCGAGCGACGCGGAGATGTAGCCCGCCAGCTCGGTGCTCTGGATGGCGAAGGAGAGGTACCACGCCAGCAGCAGCGCGATGAAGACCAGCCCCACGGCCTCGAAGACGAAGCTGAAGCGCAGCGCGGCATTCGAGGCGCCGAAGACCTTGAAGGTGTTGACCGTGCGGATGCGGACGGGAACCAGCGCGAAGAAGAAGTTGACGAAGTTGATGAAGGCCAGCACGATGACCAGCAGGGCGATGCCCAGCAGCGAATAGGTCGTCACGGCGGAGCCCTGGGCGCACGGCACGCGGCCGTCGGCCTCGAAGTAGAGGTCGCGGATGCACGACAGGCGGATGGGCTCCGTCTCGAGCACCCCCTCCTCGTTCGCCTCGCCGGGATACATCTCCGCGTAGACCTTCTTCCACTCCTCGATCACCTGCCGGGGGTCGGCGCCCGGATGAAGCCTGACAAAGTAGTTGTAGCTCCACTCCGAAGAATCGTCGATGCAGCGGTCACCCAGGTCCATGGCCATCTGGCAGCCGGAGAGCAGCGAATTGGCGGGAAAATCCTCGAAGACGGCCACCACCTCACAGGCATTTTCGGCCGTGGGCCGGTCGGTGTCGCACCAGAGCATGTCGCCGATGCCGACGCCGAGTTTTTCGGCCGTCGTGCGCGAGATGATGACGCTCTGTGCGCGCTTCAGGTCGTGGACGTCGCCCGCGACGGTCTTGAAGTCGAAGACGTCGAGCAGCGACAGCGAGATCATGCCAAACTCGAAGTTGAAGCGGTCGTAACCCATCTTCGAGGCGTTCTCGCGCAGCACGACCGAGGGGCCGAAGCCGCTCCAGGTGCAGCCGCCGGCCTCGACGGCCGAGGTCGAGGAGATCAGCCGTTCGACCATGGGCCGGCAGACCCAGGCCTGCCAGGCGCCGGGTTCGTACCAGTCGGTGGTTTCGACAAGGTAGATGCGCTCCGAATCGCGGAGCGTCCGGTTGTAGGTCAGCTCCCAGCGCACCTGCACCAGGATGATGTAGAAGGCCGTGAAGGCCAGTGTCAGGCCGATGATGTTGAGCAGCGACGAGAGTTTGTAGCGCCGCAGCGTCGTAAGAAAGTTTCGGAAAGCGATTTTCATATCGGAAGATTGTTGTTTATTCGGATTTGACGGCGTCTGCGGGGTTCTCGCCGGCCGTGCGCCACGAGCAGAAGGTCACCGTGGCGACCGTGACCGCAAGCACGACGGCAAGGGCCGCGGCGAAGACCCACCACCGCAGCGGCGTGCGGTAGGCGAACGACGCCAGCCAGCGGTCGACGATCCAGTAGCCGACCGGCGCGGCAATGACGAAGCAGACGGCGACCAGAGCAACGTAGCGGCGGTTGAAGAGCTGCAGCACCTCGGCGGTCGTGGCGCCCATCACCTTGCGCACGGCCACCTCGCGGCGGCGGTGCTGCGCCTCGAACAGGACGATGCCGAAGACGCCCATCAGGGCGATGACGACGGCCAGCACCGTAAAGAGCCCCACGATGGTCGCGATGCGCCGCTCGCGGGCGTACTGCGCCTCGATCTCCTCGTCCATGAAGCGTATCTCGACCGGGTCACAGTCGGGGTCGAGGCGCTCGACCGTCTGCCGGATATGGTCGCAGGCGGCATCCGGGTCGGCCCCGGCGGCCAGGCGCACGTAGAAGGTCTCCATGTCGCCGGGGATGGTCACGAAGGCGAACGGCACGACGGGGTATTGCAGCGGCCGGAAGTGGATGTCGGGGCAGATGCCGACGACGGTGCCGTCGTCCAGCCGGTCGCCGAGCCCGAGCCCCTTGCGGGCGAGCAGGTCGTTGACGATGTAGTGCAGCGTCGTGTCGCGGTCGTACCCGGGGCGGAAGTTCTCGCCGGCGAGGACCGGGATACCCAGCACCTCGAGGAAGTTGCTGCGCACGGGGCGCACGTGGATCATCACCTCCTCGCCGCCGATCTCCCGGCCCCAGATCGAGTAGTTTCCGACCACGAGCGGA
Organism: uncultured Alistipes sp.; assembly: GCF_949296715.1. Lineage (GTDB taxonomy): Bacteria > Bacteroidota > Bacteroidia > Bacteroidales > Rikenellaceae > Alistipes. The sequence goes on along the minus strand of NZ_CASFQD010000025.1, from coordinate 29,727 downwards.
CCCTGTCCCGCCGTGACGCCGATGATCTGCGGGTTCTGCTTCAGGGCCGACGCGAACTCATCGAAGCGGTCGGTACGGATCAGCCGCTGCGAGTTCGTCCCGAAGGTCAGCATCCGCTCATGTTCGAAGCCCAGGTCGAAGCGGCGCACGTAGCGCTGCTGCAGGAGCGTAAAGGCCGAGAAGACGATCAGTGCGATCGAGACCGTGAACTGCACGCCGAGCAGCACCGTGCGGAAGCGGCGCCCCGCCGCCGAGCCGACGAACGACCCCTTGGCGGCCATCGCGGGGTTGAACGAGGTGATGTACCACGCCGGGAAGCTCCCGGCAACGAGCGCCGCGACGAGCGACACCGCGAGCGAGATGGCCAGCACGGGGAGGTTGTCGCCGAGGGACAGCGAGCTGCTGACATACGAGGCGAACTCAGTGCCCTGCAGCGTGATGGCCACATACCAGGCGCAGAGCTGCGAGAGGATGACGAAGCCGAGGGCCTCGAACAGGAAGCTGAAGCGCAGCGAGGCGTTCGGCGCGCCGAAGACCTTGAGGATGTTGACCGCCCGCAGCCGCACGGGCAGCAGCGCGAAGAAGAAGTTGACGAAGTTGATCAGCGCAATCACGATGACGAGCACCGAGACGCTCAACAGCGAGTAGGTCAGCGTGGCCGACCCGCTGGGGAAGGTCCCCATGCCGTCGAAGACCCGGCGGTCGAAATAGATTCGGTCGAGCGGCACGAGCAGGCAGTCGCACGGGTCCTCCATATCCTCCTCGGTCAGCTCCTCGCCCCAGATCGGCGCCATGCGCTCGACGTAGGCACGGTAGTTCTCCTCGTGGATACGCTCCCAGCGCCGGGCCACCGCGTCGGGGTCGGCCCCCACACGCAGACGGACGAAATAGCAGTCGTTCCAGTAACTGGCCTGGTTGATATCCCGGTCGCCGACGTCGGTCACGGCGACGATGTGCGCAAAGGAGCTGTTCGCGGGGAAATCCTCGTAGACGGCCACCACTTCGTGCTGTGTGTCGATGCGCTTGCCCTCCCGGTCGCCCAGCCAGAGCAGGTCACCGACATGCACGTCGAGCCGTGCGGCCTGCGAGCGCGAGAGCGCTACGCTGTTGGGCTGCGTCAGGGCTCCGAGATCGCCCTCGACGGCGCGCATGCCCACAGTCGTGAGAAAGCCCGTCGAGACGGTGTTGAGCGACATCCGGAAACGGTGGAACTCGCCGTGGCGCTTCACCCAGACGGGCTGGTCCCAGCGCCAGGGGCGGATGCAGCCCCCGGCCTCAATTTCGGGTGACTGCGCGATGAGCTGCTCGCCGTCGGGGCGGGTCGAGCAGATCGAATAGCCCGTTTCGTCGAACGGCGAGCGGGGCGCCACCAGGCAGATGCGGCCGGCATCGGGGATGGCGCGGTTGAAGGTCAGCTCCCAGCGCACCTGCACCAGGATGACGTAGAAGGCCGTGAAGGCCAGTGTCAGCCCGATGACGTTGAACAGCGACGAGGCCTTGTAGCGCCGCAGCGTCGTGAGAAAGTTATGGAAGGCAATTTTCATGGCAAAGGCAATTTATCCGGACAATCAGTTCTTGAGCGATTCGATGGGGTCGGCATCCGCGGCACGGCGGCTCTGCCACCCGACCGAAAGCAGCGCCACGACGGCCGCGAAGAGCCCGGCGGCAAGGAAAATCCACGGCGAGAGGGCAATGCGCACGCTGTACTCCTCCAACCAGCGCCCCAGTCCCCAGACGGCGACCGGCACGGCGATGACGAAGGCCGCGCCCACGAGCATCATGAAGCGCTGCACGAGGCGCGAGAGCATCTCGCCGCGCGTGGCTCCGAAGACGCGGCGCACGGCGATCTCCTGCCGCCGCTGCTGGATGTAGTAGGCCGCCATGGCGAAGAGCCCCAGCGAGGAGATGAGCAGCGCCACAAGGGTGAACAGCCCGATGATGTGCAGCAGGCGCCGCTGTGCGGCGAAGTCGTCGGCAATCTCGTCGGTGATGTAGCGGGCCGAGAAAGAGGCGCCGTCGGTCGTCTGCCGGAAGAGTTCCCCGACGGCCCGGTAGGCCGCGGCATGATCCCCGCACGTCTTCACGAGGATATTCCAGGGATAGAATCCGTCGGGATCGTTCACCTCGCGCAGCAGCGCCGAGGTCGGGGCATCGAGTGTCGTGCCGATCTGGAAGTCGCGGTAGATGCCCGCAACGGCAATCGGATAGGAGAGGTTCTCACCCAGCCTGAATTCGGGGGCATCCTCCGCAATACCCAGCTCGCGCAGGGCATACTGGTTGATGTACCAGACATTCGAGGCCCAGAAATTCCGGGATGCGGCACGCTCGTTCGCAACGGCCACATGGTTGTCGCGCAGCCGCTCGAGCCCCAGCATGCGGAAGTAGGTCGAGTCGCCGATGAAGACCTGGAACGAGACCATCCGGTCGGGTCCGCACGCGATGGTGTTGTTGTTGCCGCGGTCGTGAGGCGTGCCGCATCCGAGCCCGACGGCCTCGACCTCGGGCAGCGAGTGCAGTTCGTCGCAGAAGCGGCGCATCGAGCTCCGGTCGGGGAAAATGTCGGTTCCGATATTAAGGATGTCGCGCGTCTCGTAACCCAGCGGGGCCTGCACCAGATGGCGGATCTGGAGCCCGATGGTGATCGAGGCGGCGAGCAGCGCGATCGTGATGACGTTCTGCAGGGCGATGAGCAGGCGGCCGTAGAGGGTCCTGGTCCGGCGGCGGAAGGTGCCGCGCACGATGTCGATGGGTTGGTAACGCGAGACGACGAGCGCCGGAGCAAGGCCCGAGACCACGCCCAGCGCGACGACGGCGAGCAGGCTCACACCGGCCACCGGCCACGAGATGTCGTCCCAGACGGCGACCTTCGTACCGAGCAGCCGCGAGGCCCACGGGACGAAGAGCTCGGCAAAGCACGAGGCGACGACAAGCGCTGCGGCGCAGAAGAGCGTCGATTCGAGAATCCACTTGAGGAAGATGTTGCCGCGCGAGGCGCCGAGCAGACGCCGGGCCGCCATCTCGCGGGCCCGGAAGCCGGACTGTGCCACCGTGAGGTTGATGTAGTTCATCACGGCGAAGACGAGCACCACGAGCCCCACGCCCAGCAGGATCAAGAGGAACGAGCGGCTGCCGTGGGCCAGTTTGCTGGAGTCGTTGACCGGCTCGAAGTAAAGTTCGCGCAGCGGGATGAGCCGCACCTGCTGCACGACATTGCCCTGATAGGGCCAGTAAATCTCCCTGAAGAAGGCGAGCATGTCGGGGACCTTGGCCTGCAGGTCGGCCCCCGGGCGGGCGAGCAGGAAGGTCACGCCGGCGCCGCTGTTGGACATGCGTTCGTCGTTGGCCGCATTGGTCTCGGTGATGCGCTCGGCCCGCATGACGATGTCGGCCGCGGGGATCGTCGAGCGCTCGATGTCGCGCATCACGCCGCTGACGACGTAGGTGCGCTCGTCGTTATCGACGCGAAGCGTCTGCCCCAGCGGGTTGAAGGTCCCGAAGACCTTGCGGGCGAACGACTCCGAGAGGACGACGTGCTCACGGGCGGCGAGCGCCTCTTCGCGCGAGCCTTCGAGCAGCGGGAAGTCGAACATCCGGAAAAAGGTCGTGTCGGCATAGAGCACCGAGGCGAGGAACTTCTGCCGGCCGATCTCCACGGGGGTCGTGCCCGCATCCGAATCCTCGAAGAAAACCACGGCGCAGGTCGATTCGATCTCCGGGTAGCGGTCGCGGAGGTGTTTCTGGAGGTAGTAGCCGCTGGAGACCGACTCCTCGGAGCAGACGGCATAGATGCGGTCGGCCCGGGTCTGATAGTTGTCGACGGTGAGCTGCCGGAGCGTATAGTCGGCCACGAGCAGCACGAAGGCCAGCGCAAGGGTCAGGCCGGTGAAATTGACGGCCGTATAGAGGCGGTTGCGCCCCAGGAAGGTGAACCACGAACGGAAATCGAGTTGGCGGAACATGTGCGGCAGGGTTTATTTGTTGAGTATCAGCACGTCGTTGGCGCCGTAGTTCTCGTAGCCCGAGACGATGACGCGCTCGCCCGGCTCCAGCCCCTCGAGCACCTCGTAGTACTGCGGGTTCTGGCGTCCGATGCGGATCGGCCGCTTGTAGGCCCGGTCGCCCTCGGGCGCGAGGACGTAGATCCACGCGCCGCCCGTCGACTGGTAGAACGATCCGCGGGGGATGATGACGGCATCGGTCGGCTGCCCCAGCTCGAGGTGCAGGTAGTAGGTCTGGCCGCTGCGGATGTTGCGCGGATGGGCCCCGGCGAAGGTGAAGTCGGCACGGAACTGGCCGTTGCGCACCTCGGGGTAGACCTTCCGCAGGCGCATCGTAAAGGCCGTGTCCTGCCGCTCGAAGGTCGCCTCGAGCCCCGCGCGCACGCGGTCGATGTAGCTCTCGTCGATCTGCGCCTCGACCTTGTAGTCCGACAGGTCGTTCACCTGCCCGATCTTCTGTCCCGAGGTGACCGACTGCCCCAGCACGACGTCGAGCAGCCCCACCTCGCCGTCGATGGGCGACTTCACGCGCAGGTTGTCAATCCGCTCGCGGATGAGCTGCATATTGCGCTTCATGTTGGCGAGGTTGTCCTCCATCTGCTCGACCTGCACGGTGCGGTAGAGCGAATCCTGCACCTGCCGCTCGATGTTCAGCTCGCGTTTCCTGGCGGCCAGCTCGTAGTCCTCCTTCGACTGGAGCCACTCCTCGCGGGCGATCAGGTTGCTGCGGTAAAGCTCCTCGTTCTGCTGCCACGTGCGGCGCTTGCGCTCGACGTCGAGGTCCAGCTGCACCTTGTCGAGCCGCAGCGTGAGTTTCTCCTGCTCCATCGAGATGAGCGTGTTGCGCAGGATGTTCTGCTTCTCGGCCAGCTCGGCCTCGCTGTTCAGAATTTCGAGCGTCAGCGACGTGTTGCTCAACTCGACGAGTACGTCGCCCTTGCGGACCGAGGCGCCCTCCTCGACGACGAGCCTCTCGACGATGCCCGCCTCGAGCGGGCTCAACTGCACGGTCGTGATGGGCTGCACCTGCCCCGTGACGCGGATGTAGTCGTTGAACTCGCCGCGTGCGACCGTCCCGACGGAGATCGTGCGGGCATCGACGCGCAGCGTCGAGGAGTTGTCGCGCACGAGCAGCCACACGACGAAGAGCAGGAAGAGGGCTCCCGCCAGGTAGGGAAGTCCACGTTTGGTCGTCAGCAGAGCCCGGAGGCCCTTTTTCTTTTCAATGCGAATATCCATGGTTGTATCGGTTTTTCGGAAATGAATGTTCGGGTTATCGGATCAGCGGCTCGCCGTTGTAGTAGGCCACCAGCCGCACCTTGATGATGTATTGCAGCCGGGCGCGCAGCCGCTCCGAACGCGCCTCAAGCAGCTTGTCGGCCGCCGTCTGCAGGTCGAGGGCCGAGACCATGCCGCGCTCGTACTTGCCCGAGACGGCCTCGTAGGCCAGCCGTGCGGCGTCGCTCTTCTTCGAGGCCTGCACGAACTCCTTGCCGTAGCCCAGCATCTGCTGGTAGGCCTGCGCCACCTCGCTCTGGAGGGCGCGGAGGGTCTCCATGCGGTTCTGCTCGGCGATGCGCCAGTTGTTGCGGGCGCGGCTCACCGAGGTGCGGCGCGCAAGCCCCCCGAAGATCGGGATGTTGAGCTGCGCCGAGACGTAGAAGCCCCGGTTGTCGCGGAACTGGTTGGGGAAAGTGGCGTAGAGCGACCGGTCGTCGAGGTTCATGAAGAAGTTGGTCGAATAGCCGCCCCCGACGTAGAGCGACGGGAAGAGGTTGCCCCGGGCGATGGAGAACTGCAACCGCGAATGGCGCACGTCGTGCTGCGCCGCCACGGCCTTGGGGTTGCTTTCCAGCGCGTTGCCGAGCACCTCGTCGAAGGGGGCGACGCCGGCCGGCGTCTCGATCCCGGGGTCGGTGACGATGCGCAGCTGCCGGTCGGCGGGGTAGTTCATCGCCTCGGCCAATGCGATCTCGGCCAGCGCGAGGTTGTTCTCCTGCTGCGTCAGGAGGTAGTCGTCCGAGGCCTGCTGCGACTCGACCTCCGCCACGTCGGCGGCACTCTTCAGCCCCAGTTCGAAGAGCTTGCGGCTCTTCTCGAGCTCGGCCGTGCTGGTCTCCAGCTGCTCGCGGGCAAGACGCACGCTCCCGGTGTAGTAGACCACGTCGAAGTAGGCCTGCATGGTCTTCAGGGCGATCTCGTCGCGGGCCAGTTGCAGCTCCTCAACCCCCTGCAGGCGCATGACGCGGGCGGCACGCACCGTGTTGATGCCGGTCAGCCCGGCAAACAGAGACATCTGACCCGAGACGGAATAGGAGTTGTCGAAGTTCGAGACATCGGTATAGGTGTTGGTCTCGGGGTCGACCGAACGGCCGAAGCTGGTCGAGGCGCCGATGGAACCGCTCACCGACGGGACCAGCGCGGCGATGGATTCGATGTAGTCCTGCCGGTAGTTGCGGTTGGTGTAGTCCTGGCGGCGCACGGCGGGGCTGTGCTCGACTGCATAGCGCATGCACTCGTCGAGCGTGAGCGCCTTATCGGCCGCGGGGACGGCCTCGGCAGCCGCTTCCGCGGCGGAAGGCTCCCCCGCGGAAACGGTCCCGTCCGGGAACTCCCTGACGGAAGTGTCGGCGGCGGGCAGGACAAAGCTGTCGGCGGACTGCTGCGCCGCAGCGGGTGTCCAGAAAATGGACAGCAAAAGCAGCAAAAACGGGTATTTCGGCATGGTATTGCGATTATGCTTCATTCGGGTTCTTTCGTGCCAACAGCGTGCCACAAGATATAATATATTGTATTTCAAATTATTACGATTCACCGAAATGCGGGATATTGTAAAAAAAATGGACACTCGTGTAAAAAAAGTGGACATGCCGGCGCGGTTTTCATCGCGAAAACGCTAATTTTACCCGAAAATAAGACCGGAAAGATGACCAAAGAGGGAACCGTACTGATCGTCGACGACAACCGCAGCATCCTCGCGGCGCTGCGCCTGCTGCTGGAGAAATATTTTGCCCGGGTGCTGACCCTCCCGGGACCCAATGCACTCGATGCGACGCTGCGCGAGGAGCGCGTCGACGTCGTCCTGCTCGACATGAACTTCACGGCGGGAATCAACACCGGAAACGAGGGCATCTACTGGCTGCGGCAGATCCGCGCCCGGCGCCCCGAGGTCCAGGTCGTCCTCTTCACGGCCTATGCCGACATCGACCTGGCGGTGCAGGCCATGCGCGACGGCGCGGTGGATTTCGTCGTCAAGCCCTGGGACAACGAGCGGCTGGTCGCCTCGCTGCGCAACGCCTACAACCTCGCGCGCTCGCAGCGCGAGGTGAAGCAGCTCAAGGAGATCAAGCGCGAACTGACGGCCGAACAGCCGATGTTCTGGGGTTCGAGCCCCGCGATGGCGCGCATCCGCGAGATCGTCGAAAAGGTCGCCGCAACGGATGCCAACATCCTCATCACGGGCGAGAACGGCACGGGCAAGGAGATGCTCGCCCGCGAGATTCACAACCGCTCGCGCCGCAGCGGCGAACTGATGGTCTCCGTGGACATGGGCGCCGTGCCCGAGACGCTCTTCGAGAGCGAACTCTTCGGCCACGTCAAGGGAGCCTTCACCGACGCGCGGGCCGACCGCGCCGGGAAGTTCGAGGTCGCGGACCGCGGCACGCTCTTCCTGGACGAGATCGGCAACCTGCCGCCGCACCTACAGTCGAAGCTGCTGACGGCCATCCAGAGCGGGCAGATCGTCCGCGTGGGCAGCAACACCCCGCGCAAGGTCGACATCCGGCTGATCTCGGCGACGAACCGCGATCTGTTCGGCATGGTGGCCGGGGGAAGCTTCCGCGAAGACCTCCTCTACCGCATCAACACCATCCACATCGACCTGCCGCCCCTGCGCCAGCGCCGCGAGGACATCCTGCCCCTGAGCCGGAAGTTCCTCGAACGCTACGCCGCCAAGTACCAGAAGCCGATCGAAGGGTTCGACGCCGCGGCCGAGCGCGAACTCGCCGAGCATGCCTGGCCGGGGAACATTCGCGAGCTGCAGCACGCCGTCGAGAAGGCCGTGATCCTCTGCGACGGCGGGCCGATCACCCCCGCGGCGCTGCTGCTGCGGCCCGCGGCGGCTCCGGCGCCCGAACCCGGGGACGCGACCCTCGAGCAGATGGAGCGCACGATGATCGCGCAGGCGATGGTGCGCCACGGCGGCAACCTCTCGGCCGTGGCCCAGCAGCTCGGTATCACGCGACAGACGCTCTACAACAAGATCAAGCGCTACGGACTATGAAAAACGAAGGCATCTCATACGGACCGCTCGTCGGGCAGGTGGCGCTGCTCATCGCCGCGGCGGCGGGACTGGGGGCGATCGTCGCAGGCGGGCACTACATCTTCGCCATCCTCTTCGTGCCGCTCATCGGGCTCTCCATCTACCGCATCGTCCGCATCTACGGCGAGTCGATCCGCCGCGTGACCTTCATGTTCAACGCCATCGACAACGACGACCTGACGTTCCGGTTCCGCGACGATGTGGCCGAGACGGACAACCGCCTGCTCAACACGGCGCTCAACCGCATCAAGGAGATCATCGTGCGGGCCAAGCTCCGCGCCGAGGAGCGCGAACGCTACTACCAGCTCATCATGGAGTGCGCACGCACGGGCCTCGTGACGTTCAACGACGCCGGAAGCGTCTACCAGGCCAACGGCGAGGCGCTGCGCATCTTCGGCCTGCCCCGCATGACCCACATCCGGCAAACCGAAACCTCGATGCCCGAGGCCTGCCGCGCCCTGCAGCAGATTCGCCCCGGCCAGCGGCTCCACGTCAAGGAGATGACCGAAGCCGGCGAGGTCAACCTCTCGCTCACCTGCGCCGAAATCATGCTCGACCAGAAGCGGCTGCGCGTCATCGCCGTGAGCGACATCGACGACTACCTCGCCCAGACGCAGATCGAGTCGTGGAGCAAGCTCACGCGCATCCTCACGCACGAGATCATGAACTCGCTCGCCCCGATCACCTCGCTCAGCGACACGCTGCTGCACCTCGGCCGCCCGCTCGATGCCGACGTCGCGCAGGGGCTCGAGACGATCTCGGCAACGAGCCGCCGCCTCACGGCATTCGTCGAGACCTTCCGCCGCTTCACGCGCATCCCCGAGCCGCAGAAGGCACCGGTCGAGGTGCGCGGCCTGCTCGAACGCGCCGCAGCGCTCGTCTCCGCATCGGGCGTCGCCGTCACGGTCGACGTACAGCCCGCCGAAATGCTCGTCTATGCCGACGAGGGGCTCGTCTCGCAGGTCGTGGTCAACCTGCTCAAGAACGCCCGCGAGGCGGTGGCCGCGCAGCCCGACGCCCACATCGACGTCCGGGCCCGCATCGACGAGGGGGAGAACATCCGCATCGACATCACGGACAACGGAAAAGCCATCCCCGCCGCCGTGACGGAAAACATCTTCACGCCCTTCTTCACGACCAAGGCCGACGGATCGGGCATCGGGTTGAGCGTCTCGCGCCGCATCATGCAGCTGCACAACGGATCGCTGCGCCTGACCGCCAACACGGAGCGCCGCGTCACCTTCACCCTGCTCTTCGAGTAACCCCGGCACGAAGGCCGGAGCCCGCCGGGGGCGACCGGAGCTGCCCGGGCATGAAAAAGCCGGAGGCCTTTCGGTCGCCGGACGGGTTGCGGTCGTCCGGACGGGAACGCGCCGGACGAAGATGCGCATCAGGGACGGAGCACCCGCAGCACCGCTACCGGGGCAGCGGGAACGACAGGGTCCGCGCGTCGAGGTAGGCGTCGGGATAGGGGCTCCAGTTCCACGCCTGGCCGTTGCCGATCGTGAAGTGAGGGGTCAGCCGCAGCGTGTTGTTGTCGAGGACCGAAATCCGTTTCGGCATCTCCTCGGGGCCGACCACGACGATCGAGGTCATCGAGACGGCCGGACGCTTCTTCTCCTCGCGGGGAATCTTGCGGTACTCCTCGCGCCACGGAGAGAGGTAGGACAGCGAATCGGGAAGCGAAAAGCTCCTGTCGCGGAGCGAATCGGGACGCACGGTCTGGAACGGGGAGGGCTCCTGCGCACAAACCGCCAGCACGGCACACAGGGCCGCAACTGCAAACAGCATCTTTTTCATGGCTCACACAGCTTTCAAAAAACCTCCCGCAGAATCCGGATCGACTGCACGGCGTTGATCGCATCGAGGTGGTAGCCCAGGTAGACCAGCAGCGCATTCAGAAAGGCGACCCGCTGATCGCGGTTGAGCCCGATGCCGCCCAGCCGGCCGACGTCGCACGCCAGCATCTCGTGCAGGAGGCGGGAGGACTCCTGCGTCATATAATGAACGTGTGCGGGGCGTGTTTTCGTATACAGACCTTCGCAGATATCGAACCAGTCGCCGGGAAGGTAGCCGTTGCCCGGGCAGAAGCCCAGCAGACGGCTCAAATGGGCCAGAAACCAGAGGTGGAAGTTGGCGACGCCCTCCCGCATCGCATCGAGCTCGGCGACCGAGCCCCAGACGAAGTCGAAGAGCGCCTCGTTGGGCTCGCTCTCGCGGACCAGCCGGTAGAGCACCTCCGCCATGAAGAGCGCGACGGTCGACTTGCGCACGTCGAAGGGCAGCGACTGCAGGACGAAACCCGCACGGACCTCGCGGAAGCGGTCCATCTCGCGGTGCGGAGACTCCAGCCCCTCGAACTCGACGGGGAACATCGGCTGGAAAAGCGCCAGCTTCGACCCCCGGCCGCTGCGGCTGCGCACGCCCTGCACCATGTAGGTGCGGCGTCCGCCGACGTCGGTCAGCAGGTAGACAACCATCGACGAATCGCCGTACTTGAGCGTGTGGAGCACCACGCCGCGTCCCTTGTAACTCTTCACGGCCGGGCTATCTGCGCACGTGAACCATCATCCAGCCCTCGCGCGACTGCGTGGCCACGAGCCGCAGCCCCAGTTCGGCGGCCCGCGCCACGAGCGGCTCGACGTCGGGCTCCAGGAAGCCGCTCATCACCAGATCGCCGCCCGGCTGCAGCGCCGCGGCGTAGGAGGGCATGTCCGAAAGCAGGATGTTGCGGTTGATGTTCGCGAGGATGAAGTCGTAACGGCGGCCCGCGATGCGCCGCACGTCGCCCAGCATCGGCGTCACCCGGTCGGCCACGCCGTTGGCCGCGACGTTCTCACGGCAGTTCTCGTCGGCCCAGTCGTCGATGTCCACCGCATCGACATGCGCCGCGCCGCACTTCGCCGCCACGATCGACAGCACGCCCGTGCCGCTGCCCATGTCGAGACCCGAGCGGCCCGCGACCTGCAGATCGAGCACCGCACGCGCCACGAGCCACGTCGTGGCGTGGTGCCCCGTGCCGAACGACATCCTCGGCATGATGACGACCTCCGTCTCGCCCGCCGGGGCGGCCGCATGGAACGGCGCGCGGATGCGCAGCCGGCCCTCGACGTCCACGGCCGGGAAGTTGCTCTCCCAGACGGCGTTCCAGTTCTGCGTCTCGATGGCGATGTAGCGTCCCTGCACGCCGTAGCGCACCAGCAGGGCGTCGACCTGCTCCTTGCAGTCGGCCAGCCGCTCCTGCGGGATGTAGGCCTTGAGCACGCCGCCGCCCGTCTCGAAGCTTTCGAAGGGGTATTCGGCCAGTTCGGCGGTCAGAATCTCGGACTGCGCGTCGTCCGAAACGGGGATATTCAATGCAACATAATCCATAATTATGTAAAATTTTCGTACCTTCGTCCGGACAAAGTTACGGATAAACTTTCGAAAGAGCACCTTTTTCATGGCAGAAAATACCAAAAAGTGGCAGGAGGCCGGACACCACTACCGCACCTATATCCGGCTGGAAAAGAGACTCTCGGAGAACACCGTGGAGTCCTACATGCGCGACCTGCGGCAGTTCGCCCACTACATCCTGCGCCAGTGGGACGTACCGCCCCGCAAGGTCGAACAGTCCATGATCGAACGCTACATGGCGTGGCTCTACGACCGCGGCCGCGAAGGCACGTCGCAGGCCCGGAACCTGAGCGGCATCCGCAGCTTCTTCAACTTCCTGCTCCTCGACGAGCAGATCGACGCCTCGCCCGCGGAGTTCGTCGAGGCTCCCAAGTGCGGGCGCAGGCTGCCCGACGTGCTGACGACCGCGGAGATCGACCGCATCATCGCCGCCGTGGACACCTCGACGGTCAAGGGGCGGCGCGACAGCGCCATGCTCGAGGTGCTCTACTCGTGCGGGCTGCGCGTCTCGGAACTCACGTCGCTGCGCCTCTCGGACCTCTTCTTCGGCGAGGGCTACATCCGCGTCACGGGAAAGGGCGACAAGCAGCGGCTCGTACCCGTCAGCGCCGCGGCACGCGACAAGATACAGCTCTACCTGGAGGAGCGGCGCAGCGCCCGCACCAACGAGGAGGTGCTCTTCCTGAACAACCGCGGCAAGGGGCTCACGCGCGTGATGGTCTTCACGATCCTGCGCGAAGCGGCACGCCGCGCCGGCATCGACAAGCACATCTCGCCCCACACCTTCCGCCACTCCTTCGCCACGCACCTGATCGAGGGGGGCGCAGGCATCCGGCAGGTGCAGGAGATGCTCGGGCACGAGAGCATCCTCACGACCGAAATCTACACCCATCTCGACAACGAACACCTGCGCCGCACGGTCGAGGAGCACCTGCCCGTCTGATACGGGAGAATCGGAGACACGCAGTAATCGGAGACACGCGGCCCGAAGGAGGCGCCGCGGGGCGGAGCGCATCCGCAACAGGCCGAAGCCGGGGGAGGGCTGGCACCGCGGACACGGCAGAGCGGGTCCGGACACGGCGGCAGGAGCGGCTGCGGGAAGGCCACCGGGAAAAAAGGAGGACGCAAGGCCTGAAGACAAGGGAACGGCGCGGCCGGGGAATCAGCGGCCCCGCCCGGCGACAAGCAGGCGTATCTCCGCCCGGTCGGTCAGGCGCAGTGTCGCATAGTCCAGCCCCGAGATGACCACCAGCGCGCCGCCGCGCAAGGCGCCGTCGGCCGGGATCAGTTCGGAAAGCAGCTCCGCAAGCGGCCGTTCGCGCCGCGCAAGCAGTGCGGCGAAGGCCGCACGGTAGTCGTCCGGGAAGGCGGGGACGAGCAGCCCGGCGTAGAACTCCGTCAGGGGAAGCCGGTCGGGATCGGAGCGGCTCTCCACGGCGAGGATGCGGCCGTCGGGCGCGACCTCCACGACCGGATTGCGCACGACACCCGCCGGGGTCCACAGCCGGTTAGAGGCTATCCTTCGGAAGGGCGGCACGGAAGAATTCATCGGCGAAAATCCGCAGGTTGAGTTGCTTGATGTAGAGGCTGTCGACGGCCGTGCGGGTCTCGGGCGTATGCGTGAGTTGCAAATCGTAGACCGTGACCGAAGGCCGCTTGGGCGACTTGTCGGTGAAGGTCAGCAGGTGCAGGTGCAGCCGCCGGTGCGAGGTGTCGATGTGGAACGTGCGCGTGAAGTTCTCCACGCGCCTGCGGCGCAGGGTCGGCGAATAGGGGTAGGCCCGTGTGCTGTCGTTGCGCTCGATCCACATCTGGCTGCGCAGCACCCGGTCGTTGCGGTCCATCGAATCGACCAGATACCGCATGGTCAGACGGTATTCGCCCGGCTCGACGTCGACGACGAAACTCAACCGCGCCGTGTCGCGCAGCGACCGCACGCGGATGAGCGAATCCGAAAGCACCGTGCGCGTAAAGGTGCGCTGCGCCACGTTGTCGATCGTGTCGAGGATCGCCACCTCGCGGTTGTAGCGCTTGCCCTCCTCCTCGAGCAGGTCGATCGCCAGCTCCACCACATCGCCCAGACGCGCACTCTTGCGCTTCGAGAAGTTGCCGATCGTGTACTGCACATCCTCGGTCGTATAGCCGTAACGGGCGAAGATCGGCTCGTAGATGTTCAGCGAGTCGATACGCACGTTCTGGCTGCCGATGTAGGCGTTCGTCAGAAAGGCGTCGTGGAAGATCAGCGCCAGCTCGTCGTCCGGGATGATCGTATGGCGGGCGCAGGCCGCCGCGCAGAGCAGCGTCGCCGTGGCCAGCATCGTGCGGAAAAAGCGTTTCATGGTCATGCGTTTTTTTTGATCGTGGCGTGCACGGTCAGGTTCGACAGCAGGAAGGCGACGGCCGCAAAGGCCGCCAGTACGGCCAGCACGTCCGCAGGGCGGAACTCCACGGGGTAGCTCTTCGTGAGGAAGGTCTCGGCGGGAATCTCGATCAGTCCGAAATGCTGCTGCAGCAGGCACGCCCCGACCCCCAGCACCACGCCCAGCACGGCGCCGCAGCCGCAGATCAGGCAGCCCTCCCGGCGGAAGACGGCCCGCACGAAGCGCGTGTCGGCCCCCAGGGCCCGCAGCGTGGCGATGTCGTCGCGCTTCTCGACGATGAGCATCGTGAGCGCCCCGACCACCGAGAACGAGGCGACGACGAGCACCAGGAAGGCGATGAAGAAGATGCCCCACTTCTCGTAGAGCATGATCCGGTAGAACGAGGCGCGCTGCTCGTCGCGCGTGCGGACAAGGAACTCCCCGCCCGCAACCTGCGTCAGGGACTGCTTCGCCTCGCGCGCATCGGCATCCGGCGCGAGCCGCACGACGAGGGCCGAGGCGCGGCCGGGGTAGTTGAAGAGCGACTGCGCCAGCCGCAGCGACGAGAGCACATACTGCTGTTCGGTCTCCAGATCGAGCGTGAAGGCCCCGCCCACGGGCACCGTGCGCCGCGTATAGTTTTCCAGCGGGAGCAGCGACGAGAAACGGCCCCGCCGCACGGCATAGAGCGTCACGTCGGCATCGGCCAGCGAGCGGATGCCCAGCCGGTAGGCCATGGCCTGTCCGACGACCAGCCGTTCGAGATCGCCCAGCCGCACGCGCCACTCCCCCGTGGTGACGGCATCGTCCAGCGCGAAGACCTCGCCGTAGGCGTCGTCCACACCCCGCACGGTGGCCGTGGCCTGCCGTCCGCCGTGTTCGAGCAGGGCGCTCTGCTCGAGCGTGAAGGAGAGTGCCGCTACGCCCTGCACGCGGCGCATGGCGGCCGTATCGAGCGCCGCCGTGTCGAACGTCCGGCCTCGCTGCGGCGTGATGCTCAAGTCGGCATCGAAGGCCGAATACATCGACCGCACGAGCGTCTCGAAACCGTTGAAGACCGACAGCAGGATGATCATCGCCGCCACGGGCATCGCCACGGCCGCGACGCTCAAGCCCGAGATCAGATTGACAACCGACCGGGACTGTGCCGAGAAGAGGTAGCGGCGGGCGAAGAGCAGCGGCAGCATCGGCAGGGCGTGGCTATCGTTTCAGCGCCTCGTCGATGTGCTCGATGTATTCGAGCGAGTCGTCGAGGAAGAACTGGATTTCGGGAATGTTCTTCAGCTGGTTGCGGATCCGCTGCCCCAGCGCGCCGCGCACGAAGCGGATGTTGTGCTCGAGCTCCTGCATCACCTCCCCGCTCCGCTCGAAGGGGAAGATGCTCACGTAAATCTTCGCATAGCCGAAGTCGGGCGACACACGCACGGCCGTGACCGTGACGAGCGACCCGCGGACGATCGGCGCACCCTCCTTCTGGAGGATTTCGGCCACGTCCTTCTGAATCTGTTTGGCGATTTTCTGCTGACGGGTGGATTCCATAAGCCTGTCGTGTTAAAGTCCGTATTTGAACACCCGGCTGTTCTTCTCCCGCTTCGGACGCGGCTTCCACGTCTCGAAGCCCTCCTTGTTGAAGCGGTAGCTCAAACCGACCGTGATGGTGATGTTGTCCAGCGGCGAACGCATCGGCGTCGTCCAGAAGGGATTTTCGGGCCCGTCGTCGGTGTTGTCGTAGTATTTGTTGCGGTTGCGCACGACGTCCGAAAGCCCGAAGTAGTAGCGCGCCCGGAAATTCAGCTCGTAACGCCCGAACAGCACCGCAATGCCGCCGCCGCCCGCAAGGCCGTAGCCCCAGCGGTTGTCGCGCGGAAGCTTGAACTCGTAGTCGCCCTTCCAGGGCTCCTCGCCCCGGTTGCGGGCGTATTCGTTCTCGTAGGTCGAGGAGAGGTTGTAGCAGAAGGTCGCGGCTGCCTCGAGGTAGACCCGCACGCGGTTGCGCAGCAGGTAGAAGTGCGGCTGCCACACGACGGGCAGCATGATCGAATTGATCCGCCGCGTATACCACTGGTAGTCCTTCTTCTCCTCGACGAGCGAGGCGTTGGGCGCGAGCGAAAAGCCCTGCTGGATAAACTCCAGGTCGAGGCCGAAGCCGCCGACGAAACGCTGCGTGCCGTAATAGCGCCACGAAAGCCCGCCGGTATAGATGCCCCACTGCGCACGCGTCTCCATCTTGGGGTCGAAACGGCCGTTGGTCATGCCGTAACCCGCCATGAAGCCCAGCGTGTGCTGCGCCGTAGCGGCCTGGCACGCCGCAAACAGGGCGACGAGCATCAGGAGGTGTCTTGTCTTGAGTCGGGTCATGATCGTCTATCTTAAGCTGTTGAACATACCGCCCGCCGAGCCGAAACTGTTGGTCATCATGCCGCTCTGCGACTGCGGACCGTTCTGGTTCCGGTTCTGGCCGCGGTTCTGCTGTTTCTGCTTCGCCTTCTCCTCCTCTTCGCGGCGCAGGCGCTGGATCTCGCGCTCGTCGAGCAGGCGCGACAGCGACTGCATCGTCACCGGCGCGAAGATGCGGTTCATGTCCATCGTGAACTCGATCTCCCAGTTGGCCTTCGTGGCGAAGGTGTCCTCGCCCTGCTCGTCGGCATACATCTCCGCACGCTCGGGCTGCCGCCGCTCGATGACGTTGCCCGAGTCCCACTTGCCGTTGCCGTTGCGGTCCTCGATGATGCGGAACTTGATGTTGCCCGCAGGCACGAAGTTGAACTGGATGTCGCCCGTCGCGACGTCTCGCCGCTCCTGCTTCATCGCGTTGCTCTCGTCGAGCAGCTGGACGATGTATTTCGAGCCGTCGTCACGCCCCTTGACGTGCACCTTCACCGTGGCGAACTTCTCGGGATCGAGCACCGTGTACTTGCCGATGATCGAGTCGTTCGAGAATCCCGCCACGTCGGTGATCGCCCCCTCGGGGATCGTCAGCGTGTACTGACCGCCCGTCTGCCACGGCGCCCGGATATACCACCGGCGCAGCTGTGCCGTGTCGCGCTCCATGCGCACGGGAATGTCCTCGATCGACTGGTCCGCATGGGTCAGCGTCAGCAGCAGCGCCGCAGAATCGAGCCGCACAAGCGGATAGTCGAAGTCGACCGTCAGGTCGTTCTCCGGATTGATGTCGCCCGAGAGCGACAGCTTGTAGGCAAAGGGGTTCTCCTTCTCCGGCTCGACCCACTCCTCGCCCGCCTCCTCGGCCTTGCGGCGCTCGCGTTCGAGCTTCTCGCGCTCGCGCTCCTCCTCCTTGGTCTCGATCTTCCGCCAGGCAAGCTTCAGCTGCTCGGTGACCGGCTGCAGGACGTTGAGCGAGTCGTGCTTCAGGTAGGTGATCTCGCCCTTGATCGTGTCGGGCAGCTCCGCGGCGGGAACGTTGAACCACAGCGCCACCGTATCGCGCCCCACGGTCTGCGGATCGACGATCACCCGCCCGGCGGGAATGCTGTCGAAGCGCAGCTGCTCGATCTGCGGATGCGCCGCCGAGAAGTAGAGCATCGCCTTGTGTTGCAGCGGGCGCTCGCTCTCGGAGAGCAGCTGGCGCCGGAACACGGCATCGGTGAACATCCGGAAATAGAGCTGCGGCTCGGCCGAGACGTACATGCGGACCGAATCGTACCAGATGGCGAAGTCGGGCTGCTCGGCCGGGTTGTAGGTCCCCTCGAGGAAGCCGATCTGGTCCGAACCCGGATCGTACATCTGGTTGTCGTTCTTGTCCTGGATGGCATAGATGCGGTAGGGGATCGGCTTGAGGTTCTGCGCGATGAAGATGCCGTTGTTCTCGGCGCGCGCGATCACCGCGGGCTTGTACTTGAAGACCGTCGAGTCGTACTCCGGGACATCCTCCACCGAGTCGGCCGGGAAGAACCAGATGAACGACTTGGAGACCGAGTCGGCCTTGTAGCTGTCGGCCGTATAGCCCGAGAGGATCATCGAGTCGATCTCGGGGCCCGTCGAGAAGACGTAGCGCATCGAGTTGAGCGGATTGCCCTCGTTGTTGTCCCGCACGGCGCTGCCGAAGTTGAGCGCATAGGTCGTGTTCGGGAGCAGCGTGTCGCGCAGCTGGATCACGATGCCGCGGCCGCGGATCGTGATCGTCGGCTTCTTCTTCATGGCCGGCGAGGTGAAAAACTCCTTCTGCTGGTCCTTGAGCTGCACGAACTCGTTGAACTCTACGTAGATCTTCTCGTGGTTCAGCAGCGGACGGTTCGTCGAGAAGTTGTCGGGCGTCATCGCCACAATGACCGGCGGCAGGCTGTCGCGCGGCCCGCCCGTCGGGGTCATCATGCTCGCACAGCGGCTGAAGAAGGCCGGCAGAAACAGCAGGGCCACGGCGGCACGCAGCGCCACGATATGTCGGTTGCGGATTTTCATCGTTCTCTCCGGATTGCGTTTCGGGTCGTTTCGGCGGAATCTTCGGGTGCACGGCTCTCGTCGACGATGCACCAGCCGTCATCGAGCGTGACCCAGGCTCCCAGCCACGGGCGGAAGAGCACGTCGAACGTCTGCGGCTCGCCCGTGAGGTCCACCTGCTTTTCGGTATAGGCGTACATGCGGTCGCTCTCGTCCACGACCACCACCATGAGCGTCGGGCTTGACACGGTCATCTTGTAGAGGTCCGAATCCGACTGCTTGTAGGCCTGGAACGAAGGCACGGTGCGCTTCACGGCGGGGTCGTTCTTCGACGTGATCGTCCCCGCAAGGGCGTCGGCATACGACGCCACACGCCACGAAGTCGTATCCACGTCGTAGGCATAGGCGTTGACCTTGCCCGAGGCAATCGGCGTCGGCGTGCTGCTCTCCTCGTTCTGCACCTCGGGCCGGACGTAGCAGTCGAGGTAGACGGGCGGGACGTAGAACTCGTTGTAGAAGCTCCAGTTGCCGTCCTTGTACGAGTTGCCCTCCTTCCAGTTGCGGAAAACGACCGCCACGTAGAGGTGCGGCAGGTTCTGTGCCGACTTCTGCTGCGTGTAGGCGTAGACCCGCGCGGAGGGGTCGACCACCACGACCATCTGCGACTCCTGCGTAAGCGTCAGCCCGAGCCACGTGGAGGAGGATTCGCTCCCCTCCCCGTCGCCGGGAACGTAGGGTGCGGCCACCGAAGAGGGCGTCGTCCGCCGCTCGGAGGGGTTCTCCTTCGAGGTGATGATGCCGTTGAGGGCATCCTCGTAGGAGGCCACCGTCCACAGCGTCGTGTCGACGTTGTAGGCAAAGGCCTGTGCCCCGGCAATCGGTTCGATGACATCGCCCGACGATTGCTGCACGAGGGGCTTCAGCACGCAGGTCGTCTTGTAGGTCACCTTCGTGAAGCACCCCGTGAGAAGCGATACGGCCAGCAGGCCGCCGATGATGCGTCCCCTCTTCATGCCCTATTCTCCTTTGCGCAGCGCCGCGAGCATCTCGCCCACGGTCTGTCCCGTGACGGGATGGCGGCGCGTCCGCATGATTTCACACAAGGGGACCAGCGCAAACTCCCGCTCGGGAAGCAGCGGATGGGGGATTGTCAGACGCTCGTCCGAGATCACCTCGTCGTCGTAGAAGAGGATGTCGATGTCGACAGGCCGCGACGCATAGCGGTTCCCGCCCGAGGCCCTCTCGAGCGCCTCGGCCGCATGGTTGCGGCCCAGCTGCCGCTCGATCTCCTTCACCGCGTCGAGCACCTCCCACGGCGTGAGGTCCGTCGAGACCTCCAGCGCCTGGTTCGAGAACTTCGACGCCGCGCTGAAGCCCCACGGCTCGCTCTCGTAGCGGTGCGAACAGCGCAATACCGCGCCCACGCGCTCGTTGACGAGCCGCTGCACCGTCTGGAGCGTGCGTTTCACGTCTCCCTGATTTCCTCCTGTCAATAATACCACACGTGCCATAAATCTCCTACAAATGTCTTATCATCTTGCTCACCGCAAGTGCAAAGTGCGTGAATACGATCGTCGGATTGCCGTTCTGCGCGATCTGGGCCGAAGCCTCCTCGATCTGCGCCATGAGCGGCTCGATGTTCCGCGTCCCGACGAACGGCGCGAACTTCGTGCAGAAGGCCAGCTCCTCGCCCCAGAGGTAGCCGATCTGCGGTATGCCCGCATGGAGCATGAAACTCTCGCGCAACAACCGTGCGGCATCGCGCAGAAAGGCCCGCTGCTGCTCGCGCGACAGCTGCGCCGCCTCCTCGGCCCACCCGATCAGCTCGAGGTGCCGGTCGTTGTAGCTCAGGCGCATGAGCGAGCAGAAGAGGTCGAAATCCTCCTTGCGCGAGGCGTCGCCCGAACCGGAGAGCAGGTGCTCGAGCTCCAGCCGGTCGCCGCACGCCAGGCGGGCCAGGTTGCGGGCCTGCGCCGCATCGGTGACGCCGCGGCGGCGGGCCTCCGCTTCGAGAAAATCCTCCCCGAGGCGCGGTACGGCCACCTCCTGCGTGCGCGAGAGGATCGTCGGCAGCAGCCGGTCGGGCTGCTCCGAGACCAGCACGAAGAGCGTGCGCTCCCACGGCTCCTCGAGAATCTTCAGTATCTTGTTCGCCGCCTCCTCGTTCATCGTCTCCGGAAGCCAGACGAGCACCGTCTTGTAGTCGGCCTCGAAGCTCTTGAACGAGAGCTTGCGGATGATGCCGTCGGCCTCGCGCGCCGAGATCATCCCCTTGAGCGTCTTGCCCAGGTCGAGGCGGTCGTACCACTCCTGCGGCGAGAAGCAGCCGTTCCGCTCGGCGAACAGTGCGCGGAACTGCGGCAGGAACTCGTCGCTGACGATCGCCTCGCCCGACTTCTTGCCCTGCTTGTTGACCGGGAAGACCAGGTGCAGGTCCGGGTGCGCCAGGGCCGCGATCTGCCGGCAGTCGGGACACTCGCCGCACGAGTCGCCGTCGTGGCGGTGGCGGCAGCAGAGGTACTGCACGTAGGCCACGGCCAGCGCGAGCCCGCCGCGCCCCGACGGCCCGGTGAAGAGCTGGGCGTGGCTGATGCGGCCGGCATCGGCCGCACGCACGAGGTGCCGCTTGAGCTCCTCCTGACCCGGTATCTCCGCAAATCGCATGCTACACTCCTCCCCGTTTGAGCACCGAACGCAGCAGCGCCCGCACGTCGATCCGTTCGCGACGGACCAGGTAGGCCGCGTAGAGTGCAAACAACAAAATATTGAACGCATAGTCCGCGAACATATTGTCCGCAAGGCGGGTAAACCATTCGCAGGCGAAGAAGACCGCCAGCGCCACGGCGACATACTCGCCGATGCGGCCCCAGGCATAGGGCGTGGGGAAGTAGCGGCGGTTGAGCCACCAGCTGACGGCGACCATCGTCGTCTCGCTCGCCAGGCGCGCCCACGCCGCGCCGTAGTAGCCCCACAGCGGAATGAACCACCCGCCGAAGAGCAGCATCGCCACAAGCCCCGAGCCGGTGACGACGATGGCCAGCGAGGTGCGCTCCTCGCGCTTGTACCAGAACGAGAGGTTCAGCCAGACGCCCGTCAGGACATTGGCCCCGAGCACGACCGGCAGGATGAAGATCCCCTCGCGGAAGTCGCGGCCCACGATCAGCGCGAAGAGGTCGCGGAAGAGGGCGATGCCGAGGAAGATCAGCATCGAGACCATGACGTAGTATTTCAGTGCCGCGGCGTTCATCTGCACGAAGTCCGACTTGCGGAAGTTCGAGAGGAAGAAGGGTTCGGCCGCCAGGCGGTACATCTGGTAGAAGAGCATCATCACGACGGCGATCTTGGTGATGGCGCCGTAGACGCCCAGCTGCGCCAGCGCCCCTTCGGGCAGCAGGTAGACGATCAGCTGGCGGTCGATGAACTCGTTGGCCGTGCCGGCCAGCCCGCCGATGAGCAGCGGCAGCGAGTAGACGAAAATCCGGGCCAGCAGCCGCCGGTCGATGCGCGGCACCGTGCGGTCGGTCGTCGGAAGGATCGCCAGCCACGTGACGGCGCTCGCCGCCAGGTTGGCGACGAAGACCCAGCCCACGCCGAAGGCGGTGTCGAAGAGCCCCGCGGCGCCGAATCCGAAGGCGAGAAGGACGTTCAGCACGACGCTCAAGGTCTTGAACTCCACGTAGCGCAGGGCCCGGCCCTGTTCGCGCAGCCGCGCGAAGGGGATGCAGGTCCAGACGTCGAAGAGGATGATCGCCGCGACGAGGACGACGTACTCGGGATGGGCCGTATAGGCCGCGCCCATCAGCCCCGAGAGCGGGTGGCGGAAGAGCAGCGACAGCAGGAAGAAGACGAGCGCCGCAAGCGACGTGACGCCCCACGTCGTGGCGAAGAGGCGCCGCTTGGCCGCGCGGACGTCGCCGCCCGCCTCGTCAGCCTTGGCCGAGAAGCGGAAGTAGCTCGACTCCATGCCCATGGTCAGCAACGTGAGCACCAGCGGGATAAGCGCATAGACATACGTCACGACGCCGTAGGCCTCCTGTCCGAAGACCCGCGTGTAGTACGGCGTGAGCAGGTAGCTCAAAAAGCGCACCACGATGGTGCTGATGCCGTAGACGGCCGTCTGTTTCGCCAGTTTTTCGAGCATACGCGACTGTTAAGGATGCAAAGATACGAAAATTCGCGGAAAAGCCTCACGGCTTTCTCCTTCTTTCTCCGAAAGAAGAGAAAAAGGGGGTGTCGTCCGCCCCGGAAAGTCACCGGCAGCACGCACACGGAGGACTTACCGGCAGCCAGACAGACCGGCGGCAGCAGAAAGCCGGCTGCGGCAGGCGGCGGGAAGAAGCGGGCCGCCACGGGAAGGGGCTGGCAACCGCAGAAAGAAACGGGCAGCGGAAAGGAGCGGGCCGCGGAAAGAGGAGCGGATGTTCCGCTCCGGTGCCGGGCCGACAGCGAAGGCAACGCGGCGGCGAAGAGCACGGCGGAGTGCGGGCAGCAGAGAGCACGGCGGAGTGCAGCCGACCGGGAGGAAACAGCCGGAAGGGAAGCGGCCGTGAGAGAAGCAACCGGGAGGGAAACAGCCGGGAGGAAAGCGGCCGTGAGAGAAGCAACCGGGAGGGAAACAGCCGGGAGGAAAGCGGCCCGGGTCAGAGCCACTTCTTGTAGCGGAAGAACCAGATGGTCAGCGCCGAGCAGACGATCATCAGAGAGATCGCAAAGAGATAGCCCAACGGGATATCCCACCCCCAGATGGTGGCATGCCAGTCCAGTTCGGGCATCATCTTGAAGTTCATGCCGTAGATCGACGCAATGAGCGTCGCGGGCATGAAGATCACCGCCGCCACGGAGAAGATCTTGACGATCTCGTTCTGCTCGATGTTGATCAGACCCAGCGCCGCGTCCTGGATATAGTCCAGTCGCTGGAAGCTGAAGTCCGCATGGTTGATGAGCGAGTTGACGTCCTTGATCATCAGTTGCAGGCGCGGGTAGATATCGTTCGGGAAGCGCTCCGAGCGCAGGATGCCCGACAGGACACGCTGGCGGTCGAAGATATTTTCACGCAGCAACATCGTCGACTCCTGCAGCGCGCTGATGCGGTGCAGCACCTGCTTGTCAATCGAATCCTCCGAATTGATTGCCTTCGAGAGGGCCGCAACCTGCTTGGCTATCAGCTCCACGAGGTCGGCATCGAAGTCGATGCGCACCTCGAGCAGCGAGATGAAGAGGTGGTAGCCCGTCGAGTAGCTCCGGTAGTTCATCTGCAACCGTTTCTCGGTCTCGCGGAAGGTCCGGAACTCGGCATTGCGCACCGAGACCAGCACGCCCTCGTTCGAGATGATGAACGACACCGGCTCGACCAGGAACGAATCGCCCGTCGGGACGAAGAAGTTCGAGTTCGAGATGATGGCGTTCTCCGTCTCGGAGTACTTCGACGTCGACTCAATCTCCTCGACCTGCTGCTTGGTCTGGAGGCTGATCTCCATGAAGTTCTCGACGGCCTTCTGCTCCTTGATCGTCGGCAGGAGCATGTCAATCCACAGAATGTCGTCGTAACCCAGCTCGTCGAAGAGCTTGGTGTCGGCATTCCGGATAATCTTGTTGTACTGCTTGAGGTAAATGGTAATCATAAAAACGCTCTCTGTGAAATTCCTGAATCCGTGCGGCAGAAGAGAGGCGGAACGACGTCCGCTAACCTCTTCAGCCGGGATTGACCCTCGGGGCAACTTTCAGGCCCGAGTCCCAGAATTCATGGAGCGCCTTGTGCTTCTGATTGTCGAAAATGTAGTCGAAAGCCGCCAGGTCCGCATAGGCCGCCTCGGCTTCGGAGGCGAATTCGGAGTCGAGCAGCGCCTCGTAGAGGTGCTCGAGCCCGTAAGTGAGCGCCTGTTGCAGCTCTTCGATCCGGTCGGGATCAACCTCCGCACGGGCCACCCACACGGCAAAGGCAAAGGGCAGCGGAGCCCCCGCCTCGCGCCACGCGTCGAGCAGCGGATCGACCGCCCCGAGCAGCTCCTCGCTGGATGCGGGGACGCCGCCGACGCAGTATTCGGTGACGATCTTCGCCCCGTCGATCGACGGCACGGCCCAGAACGGCACCAGGGCGATGTCGGCCCTGCGTTCTGAAAATTCGCGGATTACCTCTTCGGGATCGGACAACAGCAACTCGGCGCGCAGATTACCTGCGTGCCTGACACCATAGATGAGCGGCATCGTGCTGAAGCACGACACGGCGGCTATGCGTGGTACTGTGGCCATCGTCCATACGGTGTGAAACGGTTGATTCGATCCGCAAAGATAAAACTTATTCCGAAAAAACGGGAACATTGCACGAAATTTCTTCACGCCGCGACGCGGAAAAACGTAAAAAATACGTCTGTTCGAAACATTTTCGCCGCCGGGCGGGGCGTCGGGAGGCGGCCGCGGAGGTTCGCACGGCATGTGCCGGCGGCACGACCGCCGTTTTTCTACAAAATCCGGAAAAAATGCGCCGGGGTCTTGACAAGGGGGTATCGCCGGACGTATATTTGCAGCACGATTCACAGCAAGGCGCCGCCCGGCGCAAAGTTATCGACAGCGGCAAATCTCATCTTCCCAGCCGCTTGCGGAATAGAATCGACAGCTTTCAACATTTTATCGACGGCTTATCGACAATTTGTCGACAGCACCTGCGGCCCGCAGGGCATTTCCCATCCGCGCAACCCGCGCAATCCGGCAATCCGGCAATCCGGAATTCTGCATTTGCCGCCACCGGACCGGGATACCCGGCACTCCATCCCTCCTGTCCGCACCGTCCCCTCTCCGAAATCCGATCCGGGAGCATCCGCCCCCGGCACAAATCCACAAAAAATCCAACCTATGGTAACATTCACTCAAATTCCGGACAACAACACCCCGCTCGGCGGCGCCGTCGTCTACGCCTTTGCGTGCGACGAGCCGCAGACTGTCGACCTCCGCGTCACGGAGGCGGAGAGCGGGACCCTGCTGGGTGTCAGGCGCTTCGTGGAGGTCTCCGCGGCGGAGTGCGACATCGCGCCCATGCTGCGCCGGGCGCTGCGCACCACGCCCGCCACGGGCGGCACGGGCCTCGTTTCGGCGGCGGACCGGCAGGTCGCGGCGCGCGTGGAGCTCTGTGCCGAGGCCTCCGAAGAGGTGCTCGCCACGGCTCCCGGCCGCATCTTCCCCGGCTGCCGGACGGCCCTGACCGGGCCGATGATCCTGACGACGATGCCCGAAAACCGGCTGATCGCCCCGGGCGAGGGAGACGAACTGCTGTTCTTCACCGCCGCGGCCGGCACGGTGACCGTGACGGAGCGGAGCCACAACTTCCTCATGGTGCACCGCTATCCGGTTTCGGGGGCGGGGCTGTGGCTCTTCCGCCTCGACATGCGCAACTTCTCGACGGCGGAGAGCGTCACGGTCGACGCCGGAGCGTGCGGCACGGTCCGCTACACGGTCGCGGCGGTGCCCGACGGTGCGGTGCGCCTCGCCTGGCGCTCGGGCGAGGGGTCGGTCGAGCAGTGTACCTTCCCGACGGTCCGCAGCGTGAGCGTGGCCGCCGAAAAGCAGCGCGCCGTCGGGCCCGACGGCCATGCGGGAGCCGCGGCGGAGCTGGAGCGGCGCGAGCTGCTCGTCTCGGCCTTCGAGCCGGCGGAGGTGCTGGAGGCGCTCGGGGAGGTGCTCGCCTCGCCCGACGTCTGGCGCGTCGCGGACGGGGAGTACGAAGGGGTGGACGTGCTGACCGAGGAGGCCGTCGTGCGGCGCTGCGGCACGATGAGCACGCTGGAGCTGGAGATTCGTCCCAAACGCAAGAACCGGATGCCATGGAACTGACGATCGACATGCAGCGCTGCGATCTCGGCACCTCCGCGATCCGCATCCCGGGATTCGACGCCGCGGCACTCGCCGATCCGAACGAGGCGCGCGAGGGGCGGGCACTGAAAATCACGATCCCCCCGACGCCGCGCAACGACGCCATCCTCGGCGGCGCACGCGACCTGCGCACCGGCACCCGCTTCAACACGCAGCCGCACACGGCCGCCCTGACGGCCGACGGGGCCCGGCTGCTGGCCGGGACGGTCCGGCTGCTCGCCGTCACCGACGAGGGTTACACGCTCGAAATCCGCGACGGCGGAGCGCAGTGGGCCGAAAACGCCGCACGGCGGATGTTCAACACGCTCGGCGTAGAGTATGCGGCGCAGCTGACCCCCACGGCGATCTGCGACAGCTGGACCGGCGACACGCCCGTGCGCTTCTTCCCGATCCACCGCGACGAGTACGAGCAGCAGAGCGGCGCCACGGACCTGCTGCCGGCCGAGCGGCTCCTCTCGGTGGACGACTACCACCCCTTCCTGCACGTCGCAACGCTCGTCGAGCGCATTTTCGCCGAGGCGGGATACCGCATCCGGAGCCGCTTCTTCGCGTCGGAGTTCTTCCGCTCACTCTACATGAGCGGCGCCTACGTCTCGCACGACACGACGGCCGTCGAGGCCCGCATGGGGTTCAGCGCCCGGCGCCTCGCCCCCGCAACGGCCGCAGCCGACCTCCTCGGCCGGGTTTACGCCAATCCGGCCACGGTGCTCAACTCCGTGGGCAACATCGTCGAAACGGCCACGCCGCAGAGCGTCGACGCCGACGGCGAGGCGGTCGCCGGGCTCTACAACAACGGCAACTGCTTCACGACGGAGAACGGCGCCATCCGCTTCACGCCGCCGACCGAGGTGAGCGCCGGATTCGAATACCGGCTCCGCTACACGACCGACCACCGCATCCGCTCGCGCACGCGCCTCACAGGTTTCAACTCCTTCTACCTCGGGGCCGGGAACCGGATGACCTTCACGCTGGCGAACCGCTACGCCGACCGCCGCGGCGGGCTCTCGCCCAACTACACCTACCTGGCCATCGTCTTCGACCACGAGGCGGGCGCCTCCTACCGGCTCACCTACACGTGCGACGGCGTCGCGGGGACCCTCTGGTGCGAGTTCTCCGCGCGGAGCGCCCGGGTCACGACCCCGATAAGCAAGGCACTCTCCGACCCGTGCCTGTTCATCCGCCGCGGCGAGGTCTGGACTCCCTATGCCGGCGACTGGGCCCTCTACGACGGCTACGTCGGGGAGACGGGGCAGACGACCGTCGACGTGCGCCTGCGCACCGTGGCCGAGAGCCTCTCGCCGTCGTCGCCCAAGCGCTTCCACGACATCTTCTTCTACGGGGCCGAAGAGGGGATGACGCTCACGCTCCACAAGGAGTGCTCGCTCCGGCCGCTCTTCGTGTCGAGCCCCGGATTCGGGTCGCAGATCGCCTTCGCCGACGTCGCCCGCCACGCCGTCCGGCAGATCGAGCTGCTCGAAGCCCTCGCGCACCTGTTCAACCTGCGCTTCTACACCGAGCCGGAGAGCCGCAGCGTCTGGATCGAGCCCGAAGCGGAGTTCTTCGGCGGCGGGCCCGAGGTCGACTGGAGCGGCCGCACCGACTTCGCGCAGGGGGTCGAACGGCACGAGATCGCCCCCGAGATCCACGAGCGGCGCACGTGGGGCTATCAGGCGGGGGACGGCGCCGTGAGCCGATACGAGGCGGAGCAGCAGACGGAGTTCGGGCGCTGGAGCCACGACACACAGAGTTATGCGGCGCTGCAGGGCGAGCAGACACAGCTCAACCCGCTCTTCAGCCCCTCGCTCGACTCCGTCAGGCACTACCTCAACGCCCCGTCGGCCCGCATCCTGCAGGTCGGGGACCGCGACGACGCCGAAAACGACGGCACCAACTTCACGCCGCGCATCGTCCGCTACGCCGGCATGCATCCGCTGCCCGACGGCGAACGCTGGGGCTACCCCTCCGACGAGCAGGCCTATCCGCTCGCGGCCTTCCACTTCGAGGGCGACGCGACGCTGGAGCCCTTCACGCTCTGCTTCGAGGAGCGCGACGGCGCGCAGGGGCTGCACCGCTACTACGACCGGCAGGCGGCGCGTGAAGCCCGCTACGAGCGCATCACCCTCACGCTGCGCATCGACCCCGACGAGTACGAGGCGCTCCTCACGCCCGGGACCGGGGCCGCGGAGCTCCGCTCGGTCTTCCGCATCGACACGGGCGAGGGCGTGGTCCGCGCGACGCTACACGCCCTCGGGGAGTACGACCCCGAGGCCCGGTGCGCCCGCTGCACGTTCAACCGCCTGGCGGAGGAGGGCGCGGCATGACACGCTATGAAACGCTCCTGCACGACGCCCTCGTCGAGGAGGTCGGTGCACTCGGCACGAGGGCCGCCGAGCAGCTGATCCTCCGGGGGCTGCTCAACCGCACGGCCTGCGAACGCCTCGTCGTGCGGCGCGAGGTGGCCCGCCTCGCCCGCGAAGGGGTGCCGCGCTGCGAGGCCCTCGTCGTCACGGCCGACCTGCTCTGCTGCTCCTACGAAAAGGCCCGCGGGCTCTTCTACGGGAAATGAATCACCACCACAAAAACAACAAAACCATGAAATCCGAAATCCAGATCAACAACACGGCCGGGGAGTGCCACATCGACATCGAGGGCACGATCGGCGTCGCCGAAGAGTGGCAGTTCGACGAGCCCGAGGAGCGGGTGGCCACCTACGAGCGCTTCCGCGAGGCGGTGCGGCGCATCGGCGCCGTCGAGGCGCAGCGCATCGTCGTCAACATCCGCTCGACGGGCGGCGACGTCAACGACGCCCTGCTGATCCACGACGCCCTGAAGCAGACCGGCGCACACGTCACGACGCGCTGCTACGGCTACGTCGCCTCGGCCGCAACCATCATCGCGCAGGCCGCCTCGGAGGGGTGCCGCGAAATATCGGCCAACGCCCTCTACCTGATCCACACCTCAGTCTGCGCCACCGAGGGCAACGCCGCAGAGCTGGCCGGGAAGACCGAGCTGCTGCGACAGACCGACGCCCGCATCGCGGCGATCTACGCCGCCCGCTCGGGACGTCCCGTCGAAGAGTTCGAGGCCCTGATGAACGAGAACAACGGCAACGGCCGCTGGCTCTCGCCCGAGGAGACCGTGGCCGCGGGGCTCGCCGACCGCGTGACCGACACGGCGGAGCATCCGGCCGCCTCGCTGGCGAAACAGATCACGCGGGGCTGGCGCCGCCTGCTGGCGAACATCGGCCTGCGCGACGAGACGCCCGACGAAGCCGACCGCAACATCCTCCACTTCGGCGAAGAGGAGGCAGCGGCACGGCAGCAGCGCTCGGCCCTCGCGGCCGAGGAGCTGCGCCGCAGCGTCCACGCCACGCGCACGCTGCCCCGCGAGG
>NZ_CASFQD010000024.1 GCF_949296715.1 uncultured Alistipes sp. | reverse complement strand
CTCCTCCTTCTTGCCGCGGCGCGGGCGGCGCGTCGGGCGGCGTGCGGGCGCCACTCCGTCCGGAGCGTCGGCAGCGGGCGCCTCCCCGTCCGTCTGTTCGACGATCTTCACCACGGCCTTGCGGCGCGGCGCGGCAACCGGAACCTCCGCGGCAGACGCTTCGGCAACAGCCACTTCAACAGCCGGAGTTTCCGCGGCAGGCATTCCGTCAACAGCCACCTCAACAACCGGGGCCTCCGCGGCAGGCATTTCATCAGCAGCCACCTCAACAACCGGGGGCTCCGCGGCGGGCATTTCGGCAACGGCTTCCGCAACGGGCATCTCCGCAACGCCTTCGTCCGAATCCTCGATCTCGACGACCTCGCCCTCTCCGGCCTTGAGGTCCTCGCGCACCTCGACCAGCAGCGCCCGGATGCGCTGCAGCCGCTCCATGAGTTCGGCATCGCGGCTCACGCCCTTGTCGGCACGCCGGCTCCGCAGCGCCTTGCGCGCCCCGTCGAGCGTCATGCCGCGCTCCTTGACCAGGTGGTAGATCAGCTTCAGGTTCTCGACGTCCTGCGGCGTGAAGAGCCGGTTCCCCTTCTTGTTGCGCTTGGGACGCAACACGGGAAACTGCGACTCCCAGTGGCGCAGCAACGAGGGCTTGACATCGAACATCTCGGACACCTCGCCCATCGAATAGTACAGTTTCTCGGCCATATACCTATTATTTCATTATAATCCGCAACGAATTGGGATACATGTTGTTCACCCGGGCACCGATCCGCTTGGCGAATCCCAGCGCACGCCCCCGCGCACAGATGAGGTTCACCCCCTCGGCCAGCCCCTGCGCGGCAATCTCCTGCCGCCGCAGGTAGCGCAGCGCCTCCTCGTCGCCGAGTTCCGCGACGGGCAGCGCCCCGCGTTCGAGCCCCGCAAAGAGCGCCAGCGCCCCGTCGGGCTTGAGGCGTCCCTTGAAAATCTGCCCCAATGCCACACCCGAACAAATCACGGGCACGGCATCGGAGAGCTGTTTCACGGCTCCGGCCTGCGCGGCGTACCAGGCATAGCACGTCCCGGCCACCTCGCCGAAGCGCATCTGTTCCGGTTCGCGGAGCCAGCGCGACAGTTCGGCCGCCGACGCCCGGTCCACGGCCGAGATGACGCTCCGCCGCGCCTTCGGCACGCGCATCCGTCCCCCGGCATCGGGCGCCTTGCACGCCACGGCGGCGAAGAAGCCCTCGCCGCGCGCCCGGTGGGGATAGAAGCGGAAGGTGCGGAACACCCCCACCCTGCCGCAGACGACGCCCCAGGCATCGTCCATCGCCACCTCCGGGGCCTCGGCCAGCTCCCCGCCGGCCCATGCCGCCAGCCGTTCGAGCGACCCTTCGTCCTCGTCGCGGTTGAACGTGCAGGTGCTGTAGAGGAGCGTCCCTCCGGGCCGGAGCGCGCGCCACGCCTCGCGCAGGATGTCGTCCTGCCGCGCGGCGCACATCCGCACGTTGCCCTCGCTCCACTCGGCGCGGGCTTCTTCGTCCTTGCGGAACATCCCTTCGCCCGAGCAGGGAGCGTCCACGGCCACCACGTCGAACCACGCCTCGAAGTCGCACACCGTGCGCGGCTCGCAGCAGGTCACGGCCACGTTGCCCGTCCCCCACTTGCGGACATTGTCCGCGAGCACCTGCGCCCGGCGACGGTCGATCTCGTTGGCGACGACCAGCCCCTCCGTCCCGACGAGCGAGGCGTAGAGCGTCGTCTTGCCGCCCGGCGCGGCGCAGAGGTCCAGCACACGGGCACCGCGCAGCGCATCACCGCCGAGCAGCCGCCCGACAACCTGCGACGAGGCCTCCTGCACGTAGTAGGCCCCGGCGTGGAAGTCGCTGTCGAGCGTGAAGAGCGGCCGCGCGGCGAGGTACCACCCCGCGTCGCTCCACGGCACCCGCTCCGTCGCGCCGAGACGCCGCAGCAGCCCGGCGGCAGCGTCGCCGCATGCCCCGGCACTCCCGTCCGCAGCGGACGCCCCGGGAATCCGGCTGCCGGCATCTTCCGCGGCACACGCCCCGGAAATCCGACCCGCGGCACCTTCCGCGACATCTTCCGCGGCACACACGCCGGGAATCGGCCCGGCACACGCCGCCGCGCACTTGGCGGGATTCAGGCGAATGCTGACGGGCGACGGCGTGTCGAGCGCCGCGCAGAGCGCGCGGCCTTCGGCCTCCCCCAGGTCGCGCAGGAGCCGTTCGACGAATCGTGCAGGCAGTTCCATCCGTTATCGTTTCGCGGCCTGAATCGCATCCAGCCGGGCGCAGATGCGCTCCATCACGGCCGGATCGGAGAAGTCCTCGTGGTCCTTGTCGACGACGAGCACCTCGCCCTCGTAGATGTGGTCGATCCAGTGGTTGTATTTGTCGTTGAGCCGCTGAAGGTACGACTCGTCGATATTCATCTCGTACTCGCGGCCCCGCTTGCGTATCTGCGAGATAAGCGTCGGAATGTCGGCCTTGAGGTAGATCAGCAGGTCGGGCTGCGGAATAAGCTCCGTGACCAGCCGAAAGATCTTCATGTAGGTCTCGATGTCGCGCGAGGTCATCAACCCCATCTCGTGGAGGTTCTCGGCGAAGATGTGCGCATCCTCGTAGATCGTGCGGTCCTGGAAGATCGCCCCCTCGCGGCTGTCGGCCAGCATGTCCATCGTCTGCTGGATGCGGCTGCCGAGGAAGCTGATCTGCAGGTGGAACGACCAGCGGTTCATGTCCTCGTAGAAGTCCCCGATGTAAGGGTTGTCGCACTCCTCGAGGTAGGCCTTGGCGTGGTAACGCTCGGTCAGAAGCTGGGTCAGCGTCGTCTTGCCGCTCCCGATATTTCCTGCAATGGCTATGTACATGGCATCAAGATTTTGTACTGTTCACTCTCACTTGTTCTCCGTCCGCACGCCCCGGCGCTCCGCCGCAAAGGCAAGCATGTCGTCCGCCACGCGGCGGTCGTTCATCAGCCGCGGCACCTTGTTCTTGCCCCGGCTGCGCATCCACTCGAAGAGCGTGCCCCGCTCCACGACCGTCATGTGCTGCCGCTCGAGCGTCGTCTGCCGCTTGGCGTCGTAGTCCGAATTGACGGTCCGCAGCGCCCGGTCGAGCGCGTCGGCAAAGCGCCCGCGGTCGTCCGGCTCGCGGTCGAACTCCACGATCCACTCGTGCGCCCCGCGCTCGCGCAGCGACATGTAGCACGGTGCGACGGAGTACTCCGCAACGACGGCACCCGTGAGGCGGCACGCCTCGGCAAGGGCCCGGTCGGCGTTGTCGACGATCAGCTCCTCGCCGAAGACGTTGATATATTGGCGTGTGCGCCCGGCAAAGCGGATGCGGTAGGGGTTCGTCGAGGTGAACTCCACCGTATCGCCGATCTCGTAGCGCCACAGTCCGTTGTTCGACGTGATGACCACGGCATAAACCTTGCCGCACTCCACCCCCTCGAGCGGCACAATCCGGTCGCCGTCGCGGAACTCGAAGAAGATGCCGTAGTCGAGCATCAGCAGCATGTCGTCGCGCGAGGGGTCGTCGGCCAGCGCGAAGAAACCCTCCGAGGCGTTGTAGGTCTCCATGTAGTGCATGTCGTCCGACGGGATCAGCTCGCGGAACGACGCCCGGTAGGGGGCGAACTCCACGCCGCCGTGGGCGAACATCTCCAGATCGGGCCACACCTCCAGCAGGTTCCGCTTGCCCGTATATTCCAGTACGCGGCGCATGAGCGCCAGGTTCCACGACGGCACCCCGGCAAAGGCGGTGATGCGCTCGCCGACGCATTCGCGGCAGATGGCGTCGGCCTTCTGCCAGAAGTCCGGGATGATGGCCGTCTCGATGCGCGGGGCGCGGAACCAGCCGCTCCAGAAGGTCGTCTCGTGGATAAGCAGCGCCGAGAGGTCACCCACCAGGTTGCCTCCCTCGCGCGTGCACGAGCCGCCGAGCGTCAGCGTCTTGCCATCGAAGACGTGCGAGCGGGGGTAGTTGGCCGCATAGACCGTCGCCACGTCGCGCATGCCCAGCGTATGGTTCCACCACAGCGACTCCATCGTCACGGGAATGTACTTGCTGCGGTCGGAAGTCGTGCCCGACGAACGGGCGAAGAGCGTCACGCGCCCCGGGGCCGTCACGTTGCGCACCCCCTCGCGCATCCGCTCGATGTAGGGCTTGAAGGTCTCGTAGTCGAAGGTCCCGACCGCCGACTGGAACTGCTCGACCGTATGCACGTGCCGCAGTCCGTAGCGCTCGCCGAACTCCGTGCGGCGTCCGCGGCGGAGCAGCCGCTGCAGCATACGCTCCTGCGTCCGGGCGGGATGGCGGCGGAAGCGGTCGATGGCGCGCTCGCGCTGCGAGAACCACGCCTTGAACAGGGTATTTCGGATCGACATGGGCGCTGTCAGTTGAAGTAGTATCCGACCTTCCCGACCGACCCCGGCATGGCGAAGACCACGACGCGGTCATAGGGGTTGACCTCCATGTTCCCGACGGCGATGAGCACCTTGTCGCCGCGCACGATGCCGCCGATGATCGCATCCTCGGGCAGCCCCAGATCCTTGATCCGGACCTTCGTAGCCGGGGAGTTGGGCTTGACGATGAACTCCAGCACCTCGGCATCGCTGCCCGTCAGGCACTTGATCGCCTGCACGTCGGTCGACATCGTGAAGCGGAAGATGTTCGACGCCGTGACGAGCTTCTTGTTGACGATCGTGTCGATACCGATCGACTCGGCCAGGTTGATGTAGTTGAGGTTCTCGACCTCGGCGATCACCTTCTTGACGCCCATGCGCTTGGCCAGCATCGCCGCGAGGATGTTCGTCTCGCTGCGCCCCGTCACGGCGACGAAGGCGTCCATGTTCGAGAGCCCCTCCTCCATCATGGCGTCGGTGTTGCGGCCGTCCTCGTTGATGATGAGCGTCTTGTCGAGCATCTCGGCCAGCCGGTAGGCCTTGTCGGCATTGTAGTCCACCAGTTTGATGTTGACCTCGTCCTGCATCTCCGTGGCGATGCGGATGCCGATGCGCGAGCCGCCGAGGATCATCATGTTCTTGATCTCGATGTTCGACTGCCCGGAGAACTCCATCACCTCGTGCACGGCGTCCTGCCGTGCGATGACGTAGATCATGTCGCCCTCCATGTAGTGTTCGTCCTTGCGCGGGATGATCGTCTGCCCGCCGCGCGTGATGGCCACCGTGCGGTAGCTCAACGGCGCCTCGTCCTCGTCGAAGCCCGCCAGCGGCTGCCCGACGAGCGAGGAGGTCGGCTCCAGACGGAAGACCACGAGCGAGAGCTTGCCGCTCGAGAAGTCGACATACTCCGTCGTCGAGGTGTGTCCCAGCAGGTTGATGACCTCGCGGGCCGCCACCTTCTCGGGATAGAACAGGTAGTCGATGCCCATGTCGATGAACATCTCCTTGTTGTTGGGTTCGAGGTATTCGTTGTTGTCGATGCGGGCGATCGACTTGCGCGCCCCGAGTTTCTTGGCCAGCATCGCCGCGACGATGTTGTCGTTCTCCTCGTGGTTGACGGCGATGAAGAGGTCGCACTTGCGCACGGCGGCCTTGCGCAGCACGGCAAAGGTCGTCGAATCGCCCTCGACGCAGATGACGTCGGCCAGGCTGCCCACCTCGGAGAGGAGTTTCTGGTCGGCGTCGATCACGGTGATGTCGTGGCCGTTTCCGCTCAACATCCGGGCCAGGTGGCTGCCCATCTCACCTGCACCCGCTATCACGATTTTCATGGTTTCCGTTTGTATTTGGTCCCGGGGAAGCGCCGTACCGATGCGCCCGGGCAACATTTTTGCAATTTAACTTACAAATGTATACATTTGTCCCCGAAAGCCCAAATTTACGGGAGTAAAAATCGAATATCATGCCAGGCTGGTTAATCGTCATTCTCTGCGCCGTCGCGGCCGTCGCGCTGTTCGTCGTCGGCATGTCGCTGACGCTGATCTTCAAGGGTCACCACATCGATTCGGAGATCTCCACCAACAAGAACATGCAGCGGCTCGGCATCAAGTGCGCCGTGCAGGAGACGCGCGAAGCGGACGACACGGCCGAGTGCTCCGAAGGGAGCTCGCCGCTCGCGGGCTGCACGGGCAACTGCAGCGCCTGCGACATCGAGCACAAGTAGCCGCACACACAAGTGTCGGCACGAGCCCCGCCGACAGGAAAAGCCCCGGCCGGACATCCGTCCGCCGGGGCATGTCGTTTCGTCCCGTCGCCCTGTCAGCACCGACACCGGCTCCAACACCGGCTCCGGTTACAGCTTGCAGTACTTCGACCGGCAGTGGAACCACGGATTGCGCAGGTCGGCCTCGTTGTAGCGCAGCACGCCGTCGTCGGGCAGCGTGCGCGTCGAGCCCCCCGCTTCGGCGAGGATCAGCTCCCCGGCGGCCGTATCCCACTCGTAGGTCTGCGTCGTGCGGACGTAATAGTCGATGCGGCCCTCGGCCAGCAGGCAGAACTTGTAGGAGCTGCCCTGCTCGACAACCTCCAGGTCGGGATGGGCTGCGCGCAGGCGCGCGATGTATTCGTGCGTCTCGGGCGTCTGGTGCGACCGCGACACGGCGACGCGCAGGTGGTCGTGCCCGGCCTCCGAGGCCAGCGGCAGCGGCGTCCAGTCGCCGACGATCTGCTCGTAGGTATATTCGGCCGCGGCATCCGGTGCGACATGCTCCTTGAGATATGCGCCCGAATCGCGCCCCGCGACGTACATCTTCTCGAAATAGGGGACGTAGATCACCGCCCCCATGCAGACGTTGTTCTCCATGAGCGCGATGTTGACCGTAAATTCGTTGTTGCCCTTGATGAACTCCACGGTGCCGTCCAGCGGATCGACCAGCCAGTAGAGCTCCCAGTTGCGGCGCTCGTCGTAGAGCATCTCGCGCCCCTCCTCGCTCAAAATGGGAATGCGCGTCGGCCCGAGGTACTCGCGGATGGTCTTGTGGGCCACGCGGTCGGCCAGCGTAATGGGTGTCCGGTCGTTCTTGAGGCTTATGTCGTAATCGTCCCGATTCTTGTATACGTGCATGATGGCGGCTCCGGCCCTGACTGCCGCGTTGAACAGGGGCGGCAGCAGATACATCCTCACCTTGTCGTTGATCATCGTATCGCGCTTTTTATTGAGGTCACTGCTTTTGACAGGCATAAAGATAAGGAGAATTTATGAGACTGTGAAATTTTTAACACCCAATTTGCCCTGCCCGTCCGTCCGGCCCCGCTCCGTACAGTATCCGCGGCAGAACCCCGCAGGGCGTCGCCGCATCCCTATTCCGCAGCATGCCAGCCAAATGCGGCGGCACCCCGCAGGCAGACCGGAAGCCACACGGCAGCCGGCGCCGCGGCTCCGGAGCCGAAAAAGAACAACAACACCGACAAAAAAGAGGTGCGGCGGCGTCCGCACCCCGCCCAAAACCGTGCCAGAGGGCGCCCAGGGGAAAAATTTTCGACGGGATGTTGTTTATAAGATAATTATGCGTATATTTGCACTCCGAATTATGTTTCAATACATAACCAACAAGTTAAATGTACGTTATAGTAGAGATCGCAGGTCAGCAGTTCAAGGCTGAAAAAGGTCGGAAACTTTATGTTCACCGTCTCCAGGGCGAAGAGAATTCGTCCGTAAGTTTCGACAAAGTCCTGCTCACAGACAACGACGGTCAGGTCAAAGTCGGCGCACCTGTAGTTGAAGGCGCCACGGTAAAGTGCAAGATTCTGAAGCACCTGAAGGACGACAAGGTCCTGGTCTTCAAGAAGAAGCGCAGAACGGGATACCAGAAGTGCAACGGCCATCGCCAGGCACTGACGCAGGTTCTCGTGGAAGAAATCGTTGCATAAACCTTTAAAACCGAAAAGACATGGCACACAAGAAAGGTGTAGGTAGTTCGAAGAACGGCCGTGAGTCGGAAAGCAAGCGACTCGGCATCAAATTGTTCGGCGGTCAGTTCGCAAAGGCGGGCAACATCATCGTCCGTCAGCGCGGCACGGTTCACAACGCCGGTGAGAACGTCGGCATGGGTAAGGATCACACGCTGTTCGCACTTGTCGACGGAACCGTCGAGTTCTGCAAGAAGAGCGAAGGCAGATCCTACGTGAGCGTTACGCCGTTGAGCGAATAAACGACTCCGACAAACGATAAAAGCGGTTTTCCAATGGAAAACCGCTTTTTGTTTCGATCCGCCGCACCGGCGAAGAACGCCGCCGGAACGGCACCGCCTTCTGAACCTTTGAACTCCCCGGCATCCCGCCCCGCCGGCGCCGCACCGATATCTCCAATCGGCGGCACCTCTGCGGCAAGGGAGCTCTGCCCGACACAGGGCATAAAAAAACGGGACGGCGGCCACACGCGGACTTCCGAAGAGGTCCGTTAACCGTGACGCCTCTTTCTGCCGCCGTCCCGAACGATATGCGGGACTCTCACCCGCAGGTATCACCCACACGACCGGGATTTGCATTCCGGTCATACCCATTGTACAAATATACGCATTTTTTCGTCACTGACACGACCGTCGGCGAAAAATACCCCAATATTGCTGTACTTTGTTATATGAAACGGGAAAGACACAATGACAAGGTTGTTGGCGAGGTAATCGCACGACTCAAGCAGTTGCGTCGGGATCACGGACTTTCCCAAATGGACGTCTACATCGACACGGACATCAACATCGCCCGCATCGAATCGGGGCGAGGCAACATGTCGATCTCCACACTGGCCGACCTGTGCGACTACTACCAGATCACATTGGAAGAGTTCTTCCGCATGGAGATCATGCATGACCCGCAGGAGGTATCCTGACCCGGGTCCGGACAAAAGAGCGAACTCCCCGCCGCATGGCAGGGAGTTCGCTCTTTTCGGACCGCACCATGCGGACGGCCGCCTCACCGGCCGATATCCGGGCGGCAGAGAACCTCCGCCCCCGCGGAGCGGCCGGAGCCAGCCGGAACGTCCATCATGCCGGAACGCGCGCCGCCGCTGCGGAACGTCACTTCGCCGCAGGCTCCACGGCGCGGAAAGACGCCAGCGCACGGTCGCCGTCGTAGAGCGTCAGTTCGCCGTCCTTGATTCCGTAACAGGTTACCAGATCGAGCATCCGCACGAAGGCATCCTCGTACTGCATGTCGGGACAGGCCATACGGGTCATGCCGAGATTCCTCATGGTCAGCGTCCGCCCGTCGAGCGTGTACTTGCCGAAGAAACGGTTGCAATTGGTGCGGCCGGCGACCAGCGTGTCGGCGGCATCGAAGAGCAGGGTGAACGAATCGGGCTCCGCCTCGATCACGGAGGCCGGAACCAACTCCATCGAGGTCAGTTTCCAGGTCGTGTCCTCCAGCGTGAGGTCGTGCGACCCGCCGCAGGCGGTCATCGCAAGGAGCAGCGCGGCGGCTGCAAAAAACTTTTTCATACGGTAAAATAAGGTTAACGGATTTATAAACGCATTCCATCCGGCATCCGAACAAAACGCGCACCAAAGTTACGCATTCCGCCCCGATCCGCCAATTTCATCCGGGAATTTCTTTCCACCGGTCATCAGACCGTCCATGCCCGATTCGTACCGCGGCTCTGCTTATCTCCGACTGATACACCCTTCCTCCGCCAATCATCATTTCACCTTTCACCTTTCACCTTTTACTTTTCACCTTTCACCTTTCACTCTCCTCCCCCTCTCCCATTGCCTGCCGAAAAGAGAAGCCGCGGTCCCTTTCCGGAGCCACGGCTTCTCACAATCGTATCTCAAAGGGATCAATACTCCATCTTCGAGAGGCGGACATAGCCGTTGTAGCGCCACTTGGCGTTCTCCTCGGCTGCCACGAAGAGCTCCTCGGCCTCGGCCGGGAATGCCTTTTGGAGCGAGGTGTAACGCACCTCCTTCATCAGGAAGTCGCGGAACTTCGACCAGTCGGGCTCCTTCGAGTCGAGGACAAAGGGATTCTTGCCCTGCTGCTCGAGCTGCGGGTTGTAGTGCCACAGGTGCCAGTAGCCGCAAGCCACGGCCTCCTTGCCCACGGTCTGCGTGCGGGTCATGCCGCCCTTGATGCCGTGGTTGATACACGGAGCGTAGGCGATCACGAGCGACGGTCCGGGATAGGCCTCGGCCTCCTTCAGCACGTTGAAGAGCTGCTGCTGCGAAGCGCCGATCGAAACCTGGGCCACGTAGACATAGCCGTAGGTCATGGCCATGGCGCCGAGGTCCTTCTTGCGGATGCGCTTGCCGCTCGACGCGAACTTCGCAACGGCACCCACGGGCGTCGACTTCGACGACTGGCCGCCGGTGTTGGAGTATACCTCGGTATCAACGACGAGGATGTTGACATCCTGACCCGAAGCCAGCACGTGGTCCACACCGCCGT
The DNA here is from genome assembly GCF_949296715.1 of uncultured Alistipes sp. Classification (GTDB taxonomy): domain Bacteria; phylum Bacteroidota; class Bacteroidia; order Bacteroidales; family Rikenellaceae; genus Alistipes. Next base: position 29,899 of record NZ_CASFQD010000024.1, on the reverse strand, counting down.
AGCCGATGTCGTAGCCCCAGCCGTCGCCGCCGATGATCCACTGCGACTTCTTGACGAGCCAGTCCTTGTGCTCGAGAATCTTCTTGCAGTAGTCACAGCCGCAGGCCTCCATCATCGGGACGAGACGCTCGGTCACCTCGGCCGATTTCGACGACGAGCCGCGGTTGGCGATCCACTCCTTCATCACGCCCTTGAGATCCTCGGAGCACTTGGTGCAGTTGGCAATGGCCTCCTCCATCGTAGCCTGGATGCGGTCGCGGAGCTTCTCCACGCCGATGTGCATACCCAGACCGAACTCGGCATTGTCCTCGAAGAGCGAGTTGGCCCATGCGGGACCCTGACCCTTCTCGTTGGTGCAGTAGGGCGTCGAGGGGGCCGAACCCGAGTAGATCGACGTACAGCCCGTTGCATTGGCAACCATCATCTTGTCGCCGAAGAGCTGCGAAATGGCCTTGATGTAGGGCGTCTCGCCGCAGCCGGCGCAGGCACCCGAGAACTCGAAGAGCGGCTGTGCGAACTGGAGGTTCTTGACCGTCTTGGTCTTGTCGACCACCTGCTTGTAACCGATGTTCTTCGTGATGTAGTCCCAGTTCTTCTGCTGCGGGAGCTGCTCCTCGAGCGGACGCATCTCGAGCGCCTTCTCCTTGGCGGGGCAGACATCGACGCAGTTGTTGCAGCCCGTACAGTCGAGCGGCGAAACCTGGATGCGGAACTTGTACTCCTTCGTCTCGCCCAGGCCCTGCTTCCATTCGACACCCGATGCGGCGGCCTCGGCCTCCGTAGCGAGGAACGGACGAATCACGGCGTGCGGGCAGACATAGGCGCACTGGTTGCACTGGATACAGTTCTCAATCTTCCAGACGGGAACCTTCACGGCGATGCCGCGCTTCTCGTAGGCTGCCGTGCCGTTCTCCCACGTGCCGTCCTCGCGGCCGTTGAAGGCCGAAACGGGCAGGTCATCGCCCTTCAGGCCGTTGATCGGCTCGACGATCTTGCGGACGAACTCCGGAGCGGCGGCGTTCGAGACGTGCTCGAAGCCCTTGTCCTCGATCGAAGCCCACTCGGCCGGCACGTCGATCTTCACGACGGCGCTGCCGCCGGCATCCACGGCCGCATAGTTCATGTTGACGATATCCTCGCCCTTCTTTCCGTAGGACTTCAGGATGGCGTGCTTCATCTCCTCGACGGCCTTCTCGAACGGAATGACGTTGGCGATCTTGAAGAAGGCCGACTGCATGATGGTGTTCGTGCGCGAACCCAGACCCAGCTCGGCGGCGATCTTCGTGGCGTTGATGATATAGAAGTTGATCTTGTTCTTGGCGATGTAGGCCTTCATGTGGTCGGGCAGCGTCGCGCAGGTCGTCTCGGCGTCGTGTACCGAGTTCAGCAGGAACGAACCGCCGGCCTTCAGACCCTTCAGCACGTCGTACTTGTCGACATACGAAGGTACGTGGCAGGCCACGAAGTCGGGCGTGGTCACCAGGTAGGGCGAGGTGATGGGCAGGTCGCCGAAGCGCAGGTGCGACGAGGTGTAGCCGCCCGACTTCTTCGAGTCGTAGGAGAAGTAGGCCTGGCAGTACTTGTTCGTCGAACCGCCGATGATCTTGATCGAGTTCTTGTTGGCACCCACCGTACCGTCGGCGCCCAGACCGAAGAAGAGGGCCTCGAACGTGCCGGGCTTGGCCAGCGAGATCTCCTCGCCGACGGGCAGCGAACGGAACGTCACGTCGTCGTTGATACCCACGGTAAACTGGTTCCTGGGCTCGGCGAGCTTGAGGTTCTCGAAGACGGCCAGCATCTGTGCGGGCGTCGTATCCTTCGACGAGAGACCGTAGCGGCCGCCGATTATGAGCGGCATCTGGCCGCAGGGCAGCGTCTTGGCCGTAGCGAAGGCCTCCACGACGTCGAGATAGAGCGGGTCGCCGTTGGCTCCGGGCTCCTTCGTGCGGTCGAGCACGCAGATGCGCTTCACGCTGGCGGGCAGCACGGCCAGGAGGTACTTGACCGAGAAGGGACGGTAGAGGTGTACGGTGATGACGCCGACCTTCTCGCCCTTGGCGCGCAGGTAGTCGACCGTCTCCTTGATGGTCTCCGTCACGGAACCCATGGCCACGAGGATGTGCTCGGCCTCGGGATCGCCGTAGTAGACGAACGGCTTGTAGTCGCGGCCGGTGATCTCCGAAATCCGGGCCATCGTGTCGGCCACCATGTCGGGAATCGCATCGTAGAACTTGTTGGCGGCCTCACGCGTCTGGAAGTAGATGTCGGGGTTCTGGGCCGTACCGCGCGTCACGGGGTGTTCGGGATTGAGGGCGCGGGCGCGGAACTCCTTGAGGGCGTCGCGGTCGAGCATCGCCGTGAGGGCAGCCTCGTCGATGAGCTCGATCTTCTGAATCTCGTGCGACGTGCGGAAACCGTCGAAGAAGTGCAGGAACGGCACGCGGGCCTTCAGCGCCACGAGGTGTGCGACGCCTGCGAGGTCCATGACCTCCTGTACGGACGAGGTGGCGAGCATGGCGAAGCCCGTCTGACGGGTGGCCATGACGTCCTGATGGTCGCCGAAGATCGACAGCGACTGTGCGGCCAGCGCACGCGCCGAAACATGGAAGACGCCCGGGAGCAGCTCGCCGGCGATCGTGTACATGTTGGGGATCATCAGCAGCAGACCCTGCGACGCGGTGAACGTCGAGGTGAGGGCACCGCTCTGCAGCGAGCCGTGCACGGCGCCTGCGGCACCGGCCTCCGACTGCATTTCGACGACCTTCACCGTCTCGCCGAAGATGTTTTTGCGGCCCTGGGCGGCCCACTCGTCCACGAGTTCGGCCATCGTCGAGGAAGGCGTGATGGGATAGATGGCTGCAACCTCCGAGAACATGTAAGCCACATGGGCCGCAGCGTAGTTACCATCACAGGTGATAAATTTCTTTTCTGCCATTGTAGTTGAAATTTTAGGGATATTTGTGTGTATTTCAGTTTCCGTCATCGTGCCGATCCGTGCCGATCGGAGCATGTGCGATGCAAAGATAGGAAATTCGGCGCAAAAAACACCCCTATTTTTGTTCAAATAACTGTAATTTTTTGACATTTCGGGTGGGAAAGGGAGATCAGCGGCAGTGTTAGCCGGATAACAGCAAACAAACGCAGAATCACCGAGTTGCAAAGTGGTTAACCAATAGCGTGTTACCGCGCGGCACACGGACCGCACCGAAAAAGGGGCGCGTCGGACCGCACTGCGCCGGTGCACTGCACCGAACGGCGGCCGGCGGGAAAACACCCCGCCGCGAAGAGAAAAAACGGCGCGCGCATGCAGGTTCTGCCCGTGCTTTGCATTATCTTTGCGAGCATGATTCCCTACAGACGAAAAACGCTCGACAACGGACTGACCGTCGTCGTCAACCGCGACCGGGCCTCGAAACTCGCCGCGGTGAACCTGCTCTACCGGGTCGGGGCACGCAACGAGAACCCCGCCCGCACGGGTTTCGCCCACCTGTTCGAACACCTCATGTTCCGCGGCACGCGCGAGGTGCCGTCGTTCGACCTGCCCGTGCAGATGGCCTCGGGCGACAACAACGCCTTCACGAACAACGACTACACGGACTTCTACATCACGCTGCCCAAGGACAACATCGAGACGGCGCTGTGGCTCGAGAGCGACCGCATGCAGGGGCTGGAGCTCACGCCCGAGAAGCTCGCAACGGAGAAGCGCGTGGTGATCGAGGAGTACCGCCAGCGCTACCTCAACCAGCCCTACGGCGACCAGATGATGCTGCTCCGGGCCCTCAGCTACCGCGTGCACCCCTACCGCTGGGCGACGATCGGGCTCTCGCCCGACCACATCGCCGACGCGACGATGGAGGAGGTGCAGGCCTTCTACCGCGCCCACTACCACCCCTCGAACGCCATCCTCTCGATCTCGGCCGATCTGGACGAGGAGCGCATGCTCGACCTTGCCGAGCGGTGGTTCGCACCTCTTGCCGACCGGCCGCACGCCGCCGCACCGATTCCGCAGGAGCCGCCGCAGGAGACCCCGCGCCGCGAGGAGGTCGAACGCGATGTCCCGGCCACGACAGTCTCGGTCGCCTACCACATGGGCGGGCGCACCTCGGAGGAGTTCTTCGTCGGCGACCTCGTTTCGGACCTGCTCTCGGGCGGCGACTCGGCGCGCCTCTACCAGCGGCTCGTCAAGGGGCGGCGCCTGCTCTCGTCGGTGAACGCCTACGTCACGGGCGACGTCGACCCGGGGCTCTTCGTCTTCACCGGGCAGCTGCTGTCCGACACGACGCCCGAACAGGTCGAGGAGGCCTTCCGCGAGGAGATCGGGGCGCTCGCACGCGACGCCGCGACGGAGTACGAACTCGAGAAGGTGCGCAACAAGTTCGAGGCCAACACGCTCTTCGGCGAGCTGAACGTCATGAACAAGGCGATGAACCTCGGCTTCTACGAGATGCTCGGCGACCTGCCGCTCATCAACGGCGAGGTGGCCCGCTACCGCGCCGTGACGAACGACGCGATCCGCAGCTTCTGCCGCACGGTGCTCCGCCCCGAAAACAGCAATACATTGATTTACAAGGCAACGAAATGATACATCCGCAACCCGTGACCCCGGCGTCGGTCGATGTCGCCCGCGCCGAACGCCACCAGCTGCCGAACGGCGTGGCGCTCTACCTGCTCCCCGCCGACGAGTTCGAGGTGCTGCGCGTCTCGTTCGTCTTCCGTGCCGGCTCGGCCGTGCAGCAGGCGCCCTTCTCCGCCTCGACCGCGGCAAACCTCCTCTCGGAGGGGACCCGCTCGATGACGGCACGCGAAATCGCCGAACAGCTCGACTTCTACGGCTCGTGGTACGACGTCAACCTCGACCGCGACTACGCCTACATCAACTTCGCCATGCTCTCGAAGTTCGCGGCCGAGACGCTCCGCATCGCCGCGGAGATTCTGCTGCACCCGACCTTCCCCGAGGAGGAGCTGCGCACCTACTGCGCCAAGCGGCGGCAGCGGCTTGAGATCGACCGCACGAAGGTCGACGTCGAGGCCCGCGAAGCCTTCGCCGCGGCGCTGTTCGGCGCCCGCCACCCCTACGGCACCTCCTCGCCGACCGAGGCCTACGACCGCCTCACGCGCAGCGAGGTCGAGGATTTCTACCGCCGCTTCTACACGGCCGAACGCTGCTTCGTCGTATGCAGCGGCCGCATCGGTGCGGCGGAGCGGGCTGCCGTCGAAGCCCTTGCCGGAGACCTGCCCCACGGCACGGAGAGTGCCCCCGCAGCCTTTCCGCCGGTCGCAACCACGCACGACATGCGGGTCCCCCACCCCGGGGCCGTGCAGTCGTCGCTGCGCATCGGCCGCCTGCTCTTCCCGCGCCAGCACCCCGACTTCGTGGGCATGCAGGTCGTGGCAACGGCGCTGGGCGGCTACTTCGGTTCTCGCCTGATGCAGAACCTGCGCGAGGAGCACGGCTACACCTACGGCGTCGTCGCGGCGATGGTCAACCTCGAGCGCGAGGGTTACTTCGCCCTTGCCACGCAGGTCGGCACCGACGTCACGCAACCGGCGCTCGAGGCCTGCTACGCCGAGATCGAGCGGCTGCGCACGGAGCCCATGCCCGACGAGGAGCTGGCACTGGTCAAGAACATGATGGTCGGCGAGATGATGCGCATCCTCGACGGGCCGTTCGGCATCGCCGACGTGACGATTGAGAACATCCTCTGCGGCACCGACAACGGCATCATCGACGAAAACCTGCGCCGCATCCGCGCGATGACGCCCGCCGACGTGCAGCGTCTCGCTCACAAATACCTCGCACGCGAGGAGCTCGTCACGGTCGTGGCGGGCGACCTCTGATCCGCGCGGCCCGAGCGGATCGTCGGAAGCGGGGTTTCGTCCGCAGCATCCGCGCCGGAGCCGGAAAGGTAATTCCCGTCCGCACCGCCGCTCCGTTTGGACGCCGTCCCGGGCGCGCCGCCACAAAACGCGACGGACGCGCATCGCCCCGGCTGCACCGCCGCAATACGCCCCGAAAACAAAACCGCCCCGGATACGAACGATCCGGGGCGGTCTCCATTTCGACCGACGGGCGGTCAGAGGGCGGTATGTTCATCGACCCAGCGGGTCAGCTCGACGAAGTCGGCGACCGAAAGCTGCTCGGCACGCCGCGTGAAGAAGGGGTGCTCGGCCCCGCCGAAATCACCGAACGCCGCGCGCAGCGAGTTGCGGATCATCTTGCGGCGCTGCCCGAACGACGCCTTGACGACGCGGACGAAGAGCCGCTCGTCGCAGTCGAGCCGCGCGGTGGCGTTGCGCCGCAGCCGCACGACGGCGCTCTTGACCTTGGGCGGCGGGTTGAAGACCATCTCGTTGACCGTGAAGAGGTATTCGATGTCGTACCACGCCTGCAGCAGCACCGAGAGGATGCCGTACTCCTTCGATCCGGGGCCTTCGGCCAGCCGCACGGCCACCTCCTTTTGGATCATGCCCACACACTCGGGCACGAGGTCGCGGTGTTCGAGCACCTTGAAGAAGATCTGCGACGAGATGTTGTAGGGGAAGTTGCCGATGATCTTCAGTCCCTGCGGGAAGAGTGCCCGCAGGTCGAGCTTCAGGAAGTCCCCCTCGATGAGCCGGGGCGTGAACTCCGGGTAGTGCGCATGGAGGTAGGCGACGCTCTCCGAGTCGATCTCGGCACCCCACGTCACGATGTCGCTGCGCCGCAGCAGGAACTGCGTCAGCACCCCCATGCCGCACCCCACCTCCAGCACGGGGGCGGGATCGGGCAGTACGGCCGCCGCGGCCGACGGTTCGGCACCGCCGCCGAGGGCGTCGCATATCTTGCGCGCGATGTTCAGGTCGACCAGGAAATGCTGACCCAGCGCCTTTTTTGCTCTGACTTCACTCATAGATGCCGCAAAGATAGTGCAAAGCGGCCGTCGCGGCAAATTTATCCCGCGACAAATTCACCGCCGACGGCCCGGCAAAAGGGCCTGCCCCCGGAACGACGGGCCGGAACGGCCGTACCGCATCCGGACCCGGTAGCGCGGCCTCCGCAACCGGTTCCGACCGCAACCGGTCCGCCCGACGACAAAAAAGGTGCGGAGCCGAAGCCCCGCACCGTGCACCGATGACCGGACGCCACATCACATCGGCATGTTCGGTACCTTGTAGTATTTGCCGTTGATCTTCTCGACATGGTCGCCCATCGCCCAGGCGATAAAGAGCACGACCGCACCGACCGAGAGGATGACGCCCAGCACGTAGAAGCCCAGCATGATGGTAACCGGGACGAGCACGATCGTACTGATAAGCAGGGCAACGTAGAGCAGCAGGAAGGCCAGGCCCCACTTCGGCCCCATGACGCGGAAGAAGCGGATCAGGTTGAAGACGATGAAGGCGATGCCGACACCGAGGGCGGCAATCGTGGCGATGACGTCCGTCGCGACGAGCGAGAGGACGATCAGCACGACCAGCATCAGCGGAATGGGCAGCAGCACGGCCCAGCGCAGGCGGATGCGGTCCTCGTCGACCCCGGCCTGCGTGCAGATGAAGCGGCGGGCCTGACTGACGAGCACCACCTGCCAGGCGACAATCACGAAATAGCCCAGCACCTGAAGGAACGTGCGCAGCCAGCCCATCGAATCGTGGTCGCTCAACCAGTCCACATTGCCCTTGAGCACCACGCCCCAGAAGGTCTCGATAAGCGCCACGGCGATCAGTCCGCCGACCAGCAGGAAAGCACGCAGCGACGCGGGGAACGACGAACTCCACGCCATGGCCGTGACGACGAGCAGAATGACGATAATCATCCATGCCGGCTGGTAACTGTGCGCCCAGCGGCTCACACCCGAATGGAGAGCGAAGTGTCCCAGGCCATCGAGACGGGTCTCCTCCGTGATGTAGTCCGGCGTACCCTCCTCGTTGAGCTCATCGTCCCATGCGAGGTCCGAGGGATACATCATGATCTTGCGGTCCTCGTAGCTGACCAGCACCCCGCTGTATCCGCTGCCGAGCGTGTCGAGAAGACGGACCTCGGCGTCGATGGGGACCGTAACCCGTTTGCCGTAATCGGCATTGCCGGCCTGCTCGTTCCACTCGTAGGCGCGGACCTCCGAAAACGACGGAACCGGCTCCACGCGGTAAATCTGAGCGTCGAGCGTCAGTGGCTGCAGGGCGCAAAGCCCGGCAAGCAGCAAAAACAACCGTTTCATGATCGACACGTTATTCGGGTTTCGCGCTGGCGGCGTCCGCAGCCGGAGTCGTTGTCTGTTCGGATGCCGCAGCGGCTTCGGGAGCCGCCTCTATCCGCTCCTGTGCGGCCGTCGCTTCGGCAGCACGCTCGGCCGCCTTGCGGGCCTTGTACTCCTTGTACTTCTTGTAACCGATAAAGAGGAATCCGATGACCTTGAACATCGCCTTGATGCACCACCAGATAAACAGCACGGAATATTTAAAGGCTTTCCATGCACCGTCATTCGAGAAAGTAGTCGTAGAATTGTTACTCATAAATCCGAATTTTTAGGTTAACATTGAGATTTGCGGTATTCAAAGTTAACCGCTATGACAATTCCGGCCCTTGCAAAACGTACATTCCGACTTGCAAATCGTACTTTCCGACATAAAAAAGAGACCCTGAAGGTCTCATAGCTGCCATTTCGGGGGTTCGCCCCCGGCACAGAAGCAACGTCCGGCATCCGGAACCGCCGGACGCCGGACGCAGCCAGACAAAATCAACAGACGCCACGGCGACACCTGTCCTCCGCGCCCTCCTGCCCGCGACACCCCCGCCGGCGCCGCAACCGCGTCAGGCGGGACGAACCGGACAGGCCCGCGAGGAGCACGGCCGACGACATCGCCAGCCACACGGCACGCCGCGCCCGAGGGACTCCGGCGCACGAATCATATCATACCGGCAAAGGTCCAAACCATCATCACCGGCCGGACAATCTGCCGCATAGCGAATTTATAACTTACCGCATGCTTCGCACGGGCCGCGACCGCCGCATCACCTCCTCCTGCCGGAGAGGGGTCGCCTTCCGCAACATCGTCACCTCTGTCGGAGAGACCGACTTCCGCAACATTGCCGCCCCTGTCAGAGAGGTCGCAACCGCCGCGTCGCCCTCCTGCCGGAGAAACCACGACCGCAACGTCGCCACCCCTGTCGGAGAGACCGCGACCGCCGCATCACCTCCCCGTCAGAGAGGCCGCAACCGCCGCATCGCCCTCCTGCCGGAGAGGGGTCGCCGCCGCATCGCTCTCCTGCGGGAGAAACCACGACCGCCACATCGCCTCATGGCGACAACCGGCGCCCCGACATTCCGCACCCCGGCGCCCGGCATTCCACTCCGGTCTCGCCGACAATCCGGCACCCGCTCCGGGGCAACCGGCCGCAATCAGCGGCGCGTCCGGCGCGAACGCTTCTTCGCGGCGAGTTCCTGCGCCCGGCTCTCCTGTCGGAGACGGCGCTGCGTCAGACGGAACGAATAGAGCAGGCCTATGAACCCCACCCCCAACAACGTCACCCAGAACCATACGGCAATGCCGTGCTCGAGGTACTCCAGCGCGTAAATGATACCGGCAATGGCCAAAATCATCATCACCAGCCGGACGAGTTGCATCAGATTGAATTTCATAACAGTCGCTTCATTTGCTCCGCCACCGCGCCCCGATCCGTCATCCGGACCGGGAGCCCGCACGCTACGGAATCTTATGTTTGTTCACATCGTCGAGATGCCGACGCTTCTTTTTCTTGAATTCGTTGTAGACCATTCCGGCGCCGGCCAGGACAAACAGCACGGCGACAAACAGGTCGAACTTCGACACGCAATAACCTCCGGCTATGAGCCAATAGACATTCAGCCCGAACCACAACAACGTCAAACACAGAAAAACAAGAGCAAGAGTAAAGGTCTTTTTGTTCATAGGCACACAGTTTTACGGTTGATAACTAATTCCGCTTCTCTTCCATTCGTCACTTCGCATTGCGGCGGTCCGCCCCTTACGTTCTTCGGGTCGGCGGCGGGGACACACCCCGGATATTCACATCCCGATACCGCACAGGGAAAGGCGCCGGTCCCGGTATCCCGCCCCGCCTCCGGGAAATCAGTTGCCCTGCTCGCAGATGAACTTGATCCGCACCAGCCGGATCTCCTCCTCGGTATAGTCCGCACCTAGCTCCTCGATGGCCGCATCGAGCGAGTCACTCTCGGCATCCTCCTTGAAATAGAGGTAGATGTCCTCGATCTTCTCCTCGTCCATGAAGGTCTTGAGGTAATAGGAGATGTCGAGTTTCGTGCCCGCGTTGACGATGCCTTCGATTTCGGTGAGTAGTTCGTCGAAATCGAGGTCCCGCGCCCGGGCGATATCCTCGAAGTCCATCTTGCGGTCGATCGACTGGATGATGAATATCTTGTTGCCCGACTTGCTGGCCACACCCTTGACGATCATGTCCTGCGGACGGATGATCTCCTTCTCCTCGACATAGGCCTTGATGAGCTTGACGAACTCCTCGCCGAACTTCCGGGCCTTGCCCACACCCACACCCGTGATGTTCTGCAGCTCCTCGATCGTAACCGGATACTGCACGGACATGTCCTCGAGCGACGGGTCCTGGAAGATGACGAACGGCGGCAGCGCATGCTGCTTGGCAACCTTCTTGCGCAGGTCCTTGAGCATGGCGAAGAGCTCCTCGTCGGCCGCCCCGCCCTTGCCCATCGGCGCCACGGCTTCGGCCTCCTTCTCCTCGGCGTCGTAGTCGTGGTCGAGCGTCACCGTCACGGGGAACGGCATGGCGATGTAGTTCTCGCCCTTGCAGTTGATCGAGATCAGGCCGTAGTTCTCAATGTTCTTGTCCACGAGCCCGAGAATCAGGGCCTGCCGCATCACGGCGCCCCAGAAGCGCTCGTCGCGGTCGGCGCCCGCCCCGAACCACTTGGACTTGTTGTGCCCGTAGCTCTTGATGAGCGCCGTGTTCTTGCCCATGAGCACGTTGATCAGGTAGTCGACCTTGAACTTGTCGCCGATGTCGCGCAGGGCCTCGAGCGCCATCTTGAGCGCCGCTTTCGCATCGACCTTCGGTTTCGGGTTGCGGCAGTTGTCGCAGTTGCCGCAGTTGTCCTCGGTGTACTCCTCGCCGAAGTAGTGCAGCAGCGTCTTGCGGCGGCACATCGAACTCTCGGCATACGAAACCGTCTCGAGCAGCAGCAGTTTGCCGATCTCCTGTTCGGCGATGGGCTTGCCCTGCATGAACTTCTCGAGTTTCTGGATATCCTTGTAGCTGTAGAAGGTCAGGCAGTAACCCTCGCCGCCGTCGCGGCCGGCACGGCCCGTCTCCTGGTAGTATCCCTCCAGCGATTTGGGAATGTCGTAATGGATGACGTAGCGCACGTCGGGCTTGTCGATGCCCATGCCGAAGGCGATCGTCGCGACGATCACCTCCACGCGCTCCATGAGGAAGTCGTCCTGATTGGCCGCGCGCGTCGCGGCGTCCATGCCGGCGTGGTAGGCCCGCGCCCGGATGCCGTTGGCCACGAGCAGCTCGGTGAGCTCCTCGACCTTCTTGCGGCTCAGGCAGTAGACGATGCCGCTCTTGCCCTCGTTCTGCTTGATGAAGCGGATGATGTCGCGGTCGACATTGTGCTTGGGCCGGATTTCGTAGTAGAGGTTCGGGCGGTTGAACGACGACTTGAAGACCGCAGCGTCGGACATGCCCAGGTTCTTCTGGATGTCGAGCTGCACCTTGGGCGTGGCCGTGGCCGTGAGGGCGATCAGCGGCGCCGGGCCGATCTCGTTGATGATCGGGCGGATGCGCCGGTACTCGGGACGGAAGTCATGGCCCCACTCCGAGATGCAGTGCGCCTCGTCGATGGCGTAGAACGAAATCTTGATCTTGCGCAGGAACGACACGTTGTCCTCCTTGGTCAGCGACTCGGGCGCGAAGTAGAGCAGTTTGGTCTTGCCGTCGAGCACATCCTGACGGACCTGCGCCACGGCGGTCTTGTTGAGCGACGAATTGAGAAAGTGCGCGATGCCCGACTCGGCCGAGAAGGTGCGCATCGAGTCCACCTGATTCTTCATCAGGGCGATCAGCGGCGAAATGACGATGGCGACACCCTCCATCAACAGGGCGGGCAGCTGGTAGCAGAGCGACTTGCCACCGCCGGTCGGCATCAGCACGAACGTATCCTTCCCCTCCAACACGTTGCGGATCACCGCCTCCTGATTCCCTTTGAACGAGGAAAAGCCGAAATACTCCTTCAGCTTCTCGTGCAACAGGGATGAATCACATTGTCTCATTTCGCCGTTTCTGATCTAAAAATCGAAAATTCAACGTAAAGATAAAAATTTTTTCGGAAAAAAGCATAACTTTGTGAAAAATTTTATCGGAAAACGCAATGCGTCTCTACACCAGCGAACTCGTCAAAAAATACAAGTCCCGGACGGTAGTCAACCACGTATCCATAGATGTCAACCAAGGCGAAATCGTCGGTCTGCTCGGCCCCAACGGAGCCGGCAAGACGACGACCTTCTACATGATCGTGGGGCTCATCAAGCCCAACGAGGGGCGCATCTTCCTCGAGAACGACCGGCAGGAGGTCTCCGAACTCACGAACCTGCCCGTCTACCGGCGTGCGCAGCTGGGCGTGGGCTACCTGGCGCAGGAGGCTTCGGTCTTCCGGCGCCTCTCGGTCGAGGAGAACATCCGCGCCGTGCTGGAGATGACCTCCTACTCGAAGGAGTACCAGGCCGAGCGTGTCGAATCGCTCATCGAGGAGTTCCGCCTGCAGAAGGTCCGCAAGAGCCTCGGCATCCAGCTCTCGGGCGGCGAGCGCCGCCGCACGGAGATTGCGCGCGCCGTGGCCATCAACCCGGCCTTCATCCTGCTCGACGAGCCCTTCGCCGGCGTGGACCCCATCGCCGTGGAGGATATCCAGTCGATTGTCGCGACGCTCAAGCACAAGAACATCGGCGTAATCATCACCGACCACAACGTCGACGAGACGCTGGCCATCACCGACCGCACCTACCTGCTCTACGAGGGCAAGATTCTCAAGACGGGATCGGCCGAGGAGCTGGCCGCCGACCCGATGGTGCGCAAGGTCTACCTCGGACAGCACTTCGAGCTCAAGAAGAGCCACCAGATCACGCAGGAGATGATAAACGGCAAAAAGGTCGGGAATGAATAGGTCCATCCCCGCAGGAAGCGTCAAAGGTACGCTGACCCCGCCCTGCTCGAAGAGCTACGCACAGCGTGCGCTGGCCGCCTCGCTGCTCTGCGACGGCACCTCCGTCCTGCACAACATCGAATTCTGCGACGACACGCGCTCGGCCCTGCGGTGCATCCGCACGCTCGGGGCAAAGGTCACGCAGACGGGCGATGCGCTCTCGATCGCGGGCGGGCTGCATCCCGTCGAACGGCGCCTGCTTGTCGGTGAGTCGGGGCTGGCGACGCGCCTGTTCACCCCCATCGCATCGCTCTGCACCTCCCCCATACGCATCGAGGGCGAGGGGACGCTGCTGCGCCGCCCGATGGGGATGATGGTCTCCCCGCTGCGGCAGCTGGGCGTACAGGTGAAGGAGCGCGGCGGACGGCTTCCCTTCGAGGTGTGCGGTCCGCTGCACGGCGGCGAAGCGGAGGTCGACGGTTCGGTCTCGTCGCAGTTCATCACGGGACTGCTGCTGGCCCTGCCCCGCGCCGCGGGCGACACGACTCTGCATGTGCGCGACGCCGTCTCGACACCTTATTTAGATATGACGCTCGACACCGCCTCGCGCTTCGGCGTCGAGATTTTCCAGCGCGACTACGAGGAGTTCTACATCCCGGGAGCGCAGCGCTACTGCGCCACGGAGCTGCACATCGAGGGCGACTGGAGCGCCGCGGCGATGCTGCTCGTCGCGGGGGCCACGGCCGGCGAGGTGACCGTGCGCAACGTCCCGATGCTCTCGAAACAGGCCGACACGGCCATCTGCACGGCTCTTGTGCGGGCCGGCGCGGCGGTCATCAACGACGTACATTCGGTCACGGCGGCACACCGCCCGCTGCGGGCCTTCGAGTTCGACGCCACGCACTGTCCCGACCTCTTCCCGGCGCTGGCCGCCCTGGCCGCCGCGGCCGAAGGGGTGAGCGTGCTGCACGGCACCTCGCGCCTGCGGCACAAGGAGAGCGACCGCGCCGAGGCGATCCGCGAGGAGTACGGACGGCTGGGCATCGAGGTCGATCTGCCCGACGGGGACGTCATGACGATCCGCGGCGGCGTGATCCGCGGCGGGCGCGTCGACAGCCACGAAGACCACCGCATGGCCATGTCGCTGGCCGTGGCGGCGCTGCGCGCCGAGGGCGACGTAACGATCGAAGGCACGGAGTGCGTGGCCAAGAGCTACCCGGACTTCTTCGAGGATTTGGAATCCATACGCATCAGATAGGACCATGAACCAGTACGGGCACAACTTCCGGATCGCCCTCTGGGGCGAGTCGCACGGACCGCAGGTCGGCGTCACGATGGACGGCGTACCGGCGGGTCTGCCGCTGGCGGAGGAGGACTTCGCCGCCGACCTCGCACGCCGCCGCAGCGGCGGCAGAGGTACCACGCCGCGCCGCGAGGAGGACCGCCCGCAGATCGTTGCGGGGCTCTACGAGGGGCACACGACCGGCGCACCGCTGACCGTGCTCTTCACCAACGGGGAGACCCGCTCGCAGGACTACGCCGTGCTGCGCGACCACTTCCGCCCGTCGCATGCCGACCGCGTCGCCGGCCTCAAGTCGGGGGGCTGGAACGACCCGCGCGGCGGCGGCCACTTCTCGGGACGCCTCACCGTGGCGCTCGTCGCCGCAGGCGTCGTGGCCAAGAAGATGCTTCCGGCCGAGGTGCGCTTCCAAACCCGCCTGACCGAAATCGGCGGTTGCACGGACCCGGAGCGCTTCGACGAGGTGATAACAGCCGCAGCCGCGGCGCGCGACTCGGTCGGCGGCATCGTCGAGTGCTGCGCCGAGGGGGTGCCGGCCGGTCTGGGCGAACCCTTCTTCGACTCGGCCGAGAGCCTCATCGCCCACCTGCTCTTCGCCATCCCGGCGGTCAAGGGGGTGGAGTTCGGCAGCGGATTCGCCGCGGCCCGGCTCCGGGGCTCGGAGAACAACGACCCGATCCTCGACGCCGCGGGGCACACGGCCACGAACCACGACGGCGGCATCAACGGCGGCATCACCAACGGCAACCCGCTCGTCGTGCGCGCCGCACTGAAACCCACACCAAGCATCGGCCTGCGGCAGATGACCTTCAACCGGGCCGCGGGGCGCATCGAGCCGCTCGAAATCCCGGGCCGCCACGACGTCTGCGTCGCCCTGCGCGGCGCGGTGGTCGTCGAGGCCGCCGTCGCCATCGCCCTGGCCGACCTGCTCGGCGGAGCGCCCTGCCAAAACCGATAACTCCCGATGAAAGAGCCGACCACCACACGCCGCGAGCTTCTCCGACGGATCGAGACCCGGATTACCGGACTTTACGACGCCCGCGAAGCCCGCAGCATCGCCCTTGTGCTGCTCGCCGACCGCACGGGACTCACGCCGTCGGCCCTGCTCACGGACCCCGATGCGCCGCTGGCGGCCGAAGGGCTCGACAACGATATCGAACAACTGGCCGCGGGACGGCCCGTACAGTACGTCACGGGCCGTGCGGAGTTTCTCGGCCGTCCGTTCGCCGTGCGCGAAGGGGTGCTTATTCCGCGTCCCGAGACCGAGGAGCTCGCCCACTGGATCATCCGCCGCGAGGGCGCCGCACGCCGCCTGCTCGATGTGGGGACCGGCAGCGGCTGCATCGCCGCGACGCTGGCCCTCGGCCTGCCCGCCGCGGAGCTCTTCGCCGCCGACATTTCGGAAGAGGCGCTGGCCGTCGCCGCGGAGAACTGCCGCACGCTGGGCGCGCGGGTCACGCTGCGGCAGGCCGATGCGCTGCACAACCTCGAGGAGCACTTCCCCGGGCCGTTCGACGTCATCGTCTCGAACCCGCCCTACGTTCCGCAGCGGGACCGCGCGGTGATGCATGCCAACGTCCGCGACCACGAGCCCGCCGAGGCGCTGTTCGTCCCGGACGACGATCCGCTCTGCTTCTACCGCGCCATCGCCCGCGCCGGGCGGCGGATGCTGACCGCGGGCGGGCGGCTCTATTTCGAAATCTACCACCTCGCGGCCGACGCCATGCGGCGCCTGCTCGACGAGGAGGGATACACCGACACCGAGGTTCGCGAGGACCTCTACGGAAAACCCCGCATGACATGCAGCCGGAGAAAGTGAGCAAACCCAGGCGGGAGAAGACGCCCGAGGAGGCGCTCTCGGCGCTCATGCGGCTCTGCGCCCGGGCCGAACGGTCGCAGGGCGACGCACGGCGCCTGCTGCGCGGCTGGGGCATCGGAGAGGCGGAGGCGGAGCGTATCGTCGGACGGCTCGTGCGCGAGCGCTTCATCGACGACACGCGCTACGCCGAGGCCTTCGTGCGCGAGAAGCTGCGGTTGAGCGGCTGGGGTGCGTACAAGATCCGCACGGCGCTGCGCCGCAAGGAGATCGCCCCGGAGACGATCGACGCGGCCCTGGCACAGGGCGACCCCGCCGAGATGGCCGAACGGCTGCTCACGCAGCTCCGGCGCAAGGCCCGCACGGTGCGGTACGCCACGCCCTACGAACTGAAAACCAAACTGATCCGATACGGACTTTCGCTCGGATACGAATTCGAAGCCGTGGCCGAGGCCGCCGCTTCACTGGTAACGAATTGCGACACATGCGACGAATTATTCTGACATTCACACTCATAGCCGCCCTCGGCTGCACGGCCTCCCTGCGGGGGCAGCAGCTCGATCCGGCCGAATACGTCTATCCCGTGCGGGGCGTTTCGGGCACCTGCTCCGCCAACTTCGGCGAGATGCGCCCGGGACATTTCCATGCCGGCGTCGACATCAAGACCGAAGGGGTCGAGGGCAAGGAGCTCGTGGCCGTGGCCGACGGCTGCATCTCGCGCGCGGTGATCACCGCGGGCGGCTACGGCCGGGCCCTCTACCTCACGCTGCCCAACGGCAAGACGGCCGTCTACGGACATCTGCAGCGCTTCCGCGACGACATCGAGGAGTACGTGCAGCAGGCACGCCGCGAGCGCCGCACGAACGGCGTGGACCTCACGTTCGACGCCGCACAGTGGCCCGTGCGTCAGGGCGAGCTGATCGGCTACTCGGGCAACAGCGGCTCGTCGATGGGCCCCCATCTCCACTTCGAACTGCGCGACAACCGCACGCAGCGGCGCTACAACCTCGTCCACGAGGGGATCATCCGCCCGACGGACCACACCGCGCCGCGCATCCTGCGCCTGCACTACATCGAGGTCGACACCGTGCGGGGCGTCCCCGTGCGCAGCCCCGGCGAGAGCTACGCCGTGGTCCGCACGACCGCGGGCGACTACCGTCTGACCCGCGCGGAGGCGCTGCCCGTCGGCCGCAACGGCTACTTCGTCGTCGAGGCGTCGGACCGTCGCGACGGCGTCCACAACATCTTCGGCATCTGGCGCGCCGCGCTCTCGGTCGACGGCCAGCCCCGCTTCGAATACCGCATGGACGGCTTCACCTACGAGCAGGCGCGCTGCTGCGACGCCGTGAGCTGCTACCCGCTGCAGCTCTTCTCACGCAACGAGTGCATCCGCCTGGCCCGCCTGCAGGGGGCGCCCGGGGAGTTCTACCCCACGCTGGTCGACCGGGGCGTGCTCCGCATCGACGAGGGGGCGCAGCACACCGTCCGCATCGAAGTCGAGGACGACAGCGGCAACCGCTCGCACCTCGAATTTACGGTCCGGGGCCGTGCGGAGAGTTTCCGCGCCGCGGCCGACACGGCATCCGTCGTTGCGCGGCACGACCGCACCACGACGCTCTCGATCCCGGGCGAGGTAACGGCCCGCATCCCGGCCGGCGCGCTCTACGAACCGCTCTTCTGCCGCCCCGAACGGCTCGACGCAGCCGACATCCCCCACCCCGCCGGCGTGGCGCTGCTCTCGCCCGTCTACCGGATTCTCGACAGCAAAACCCCGCTCTACCGCGCGATGACGGTCTCGATTCCCGTACCGCTCCCGCCGGCCCTGCAGCTGCGCGCCGTCATGGCCGTGCGCACGGCCAAGGGGTCGCTCGTCTGCGCCGGAGGCAGCTACACCGAGGGCGGCGTCACCTGCTCGACCCGCACGGCGGGCGACCTGCTGGTCGTGGCCGACACGCTGCCGCCCACCGTGCGTCCGTTCTTCGACAACGGCGCCGACCTCTCGCGCTCGGCCTCGTTGCGCTTCGCCGTGCGCGACAACTTCGCGGGCATCTCCTCGTGGCGGCTGCGCATCGACGGCGAATGGGTCCCCTGCGACCGGTTTCCGATGCGCGGGACGCTGGTCCACACGTTCGACACGCCGCCCGCCCGCAAGCGCCACGACGCGGAGTTGAGCGTCACGGACGCCTGCGGCAACACGACCCGCTGGAAAGGCTCCTTTTACAGATAATCCCGATCACGGAAAAGCACAAACCGGCACCGCAGACAATGAAAACCCGCTCCGACAAACTCCGCCTTCCGCACGCCGCGGACAACAGCACGACCGCACGGCTGAAACCGCGGGTACTGGTGGCGGAGGGGATCGAAAGCGACTATCGGCTGCTGGAGATCGCCTTCGGACACGAATACGACCTGCTGCGGGCCCGGGACGGACACGAAGCCGTGGAGATCGCCCTGCACCGCCGGCCCGACGCCGTACTCCTGGACATCAACCTGCCGGGCATGAACGGCATCGAGGCGCTGCGCGAAATCCGCCGCCACACGGCCGACCTGCCCGTCATCATCCAGTCGGCCTACGCCTTCGATACGGATCGCCGCAGGGCCGAGGAGGCGGGCTGCAACGGATTCGTCACCAAGCCCCTGACCCCGCGCGACCTGGCAAAACGGCTGAAAGGACGCAAGCGCTGATGCAGCACCGGGCACCGGGCGCAGGAGCGGGCTGGAGACAAAAAAAGCAGAAGAGACCCTGCGATCTCTTCTGCCGGCTGATCCGTGATTCCGGAGCGGTTCGAACGCTCGACCCGCAGCTTAGAAGGCTGCTGCTCTATCCAACTGAGCTACGGAACCATCGGCGCACGGGCACGGAAGCCCGTTTGCGGATGCAAAGATAGCAAAAGTTTTTCATTTCCGCGCCTTTTCCGCGGCTTCGGGGTGCAAAACATGCCGTTTTTCACCGAATTATTTTGCCGCGCGGATTTTTTTGTCTACATTTGCAGGCTTGAAAGCCCGAAGAGGGTGAGCGTTTTATTAACCTTTTTTACAAAATTTTATAGCAAATGGCTGTTAAAATTCGTCTGGCACGCCACGGCAAGAAGGGTTTTGCCTTCTACCACATCGTTGCCGCAGATAGCAGAGCGCCGCGTGACGGTAAATTCATCGAGAAGTTGGGCACCTACAACCCCAACACGAATCCTGCTACGATCGACCTGAACTTCGAGAAAGCTCTGGGTTGGTTACAGAAAGGCGCACAACCCACGGATACCTGTCGGGCTATCCTCTCGTACAAGGGTGTCATGTACAAGAAGCACCTGCTGGGCGGTGTCGCCAAGGGTGCCTTCACGGAGGCCGAGGCCGAGGCCCGCTTCAACAAGTGGCTGGAGGCCAAGAACGGCAAGATCGAGGCCAAGACCAACAAGCTGGCCAGCGACGCCAAGTCGGCCGCCAAGGCCCGTCTGGCTGCCGAGACCAAGGTGAACGAGGAGCGCGCAAAGGCCATCGCCGAGAAGAAGGCCGAGGCCGAAGCTGCCGCCAAGGCCGCCGAGGAGGCTGCTGCCGCAGAAGCTGCCGAGGCTCCTGCCGAGGGCGAGGCTCCCGCTGCCGAATAGGTTTGCCGTGGAGGCTCCTGCTGCATCAGTCAGCCGGGAGATACGAAAAAAGGTCGTTGCACAGTGCAACGACCTTTTTTTTATGCCATACAGCCGGAGACTACTCCTCGTAGGTGATGTTGTAGACAACAAAGAGATGAAGCGACAGATCGGCCATCTTTTCGTTGCTCCGGCCGATGATCTTCGTCGGATACCCCTCCTTGTCGACCTCGTACTCGAAGGTGCAGACGCTGTCGGGCACTCCGTCTTCCTCCACCCGCTCGGGCAGATACTCCGAACGGGCACCGTGGTAGCCCAGCAGCGTGAACAATCCCGGCGAGCAGTAATACAGCGGCGTATCGATAAAAGTCCATCCTGCCGAGAGCAGCGTCAGCCAGCTCAGATCGAAATTGGCCTTGTTGCGCACCTTGCCGTAGCTGGCACGCCCAACCCAGCTGGACGAACTGTCATCCCCGACCGAGCGGGAAATCACCTTCGTCGAGTTCCCGTTTTCCCAGACGAACTCGTGAATATCCGCATAGCTGAACGTGTACGTCTGATCCGTGCCCGATTCGTAATAATAGTTCGTCGCGTCGGTCCGCACTTCGATCATGCGGCCCGCATCGTCGTAGGCGACCGTGTATTCCATCACCTCGCGATCGGTGGTCTTAACATAACTGTCGGCAAGGCCCGAGACGATACGGCCCTTTTCGTCGAGCTCGGCCGACGACTTGAATGTGTCGGGAGCCACCTGCCCGACGCTTTCATAGGCGATGTGCGTCCCGTCGTAGGTGAAGCGGACCGTGAAATCGTCGTGCATGTCCCAGGAATCGGGCCCGCTGAAATCCGTCAGCAGCATCTGCGAGACGCGGCCCTGGTCGTCGTAGACGAACCTGCGGGTAAAGCGGTCGTCCTCGACCAGCTGCTCCCCGTAGCTGTCGTACCAATACGACACCGTCTCGATCGACGCAACGCGGCGTCCGTCGCCGTCGCCTCCGCCCGGTGTTTTTCCGCCGCCGTCATCCTCCGGCGAAGAGCAGCCGCACAGCAACGCAGCCGCCCACAACAAGGTAAACAGATGTTTCATAATAGATAAATTGAATTTGCCTGCTCCCCAACTCCCCGGGAGCGTACTACAAAAAAGAAAGCGTGGAATTGAAATCCTGTTTCAGTAGTACGGGCTCTGGTAAACCTTCGATCCAAACAGGCACAATCCCACGCCACGAACCGTGACGCAGAAATAACCATGCCTGCCCCCGATCTTTCTTGAAATTTACCAGATTTCGTACTACTGGGAACAGCATTTACGCTTTCGCGTAAAAATTACAGTATGTCGCAGCCCCAGCGGAACTGCAAGACAAAGATAGAAATTTTTTTCATAAAAACCGCATCCCCGGCCGCCGGGTCGGAATATCTCCGAAAAACAGGGGGCACTCCCCACAGCCGACACGGACCCGCCTCGGCGCGGCCACCGCACGAAAAATTTGACATTCCGGCAGGAGTTCGCTATCTTTGGGCAATCAAAACAGGACAGAACATGGCAACCGTTCCCGCAGGCAGGATCAACAAACTATTCGGTACGGAGGGCAGCGTGATGCTCTCGCTCTACGACGCCTTTCCCGAGGATTTCGACCCGGAGCAGACACCGCTGTTAGTCACGATCGACGCACTGGAGGTGCCGCTCTGGTGCGAGCGCTTCGAGCGGCGCGGCGTGACGGGGGCCGTCGCCTCGTTCGCCGACCTCGACACCGACCGCCGGGCCGAGGAGCTGCTGGGGCTCGAGTTCCGCATCGCCGAGCCCGAGGTGCGCGGCGACGACGAGTTCTACCTCGAGGACCTCATCGGCTTTGCCGTGGAGGCCGAGGAGGCCGGAACGGACATGCGCGTCCGCGGCACCCTCTCGGACTACTACGACAGCGATGCCAATCCGCTCTTCGAGATCGAAATCGACGGCCGCCGGGTGCTGGTTCCCGCCGTCGAGGAGTTCATCGCCCGCATCGACTTCGACAACAGGACGATGCACCTTGTCCTGCCCGAGGGGCTGCTCGGACTGGAGTAACACATACCAAACGACACGTAACGACAACGAACAGATGGCACGGGTGGTAATCGGACTTTCGGGCGGCGTCGACTCGTCGGTGGCCGCCTGGCTGCTCAAGGAGCAGGGATACGACGTGGTGGGGCTCTTCATGATCAACTGGCACGACACCACGGGGACACTCGAGGGCGACTGCCCGTGGCACGACGACCGCGTCTTCGCCGAGCTCGTTGCACGCAAGCTGGACATTCCGCTGCACGTCGTCGACCTCTCGGCCGACTACCGCACGCGCGTCGTGGAGTACATGTTCGCCGAGTACGAACGGGGCCGCACGCCCAATCCCGACGTGCTGTGCAACCGCGAGATCAAGTTCGACGTCTTCCTGCGCGAAGCCTTCAAGCTGGGCGCCGACTACGTCGCCACGGGCCACTACTGCCGCAAGGAGGTCGAGACGCTCGCCGACGGCCGCGTCATCTACCGGCTGCTCGCGGGCACCGACCCCAACAAGGACCAGAGCTACTTCCTCTGCCAGCTCTCGCAGGAGCAGCTGCGCTACGCCCTCTTTCCCGTGGGCGGGCTGCTGAAGCCCGAGGTGCGGCGCATCGCCGCCGAGCAGGGGCTCGCCACGGCCCGCCGCAAGGATTCGCAGGGCATCTGCTTCGTCGGCAAGGTCGACCTGCCGACCTTCCTCCAGCAGAAACTCGCCGCAAAACGCGGCAATGTCCACGAGATACTCCCCTCATGGCCGAAGTTCCGGCGCGACGTAACGCTTCCGGCCCCCGACGTCGTGCCGACTGACGAGGAACTTGCAGCCCTCACGGCGCCGTGGCGCTACACCGTGCGCGACGGCAAGAAGATCGGCGAGCACAACGGTGCCCACTTCTACACCATCGGCCAGCGCAAGGGACTCGGCATAGGCGGCCGCAAGGAGTCGCTCTTCATCCTGGCGACCGACACCGCACAGAACGTCATCTACGTCGGCGAGGGAGATGCCCATCCGGGGTTGTGGCGCCCGGCACTGCACATCGCACCCGGGGAGATTCACTGGGTCAACCCCGCCCGGGCGCTCGGCGTGGGCGGCGACGCCCGCTTCCGGGTCCGCATCCGCTATCGCCAGCCGCTGCAAGGGGCGCGGCTGCTGATCCGCCCGGCCGGGGCCTACCTGCTCTTCGACGAACCCCAGCGGGGCATCACCCCGGGGCAATTCGCCGCCTGGTACGACGGCGACGAGCTCGTCGGTTCGGGCGTGATTTCCGAATAGGCATCATAGGAAAGACCGTACCGTCCGCGGGTTTGCAGGCAAACCGTCCCCGCCGCTGGCGCTTTCAGCTGCCCGGCCGCTTTCCCGCCATCGGAACCAAGTCGGAGTTCAATTACACGAAAAATACCTTTTAAGCTCCCTTATAAAAAATGCCGCCAGCGGCGGCACCACCAATCCGCACTCTCGTTTGACGCGGAAAAAGAGGGTGCGACCTGCGGCGCGACAGTCACGGGGTGGCGCATAGGCCCCGATCTTGCGCGCCCCGGGCAGCGCCGCGGGGCGTATCCTCCCGCGGAGAACGACGTGCGGAGGATTTTGGTACTTTTGGCCCCAAAAATACAAGAAAAATCTTTTCTCTTTTTCTCTGTTTTTCGATTGCAAAAGCAGCTAACGGTTTTTGCGGCTTTCGAAAAAACGCCTAAAAAACTTTTTTCTTTTTACCTGCTTTTCGATGGCGAAAAGCAGCAAAGGCCACCCGACCGATTCCGATGTCGGCGTCCGGACGCCTGAAAGCGGCGTCGGGCGACTGTTCGCGGGGTTGCAAGCAAACTGTCCCCGCCGCTCACGCTTTCAGCCGCCCCTCCGCTTTTTCGCCATCGGGACCAGGTCGGGACCCGCCATGCGGGGAAAAGGGAATATATTGTCGGGTGCATTGTTATACTCTTTGCCGCCCATGGCAGTATGAAAGTACATGAAAAAGAGATGGGAATTTCCGTGCGGAAATTCCCATCTTCGATTGTTTCTACAAAATCCTACCAGCGGAACTGGAGGAAAGCACGGAAGCCCGAGGTCTTGATCTTGCTTGCCGAGAAGTCGAGATCGCCCGAGAAGGTCTTGTAGGTGCAGTTGCCCAGACGGGCCTCGATGCCGACACCCATCTTGCCGTAGGCAACCGATGCGCCCGTTACGAACATCGTGGCGTAGTTACCGGCAAAAGTCTCGTCCACGTAGAGGCCCGAGAAGGTCGGGGCGTAACGAAAATAGGCGGCTACAGTGAGCTTCTGGCCCGGGGTGATCGTGATCGAAGGACCTACCTGGAAGCTGTACTCTATCTTGTGGAAGTCCATCTTTTTGGCGAGGTCGTAGTCCTCAAGTTCCTCGAGACCCATGTCCGAAGCACCCAGGTCGTTGAACGACGCCGTGTAGTTCGAGTAGCTGACATCGAAGAAGCTGGCGTCGATGCCGATGCTGATCAGGCGGGCGATGGGCT
This sequence comes from uncultured Alistipes sp., assembly GCF_949296715.1. Lineage (GTDB taxonomy): Bacteria > Bacteroidota > Bacteroidia > Bacteroidales > Rikenellaceae > Alistipes. The sequence goes on along the minus strand of NZ_CASFQD010000024.1, from coordinate 5,545 downwards.
TCTTGTGGAGCATGTAGCTGCGGCCGCGCGTCAGCGAGATACCCCAGTTGTTCTTGATGCCGATGTTCTTGTCATTGGCAATGCCCTCGACCTCGTCGAGTGCGTTGTTCAGGCCGATGTTACCGTCCGAGAACTTGATCTTGTCGGAGAGGTAGCTGATGTTGAAGAACTTTTTACGGACGTTCTTCACGTTTTCGGCTTCGGCGGTTTCGGTCTGCGCTGCGGCAGTGAGCGCGAAGCACGACATCAGGAGAAGGATGGCAAATTTTTTCATGCTTTTTGGGTTTTGGTGAATTAATGGTGTTCTTTTTTCGTTCGTGGTGTCTTTGGCAGGGCGCCTGCGGCACATGATGTTGCGACACAAGGGAGCCGGCAGCACTGCCGACCCGTCCGACCCCGTTTCTTTACACAAGTTTGTCTCTCTTTGTGCTGTAAAAGTAGTAAAAATTTTACGTATGTTCCAAATAAATACCTTTTTTTTTGAGCCGTTGCGTCCCGATCCCCGTGCGGAGGCTCTGCAGCGCTACGTGCATGAAGGGACATGGCGGTGTTTTTCGGGTTTTCGGGCCGGCGGACAACCTGTTTTTCGGGCGGCAGGGAAATTATCTGCCCGCGAAACGGCCCATTTCCCATTTATTTTGTACATTTGTGGTTCGGAAAACAACAAAACAACAAGATAATACGATGACGCAGGAAGAACTTTTCAAAAAGCTCGTCGCTCACTGCAAGGAGTACGGTTTCGTATTCCCCTCGAGCGAGATTTACGACGGCCTGGCCGCCGTCTACGACTACGGTCAGAACGGCGTGGAGCTGAAGAACAACATCAAGCGCTACTGGTGGGATTCGATGGTCAAGCTGCACGAGAACATCGTGGGCCTCGACGCCGCAATCTTCATGCACCCCAAGACGTGGGAGGCTTCGGGCCACGTGAGCGCCTTCAACGATCCGCTGATCGACAACCGGGATTCGAAGAAGCGCTACCGCGCCGACGTGCTGATCGAGGAGTGGATCGCCAAGCAGGACGAGAAGGTCGAGAAGGAGGTCGAGAAGGCCCGCAAGCGCTTCGGCGAAGCCTTCGACGAGGCCAAGTACCGCGAGACGTCGCCCCGTGTGGCGGAGACGCTCGCCCGCCGCAACGAGGTGCACGAGCGCTTTACGGAGGCGATGAACGCCAACGACCTGGCGGCGCTGCGGCAGATCATCCTCGACTGCGAGATCGCCTGCCCGATTTCGGGTACGCGCAACTGGACCGAGGTGCGGCAGTTCAACCTGATGTTCTCCACGCAGATGGGCTCGACGGCCGAGGGGGCCAGCACGATCTACCTGCGGCCCGAGACGGCGCAGGGCATCTTCGTCAACTTCCTCAACGTGCAGAAGACCGGCCGCATGAAGCTGCCGTTCGGTATCGCACAGATCGGCAAGGCCTTCCGCAACGAGATCGTCGCCCGGCAGTTCATCTTCCGCATGCGCGAGTTCGAGCAGATGGAGATGCAGTTCTTCGTGCGCCCCGGCACCGAGATGAAGTGGTGGAACGAGTGGAAGGAGACCCGCATGGCCTGGCACCGCGCCCTGGGCTTCGGCGACGACAACTACCGCTTCCACGACCATGAGAAGCTGGCCCACTACGCCAACGCCGCCACCGACATCGAGTACAACTTCCCGTTCGGCTTCAAGGAGGTCGAGGGCATCCACTCGCGCACGGACTTCGACCTGGGCAACCACCAGAAGTTCTCGGGCAAGAAGATCACCTACTTCGATCCCGAGACGGGCGAGAGCTACGTGCCCTACGTCGTCGAGACCTCGATCGGCGTCGACCGCATGTTCCTGCAGGTGATGTCGGCCGCCTACACCGAGGAGCAGCTCGAGGGCGGCGACCAGCGCGTCGTGCTGAAGTTCCCCGCGGCGCTGGCCCCCGTGAAGGTGGCGGTGCTGCCGCTGGTCAAGAAGGACGGCATGCCCGAGGTGGCGCAGAAGATCGTCGACCTGCTCAAGTACGACTACAACGTCGTCTACGACGAGAAGGACTCGGTGGGCAAGCGCTACCGCCGCCAGGACGCCATCGGCACGCCCTTCTGCGTGACGGTCGACGGCCAGACGCTCGAGGACGGCACCGTGACGGTGCGCCACTGCGACACGATGGCGCAGGAGCGCGTGAAGATCGAGGCCCTTCCGGCGCTCGTCGACGAGGAGTGCTCCTACCGCAAGCTGTTCCGCAAACTGAATCTGTAACGGCCGATGGAGCGCAAGCCCGAAAACCCGCGCCGCGTGCGCTGCACCGTTGTGGCCGTGTGCCTTGCACTGGGGGCCGTGGCGGGATGGCTTGCCGCACGCTGGGTCCTGGCCCGCATCGCCGGATAATACCGCCGGAGCCGTGGGACGCATCCTTGCCATAGACTACGGAACGCGGCGCACGGGCATCGCCGTGAGCGACCCGCTGCGGATCATCGCCGGAGGGCTCGAGACCGTCGACACGAAGCAGCTGGAGCGCTGGCTCGCCGGCTACTTCGCCCGCGAGGAGGTCTCGACCATTGTGCTGGGCAAACCCATGCGCATGGACGGCTCCCCGTCGGAGACGTGGCGCTACGTCGAGCCGCTGGCCGCACGCCTGCGCCGCGCCTACCCCGACAAGGAGGTGCTCTTCTGGGACGAACGCTTCACCTCGGTGCTGGCCCACCGCACGATGCTCGAAAGCGGCATCGGACGCATGGCGCGCCGCGACCGGGCGCTCGTCGACAAGATTTCGGCGACGATCATCCTGCAGAGCTACATGGAGTCGCTCGCCCGCTGAAACGGTTGAATTTTTGCTGTAAAAGTTTTTAGATTATGATATACCCGATTGTGATATACGGCGACGAGGTGCTGCGCAAACACTGCGAGCCCGTCACGCCCGATTTTCCCGATCTGAAGCGCCTCATCGAGGACATGTTCCTGACCCTCGAGGAGGCCGAAGGGGTGGGCCTCGCGGCTCCGCAGATCGGCAAGAACATCCGCCTGTTCATCGTCGACTGCACGCCGTGGGCCGAGGAGGACCCCTCGTGCGCCGACTACAAGCGCGCCTTCATCAACGCCGAGATCTACGCCATGTCCGAGGAGAAGAAGAGCTACAACGAGGGCTGCCTCTCGTTCCCGGGCATCCGTGCCGACGTGCAGCGCTCGCTGGGCATCCGCATGCGCTACCTCGACGAGAACCTCCAGCCCCACGACGAGGAGTTCACCGGGCTGAAGGCGTGGGTCATCCAGCACGAGTACGACCACATCGAGGGGACGGTCTTCACGGACCGTATCTCGCCGCTGCGCCGCAACCTGCTCAAGGGCAAGCTGCTCAACCTCGCCAAGGGGAAATACCGCTGTGCATACAAAACCAAATAAGCATACCACCGACATGAAAAAGATTCTTACGGCGGCCTTTGCCGCACTGCTCCTCGCCGGGTGCGTCAAGTCGCCCCTCGTGGGAGGTCTCTATACCGATGTCAAGGACGGACTGGCCGTCACGGGCAATGCCGGATCGAGCAAGGTCGGCACGGCCGAGGCCAAGGGTTATGTGGGCATCATCGCCGTGGGCGACGCCAGCATTCAGACGGCCGCCCGCGAGGCGGGGATCACGCGCATCCACCACGTCGACTACCAGGCCAAGTCCTATGCGGGCTTCTATACGACCTATACGGTCATCGTCTACGGTGATTAGGCGGACGCTGCTTGCCGCGCTCCTCGCCGCGGGACTCGTGACGGGTGCCGCAGCGCAGGATATCCGCGGTCACTACGTCTCGAAGGCCGAGGAGGACGGCACGATCTACCACACCTTCCCCTGCACGCTCTTCGAAAACAGCGAGGCCGGCGACCTGACCTTCGACATCACCTACAAGGAGCACCGCGACGGGCAGGCGACGATCAACTTCACCTACGTCATGGAGCATGCGACACCGGCCGACTCGGTGCGTTTCGAGGTGGGCCGCGTCGTGATGGCGGCACCCGTCGAACGCATCTACCTCGAACCGGACCGCAAGCGGTGGAAACACCGGTATACCTTCCGTGCGCCGATGGCCTCCGTCGGTGCCTTCTTCGACGAGACGGCCGAACCGCGGATAACGCTCTATGCCGGTGGCCGGACCTGGACCTATCGCGTCAAGCGGGCCGCGTGGCGCTCCTACGCGCCTGTGGGGTACCGCATCTTCGAAATGATCCGCATCAACGAGGGGCTTTGACGCTTCGACGTCGGGCGGCTCCGGCGGGCGGTTTCGGCCGGTGGCTCCGTCAGGCGGTTGGGCGGCTCCGGCGGGCGGTTTCGGCCGGTGGCTCCGTCAGGCGGTTGGACGGCTCCGGCGGACGGTTTCGACGGGCGGTTCCGGCGGGAAGCGGCACGACGGCTGTACAAGAAAAGTCCGGGAATCCATCGGGATTCCCGGACTTTTTCGTTGCGTACACCTTGCGCGTCAGAACTTGTAGGTCGCTCCGACGTTGATCAGGATGGGGTTCTTGTGGTGCTGCGCCGTCTGGATGATCCACTTCAGTCCGGCCGTGATGTCCCAGTTCCGGGCCACCGAGAAGTCGGCGCCGCCGCCGAGGTGGATGCCGCACGACCATCCGCCGATGTCATTGGCGCTCAAGCCGGCCTGCGGATATACTTTCCAGTCGGGAGCCACATCGAAGAGATACTGTACGTCGGCGCTGAGGTCGATCGAGCAGCCTGCCTTGCAGATACCCGTCAGCGACGGCTGGATGCGCCAGTTGTCGGTGAAGCTGTAACGGCCGACGGCACCGATTCCAAGCACGGCACCCTGTGCTCCCGTGTTGGCATAGACGCCGATTTGAGGACCCACGGCCCAGTTTCCGGGGGCCTGGGCCCACGCCGAAGCCGCAAAGAGAGCGGCTACCGCTGCGAAAATGATCTTTTTCATACGATGATATTTTGGTTGCTAAAAGGTTTGTCGGCTTTGCGATATCAAATATAGTGAAAAATGTCTTTCGATTCAATCTTTTTCAATGAATCCTTCCTTTTTCCCGGTAAAAATGAAAAGAGGTCCGCAACACTCGTGCCGCGGACCTCTTTTCGTTTCCGGAACGGGCCGGATTACTTCTCCTTGAGCGCTGCGTGTGCGGCGGCCAGGCGTGCGATGGGCACGCGGAAAGGCGAGCAGCTCACATAGTTGAGACCTGCATAGTGGCAGAACTCTACCGACGAGGGCTCACCGCCGTGCTCGCCGCAGATGCCGCACTTGAGGTTCTCACGCGTACCGCGGCCCTTGAAGACGGCTTCGCGGATGAGCTGGCCCACACCGTTGCGGTCGAGGATCTGGAACGGGTCGTTCTTCAGGATGCCCTTGTCGAGGTAGATGGGCAGGAACTTGCCGATGTCGTCGCGCGAGAAGCCGAGCGTCATCTGCGTCAGGTCGTTCGTACCGAACGAGAAGAACTGTGCCACCTCGGCGATCTGGTTGGCCGTCACGGCGGCGCGCGGCACCTCGATCATCGTGCCGACCATGTAGTCGATGCGGTCGTTGCGCTCCGAGAAGACCTGCTCGGCCGTCTTGTCGATGATGTTCTTCTG
>NZ_CASFQD010000023.1 GCF_949296715.1 uncultured Alistipes sp. | reverse complement strand
GCCATCGGAATCTGTCGGGTGGCTTTTGCTGCTTTTCGCCACCGAAAAGCAGGTAAAAGGAAAAGTTTTTCAGGCGCTTTTCTGAAAAGCACAAAAGAGTTTCGAAAGTAAGAGATTCTTACAACCTCTTTCTTTTTTCTTTGTACTTTTGGGGCCAAAAGTACCAAAAGCCTCCGCAAGTCGTTCTCCGCGGGAGGATGCGCCCCGCGGCGCTGCCCGGGGCGCGCAAGATCAAGCCTATGCGCCACCCCGTGACTGCCGCGCCGCATGCCGCATCCTCTTTTTCCGCGTCGAACGAGAGTGCGGATTGGTGGTGCCGCCGCTGGCGGCATTATTTTATGGCAATGCACCTCGGTATTTATTACTTCTTTCCCCGCACGGCGGGTCCCGACTTGGTTCCGATGGCGAGAAAGCGGACGGGCGGCTGAAAGCGTGAGCGGCGGGGACGGTTTGCTTGCAAACCCGCGTAGTCGCCCGACGCCGCTTTCAGGCGATCGGACGCCGCCATCAGAATCGGTCGGGTGGCTTTTGCTGCTTTTCGCCACCGAAAAGCAGAGAAAAAGAAAAGCGTTTTCCCTTTGTACTTTTGGGGCCAAAAGTACCAAAAGCCTCCGCACGTCGTTTTCCGCGGGAGGATACGCCCCGCGGCGCTGCCCGGGGCGCGCAAGATCAAGCCTTTGCGCCACCCCGTGACTGACGCACCGCGTGCCGCACCCTCTTTTCCCGCGTCGAACGAGAGTGCGGATTGATTGTGCCGCCAATGGCGGCGAAAATTAACAGATAAATTGGTTTCGATGGCGAAAAGGTGGACTGCCCCACCTCGAGAACAAAAGAGAAAGATAAAATAAAGAGAAAACCGCCAACCGGAATCACGAAAAAATACCCGGGCAGCTGACGATTGCCAAAAAAATCGTTACTGCTTCTCCTGCGGGCAGCCGCCGAAAAGTCCGCAACTGATTTCGCTTCTCATCCGAAACAGCCACTTCGCCTTGAGCGGCGACATGGTGCAGGCCAGCACCAGCGTACCACCCCACTTCACCAGCTCCGACACGAGCGCACGGCCATAACGACGCCCCTTGCAGGCCTGCAGGCGCTGGCTGACGCCGACATTGTAGCACAGCCGCCGGAAATACCCCTCGGTGAGCTTCTCGGGCGGGATGATGTGCCAGATCACGGCACCGGGGACATACCACAGCGTCACGCCGCCGCGCACGAGCCGTGCGAAGAAATCGGTCTCCTCGCCCCCGATGGGCCGGTCGTTCGTCCGCCCGAGCGAGGGATCGAAACCGCCGTAACGGGCCACCTCCCCGCGCCGGAAAGCCATGTTGCCGCCGCCGGGTATCTTCCCGCGCGGGTAGGGCCGCACGCGGGGACCGTAATCCATCGGGTTGGCAATCGGCTTCTCGGTATACTTCGACATCCAGGCCGGACGCCCGGCGGGATATTCGGCGATGATGCGCCCTCCGGCAACCAGCGCCTCGGGATGCGTATCGAAGAAATCGAGGTAGGCCCGTATGAAGCCTGCGTTGATGCGTTCGTCGTCATCGATGATCGCCACGACGGGAGCCGCGGCCTTCGCCACGCCGCGGTTGCGGGCCGGCGAGACCCCGGGACGGGGTTCGTCGACAAGGCGCAGGTTGCAGGCGGGATGCGCCGCAGCGAAAGCCGCGAAGCGCACAGCGGTATCGTCCGTGCAGTTGTTGTCCACGACAATACACTCCCACTCCGCCGCGGGCAGGTCCTGCCGCACAACAGATTCCAGCGTCTCGAGAAGCTGTGCCGCACGATTGTGCGTGGCGATGATGAGCGAAAGACGAATCATTGTGCGAATGTAGCAATTAATCCGCAAAAAACCGCTATCTTTGCAGTCGAAAGAAACAAAACACGACACGACCATGCACAAACTCCTACGCAACAGTCTGCTGACCCTCTCGGCACTGCTGCTCGCCGCCGTGGCCTCCGCACAGAGCGTCACATGGAAGAGCAGCGTGGAACCGCTCGGCGGCGACGCCTACCGCATCGTGCTGGAAGCTTCGGTCCCCGCAGGTTTCCACATGTACGACCTGGGCCCCTATGAAGGAGGTCCGAACCCCACGACCATCCTCCTCACGCCGGGCGAGGGCGTGCGCCTCGACGGCAAGGTCGAGCAGCTTTCGAAGTCGCACACCTACTACGACGACCTCTTCGAGATGCAGATCGGCACCCTCTCGGGCAGGCCCCGCTTCGCGCAGAAGGTGCGGCTCTCGGCCCCCAAAGGCATCGTCACGGCCCAGCTCGAGTGGATGATCTGCAACGATTCGAGCTGCATGCCCCCCGACGAGACGGAGCTGACCATCGAGATCGCGGCAGCGGCAGCCCCGGCCAAGAGCGAACCGGCCGCAACGACGGCCCCGGTCAAGGCGGAGACGGCCCCCGCAGCCGCAACGGCACCGGCAGAGGGCGCACAGACGGCGGAGGCCGCCGCGCAGGAGACCGCTCCGGAAGTTGCCGCACAGGCCGGGGAGAGCATCGCTGCCGCCGAAATCACGCCGGCCGCCGAGGCGCCGGTCAAGGATGCCGCCGGGAGCAAGGGCCTCTGGGCCCTGATTATCGAGGCGATCCTCTGGGGCTTCGCCGCGCTCCTGACCCCCTGCGTCTTCCCGATGGTCCCGATGACCGTCTCCTACTTCCTCAAGGGGGAGGGCGGCGCCGCGATGGGACGCCTGCGCGCCTCGCTCTACGGGCTCTTCATCGTGCTGCTCTATACGGTGCCCATCGCCGCGATCATCCTCATCACGCGCATCGTGGGCGGTGACGCCGTGACGGCCGACATCTTCAACTGGCTCGCCACGCACTGGCTGCCCAACATCATCTTCTTCCTCGTCTTCATGGTCTTCGCCGCCTCGTTCTTCGGCGCGTTCGAAATTACCATGCCGTCGTGGATGGTCAACAAGACCGACTCGAAGGCCGACACGAAAGGCATCGGCGGCATCTTCTTCCTGGCCCTGACCCTCGTGCTCGTCTCGTTCTCGTGCACGGGACCGATCGTCGGCTCGGTGCTCATCAAGTCGACCTCGGGCGAGTTCTGGGCCCCGATCATCACGATGCTGGCCTTCTCCGTGGCCTTCGCCCTGCCGTTCACCCTTTTCGCGCTCTTCCCCTCGGTGCTCAAGAAGCTCCCGAAGAGCGGCGGATGGTTGAACTCCGTGAAGGTGGTCATCGGCTTCATCGAGGTGGCCCTCGGCATGAAGTTCCTCTCCGTGGCCGACCAGACCTACCACTGGGGGCTGCTCGACCGTGAGGTCTACCTTGCCGTCTGGATCGTCGTCTTCACGCTGCTGGGGCTCTACCTGCTGGGCAAGATCAAGTTCGCGCACGACAGCGACCTGCCCTACGTGGGTGTCGGACGCCTCACGCTGGCCATCCTCGTCTTCTCGTTCGTCGTCTACATGATCCCCGGCATGTGGGGCGCCCCGCTCAAAGCCCTCTCGGGCTATCTGCCGCCGCTCACGACGCAGGACTTCGTCCTCGGGCAGCACACTGCCGCCGTCGCGGCCGGCACGTCGGAGGGCGGAAGCCATGCCCTGCTGACCGTGGAGGGGAAACAGCCCAAGTACAGCGACTTCCTCCACCTGCCGCACGGGCTCGAGGGCTTCTTCGACCTCAAGGAGGCCGAGGCCTACGCCGCAAAGGTCGGCAAGCCGCTCTTCATCGACTTCACGGGCCACGGCTGCGTCAACTGCCGCGAAATGGAGGCCCGCGTATGGTCCGACCCGCAGGTGCTCGACATCCTGCGCAACGACTACGTCATCTGCGCGCTCTACTCGGACGACAAGAAGGTGCTGCCCGAGAGCGAATGGGTGACGACCGACGCCGGCAAGGTCCTCAAGGGGCTCGGTAAGATCAACTCCTACTACGCGCTGAAGACCTACGGCGTGAATGCCCAGCCCTACTACGTGCTGCAGGGAGCCGACGGACGGCCGCTTGTCGCACCGCGCGGCTACGACCTCTCGGTCGAGGGCTTCGTCGAGTTCCTCCAAAGCGGACTGGCAGCCTACAAGCAGCAGCAATAGCACTGCGGCAACCGCCACACTCGACAGAAAGAGCGGATGTTTCGGACATCCGCTCTTTTTTCGTATATTTGCCATGCGCGCCCTGTGCAGCGCCGCGGCTCACGCACTCCCGCGGAGAACGACGTGCGAAGGATTTTGGTACTTTTGGCCCCAAAAGTACAAGAGAAAACGCTTTCTTTTTCTCTGCTTTTCGGTGGCGAAAAGCAGCAAAAGCCACCCGACCGATTCCGATGCCGGCGTCCGGACGCCTGAAAGCGGCGTCGGGCGACTGTGCGGGTTTGCAAGCAAACCGTCCCCGCCGCTCGCGCTTTCAGCCCTCCGTCCGCTTTCCCGCCATCGGAACCAAGTCAGGAATCGCCTTGCGGGAAATGAGAAGGAACAAGCGCCGGAATGTATTGCCATTATTATATCTTTTGTAGCCGCCAACGGCGGCACAGTGATTCCGCACTCTCGTTTGACGCGGAAAAAGAGGGTGCGAGTGGCGGCGCGTCCGCCACGGGGTGGCGCATAGGCTCGATCTTGCGCGCCCCGGGCAGCGCCGCGGCTCGCGCACTCCCGCGGAGAACGATTTGCGGAGGATTTTGGTACTTTTGGCCCCAAAAGTACAAGGGAAAAAGTACATGAAAATTGCCGTTTTTCAAAGATACGCACATCGGAGCAAAAATCCAACTCCCGGGGCGGGAAAAGGGCGCGGCACCGGCCGGGGTGCGGGACAAAAAAAGCGGACGACTTTTTCAAGTCGTCCGCTGTGGTAGCGGGGGGAGGACTCGAACCTCCGACCTCCGGGTTATGAGCCCGACGAGCTGCCAACTGCTCTACCCCGCGATGTATCGTTGAACCGAAGCTCGGCGCTTCGCGATCTATCGCTTTTGCGAGTGCAAAGATATGGCAAAAAAACGGTTTGTGCAAATATTTTTTTCACAATGGCGCCCCGCAGTAGCGCTCCGAATTCATTTCCAGCCGGTTGAAAGCGTCGTTTTTTTCACACGCACACCCCGGAACATCGTTCCGCGCGGCCGAAAACCCGATTCGCCCGCGAGGCTGCCTCGCCACCCGGCTTTGGCCGCCACCGGGAAAATCCGTGCCCGGCCATCCCCCACATAACTTCGCCCACCGCAACTGGAAGAGCCTCCACCGCACGCCGCCCCCGCAGCCACATCTCGGCACCGCAGCCGTACCCCGGCCAGCACCCGGAAGCACTTCGGACACGCGCCCTACGAGAGGTGCGAGGCGACGATCTCGGCCAGGTCGCGCACCTCTCCCTTCGTACCGCGGCCGATGGCCTTCTTGCAGAGGGGGCAGGCCGTGACGATCACCTCGGCACCTGTCGCCTCCAGCTCCTCGGCCACCGCACGGGCGATCTGCACCTGCTGGCCGTCCGAGATGGCCGTATTGGCCACCGACGAGCCGCAGCAGAGGGCGTGCTCGCGCGTCTGTGCCGGTTCGAGCAGCTCACCCACGGCCTCGATCACGGCACGCGGCTCGTCGTAGATGCCGCTGCCGCGCCCCAGCTCGCAGGGATCGTGGTAGGTATAGTGCGTCGTGCCGCGCTGGAGGTTGAGCCGTCCGGCACGGATCAGCCGCAGGATGTATTCCGAGTGGTGCAGCACCTCGATGCCCGGCAGGTCGTAGTCCTCGCGAAAGACCTTCAGGCAGATCGGGCACGAGGTCACGAGCGTCGTGATGCCGTGCTTGAGGAAGAGCTCCGTGTTGTAGCGCATCATCTTGTGCGCCGAGTCGGTCTCGCCGGCGAGCTTCAGCGGACGCCCGCAGCAGACGCCCCCCTCGCGGTCGGCCCACCAGACCTCCTCGCCCGCGGCGTCGAACAGGCGCTCCATGGCCGACATCGTGCGGGGCGTGAGCAGGGTCATACACCCGGCAAAGTAGCCCACCTTGCCCGTGCCGGAGGAGCGGTCCAGTCCCTTGAAGTAGTCGTAGCGCCGCTCGTCGGGGACGTTGCGCAGGCGGTCGCGCGAGTTGACGCGCAGCGTATTGAGGTCGATGCCCACGGGGCAGCGCTCGGCGCAGCGGCCGCACAGCAGGCAGTTGTCCGCCACGTCGCGCCGCAGCATGCCGTAGCGGCGGTCGCGCAGGAAATAGACCGACTGCACGTTGTCGACATGCAGGACGCTCTGCAGCTGGCAGGGGTCGATGCAGATGCCGCAGCGCGAGCAGGCCTCGACCTGGAAATGGTCGTAGGCGCTCTCCTTCTCGCCCGAACGCAGGCCGTAGCGGCGCAGGAAGATGAGCGGGATCTCCGTGAAGATGTGCATGTAGCGCGAGAAGGGCAGCGCCACGAAGAACAGCCCGAGGCACGACGAATAGAACCACCAGGCGGCGGTCTCGAGGTTCATGAGCGCCAGCACGGAGATGTGCTCGTGCATCCACCCGCCGAGCGAACCCGTCAGGAAGCTGCCGCCGCCGTAGAGCGCGCAGGTCGTGCTCTCGGCCAGCAGGCGCGCCGGGAAGATGAACCACAGCGCCGTGAGGGCCACGCGGTCGCCCGGCACGTGCTTCGTCGTGCGCCGCATGCCCATGGCCCTCGACCAGAAGCGCTTGCCCCAGGCGAGCGCCACGCCCGAGAGGACGAAGAGCAGCAGCAGGTCCATGACGAAATCGAAGCCGGGCTTGTGTTCGAGGCCCGTGGCGAAGTACTTGAAGAAGACGTGCCCCTGCAGCGGCACGAAGCGCAGCCCGAGGTAGGCGACCGTCTCGGTCCACCCCACGGCGATGAGCAGGAACCAGCCGAAGGCCAGCGACATGTGCATGTAGCCCAGCAGCGGGTTGACACGGAAAATGCGGCGGTGCAGCAGCGACTCGCGCACCACCTCCCACAGCGCCTCCAGCGTGCGCCGCGTGGGCAGACCGCGCAGGATCAGCCGCTTGTCGGCACGGGGCAGCCGGTAGAGCCACGAACCCCACTTCCAGAGCAGCGTCGCGAACATCACGGCGGCGCCGATGATGAACGGCAGGCAGAACGGTGCGTAGAATGTCATCTCAGAAGTCCCCCAGTTTACGTTTTATGAGCATCACGACGCCGCGCGTGTTGATGCCGCGCGGGCAGACCAGCCGGCACTTGCCGCAGAGCATGCACTTGTTCATCTCCTCATAGGCCCCCTGGTACTCGCCGCGCCGCACGAGCGTATGCACGCGGCGGAAGTTGAACGACGTGAGGTTGCCCGCCGTGCAGACGGCCGTGCAGGCCCCGCAGCCGATGCAGGTCTGCAGCTCGGGCATCTCGCGCAGGATCTCGTCGCTCTTGCGCAGGTTGTTACGGTCCATGTCGATGGCCCGGGGCTTGGAGATCGTATATCCGAAATTGATCGCTGCCATCGCTATGCTCCGAGGTATTGCGCCGCGGCGTCGGCCGCCGCAACGGCTTCGTTCAACGTCTCGCCGATGGTCTTCGGCGCGGTGACGGTCCCGGCATAGAAGATGCCGTCGACGTCGCTGCACACGTTGTTCAGGAAGAGGTCGCGCGGCGCGAAAAAGCCGCTCGGCGCACGCCGCAGCCCCGCCCCCTCGGCAAAGGCGGCGTTCTCGTCGTTGGCCCGCATGCCCACAAGCAGAATCAGCATGTCGACGCTCATGCGCAGCGGACGCCCCGTGAGCGTATCCTCGGCCTTGATCTGCACGCGGCCGTCGATCGTGGGGCTCGCCTCCGAGATGCGGCCGCGCACGAAGTGGATGTTGCAGCGCTGCTGCGCCTCGCGGTACATCTCCTCGTAACCGGGGCCGAACATGCGGATGTCCATGTAGAAGTTGAAGACGTCGGCCTCGGGGAAGAGCCGCTTGAGCTCCATGGCCTGCTTGACGCCCGTAATGCAGCACACCTTCGAGCAGTGCTGCTGGCACACCTTCTCGTCGCGCGAGCCGACGCAGTGCAGCAGCGCGATGCGCTTCGGGCGCGATCCGTCGGCCTTCGCCACGCGCCCCTCGCCCAGCATGCGCTCGATGTCGACCGAGGTGAAGACGTTGTCGTAGATGCCGTATCCGTACTCCTCCTTGATGCGGGCGTCGAAGAGCGTGAAACCCGAGGCGAGCACCACGGCGTCGCACGCGAGCGTCCGCCCGTCGGCGAGCCTTACGCTCCGCGCGTCGAAGCCCCGCACCTCGGTCGAGGTCAGCACCTCGATCCCCCGCTCGCGGACACGCTGACGCAGCTGCGTCAGCACCTCCGCCGCGGGCGTAAAGGAGGGGAAGAGCACATACCAGTTCCGGAGCTTGCCGCCCAGTTCCGCCTCGCGCTCCACGATGACGGGCTCCACGCCCTGCTCGGCCAGGCGCAGGGCCGTCTGCATGCCTGCCGCACCGCCGCCTATGACAATCACTCGTTTCTTCATCACTCTCTTATGTCGTAAATCATCTCCGACGGGCAGTTGACCACCGCCGACTCGGGTTTGCCGATATATTTTCCGTTGCGGCCCAGGTACTTGGCCGCGGGGTCGTAGTCGATGCCCATCTTGTCGAGCAGCGGCTCGACGTCGACCTGGTGCATCTGCATGCCCAGCACCCAGGGGTCATAGCCCAGCACCAGGCCGGCCATCTCCTCGTAGGTCAGCACCGGGATGCCGTGGCCGTTCTCGCCGTAGGTCGTCCCCTCCATCTCGGCGATGGCGTACTGCCACTTGTCGAGGAACATCGCGCAGCCCGGGCAGTTGGCCACGATGAAGTCGGGCTTGTAGGGGGCCATGCTCTCGAGCTTCTTGTGCGAGTTGGCGATCGAGTAGCCGCGGTTGGCCTGCACGAGGTAGTTGCGGAAGCCGAAACCGCAGCAGTGGCGTCGCTCGGGATAGTCGACGCACTCGCCGCCCCACGCCTCGACCATGCCGGCCAGCACGTAGGGGAACTCCGAGCCGCCGATGCCCGACTTGGGGAAGATCTTGGCGTAGTGGCAGCCGATGTGCTCGACGACGCGCAGCGGCTCGCCCGTCACGGCGTTGACCAGCCGGTGGCGGGCCTTTGCGGCGATCTCGTTGCGGAAGTGGAAGACCACGTCCGACGTGTGGGCCAGGCTCGCCGGCTTGCGGAACTCGCGGCCCGTGGCCTTGTAGAGGTTTTCGCGCGTGCGCTCCTCGGTCTCGGGAAACTCCGCCCACGTGGCCAGCACCTCGGTGTAGACGCCGAACGAGGTGATGCACGAGGTGACGAAGTTCTCGTAGCCCGCCTCGCCCATGAGCGAGAACTGCCGCGCCACGACCGTCATGATCGTCTCCAGCGGCACGATGTCCGAGTGGTAGCCGATGCCCGTGCACGACGAGTGCTTCGGGTCGTCGAGCAGATCGCGCCCCAGGTCGTTGTGAAGAATGTCGATAAAGGCCTTCTCGCTGCCCGGAAAGAAGTTCTGGCGGATGCAGCTGCGCGCATAGTAGTATCGATCGTCGGCAATCTGTTTCTGGTACTCCTGCCAACTGTTACGCTTCATCATAGGGTTCAATAGTGTTCGTTGCTGTTGTTGAGAAAGACATCCATCATGTAGCGCTGGTCGGCCCCCTGCTCGTAGCCCATCTCGCGGGCCTTGCGGTCGGAGTGGCGCTCGATGGTCTCGAACAGCTCGCTGCCGCCGCTCACCTCGAAGATGCGGTTGATCTCCGAGAGCGACTCCTCGTCGAGGCGGCGCAGCGCCCCGGCGCCGTGGCGCATGTAGGAAGGGGTGAACTGCCCGTAGACCTCGCGGTCGTTGTCGTAGATCCACTTCCAGACGGTCCCCTGCTCGGGATGCAGCTCGGGCTTGACGAGCCGCGGCACGATGCAGTAGCCCGTGCGGAGGATGTTCTCGCCGATGATGCGCTTGAGGGCCAGCTGCTGGCGCCCCTTCTCGCTCTCAACGAAGAAACCCAGCTTCTGCGAAAGCGTGCGCAGCGCCTGGATGACGTAGCCGGGCGTGTTGCCGCGCGGGCAGCGCGGACGGCACGACATGCACTCGCCGCAATACCAGATCGTATCGCTCTTGAGCAGCTCCTCGATGGCCTCGTCGTCGCGCGACTGCACGATGCTGACGATCTGACGGGGATCGTAGTTGTAGAACTCGGCCGCGGGGCAGACACCCGTGCAGACGCCGCAGTTCATGCAGGCGTTGAGCCCCTCGCGGCAGCGGACGTCCTCCATCAGCATATCGAAATACTTTCCCATAGATACAAAAAAACCTTTGCTGATGCAAAGGTAGGGATTCCCGGCGGGTCGCGCGGTGGTATAAATGCGTAATTTCAACGCCGCTCGTAGCACTCGAACGCAAAGGGATAGGGGTATTCGGCCCCCGCGGCGAACGCTTCCGACGCCACGAGCCGCCACTCGCGTTCGTCCCACGCCGGGAAGCGCGTGTCGCCCTCGTAGGCATGGAAGACGCGCGTCAGGTAGAAGCGCGAGGCCAGCGGCAGGGCCGCGGCGTAGAGCTGCGCGCCGCCGATGACGAAGAGCTCCTCGGCCGGATCGAACAGCGCGAGGGCCTCTTCGAGCGAGTGCACGACACGGCAGCCCGGGATGGCGAGCTCCTGCCGCGAGACGACCACGTTCTCGCGCTTGGGCAGCGGGCGCCCCAGCGATTCGTAGGTCTTGCGGCCCATGATGACCGGATGCCCCGTCGTCACGCGCCGGAAGTAGCGCATGTCCTCCGAGATGTGCCACAGCAGGGAATTCTTGTCGCCGATGACGCCGTTTTCGGCCACGGCCGCGATGATGCTTACCATGATTCGACCTTTTTTTCAGAATGACATCGGGGCCTTGATCGCCGGCCAGGGATCGTAGCCCTCGAGGGTGAAGTCCCCGTAGCGGAAGTCGAAGATCGACTGCACGGCGGGGTTGAGCCGCATGTGCGGCAGCGGGCGGGGTTCGCGCGCGAGCTGCTCGCCGACCTGCTCCAGGTGGTTCAGGTAGAGGTGCGTGTCGCCCAGCGTATGGATGAACTCCCCGGGCTCCAGGCCGCACACCTGCGCCATCATCATGGTCAGCAGGGCGTAGGAGGCGATGTTGAACGGGACGCCGAGGAACGTGTCGGCGCTGCGCTGGTAGAGCTGGCACGAGAGGCGCCCCTCGGCCACGTAGAACTGGAAGAGCACGTGGCACGGCGGCAGCGCCATCCGTCCGATGTCGGCGACGTTCCACGCCGAGACGACGATGCGCCGCGACTCGGGATTGTGGCGGATCAGTTCCACGGCCTGCGCGATCTGGTCGATGACGCCCCCGTCGGGCCGCGGCCACGAGCGCCACTGGTAGCCGTAGACGTGGTCCAGGTCTCCGTAGCGGTAACCCGCGATCGGCGACTCGCCGCCGGCCGCCGCAAGGAACTCCTCGCGCCCGAGCGGAGCCACGCCCGCCGCGGCGCACCGCTCCGTATAGAAGCGCCAGGCGTCGTTGTCCCAGATGTGGACGCCGTTTTCGACAAGATATCTGATATTGGTATCGCCGCGCAGGAACCACAGCAGTTCGTGGATCACCCCCTTGAGGAAGACCCGCTTGGTCGTCAGCAGCGGGAAACCCTCGCCGAGGTCGAAGCGCATCTGGTGTCCGAAGACCCCCTTCGTGCCGGTGCCCGTGCGGTCGCCGCGCACCACCCCTTCGCGCTGAATGCGGCGCAGCAGATCGAGGTACTGTTTCATCGTTCGAGTCGTTTGAGCGTCATCTCCCCCGCGTCGTCCAGCACGGCATAGGCGGGGTTCTTCTCCCAGCAGCCGAGGTTCACCACATGCAGCGACCCCTCGCGGTAGTCGCGCGCATAATGCATGTGTCCGAAGACGAAGTGGTCGACCTCGTGGTCGCGGGCATAGTCGCGGGCGTAGTCGATAAGCGGTTCGGTCAGCGAGGCGTCGAAGCCGCCCCCCGCGCCCGTCTCGGCAGCCCGCCGGTCGGCGGCGTTGTGCGCCTTGCGGGACTTGCCGCTCCACCAGTGGCCGAATTTCAGCGCCAGATCGGGGTGCAAGCCCCATGAGAAGAGCACGCGCAGCGTCCGCGAGCGGAAGATGCGGTTTAGGAGCTTGAGCATCGGCTGTCCGTCGATGCGCATGTTGTCGCCGTGGGCGATGAAGACGCGCCGCCCGGCAAGGGTCATCAGCTGCGGCGAGGTATATATCTCCACGCCGCATTCGCGCGTAAGGTAGTCGGTGACCCACATGTCGTGGTTGCCCGTGAAGAAGACCACGCGGATGCCGCGGTCCGTGAGCTCGGCCAGCTTGCCCAGCGTCCGCACGAAGCCTTTGGGTACCACCCGTTTGTATTCGAACCAGAAATCGAAGATGTCGCCGACGAGGAAGATCGCCTCCGCATCGCGGGCCGCCCCGTCGAGCCACTGCACGAACAGCCGTTCGGTCTCGCGCGCCTGCCGTTCGTCGCCGGCGCCGAGGTGTATGTCGGATGCGAAATAAATCATGAAGGTATTGTGCTTTCTCTCGTTGTCAATCCGTCTTCCCGTCCCTTCCCGGACCGGTCTTGTCCGGCCCGTCCCATCCGGTCCCCTCTCGGGACCGTTCCGCCCTGCCCGAACTATCCGAACCGAACCGTCCTGTCCAAACCGTCCGAACCGCCCGAACCGCCCGACTGCCCGAACTGCCCGACCGCCCCGGACCGCCCGAACTATCCGGACCGCCCCGGGCCGCTTCCGGCAGGGACCGCGCCACCGGGAACGCGGCGTAACCGTCAGCGCGTCAGTTCGTCGAGTTTCTCCTCGAGGCTCTTGCCGTAGATGTCCCGGGCGACGATCGTCCCCTCCTTGTCGATGAGGAAGTTGGCCGGGAGCTTCTGTACGTTGTAGAGCGTCAGCGCCGTCGAAGCCCGCCCGCGCAGGTCGCTCACCGAGACCCAGGGCAGCTGCTGCTCCTGCACGACCGTGATCCACAGCGGTTTCGAGGTGTCGATCGCCACCTGGTAGACCTCGAACGAGGTCGGGGCGTCGGCATACTTGCGGTAGGTCTCCTTCAGCTCGGCGTTGTAGACGTTGCTGTTGCCCAGTTCGGCGGACCAGAAGTCCAGCAGCACGACCTTGCCCATGAGCGACGAGAGGCGTATCTTCTTGCCGTAGATGTCCTGCAGCTCCAGATCGGGATAGCCCGCCTCGGAAATCTGCGACGTGAGGCTGATGCGGGCATCCATGCGCTCGATCTCGGACTGCAGCGACAGCAGGTAGGGCGAATCGGGATAACGCTCCCCGACAGCCTCGGCCACGGCGCGGTAGTAGACCACGTCGCTGTCGCCGTTGAAAAGGTAGGCATCGCCCGGCAGCCGCTGGTAAAGGGCATAGAGCGCCGCCAGCGACGACTTGTTCTCGATGATGAAGCGCAGCTGCTCGCGCCGGATGCGGTAGTATTCGGTCGTGTACTCCTTGACGAGGGCCTTGCGCTCCTCCTCGGTAAGGTTCTGGCGCCCGAACTGTGCGGCGATCCCGTCCAGTGTCTGGGCCCCGATGACGAAAGCCTGGTAGAATGCGCGCAGCAGCTCCGACTCCTCGGAGCCCTCGACCGTATAGTTGCGGACGACGCTGCCGACAGCCCCGACCGTCACGCGGTCGCCCCCGGCAAGCAGGAGCGGAATGCGCTCGCCGTCATAGACGACATTGTAGAGCGACGGGGTCTGCGGCACGCCCTTGAGCCGGAAACGGTAGGCACCCTCGGCATCGAGCGTCGCGGAATCGACGACCGTCTGTTTCAGCGGCGAGACCTCCTCCAGATAGACCTTCGTCGCACCGCTGCCCACGAAACGGCCCGAAATCTTCACCTTCGACGACTGGCAGCCGCACAAAGCCACGGCCGCCGCCAATATCACGAATAGCGTCTGCTTATTCATTTACTGTCGTTTTCTCGTTAATGGAAACAAAGATAGCAATTTTCCGCAAATCGGAATCAAATTATTTCTGCGAATTGCGGTGTGCGGCGTTGTTTTTGGCAAAGCCGCGGTTGTGCTGCTGCTGGCGGTTTTTCTGCTGCCGCTGCTGCCGCTGCTGCTGCGTCCCCTTGCGGGCAGGCGCTGAAAAGTGCTGTTTATAGTCGCTTCGGAGATTATTCAAGGCAACTTCGTCGATTTCGATGGCACCTCCGGACATGCGCTTGATGTCCTTTACGATCACCTCGTTGTTGGGATGCTCCTGATTGTACTCGTAGCTCTTCGTGCGCATGTAGCGGGCCAGGTTGTCGACCGTGCGAGCCACCGTGCGCGGCTCCTTCTCGTCGGCCAGCGACCGGATCATCCGCTCGACATACTTGCCGTAGTGCTTGAAGGTGATGCGGCCCTGCGAATAGGCCAGCCGGCGCGGCGTGACGGTCAGCTCCTGCCGCGTGGGACGCGGATAGGGCGAATCGACATCCAACTGAAAATCAGACATGATGAAGAGATGATCCCACAGCTTGTGCGTGAAATCCGCCGTGTCGCGCAGCAGCGGGTTCAGGTTGCCCATGACGGCAATGACGGCCCGGGCCTGCCGGTTGCGCTCGCGCCGGTCCTCGATCTCGAGCAGCGAGTCGATCATCTCCTGGATGTGACGCCCGTACTCGGGAAGGTACAACTTGCGTCGCGTGTAGTTATAGTTCTTTTTCATAAATCCGTACATATCCGTGATTTCCCGGTGTTCCGTCCGGTCCGCCGAAGCGTCCGAAAGGGTTTGCCCGATAGGCCGGACCGAGACTTTCCGCCGCTCTTCCGCCCGCCCCGCAGCCCCGGGGCCAAATTGGGATTACTCCGCGGAAAAACATAACTTTGGGACGGAAGCAGTGCAAACCGAATGCAAAAAACCGGGCTTTTCCCGGCCCGGGCCGAAGTATTGCATCTTCGAGCCGAAGCATATCATCGGCAAAAGTAGGTAAAATTTCACGAAAAACAAGCTATGGCAAAGGTTTTAATCATAGACCGGTCGAAAAGCGTGCGCAACATCCTGAGCGAAAGGCTCCGCTACGAGGGGTTCGCGACCGAGGCCGCCGAGGACGGGAACGCCGCCACGGCGCTCTGCGAAAAGGGGACGTTCGACCTGATCCTCTCCGACACGGAGTGCAAGGTCCCCGATACGGACATTCCCTACATCGCGCTGTCGAGTTCGGCGACGATCGACTCGGCGGTCGAGGCCGTGCGCAACGGCGCCCGGGACTTCCTGACCAAGCCCATCGACATGAACCGCCTGCTGCAATCCATCCACCGGGCCATCGATACGGCCGAAACGGAGGGTGCCGCTGCGCACGGTTCTCCCGGCTCTCCCGGCTCTCCCGTGCGCCGCTGCCGCCGGGCCCACACACCGCAGGCGCAGCCCATCATCGGCCTTTCGCCCGAGATCGAACACGTCCGCCAGCTCATCGAGAAGGTAGCGCCGTGCGACGCCCGCGTGCTCATCACGGGCGAGAACGGCACGGGCAAGGAGCTCGTGGCGCGGGCGCTGCACGCCGGGAGCCACCGCGCCGGAGGGCCGTTCGTCGAGGTCAACTGCGCGGCCATCCCTTCGGAGCTGATTGAGAGCGAGCTCTTCGGCCACGAGCGCGGGGCCTTCACCTCGGCCATCAAGCAGCGCAAGGGCAAGTTCGAGCAGGCCGACGGCGGCACGCTCTTCATGGACGAGATCGGCGACATGTCGCTCTCGGCGCAGGCCAAGGTGCTGCGGGCGCTGCAGGAGCGGCGCATCAGCCGTGTGGGCAGCGACCGCGACATCGAGGTCGACGTGCGGGTGATCGCCGCGACAAACAAGGACCTGCGCCGCGAGATCGAGCGGGGCAACTTCCGCGAGGACCTCTACCACCGCATCGGGGTGATCGTCGTGCACGTGCCGGCGCTGCGCGAGCACGCCGCGGACATCCCGCTGCTGGTCGACCATTTCCTGCGCACGATCGGCGAAGAGTACGGCACCGCGCCGAAGGAGATCGACGCCGAGGCGGTCGCGGCGCTGCAAAACATGCGCTGGACGGGCAATATCCGCGAGTTGCGCAATGCGGTCGAGCGCCTGATGATCCTCTCGGGCGAGCGCATCACGGCCGAGGACGTGCGGCTCTACTGCTGCTGACAGCTCCGCTCCGTTCTCCCGGAGACCGCGCGCTACAGCGCCTCGAGCAGCTCCGCGGCGCGGTCGACCAGCCGGCCGGCACCGGCCGCGACAAGCTCCTCCCGGTCGCGGAATCCCCACGTGACACCCGCCGAGCGGACCCCTGCCGCCCGGGCCGTCTCCATGTCCACGCCCGAGTCGCCGACGTAGAGCACCCGCTCGCGCGGCACGCCCGTGCAGGCGAGAATCTCCTCCACAACCGCCGGATCGGGCTTCAGCGGTACGTCGGGCCGCTGTCCGAAGACCGCGGCAAAGGGGATCTCCGGGAAGAAGAGGCGGATGAGCTTCTCGGTCCCGGCCTGAAACTTGTTCGACGCCACGGCCACGCGGATGCCGCGCCGCGTCAGCTCGGCCAGGAGTTCCGGAATGCCCGGATAGGGCTTCGTATAGGTGTCGATGTGTTCCGTATAGTAGCGGACGAAATCGGCGCGCATGAGCGCCACGTTCTCGGGCGTGCGCAGCGGCTCGGGCAGCGCCCGCTCCACCAGGCGCAGGATGCCGTTGCCCACGAAGTGGCAATACTCCTCGTAGGAGTGCTGCGGAAGCCCCCGCACCGCCAGCATGGCGTTGCAGGCGACGGCCAGGTCGCTGATCGTATCGAGCAGCGTGCCGTCCAGATCGAAAATCACCAGTTCGGTATGCATCGAGGTCTCTTGTTTTTTCATGATTCGCGCCTCACTTTTTACCTTTCACTTTTCACCTTTCACTTTTCACTTTTCACTTTTCACTTTTCCCCTTTTTCAGCGTGGCTGCGACCAGCAGCGACATAATCGGCGAGGCGATGTTGAAGATGCAGTAGGGCATGTAGACGAAGGTCGAGACGCCGAGCACCGTGGCCTGCGTCATGCCGCACGAGTTCCACGGGACGAGCACCGAGCAGACCGTCGCCGAATCCTCGACCGAACGGCTCAACAGCCGCGGCTCGAGCCCCCGTTCGGCATAGAGTTCGCGGAACAGACGCCCCGAAAGGATGATCGAGATGTACTGGTCGGCCGTGCAGAGGTTGAAGAAGATGCCGGCGCCGACGGTCGAGGCCACGGCCGAGAAGGCGCGGTGCACGAAGCGCAGGAAGAGTTCGGTAAGCGAGCGCAGCATGCCGCTGCCGGTCATCACGCCGCCGAAGCACATGGCGCAGATGATGAGCCACACGGTGTTGAGCATGCCCGCCATGCCGCGCGTGGCGACCAGTTCATCGAGCTGCGGCGAGCCCGTTGCGATTGACGTCGGGCCGAAGCAGCTCATCAGCACCCCCTTGAATCCCGACAGGAAGTCGAGCGACCCGACCTCCGCGATGCGGGCCACCAGCTCGGGCTGCGCCGCGAGCATCGCCACACAGGCCAGCACCACGGCGACGAAGAGCGTGATGATGGCCGGGAGCTTGCGCACGATCAGCAGTCCCGTGGCCAGCGGCACGAGCAGCAGCCACGGCGTGATGCGGAACGTCGCATGCAGCGCTTCGGCATAGCTCTCGGCGTGCGTGGCGTCGCCGTGCACAAGCGTCAGCCCCGCGGCGGTGAAGACCGCCAGGGCGATGACGAACGACGGGATGGTCGTGCGAAGCATGTAGCGGATGTGGGTGAAGATCGGCACCCCGACGGTCGACGAGGCGAGCACCGTCGTGTCCGAAAGCAGCGAAACCTTGTCGCCGAAGTAGGCGCCGGAGATGATCGCACCGGCCACCCACCCCTCGGGGAAGCCCATGGCGTTGCCGATGCCCATGAGCGCCACGCCGATCGTGGCGATCGTGGTCCACGAACTGCCCGTCATGAGCGACACCCCGGCACAGATCACGCACGAGGCGACCAGGAAGAACGAAGGGTGCAGAATCTTCAGTCCGTAGCAGATCATCGTCGGCACGACGCCCGAGACCATCCACGTGCCGGCAATGGCGCCGATGAGTAGCAGGATGAGGATCGCCGAGGCCGAGGCGCGGATGTTGTCGATGATGGCCTCCTCGAGCACGTTCCACGACGTGCCGTAAAGCCCCATGGCGAGCATCACGCAGACCGACGTGGCCGAGAGCAGGGCAATCTGGCTGCCGCCGTTGATCGCATCGCCGCCGAAGCAGCGGATCACCACGAAGAGCAGCAGCGCCAGCACCGCCAGCGGGATGGCCGACACCCAGGCCGAGGGGCGTCTCTCCGTTTTTGCATTCATGTTGTCTTGTCTCATTTCCTGATAACCTTTCCGGGCACAAAAGTAACAAAAAGTTCCGAAAACAGTTCGGGGTCCCGACGCGGGAGAGCGGCCCTGCGGCCGACAACCGGCATCCGAGACAAAAAAGGACGCACCTCCAATGAGGTACGTCCTTTGTCGCTCTTCCGCGACCGCGGAGCCGTCGGCGTCTCCCCGGGAAGGGTGAGCCCGGCCCGCCGTTGCGGCATGTGCTATTTCTCCTCGGCGGGACCTCCGCCAAAGGGATACTGGTGCTCGTGCACGTCGTCGAAGCGCATGCCCTTCTCGTAGGTCTTCATGGCGCGGCGCGACATGCCCATCGACGAGAAACCGCCGTCGTGGTAGAGGTTCTGCATCGTCACCTTGCGCGTGAGGTCCGAGAAGAGCGTCAGCACGTAGTCGGCGCAATCCTCCGCCGAAGCGTTGCCCAGCGGCGACATGTTCTCGGCGAACGACATCAGATCACCCAGTCCCAGCACGCCGCTGCCGGCCGTCGTCTGCGTCGGCGACTGCGACACGGTGTTGATGCGCACGTGCTTCTCACGGCCGTAGATGTAGCCGAAGCTGCGGGCGATGGATTCGAGCAGCGCCTTGGCGTCGGCCATGTCGTTGTAGCCGTAGAGCGTGCGCTGCGCCGCGATGTACGAAAGCGCCACGATCGAACCCCAGTCATTGATGGCGTCCTTCTTGCGGGCGACCTGAATGGCCTTGTGGAACGAAATGGCCGAAATGTCGAGGGTCTTGGCAAGGTAATCGTAGTCGAGATCGTCGTAGGTGCGGCCCTTGCGGACGTTGGGCGACATGCCGATCGAGTGCAGCATGAAGTCGAACTTGCCGCCGAAGTGTTCCATCGTCTTGTCGATGAGCGTCTCGAGGTCCTCGACGCTCGTGGCGTCGGCCGGAATGACGATCGTGTGGCACTTCTCGGCCAACTGGTTGATCGTACCCATGCGAATGGATACGGCCGTGTTCGTCAGGACGATTTCGGCGCCCTCCTCGACGGCGCGTTCCGCCACTTTCCAGGCGATGGACTGCTCGTTGAGCGCTCCGAAGATCAGGCCTTTCTTACCTTTCAATAAATTGTATGCCATCCTTTTTCGATTAAAAATTCGGGCAAATGTAACAAAAATATTTGAATTGGAGCACCAATCCCGTCCAAACAGCTATTTTTCAGCCCAAAAACGACGAAAAAAGGCCCCACGGGAAGGGTGTGCGCCCCGCATTTCCCGAAAGCCGGACCGCGGAATCATCCATCGGGCCGGCACCCTGCTCCGGCTCATGACCTACACGGGAACCGGCCTGGAGAACGGCCCAAGCGCCCATCCGGCAGACGGCGCAACGGCCTATTCCGACAGCTGGTTCCTGCAGCGTTCCACGCATTTCATAAAACCGGAAAAACTGCGGCTGCGCCTTTTCAGCAGGCGCGGCCGGAATACAAACCAGTTCAGCGCGATCCACAGCAGCAGGAACGAACAGGCCGTTACCCCGAAGCCGAATGAGCGGGAAAACGCATATTCATAAGAATAGAGCGCAAAACCGAGTGACAGAAGTAAAAAATAGAGGTTCAGAACGGCATGCCGCTGTCTGTACTCCTCTTTTTTTATCTTCCACAGCCGGTCCATGTAATCCCGGCTGGAACAATCCGGTTTCAGCCCGTAATAGAGATGCAGCGCCCTTCCATGGGACCAGACAGGCAGCATGAAGCCCGCGCACGCCAATACGATGCCGACGCGGGTGACAGCCAGCTGCGGGGGCCAGCAGGTCCAGATCAGCACGCCGGCGGCAATGGCCGCCAGCATGAGCACAATCACCGCACAGGCCTCACCGATCCTGCGCAACGCGAAGCGTCTTATCCTTTTGCGCATGGCGTCCAAATCGGCAGCCGGTATCGGCTGGCCCCTCCACAGGGCCCTCATATCCATGTCATTCCTCATTCCTGCGTAATTTTTTTGCCAGGACGGCCTTGATTCGGTGTATTCTCACACGCACGTTTGCCTCCGACACGCCCGTAATCCGGGCTATTTCCGATTGTTTC
This sequence comes from uncultured Alistipes sp., assembly GCF_949296715.1. GTDB lineage: Bacteria > Bacteroidota > Bacteroidia > Bacteroidales > Rikenellaceae > Alistipes. The sequence goes on along the minus strand of NZ_CASFQD010000023.1, from coordinate 12,496 downwards.
AGCCCTTCGAGATAGAGTGAAATCATCAGGCGGTCCATTTCGGGGAGTTCGGCGACGGCCCCGTACAGCGCCTGCACCCGCGAAGCGTCGTCACCCGGCTCTTCGGCCGGGATTCCTGCCGGGATAGCCGTTCGGGAAATGCCCCTCCGCCGCTCGCCCTGACGAAGACAGACGTTCGTGGCAATGCGGAAAATCCAGGTCCCGACGGAGGATTCGCCCCGGAATGCGGGAAGGTGCTGCCACACGCGGACAAAAACATCCTGCGCCAGGTCCTGGGCCAAAGAACGGTCATTGAAATAGCCCATGCACAATCGGAACACCTTTTCCCAGTAGGTCCTGTATATTTGCTCGAAATCCACGATCAGTCATTCAGGAAGTCCGTAATCTGCCGCATATACCACTCCCGGTCGTCGAACATGATGAAGTGCAGCCCCCGGTTCGCGTATTCCAGCCGGATGTTCGGCCGCCCGGCGAACTGCTGTTCGACGGCAGGGGCAATCTTCCGGAACGGATATTCCAACAGCACCAGCGTCGGGACCGACAGGTTCTGAACGGCAGGCCTCAAGTCCACGTTGGAATAGTCACGATACATCCGGGCCCAGGTCCGTCGGTCGGATGCCAGGCTCCATCCGATCAGGTCGTCATAACGCAGCGAATCGGTCGTAAGCGCCGCCGCACTGATCCGGGCCTGCCTGCGGAACTGTTCGTCGCTCATGCGGAGCAACCGGGCTTCGGCCTGCGCAAATTCCTCGTCGGGGATTTCCCTCGCCCGGAAGCCGGGATCATAGAGAGCCGCCAGACAGGGCAGCGCATCCACCACCACAATCCCCTTTATCAGCTCCGCATGGTTCGCCGCGATGTTCATGGCCAAACCGCCTCCCATGCTGTGCCCGATCAATACGGGCTTTTCGATCCGTTCATCCCGGATAAAATCGACAATCTGCTGCGTCCAACCGTCAAAGGAGGGATTTGCCTCCGCGGCGACCCCGGCAAAACCGGGCATGGTCAGGACATAACAGGTGTAATTCTCCCGCAGGGTATCGACGGTCTGCCGCCATACGTCGCCCGAACAGGCAAATCCCGGAATCAGAATGACGGCCTGTTTTCCGCAGCCGGAACGCTCCACGGAAAAGGATTGCGCGAAAGTCGCATCCAGCATCCCCAGCAACACCCCGCACAGCAGCCCGACATGGCATATCAACTTGTTCATGACCTGAAATTTTTTCCCTTTGGATACGGGAAGCGGAAAAATGTTACATCGTCGGGCAATTTTTTCGGACACGACGGCCTCCCGGCTCAAGACAAAAAGGCCCGGTTTCACATTCCTGAATGCAAAACCGGGCTTGATTCGCACGCGCCGCCGACATTCGGCGCCTGTTGCGGAAAGTGAGGGATTCGAACCCCCGGAACCTTGCAGTTCAACGGTTTTCAAGACCGCCGCGATCGACCACTCCGCCAACTTTCCGAGGGCAAAAATAACACGGATTTTCCGTTCCGCCAAATCTTGCCCCCTTTTTATCGCGGCATCGGCCGCTCCGGCCGCCGGAAAGGCCTGGGGAAAGGGTGAGAGAAAGCCCGGGGAAAGAGGCGGGGAAGGGGCGGGGCGGGAGAGGGCGGCGGGGCGGACAGGGCGGCCCCGACCTCCGCCGCACGGAATCCGAGGAAAAGTGCGCCGATTTTTTGTCTTTGCCAAAAAGATGGCTATCTTTGTCAACGGTTAGGTCAATGAGTAATTTTTTCACGGGAGATCACCATGAACAAGGCCCAGTTTGTCGAAGCCATCGCTCTCGACGCGAACATCTCGAAGGTCGACGCACGCAAGGCCGTCGACGCCATGATCCGCATCACGGCCCGCACGCTGCGTGAAGGCGACAAACTCACCCTCACGGGACTGGGAACCTTCAGCGTGGTCCAGAAGGCCGAACGTGTCGGCCGCAACCCCCGCACGGGTGCCCCGGTGAAGATTCCGCCCCGCAAGACCGTCAAGTTCCGCCCCTCGGCCGAGATCGAATAATCCCGGCTTTTCAACCCCTGCAACCCATGCCCCGGATATCAGAACGGGCCGTGCAGATGCCGGCCTCACCCATCCGCAAGCTCGTACCGCTTGCCGAAGCCGCCGCCGCCCGCGGCACGAAGATCTACCACCTGAACATCGGACAGCCCGACCTGCCCACCCCCGAAGTGGGTCTCCGGGCACTGAAGCACATCGACCGCAAGGTGCTCGAATACAGCCCCAGCGACGGCTACCGCTCGCTGCGCGAAAAACTCGTGTCCTACTACGAGCAGTATCAGATCAAGCTCACGCCCGACGAGATCATCGTCACGGCCGGCGGCTCCGAGGCGGTGCTCTTCGCCTTCATGACGTGCCTCAACCCGGGCGACGAGATCATCGTCCCCGAACCGGCCTACGCCAACTACATGGCCTTCGCCGTCTCGGCCGGAGCGGTCATCCGGCCCGTCGTCTCGACAATCGACAACGGCTTCGCCCTGCCGCCCGTCGAGGAGTTCGAGCGGCTGATCAACGACCGCACGCGCGGCATCCTGATCTGCAACCCCAACAACCCCACGGGCTACCTCTACACCCGCCGCGAGATGGAACGCATCCGCGACCTGGTGCGCAAATACGACCTGTTCCTCTTCTCGGACGAGGTCTACCGCGAGTTCATCTACACCGGTTCGCCCTACATCTCGGCCTGCCACCTCGAAGGCATCGAGCAGAACGTCGTGCTGATTGACTCCGTGTCGAAGCGCTACTCCGAGTGCGGCATCCGCATCGGGGCGCTCATCACCAAGAACCGCGAGCTGCGCAACGCCGTGATGAAGTTCTGCCAGGCGCGCCTTTCGCCGCCGCTCATCGGACAGATCGTCGCCGAGGCCTCGATCGACGCCCCGCGCGCGTACAGCATAGAGGTCTACGAGGAGTACATCGAGCGCCGCAAATGCCTGATCGACGGTCTGAACCGCATTCCGGGCGTCTACTCCCCCATCCCGATGGGGGCGTTCTACACCGTGGCACGCCTGCCGGTGGAGGACAGCGACGACTTCTGCGCCTGGTGCCTGCGCGAGTTCAGCTACGAGGGCGAGACCGTGATGCTCGCCCCGGCCTCGGGATTCTACTCCGACCCCGCCTGCGGCCGCAACGAGGTTCGCATCGCCTACGTCCTCAGGAAGGAGGAGCTCGAACGGGCGCTCGTCGTACTGCAGAAAGCCCTCGAAGCCTACAACAGCCGGGGAAAATAGGTACGCGCACGCGATGCGCGCCTGCGTTGTCCGCTCCCTGCGGCATTCGCACCACGGTGCGGATGCCGCTTTTTCGTCTCCGCGCTACGGGACCGGCCATATCGGCCAAAGCTATACCATAGAGTCCAATTTTCGAGAAATTCAGAACAAAAAGTTTGGACCGTGCGGATAGTTTTCCTACTTTTGCCCCCGATTTTCGCACCTTTACGGGTGCGGACAGTATTAACCAAACCAATTGAAGATGAAAAAAATTCTCCTCGTTCTGGCCGCCGCAACGGTCGCCGTTTCGGCCTCGGCCGAAGGGTATCAGGTCAACAACCTCTCCTCGAAACAGAACGGTATGGGTCACGTCGGCACGGCCATGAAGCTCAACTCCGAATCGCTGTGGTTCAACCCCGCGGCCGCCGTCTTCCAGGATACGAAATTCGACATCTCGGTCGGCATGACGGGCATCGCCTCGAAGGCCACCTACACCTCGCTGCCCGACTATACGGGCGCCACGAAGCAGACCCACTACACGTCGGACAACAAGCTCTCGACGCCGATGTTCGCCTACGTCAACTACAAGCCCCTGGACTGGATGTCGGTCGGCGTGGCCTTCAACACGCCGTTCGGCTCCTCGATGAACTGGGGCGACGACTGGGCCGGCTCGCAGCTCATCCAGTCGATCAACCTCGCGGCCTACAACTTCCAGCCCACCGTCTCGTTCCGCATCGGCAAGCACTTCTCGATCGGCGGCGGCCTGATGCTCACGTGGGGCAACTTCGACCTCTCGCGCTCGCTGCTCCCGATCGGCGCCGACAACGCCCAGAACCAGGCCCTCCTGGGTGCGCTGCAGATGCTCGTCCCCTCCATGCCCGATATCTTCACGATGGCCGGCAACCGCAACCTCATGTCGCTCGGCATCGAGGGCAGCGCCAAGATGGCCGTGGGCGTGAACCTCGGCGCCATGTGGGACATCAACGAGCACTGGTCGCTCGGCATGAACTTCCGTTCGAAGCAGATCATGAAGGTCGACTCGGGTTCGATCGACCTGCACATGATCGACGATCCGACCATCTCGCAGGTCATCGGCCAGCTGCTGCCGCAGCTGGGTCTCGACCCCACGAAGCTCACCTCGGCCGTCGTCAAGACCGAGCTGCCGCTGCCCGCCTCGATGACCTGGGGCGTCAGCTTCCGCCCCGTGCCGAAGTGGGAGTTCGCCGTCGACCTGCAGTACGTGCTCTGGAGCGCCTATGACAAGCTCGACGTGCAGATTCTCAACCCCGAGACCGGCGATCCCGTCCTGGCGCTTCCGGTGAGCGAGAAGAACTATTCGAACACGCTGGCCTTCCGCTTCGGCGGCCAGTACCACGCCTGCAACTGGTTCACGGCCCGCATGGGTATGTACGTCGACGAGAGCCCCGTCAGCAGCGACTACCTCAACCCCGAGACGCCGTCGATGACCAAGCTGGCCTACACGGCCGGTGCGACGTTCCGCCCCGCGAAGTGGATGGACATCGACATCGCCTACGGCTACGTCAACTCGGCCGACCCCGAGCGCACGGGCTCCTACCCCTACGTCAACTCGGTGCTGGGCATCGTCAACCAGCTGCTCCAGGCCAGCGGCGTTCCCGCCTCGCAGCTCACCAATGCCGTGACCGATTTCTCGGGCAACTACACGGCTCGGGCCCACACCTTCTCAATCGGTCTGAATTTCCATTTCTGAAAATTCCGATAACGGATTTTTTCACTATCTTTGCGGTGCGTTCCTTCGGGAATGCACCGCATTGATTGCAGGGCCTCATAGTTCAAGGGATAGAACGAGGGTTTCCTAAACCCTAAATTCGCGTTCGAGTCGCGGTGGGGCTACACCGACGGAGAGGCGGGAGAAAGCCGGGCTTTCTCCCGTTTTTTCGGAAATATGCCGCGCGCCGGAGCGACAGGCCGGGCCGCGGCGACGGGTATTGTTCGTTATCAAAAAGGCATTTCATGGAATCGCTCAAAGAGTTGTACAAGATCGGCAACGGACCGTCGAGCAGCCACACGATGGGGCCCAAAAAGGCCGCCGAACGCTTTGCGGAGCGCTGCCGCGGCGTCGACGCCTACCGCGTGACGCTCTACGGGTCGCTCGCGGCCACGGGCAAGGGCCACCTCACGGACGTGGCCATCAAACAGGTGCTCGAGCCGCTGGCCCCGACCGAAATCGTCTGGAAACCCGAAATCGTGCTGCCGTTCCACCCCAACGGCATGCTCTTCGAGGGGTTGCGCGACGGCAAGGCGGTCGACGAGTGGAAAATATACAGCATCGGCGGCGGTGCGCTGGCCAACGAGACCTCGCGCATCGAGGTGCCCAGCAGCATCTACCCGCTGACAACCATCACCGAGATCAAGGCGTGGTGCTACCGCGAGGGCAAGACCTTCTGGGAGTACGTCAACGACTGCGAGGGTCCCGAAATCTGGGACTACCTCGACACGATCTGGACGCAGATGTGCCACACGATCGAGCAGGGGCTCAACAACGACGGCGTGCTGCCCGGCGGGCTGAAGGTCGCCCGCAAGGCCAGCACCTACTGGGTCAAGTCGAAGAGCTACACCGACTCGCTCAAGTCGCGGGCCAAGATCTACGCCTACGCGCTGGCCACGTCGGAGGAAAACGCCTCGGGCGGCGTCGTGGTCACGGCCCCGACGTGCGGATCGAGCGGCGTCGTGCCCGCGGTGCTCTACCACCTGGCCACCTCGCGCGACTTCCTGCGCATCCGCATCCTGCGTGCGCTGGCCACGGCGGGTCTGTTCGGCAACGTCGCCAAGACCAACTCGTCGATCTCGGGCGCCGAGGTCGGCTGCCAGGGCGAGGTCGGCGTCGCCTGCGCCATGGCGGCTGCGGCAGCCTGCCAGCTCTTCGGCGGCACCCCCTCGCAGATCGAGTACGCCGCCGAGATGGGGCTCGAACACCACCTCGGCCTCACGTGCGACCCCGTCTGCGGGCTGGTGCAGGTCCCCTGCATCGAACGCAACGCCATCGCCGCGGCCCGGGCCCTCGACGCCAACATCTACGCCACGCTCTCGGACGGATCGCACCTGGTAAGCTACGACAAGGTCGTCGAGGTGATGAACGAGACGGGCCACAACCTCCCGAGCCTCTACCGTGAGACCTCCGAAGGCGGACTGGCCAAACGCTACGACCGCCATTGAGCGGGGCGCCGCCGCGACACCGGGACACGAAGACACGCCGCATGCGGACCGCCAGGCCGGCATGCGGCAATTTTTTTCACCCCTCGGTCAAAATATCCGGGTATCGGAACCCGATTCCTGCTAACTTTGTTATCAAACAACAACCACAACGTACAAACCATGAAAAAACTGTTACTGACGCTGCTGGCCGCTCCGCTGCTGCTGTGCGCCTGCGGCAACTACAACGACGACCCGCTGCGCACGTGGGTCGGCGAACTGGAGGAGCGGATCGAAGAGCTCGAGAAGCGCTGCGACGAGCTCAACGACGAGATCGTCGCACTCCGGACAATCGTCAACTCCCTCGAGCGGGGCACCTCGATCGAAAGCGTGACCCCCTTCGTCGAGGAGAACCGCTCGGGATACCGCATCACCTTCACCGACGGGACCACCATCACGATCTACAACGGCACGAACGGCTCCGACGGCGACAAGGGCGATGACGGCTCGACGCCCGTCATCGGCGTCGCGGAGGAGGGCGGCGTCTACTACTGGACGATCGACGGCGAGTGGCTGACCGACGGCGAGGGCAACCGCATCGCAGCCCAGGGCCCGGCCGGGGAGCCCGGCGAGGCGGGCGCAACGCCGCAGCTGAAGATCGAGGAGGGTTACTGGTGGGTCTCGACCGACGGCGGGCAGAGCTGGGAGCAGCTCGGCAAGGCCACGGGCGAGGCGGGCGACTCCTTCTTCCAGAGCGTCACGCAGGACGAGACGTCGGTGACCTTCACGCTCTCCGACGGCACGACAATCACCTTGCCGAAAGCGGCGCGTCTGCACATCGAGCTGGCACAGACAAGCTGCGCCCTGACGGCCGACACGCCGGTCGAGGTGCCCTACACGGTGACGGGCGCCGACGGCGAGGTGCAGATCGAGGTCCTCTCCTCGGGGCCCGTGAAGGCCAAGGCCGTCGCTTCGAGCGCCACCGAGGGGGTGATCTCGCTCTTCACGACCGATCCCGAGGCGATTGACGAATACACCAAAGTGCTGGTCTTCGCGGCCGACAACAGCCGCACGGCCATGGCGGCCCTGACCTTCGAGCAGGGCGTCATCACCGTAGCCGAGACCTGTGAGGTGAGCGCCGAGGAGCAGCAGCTGACCATCCCCGTCGAGACGAACCTCGACTACACGGTCGCAATCGAATCGGGCGCCGAGACGTGGCTCTCGCGCGTGGAGACCCGCGCCCTGCGTGTCGATCACCTCTTTTTCCACGTGACGGAGAACACCGGAGCGACCCGTTCGGCCGTCGTCACGCTCACGAGCGGCAGCCTCACGCGCACGGTCGTCGTGGCCCAGCTGGCGGGCGGCGAAGGCGAAGAGCCCACGCCCGAGGTGCCGCCCATGACGGGTACGGTCGAGCTCGACCGCCTCTACGGCTACGCCACGGGCACGACCGGCGGCGAAGCGGCCACGCCGGAGCACATCCACCACTTCGACGACGGGCGCAAGTTCGGCGAATGGCTGCGCCTGCGCGAGAAGAACAAGGAGATGACCCCCGCGATCGTCTACTTGAGCGGCACGTTCCACAGCGACGAGGGACGCGGCAGCGGCAGCCCCTGGTTCGACATCAAACGCACGGGCAACCTCTCGATCTACGGCACGGAGGGCTTCGTGATGGAGAACGTCGGCTTCTTCCTCAACGAGGCCGAGAACGTCATCATCCGCAACATCCACATCAAGATGCCCAAGGCCGACAACGGCGCCGACGGCATCTCGATGCAGGAGAGCCACCACATCTGGGTCGACCACTGCACCTTCGAGTCGGTGAACCAGACGAAGGACTACGAGGACGGCGCGTGCGACATCACGCACGCCTCGCACGACGTGACCGTCTCGTGGTGCCACTTCATCAAGACGCAGAAGTCGTGCCTCGTGGGCCACTCGAACAGCGCCACGGGCGATGCGGCCATCACGGCGACGTTCCACCACAACTACTTCGACACCTCGTCGTCGCGCCACCCGCGCGTGCGCTACGGCCGCGTGCACGTCTACAACAACTTCTTCCGCGAGGTCTCGACCTACGGCGTGGGCAGCGCCTACGGCGCCATGGTGCTCGTCGAGGACAACCTCTTCGACGGCGTGCGGCTCCCGACCGACATCTGCACCTTCCCGGCCAAGCAGGAGGGCGGCAGCTGGGTCTCGAACCTCGAAGGGTCGCTCGCCGGCTTCCTCTACGCCCGCGCCAACGTCTTCGAGAACCGCCCGGCGGACGCCAACGACCCCTACCCGCTGACCAACGTCGAGTACAAGGTCTACGACGGCGAGCGCCTCGCCACGCCCTATACCTACAACGACTTCAAGCCTGCCTACGACTACATCGTCGACCCGGCCGACCAGCTGGCGACGATCGTTCCCGCTGGTGTCGGCGCCGGCAAGCTCGCCGACTACGCCTCGGCGCCCGTCGAGGTGGACAACGGCGGCATCACCACGGAGCCTGACCCGGGAACCGATCCCGAGGAGCCGCAGGGCGGCACTGACCTCGGCAACGGCTGGACGGCCCTTTCGTGCGGCGAGGCGGCCGCCACGGCCTCGACGGAGGAGGGGCTGCTGACGCTCACCGCCTGCGGCAAGTTCGAGAGCGGCGCCCAGACCTTCGGGTACATCTATCGCGAGGTGACGGGCGACTTCACGGCCACCGTGACGGTCGAATCCTTCGAGCCCCCCGGCACGAGCAACCAGTCGCTCGCCGGACTGCTGCTGACCCCCGACTGCTCGGCCACGGGCACGGCCTTCCTGCACGTCATGGCGGCCCAGGGGCCCGAGGCGAGCTTCTACCGCTCGGTCCGCACTGCCGTGGAGAACGCCTCGCGCGGTACGCTGACCGCCCCGACGGAGAGCGTCGAGGGGGCGAAACCGGTGCTCCGAATCGAGCGCACGGGCGACAGCTGCTCGCTCTCCTACTCGCTCGACGGCGGCACCACCTTCGGCAAGGTCCGCACGGAGAGCTTCGGCGGCGGGCTGCCCGAAACGCTCTGCCTGGGGCTGGCCGTCAGTAGCGGCAACAGCAGCAAGAGCGCCACGGCGGTCTTCAGCAACATGTCGGTCAACGGCGAACCGGTCGCCTTCTGACCCGGCGGCCCAGGGGAGGCAAAGAAGAGCCCGAAACGGCACCTTCTCCCCGAAGAAACCGGCAGACAACATAACGGACGGGACGGCGCGATGCCGTCCCGTCCGTTGCGTATGGCGGCGTCGACCGGAGCAACGGCCCGGTCCGCCTCACAGCGCGTCACGCATATTTCAGCGGCCGCCGCCCAGCCACCTCGCCGCCACGGCAGGCCCCCAAGCGGCCCGACCCCATTCGGCCTTATCCGCCCTTTCCTCTTCTCCTTTCACCTTTGCCTCCCTCCCACTCACTCTCTCACATAAAAAAAGCCCCTCCGATCGGGAAGGGCTTTTTTTCGTATTAGAGGGAAGGTTACTGGGCCTGCTGGAGCGCCTCCACTTCGGCTTTCGAACCCACCACGAGGTTGTCGTAGTCGCGAAGACCCGTACCGCCGGGGATCAGGTGACCGCAGATCACGTTCTCCTTCAGGTTCTCCAGCGGGTCGACCTTGGCCTGGATGGCTGCCTCGTTGAGCACCTTCGTGGTCTCCTGGAACGAGGCGGCCGAGATGAAGCTCGAGGTTTGCAGTGCGGCGCGGGTGATACCCTGCAGCACCTGCGTCGAGGTGGCGGGAACGATGTCGCGCACCTGCACGGGACGCAGATCGCGGCGCTTGAGGCTCGAGTTCTCGTCACGCAGCTTGCGCAGCGAGACGATCTGCCCGGGCTGGAGCACCGTCGAATCGCCGGCGTCCGTCACAACCACCTTGTCGTAAAGTTCGTCGTTGACGTCCATGAACTCCCACTTGTCGACGATCTGGTCCTCGAAGAAGCGGGTGTCGCCCGGGTCCTCGATCTTGACCTTCGACATCATCTGACGCACGATCACCTCGAAGTGCTTGTCGTTGATCTTCACACCCTGCATGCGGTAGACCTCCTGCACCTCGTTGACGATGTATTCCTGTACACGCGTCGGGCCGAGGATATTGAGGATGTCCGTCGGGGTGATGGCGCCGTCCGACAGTGCGCTGCCGGCCTTCACGTAGTCGTTCTCCTGCACGATGATCTGACGCGACAGCGGCACGAGGTAACGCTTCACATCGCCCTGCTTCGAGGTGATGATGATCTCGCGGTTACCGCGCTTGATCTTGCCGAACGATACCTCGCCGTCGATCTCCGAGACGATGGCGGGATTCGACGGGTTGCGGGCCTCGAAGAGCTCCGTAACACGCGGCAGACCACCGGTGATGTCGCCGCCCGACTTGCCCACGGCACGCGGAATCTTGATCAGGATGTCGCCGGCCTTGATGCGGGCGTTGTCCTTGACGACGATGTGTGCCGAAACCGGCAGGTTGTACTGCTTGACCTCGTCGCCCTCCTTGTTGAGAATCTTGATGACGGGGTTCTTCGTCTTGTCCTTCGACTCGATGACCACCTTCTCCGAGAGGCCCGTCTGCTCGTCGCGCTCGTCACGGTAGGTGACACCTTCGATCACGCTGTCGTAAACGGCCTTGCCCTCGTATTCCGAGATGATGACGGCATTGTAGGGGTCCCACTCGCAGATCAGGTCTCCCTTCTTGACCTCGGCGCCGTCCTCCATGAAGAGCGTGGCACCGTAGGGCAGGTTGTGCGTGTAGAGCACGATCTCGGTCTTCGGGTCGACGATGCGGAACTCCGACTGGCGCGAGATGACGATGTCGATCGCCTCGCCGGCGGCATTCTTGCCTTTGACCGTGCGCAGCTCGTCGATCTCGAGACGTCCCTCGTACTTCGATACGACGTTGGTCTCGACGGCCGTACCACCGGCCACACCGCCGACGTGGAACGTTCGCAGCGTCAGCTGCGTACCCGGCTCGCCGATCGACTGCGCGGCGATCACGCCGACCACTTCGCCCTTCTGCACCATGCGTGCCGTAGCCAGGTTGCGGCCGTAGCACTTCGCGCAGACGCCGCGGCGTGCCTCGCACGTCAGCACCGAACGGATCTCGACGGACTCCAGCGGCGACTTCTCGATGGCCTCGGCAATCGGCTCGGTGATCTCCTCACCGGCCTTGCAGAGCACCTCGCCCGTCAGCGGGTGGATCACGTCGTTCAGGGCCGTGCGGCCGAGAATGCGGTCATAGAGCGTCTGCACCACGTCGTCGTTGCGCTTGATGGCCGTAGCCGTCAGGCCGCGCAGCGTGCCGCAGTCCTCCTCGTTGATGATGACGTCCTGGGCCACGTCGACCAGACGGCGCGTCAGGTAACCGGCGTCAGCCGTCTTCAGGGCGGTATCGGCAAGACCCTTGCGGGCGCCGTGCGTCGAGATGAAGTATTCGAGCACCGAAAGTCCCTCCTTGAAGTTCGAGAGGATCGGGTTCTCGATGACCTGCTGGCCACCCTCGACACCCGACTTCTGCGGCTTGGCCATCAGACCACGCATGCCGCTCAACTGACGGATCTGCTCCTTCGAACCACGGGCTCCCGAGTCGAGCATCATGTAGACCGGGTTGAAACCGTCGTCGTCCTTGACCAGCGTGTCGATCACGGCCTTCGTCAGCTTGGAGTTGATGTTCGTCCAGACGTCGATGATCTGGTTGTATCGCTCGTTGTTGGTGATAAGACCCATGTTGTAGTCCTCCATGATCGAGTCGGCGCGTTCGTAACCCTCCTGCACGAGCTTCTCCTTCTCGTCGGGAATGATCACGGCATCGAGGTTGAACGACAGTCCGCCCTGGAAGGCCATCCTGTAGCCCATGTCCTTGATATCGTCGAGGAAGTTGGCCACCTTGTCGGCTCCGGCCTTCTTCATCACCACGGCGATGATGTCACGCAGCGAGCGCTTCGTCAGCACCTCGTTGATGTAGCCCACCTCCTTGGGAACCACCTGGTTGAAGAGGATGCGGCCGATGGTCGTCTCCTTGAGCACGCGGACTGCGTTGCCCTGCTCGTCGAGGTCGTCGACAAGGCACTTCACGATGGCGTGCAGGTCGGCGCGCTTCTCGTTGTAGGCGATGATCGCCTCCTC
>NZ_CASFQD010000022.1 GCF_949296715.1 uncultured Alistipes sp. | reverse complement strand
TTCAGTTATTTATATCCTGATGCAAAGATAGAAAATAGCTTTGATATAAGTATCAAAACAAGTAACAAAAATAATTCAAATAAGGGTATAAATGGACTTTTACAAGAATGTATAAGAAAATGAACTGATTTATATAATAAGTAGATATACAATTAAATACATCCGTGTTTGTAGAAATATTATCCTTTCATCTCTCTTTGATTATATGTATTTATTCTTTTCCCTCTGTTCGGAGGGAGTCGATGAAAAAAAACGTTAAATCTTCGATTTTTCGCAAAAAAACAAGTAAATTTTTGAGCAGTCTACCTTTTAAGACACAAACCATTGATAATCAATGAGAATACGATGCTGCATCGGGAAATAACTGTCGTCATACAGATTGTAATCAAACCAATTCAGTATCACTATTCAGGCTCTCTCTTCTCCAAAAATTTTCTTCATCCACCAGCCCTGTGAGCCGAAAGTCTTTCCGCTCTTTTTCAGTCGAGTTGAGGATGTGACAGACACTCCGCCACCGTGATGTCGTAGTAACACTTCCTGGTGTCGAAGTGATAGATGAACGTTAAAATATTCGCCAATCAGAGGGATTCGCATCAAATAATTTTCATAAACAGCGGGAAAACTCGGAATAATTACCTAAATTTGGAATATCCTGAATAGATGACGCGCGCAATGGCTTTCAAGTTTTTCTCGCTTCTGATAAACGGGTTAACCCCTGTTATTCCGGCTTGGTTCATCATAAACTCGCCACTGGAGGCCGCAGTTATCAAACCGTGGCCAATCGTCTGGACATTGCTCGGGATCAACGTGCTTTTAATTCTGATCGCCTGGAAACACATCGGATATACACGCCGACAACGAGAAACTGGAGCCTTGATGCTGATCGTCAATGCATTTGTTCCATTGGCAACATACAACTGGCTGCTTCCTGCCGAAACACAGCTTTCGTTCCCCATGCAAATTCTACTGTACTGTTCCATGCAGATTGTCTGGATTGTCTCGATTGAAATTGCACCGGATTGGGTCGGACGCATCCGACAGCGCAGAGCCGAAGAGCGAGCCTTGTCGGGCAAACAACACTTCGAGACCAGAGAAGAGGTCCTGAAAAAGCACCGAAACAAGGCATAAAAAATCCTTTTTCTTCCCGGATACGCCCGGTCCAGAGCAGGAAAAGCACCACACAAAAAACAGACTTCGAACCCGCACTTACATATTTCCAAAAAAATCGAGCCGTAAAAATGTCAAAAAAATAATTTCCCATTTCTTTACAGCGTGTCGTTTTGCAATATCAAACAAACACAACACGCAGAATATTAATTGATTAGCATGTATCCACGCATCGGAAACGCATAATTGTGAAACAATGAAAGACGTCGGCATTGAAAAGGCACTGACATACATCGAGCCGGGACCGCTGGTGCTGGTGACCACGTTCGACGGCCAACGGAACAATGTAATGACCATCTCGTGGACGATGGCCATCGATTTTGCACAGCATATCGTGCTGACCACCGGTCCGTGGAACCATTCGTTCACCACGCTGCTGGAAAAACGCGAATGCGTGGTCTGCATTCCTCCGGTGTCGATGCTGGAAACGGCCGTGCGCATCGGAATGGTCAGCGGTGCGGAGGTGGACAAGTTCGAAGAGTTCGGACTGAAGGCTCTTCCGGCCCGGACGGTAAAGGCTCCGCTCGTGGACGGCTGCATCGCCTGCCTGGAGTGCAAAGTAAGCGATTACATCGACCGCTACGGATTCATCATCCTGAAAGTGACACGAGTCGTCGAGAATCCCGATTGCACCGATCGGCGGATCATCCATGCCACAGGAGACGGGACCTTCACAGCAGACGGCGAATCCTTCAACTGCCGGGAACTGATGCTGGCAAAACTTCCTCCCGGTCTGTAAAACGGGACGGGAAGCATGCCGCTGTCCGCCCCGTCCCGCCAAAAGCAGACAGCCATTCCGGCCTTATCCAAGGCCCTCCGAAGGCCCACCGCGCCTGCACGCCGCTTTCCGCCGCATGGATCAAGAGATCACGTTCCAAACGGCCGACCCATCCGAACCCTGCGAACAGACGGCACAAAGACACAGAGACAAGACCGGACAACGACCGCCAAACACGATCGCCGACAACACTTCCGCCCCGCCGGCAAATTACGGGAATAAATAAAACGGAGAGACCCCTCTCTACCCCGACACAACACGCCATGAAAGCGAAAATCATCGGATGTACGAATAAAAAAGGAATTGACAACCGGCCGGAGTTCCATTTTCATGCAAAAACAGTATCTTTGCAGTCGTTAAAACCTGCAAACACAATGAACGCTATCACACGCACCGATTTTCACTTCGAGGGTCAGAAAAGCAAGTACACCGGCAAGGTCCGCGACGTGTACGACATCAACGACCAATACCTTGTCATGGTGGTGACCGACCGGATTTCAGCCTTTGACGTCGTCCTGCCCGAGGGTATTCCCTACAAGGGTCAGGTGCTGAACCAGATTGCCGCCAAGTTCCTCGATGCAACGGCCGACATTCTCCCGAACTGGAAAATCGCCGTGCCGGACCCGATGGTCACCGTCGGCCGCAAGTGCGAGCCGTTCAAGGTGGAGATGGTCATCCGGGGCTACCTCTCGGGCCATGCATGGCGGGAGTACAAGGCCGGCAAACGGACGATCTGCGGCGTGGAGATGCCCGACGGGATGGTCGAGAACCAGCGCTTCCCCGAGCCGATCATCACCCCGACCTCGAAGGCGGCCGAAGGCCACGATGAGGACATCTCGAAGGAGCAGATCATCTCCTCGGGGCTTGTGAGCTGCAAAGAGTACGAGCAGCTTGAAAGATACACGCGGGCGATCTACCGCCGCGGCAGCGAAATCGCCGCCCGGATGGGGCTGATCCTCGTGGACACGAAATACGAATTCGGCAAGAAGGACGGGGTGATCTACCTCATGGACGAGATCCACACCCCCGATTCGTCGCGTTACTTCTACGCCGAGGGGTACGAGGAGCGCCTTGCACGGGGCGAGCGGCAGCGGCAGCTCTCGAAGGAGTTTGTCCGCGAGTGGCTCATGGCCAACGGATTCCAGGGACAGGCCGGGCAGCAGGTTCCCGAGATGACGCCCGAGATCGTCGCGGGCATCACGGACCGCTACGTCGAGCTGTACGAAAAGATCACCGGCGAACGGTTCGTCAAGGCCGCGGAGGCGTCCGACACGGAGACGATCCTGCGGCGCATCGAAAAAAATGTCTCCGAATGCCTGAAGAGCCTCGAATAGTCACAAGAGAATATTCCGACCGGAGAACCAAATAAGGAGGACGCGGCAGACAGTGGTGCTTGCCGCGCCTTCCTTATTGAAAGGCACCCGAACGGCCCCCGGCCGCCGGCATTCCGTCCGAGGGGCCATCGTATCCAGACAGCCGGACTGCCCCCCCTCGCCTGTCGGCACTTCCTATTCGGAAGCACTGCACTCCCCGCATCCGGACGGTGCCGGCACCTCCTCCACGCCGCACTCGCAGAAGTGGAAGTCGCGCTGCGCCTTCTCCTTCGGAAAGAGGAAATAGAGACACGACGCCTCCGTGCAGAGTTCGCCCTGCGCATCGAAAATCCGCACGTCGATGCGCACAAGGTTGCGGCGCTGCTCCCCGACGCGGGCCCGCAGCAGGATATGGTCGTCGGTCGTGTGGACGGGCCGGAGGTAGCGCACCTCCATCTTCGACGTCACGCCGCTCGTCTGGAACCTGCGGAAAACGACCCAACTGCTGATTTCGTCGGCCAACGTCGCCTGAATGCCTCCGTGCAGCGTATCGACCCAGCCCTGGAACTCCGGACGCGGACGCCAGCGGCTCACGACCTCCTCACCCTCCTCATAAAACTCCATGCGAAGCCCCTGCGGGCTGTTCGGGTCGCAGCCGAAGCAGCGGTATCCCGCCATCTCGCGCCACGGATTGATGATCTTCTTCATGTTCGATGTCGTTTTCTCTCCTACGAAGATACGACTTTTCCGCGGCCCGTCCAAATCGGACGATCCGCCATTCCGTCGCAAAAGATGGCCGATCCGGGAGCTTCCCGGCAAAAGGCACCACACGAAACGGAGGATTTCGTATCTTTGCATGCCGGACGCACCGAACGTCCCGGCCGATACCGCGACAAAACCATGATCCGACAGAGCGAATTCACGCTGCGGCCCCGCCGCCGGGGTTTCCACCTCGTCACCGACGAGGTCGCCGCCAACCTTCCGCCGCTGCCCCGCACGGGGTTGCTGCACCTCTTTCTGCGCCACACCTCCGCAGGGCTCACCCTCACCGAGAATGCCGATCCCGACGTCCGCACGGACCTCGGCACGATCTTCGACCGCCTCGTTCCCGAGCAGGGCACCGGTTACACGCACACGCTCGAGGGCGACGACGACATGCCGGCCCATGCCAAGGCGGCGCTCACGGGGTGCGAGCTGACGCTCCCGATCGTCGACGGACGGCTCGGGCTGGGCACCTGGCAGGGCATCTGCCTCTGCGAGTTCCGCAACCGCGCCTCGGGGCGGCGCATCGTGGCGACCGTGATCGGAGAATAACGCCCGACGATCGGCACACCGCGGAGAAGGCCCGATTTCCGGCCGCCGATCGCCCTGCGCCGACCTAAAAAGGACGATCTTCGTCCGGATACCGGAGCGCGGGCAGAACCGGACCTGAAAAACAGACCATCCCGGTCCGGACGGAGAGCCGCAACCGGGCCCGAAAAACAGACAAGCACACGACCGCAATATGGAAGCCATCACGCAATTCTTCATCGACTGGGGCTACTGGGGCCTCTTCCTCTCGGCCTTCGTTGCCGGGAGCATCCTGCCGTTCAGCTCCGAAGCCGTCATGATCGTCCTCACGCGCATGGGGCTCGACCCCGTGTGGTGCGTCGTCGCGGCCTCGGCGGGCAACACGCTCGGCGGCATGACCTGCTACTGGATCGGCACGCTCGGGCGCACGGAGTGGATCACCCGCCTGGGCATCACGACACGGCAGCTGGCCCGCGCGCGGAAGTTCCTCGCCGAACGCGGCGCCCTGATGGGCTTCTTCGGCTTCCTGCCGACGATCGGCGAGGCACTGGCCGTCGTGCTGGGGCTCATGCGCAGCAACGTCTGGATCACCGGCGCGTCGATGCTCGCCGGCAAGGCCCTGCGCTACGTCGTACTGCTGCTCACCTTCGAGGGGGCCGCATCGCTCTTCTGACCCGGCGCCCCTGCACCCTCCCCGTTCCGACAAAAGTTTATGCTACTTTATACTACACCCATGAATCCCGATCCCGAAATCCGCGAAACCGACTCTCCATCCCACGATCTGCTGATGCTGGCCGACGAAAGCCCGGAATCCGTCGCCGACTATGTCGGCCGCAGCCGCTGTTTTGTCGCGCAGCTTGCCGGGCGGACCGTCGGCCAATACCTGCTGCTCCACACGCGCCCCTTCACGGCCGAGGTGGTCTCCATCGCTGTCGATCCGGCCTGCCAGCGCCGGGGAATCGGCACCGCCCTGCTGCACCATGCCATCCGCACGGCCCGTGCGGCGGGGTTCCGGCGGCTGGAGATCGGTACGGGAGAGACCGGCACCGGACAGATCGCCCTCTACGAACGCTGCGGATTCGTGCGCTGCGGCATCGACCGCGACTATTTCCGCAGGTACTACCCTGCCCCGATTATCGAAAACGGCATCGAATGCCGCGACATGGTCCGCCTCGGCATGGAGCTCCGGCCCGATGCACCGTCCGAAAGATGATGCATCTGCACCACGGCCTGCACGTCCTCTTCGCCAGGCGCATCGGCCATGAAAAACGGTCCGGCTCCCGCTGACGGGGGCCGGACCGCTCTCTGACCGATGCGTGAAGCTATGCCTTCGCGGCGAGGGGTGCAGCCTGCGTGTAGACGCGTGCGGCGAGCTCCTTGTCGAGCATGTAGAGCCCGAACTTGTTGCCCTCGACGGCCTCGCAGGCCTGAATCATCTCGCGGGCCGACTCCTCCTCCTCGACCTGCTCGTCGATGAACCAGGCGAGCATGTTCACCGAGGCGAAATCGTTGTCCTCGCGGGCGATGGCGGCGAGGTTGTTGATCATGGCCGTCACCTTCTTCTCGTGTACCAGCGTATCCTGGAACATCTCCAGCGGCGAGGCCCACGACGTGCGCACCTCGGCAATGGGCTTGAGCGTCACGGCGGCGTCGCGCGAAAGGATGTAGTTCATCAGGATGCGGGCGTGGTCCTGCTCCTCCTGGAACTGGACGTAGAACCAGTTGGCGACACCCTTCTGGCCCTTGGCCTCGGCGTCCATCGACATCGAAAGATACAAATAGGCCGACCACAGTTCGGCATTGATCTGCTCATTGAGCGCTTCGTGCAGTTTCTTGCTTAACATAACGGTTGTTGTTTTAAGTTCATGTCATTTGTTTCTGTGGCAAATATACAACTGTTTTCCAAGATTGCACAACATTTTCGATTATATCATTTTATAGTGTCATAAACAAGACCAATAGCACCTCCGGAGGGCCGTCAGCCCGCATTTCCGGGTCCGGAAATGCGGGCTGACAATGCGGGAAGCGCCCGCGGGATCAGAGGAGCGTGCCGTCGGCGCGCACCCGGAGCCGGACCTCGCGGTCGGTGCGCGGCTCCTCCAGCTCGACTTCGTACCACTCGCCGTCGGGCGTCTCGACCAGGTCTACATCCTCGATCTCCCACGCCCCGTACTCCGACGCACGCACGGCGCCGAGCACCGCGTCGGGCACCTCGCCCGTCCGCACTTCGGTCCGGGTCTCCAGCCAGTTGCCCTCCGCGTCGAAGAGCAGTTCACGCACCGTGCGGCCGTCGACGATCTCCACCTCGTACTGTCCCCGCTCAAGTTCCGTATCGACGATGCGGGCATCGGGATAGTGCTGCGCGAGGAACTCCTGCACGGCCTGCGGAAGGCCCGAGGGCAGCAGGTCGGCATGATCGCCGCCGTCCGTATCGGGCAGGGCGCTCAACAGGATGCCGTCCTCGGCATAGAGCAGCTCGTATTCGGACTCGCCGCGCTCGACTTCAAGCGAGTAGACCGTCTCGAGCCCGCGGCGTGCGAGCATCTCCACGTCATCCACGCGCCACGACGCATATTCGCCCGTCTCGAATGCCGTGCGCACGGCCTGCGGGAGCTCCCCGTAGCGGATATCGGTCTCGGTCATGTGCCATTCGCCGGCCGGAACGAACCAGGCCTGGGCCGGGGTGCCGGCCTGCCGGAAGCCCGCCACCAGATAGCCGCTCCGGTCTGCCCAGCAGACCTCCGTGGCCTGCGGGAACATCTCGCGGAAGGTCTTCTCCACGGCCGGCGGCACATTCGTGAAACGGTCATCGTCCTCCCTGTCGCAACCCGTCGCGGCGAAGAGCGCCAGCACGACGGCGGACAGCATCATCCATTTTTTCAGCATGTTTGCAGTCATAGGTCAAAATTCGTTTTACAGTCAATAATCAATTATCAGCATCGCATCGTTGCGTTGTCTTTGCCGTCTTCCTGCCGTCTGCGGGCGGTCAGTCGTCCATGTCCGTCAGGCGGAACTTCCGGTCGAAGGTCAGTTCCGTCCCGTTGTCGAGCTTGACCTCGTATTCGCTGCGGTCGCGCTCGATCGAGACAATCCGGCACGCGGGAAAGAGCCGCGCCACCTCGTCGGCAATCTGCCGCGGAACAGCCGCCGCGGGGACCTCGCCGTACTTGCAGTCGACCTCCTTCCAGGCGCCGTCCTTCGCGAACTCGACCTTCGCCCCGTTGACAAAGACCACCTTGTACTCCTTGTCGAAAAAGTCCTCATCCACCTTGGCATAGGAGACCTCCAGCCCGTCGAAATGGGTGCGCAGGAACTCCCGTGCGACGGCGGGCAGCTCCCCGACGACAATCGGACGGTCGTTGCCGGCCGCTGCCGGAAGCGTCAGCGCCGAGAGCAGGACCCCGGTCAGTATCATTCGCACTCTTTTCATGGTTGTTTCCGTTTTGACGTTTGTTTTCCGTATCTTTCCGGGAACAAAGGTGCGGCGGAAAACTGAAACGAATCTGAAACGGCCGGTCCGGGTGCTGTTTTTTTCAAAAAAAAGACAGCCGCCCCGCAGGCAGCCGTCTTTCAATCTGCACGATATCGCCCCCGCGGCAACGTATGGCCGCGTACCGGGCCGACGGCCCGAAGCGGGGAACCCGGAACACGGGGCACCGCCCGGCGGCCGTCACCGGACCGTCACCGTAAAACTGTGCATCCCGTCCCCGTAGGCATATTCGATGCGCAGGCCCGAGAGGCGGCAGATGGCCTCGGCAATCGAGAGCCCCAGCCCGGTCGACCCCTCCTTCTTCGTCCCCTGATAGAAACGGTCGAAGACATGCGCGGCATCGAGCGGCCCCGCGGCCCCGCTGTTCGCGACGCGCAGGCTGCGCGGCGTAATCGTCACGACAATCTCACCGCCCGCATCGCCGTGTACGAAGGCATTTTTGAGCAGGTTGCTCACCAGGCTCGCCGCCAGCGTCGGGTTCATGCGGACCACGAGACGCTCCCCGTCATGCAATGTGAGGTGCATGCCGCGCGAGGCGTAGATTTCCGAGAGGTCCTCGGCCGTGCGCCCGGTCAGGGCGTTGAAATCGACCTCCCCGGTCTCGGGGAACTGCCCGTTGTCGATTTTCGAGAGCAACAGCAGCGAGCGGTTCAGCCGCACGAGGTAGTCGAGCGTGCGCTGCACCTTGGCAATCTCGCCCAGTTGCGCCTCGGAGAGCGTTGCCCCCTCGTCGACTAACATCTCCAGCCGGTTGCGGCAGACGGCCAGCGGCGTCTGCATCTCGTGCGAGGCGTTGCCGATAAACTGCTTCTGGCGGTCGAAGAGCTGTTCGGCCCGCGCCGCATAACGGCTTGCCGCCTCGTTCAGCCGGCGGAACTCCGTGATGTCCGTGTCGCACGCCAGCGGCGGGTTCTTCGCCCCGACCGTGTATTCGTCGAGCCAGCGCAGCAGCGCGTGCAGCGGCCGCAGCGTGCGATGGAGCACCAGCACGTTGACCGCCAGGATTGTCAGCAGCAGGAAGAAATAGAGCCAGACAATCCACCAGAGGATTGCCTCGCGCAGCTCGTCCTTCTCGAAGGTCGGCGTCATCACCGTGAGCTCGAACCAGCGGCCGTCGCGGTCACGGAAAATCGTGCGCAGCACGCGTGCCGGCTCCTCGTCATCCCGTTCGGGGATGTAGATTTCCTCGTCCGTATAGCTTTCATGCGACCGCCGCCGGGCATACTCCTCCCCGACCTCCGTCAGGAAATAACCCTCGTTGCCCGAAGCCGTCGACGCGACCTCGCGGCCGGAGAGCTGCTGGGCAATGATTACCTCGGCACGGTGCTCGAGCGCATCGTCCGTCTCGTCGTTGATCTCGTCGACGAGCGTCACGTAGAAAAAGAGGGCCCACGCCGCCAGCAGCAGCGACAGCACCCACGAAATATGGAGGATAATCCGGTAGACGAGCTTCACGGCTGTACGAGTTTGTAGCCGAAACCGTAGACGGCACGTATCTCCGTGTCGGCCCCCGCATCGGCAAGTTTGCGCCGCAGGTTCTTCATCTGGGCATAGACGAAATCGAAGTTGTCGACCTGGTCGATGTGGTCGCCCCACACGGCCTCGGCCAGCGTCGCCTTGTCGACCGTATGGCCGGGGCGGCTCATGAAGTAGCAGAGGATGTCGTACTCCTTGCGCAGCAGCTCGACGGGACGCCCCGCCACCTCCACGCGGCGGCTGTCGGGATAGACGCGCACGTTGCCCGCCTCGAGCGTCTGCTCGCCGCCGCGCTGGTGTCGGCGCAGCACGCTGCGGATGCGGGCGCTCAACTCCGCGAGGTGGAAGGGCTTGGGCAGGTAGTCGTCGGCCCCGAGCTCCAGCCCCTCGATCTTGTCGTCGAGCGAGTCGCGCGCCGAGATGATGATGATGCCGGCGCGGCGGCGCTGCCGCTTGAGCTCCTCGAGCAGCCGCAGGCCGCTGCCGTCGGGCAGCATGATGTCGAGCAGGATGCAGTCGTAGTCGTAGGCCGCAATCTTGTCGAGCGCCGAGGCGTAGTCGGCGGCCTGCTCGACGACATACTGCTCGCGCAGGAGCGTGCGGACCATGATCTCCCGCAGGGAGGGTTCGTCTTCGACAATCAACAGTTTCATACGGATTCGTTTTGTGCAAAGGTAGCGGGCCTTTCTGAAAGGAAACCGAAATGCCGCGACCGCAGACCAAAGATACGCAAACTCGCCCGATTTCGGATGGATTTAGGAAGAATAATGTAAACTATTGGGCTTTCAGGGAGATACGCAGCATTATTCCGCATTTGTAAATGTGTGCTTTGAAGCCGTTTTTTGAATAGTTAAGCGAAAAAATTG
>NZ_CASFQD010000021.1 GCF_949296715.1 uncultured Alistipes sp. | reverse complement strand
CGCGGCGGGCTCGGACCTGCGGACCGCAGCCTGCGGCGGCGAGGACTACAAGCTGCTCTTCACGGCGGCTCCCGACGCCGCCGGGAGCCTCGCCGCAGCGTTCCGCGCCCGCTTCGGCCGCCCCGTCCACCCCATCGGCCGCATCACGGCCGGCCGGGGGCTCGTCTGGATGCGCGGCGGACGTCCCGAGCCGCTCGACTGGCACGGCTTCACGCACTACTGATTTTTTCGGCCGAATCCTTCGATAGTTGGGCGAGAATCGTTATTTTTGCGCAACCAATCCTTAAAAACCCACCACAACAATGGAGGACATCATCACACTTCACGACAGGACGTTCCGGATCATGATTCCCGCCGAGAAGATCGACGAAGCGGTGAGCAACGTGGCCGCCCGCATCAATGCCGACTATGCCGACAAGCAGACACCGCTGTTCGTCGGCGTACTGAACGGTTCGTTCATGTTCATGAGCGACCTGATCAAAAAGATCGAGTTCCAGAACGAGCTTTCGTTCGTCAAGCTGGCCTCCTACGAAGGCACGACCTCGACCGGCGAGGTAAAGAGCCTCATCGGCTTGAGCACCCCGATCGAGGGACGCCACGTCATCATCGTCGAGGACATCGTCGACACGGGCGAGTCGATCGACCACATGATCGGCGAGCTCGAACAGCACCACCCCGCCTCGATCGCCGTCTGCACGCTCTTCTTCAAGCCGGGCTCGTACCGCAAGCAGCGGCCCATCAAGTACCGCGCCATGGAGATCGGCAACGAGTTCATCGTCGGATACGGCCTGGACTACGACCAGCTGGGCCGCAGCCTGAAAGACATCTACGTCGTCACGGAATGATTCCCGATACACATAGCGAACTGCTCGACGGGGGGCGCCGCCTGCCCCTCGTCGAGGATTTCTACACCATCCAGGGCGAAGGGTTCCACGCCGGGAAACCGGCCTACTTCATCCGCCTGGGCGGCTGCGACGTCGGCTGCCGCTGGTGCGACGCCAAATACACGTGGAACCCGAAACTCTACCCGCCGACCGACGTGGCCACGGTCATCGCGCGGGCCACGGCCTGCCCGGCGCAGGCCATCGTCATCACGGGCGGCGAGCCGCTGCTCTACCCGCTGGGCGTGCTGACGGGAACGCTGCGCGAAAAGGGGCTCCGGATTTTCCTCGAGACCTCCGGCACCCACCCCTTCAGCGGGGTCTTCGACTGGGTATGCCTCTCGCCGAAGCGGCAGCAGCCGCCCCTTGCGGAGGCCTTCGCCCGGGCCGACGAGCTGAAGGTCATCGTCGAGAGCGAGGAGGACTTCGCATGGGCCGAGCAAAACGCCGCGCAGGTCGGCCCGGAGTGCATGCTCTACCTGCAACCCGAATGGAGCGTCTCGGAGCGTGTGATGCCCGCGATCGTCGAGTACGCCAAGGCGCACCCGCAGTGGAACATCTCGATCCAGACGCACAAATACATGCACATTCCCTGACGCGATGAAATTCCGTTTCGGCCGCAAATTCTGGATCATCGTCACGACAATCATCGTGGTTTTCACGGTCTTCGTGATCGGCCGCCATGTCGTCCACGCCGTGAAGATCAAACGGCAGATCAACGCCCTGAACCGCGAGAAGGAGCGGCATCAGCAGAAGATCGCCCGCGACAGCGCCCTGCTCGAGCAGCTGCGCTACGACGACTACCTGGAGGAGTACGCCCGCGAGCACTACCACATGCAGCGCCGCGACGAGCACGTCTACATCATCGAGGAGTAACGCGGCAGGCTCCCGGGACCGCAATAAGGGCCGCCGCACACGGGGGGCCGACGGAAGAATACCGACCACCGGAAGAACCCCGGGCCGCAAGCAGAGACCGGACCGCAGGAAGAACCCAGGGCCGCAGAAAAAGGAGCGGACCGCAGAAAGGGATGCCCGAAAACCGTATCTTCGCCTTATGAACGACGAGTTGCAACATACGACGCAGGATTTCACCGCCTCGCTCCCCGCGGCCCAGTACATCGCCGCCTACCGCGATGCACGGCGCTTCGGCGCCTGCTGCCGCGCCTGCCCCAACTACGGCCGCAGCTGGGCCTGCCCGCCCTTCGATTTCGACATGGACGACTACCTCTCGGGCTACCGCACGGCCCTGATCATCGCCACGAAGGTCACCCCGCTGCACCGCGGCCTGCCCCTCTCGGAGGCCGAGCGGCTGCTGCGGCCCACGCGGCTGTGGCACGAGCGGCTGCTGCTCGACCTCGAGGCCCGCTACGGCGGCCGGGCCTTCGCCTACACTGGAACCTGCCTCTACTGCCCGAAGGGGAGCTGCACGCGTCCCGAGGGTCGGCCGTGCCGCCATCCCGAGCGGGTGCGGCCCTCGCTCGAGGCGTGCGGCTTCGACCTCTGCCGCACGACCGAGTCCCTGATGGGCATTCCGCTGCGGTGGAGCACCGACGGGCGGCTGCCCGAGTACCTGACCCTCGTGGGCGGATTTTTTCACAACGCCGACGCGATCGACCTGAAGGCCGTCTGGCAAGAGCTCAAGCCATGAAACAGCTGCTGCGATTGATTTTTGCCTGTGCGGCGCTTGCGGCCACAGGATGCACGCCCCGTGCGGAGGAGGCCCTGACGGTCGACAGCTTCCTCGCCACGGAGCGTCCCGACAGTGCGCTGCAACTGCTGCGAAGGATGGACCCCGCGCGGATGAGCCGCAACGGACGGGTCCGCTGGTCGCTGATGACGGGGCTCTCCGAGGTCGCCTCGGGCGACACGCTCGCGGGCAAGGCGCGGCTCGACCGTGCGATGCGCTACTACGACCGGCACGGCACGGAGGGCGAGCGGGCCGAGGCGTGGTACATGTACGCCAAGGCCCACATCGAGCTCGGCGACATGGAGGAGGGCATCCGGGGCTACACCGAGGCGGCAATCCTGGCCGAAAAGGCCCTTGCCGGAACCCGCTCCGGCGAGGATACCCCGCAGCGGAAGCGGACCAGGACGCTGCTCGTAGTCATCTACCACACGCTCGGACTGCTCTATTTCGAGCAGGGATACGACGCCGTGGAGCCCTTTGCGAAGGCCGTCGAGGCGGCCCGCGCGAACGGCAATGCGGAGCAGGAGGGCTACAGCCGTTTCATGCTCGCCTCGGCCCACTGCGCCGCCGGAGACTACAGGCAGGCGATCGAGATGCTGGCGCCGCTCGTCGAGGCGGCCGATACGATCCCGTTCCGCTACTTCGCCCAGCAAATACGCATACAAAACCTCGTATTCCATACCTACCTCGGGGACTGGACCCCTGCGCAGCTGCTGGCCGCACGCGACAGCATCGACCTCGACGTGATCCGCCGGGCGTCGCTCTCCTACGGTACGGCCGTCTCGGAGGATACCGGACGGTCGTTCTACGACGTGGCTTCGGCGATCATCTTCCAGCGGGACGGGCAGCTCGACTCGGCCCGCCATTACATTGAAATGGCGCTCGACTGCCGGGATACGTTCCATCAGGGAAGTGTCGGGCTGTTCAACCTGGCCGCGGGGATTTACCACGACCGGGACGACGACGCCCGGGCCTACGACTACATGCAGCAGTACGTCGCGGTGAAGGATTCGCTCTTCGAGGTGCAGCGCGGGGCGCAGGTCGCCGAGCTCGAACGCCGCTACCGCACGGCCAACGACGTGGCGCTGCGCGAGGCGTCGCTGCGTTACCGTGCCTGGATCGCCGCGCTGACGGCCCTGCTGGTGGTCATGGCGGCGGGATGGGCCGTGGTCAGCTACCGCCGCAAGCTGCGCCGCCGCGACAGCCAGTTGAGCGAGACGCTCGCGCTGCTCGACTCCTACCGCGAGTCGCACGACAGCCTTACGTCCCGGCTCGATGCATCGGATGCTCGCGAGGCGGCCGTGAAACGGCTGCTGGAGGGGCGTGTGGCCGCCGTGCGCGACATTGCCGCGACCTGCTACACCTACGGCGAGGGCGAGCGGCTGACGGCCAAGATGCGCGAGCTGGCCTTGAGCCCCGCGATGCTGGCCGATGTCGTCGGCATGGCCGACCTCTACAGCGACCGGGCCGTCACACGCCTTCGGGAGCAGTTCCCCGACTGGACGGCGCGCAACTACGACTTTGCGGCGCTGGTCATCGCGGGTTTTACGCCGCAGGAGATCTGCGTCATGCTGGAGATGTCCTTGAACGGCGTCTACACGCTCAAGTCGAAACTCAAGCGGCGCATCGCCGAATCCGCCACTCCGGAGCGCGAGCGGCTGCTCGGATTCTTCGCCTGACAGGCGAATGGATAGCGCCCACCCCGCCGGCAAGGCCTTTCGGGCCGCCGGTAAGATTTTTCGCGACCCATCCGTTGCAAATCAGCGCGTTGCAATTTTGCACGCAAGATAAAATGCACACCGGCAAGGCCACGCGGAGCCTATCTTTGCAGTAGAAGAAGACACTTCACAAACTGCAAAAACGATGAAGTCGCACACTCTCTTTTTTCTGTTGATTCCGGTCGTGATCCTGTGGACGGTCGCGGCCGCACAAGCCCAAACGACACCCCCAACGACGCCCCGCCCGGCCGCTGCCGACGCAATCCGCGGCCGGATCGTCGATGCGGCGGATGCCCCCGTCGCCGGGGCGGCCGTCATCCTCTTCGACCGCGACTCGGTCTACCTCGGGGCCGCGGCCTCGGGTACGGACGGACGCTTCGAACTCCGCCCGGCGGTGCGTCCCTACCGGCTGCAAATCCAGCACCTGGCCTATGAACTCCGCACCGTCGAGTCGGACCGCACGGAGCTGGGCGACATCCGCCTCACGGAGGCCGCCACGGCGGTCGACGCCGTCGTGGTGAAAGGGGAACGCCCCGTGGTGAAGGTCGAGCAGGGGCGGCTGAACTACGACCTCGGGCGGCTGACCGAGGGGCAGGCCGTGAACAACGCCTACGAGGCCCTGACGCGCCTGCCGGGCGTCTCGGAGCAAGAGGGGGCGCTGACGCTGGCCGGCGCCTCGTCCGTCACAGTGATTCTGAACGGACGCCCCTCGACGATGACCCCCGAGCAGCTGGCCGCGCTGCTGCGCTCGACACCCGTCGAGCGGGTCGAGAAGGCCGAGGTGATGTTCAGCGCCCCGCCGCAGTACCATGTCCGCGGAGCCGCGATCAACGTCGTGCTGCGCCGCGGCCACGAGACGGCCTTTTCGGGCGAGGTGCACGCCAACTACTCGAACCGCTGGTACGACACCTACGATGCCGGCGGCAGCTTCGCGCTCACGTCGCCCAAGTGGTCGGCCGACGTCACCTATACGGCGGCCCGGAGCAAGGAACTGTCGAGTTTCGACCTGCACTCGCGGCACACCTTCGCCGGGCAGCAATACGACATCCGGCAGGATGAGTGGATGACGGGCGAAGGGTGGAGCCACCGGTTGCGCGCCGCCGTGGAGTACTCCCCAAAGCAGCGGGGACGCTTGAGCGCCGCCTATACCGGCTCCTTCTCGCCGAATACGGACGGACTGTCGCGCTCGACGGGAACCTACGTCAGCTCGATCTCGAAGAAGTTGAGCGACCAGTCGCTGCACAACCTCGCGCTGCGCTACGTCGCGGCCTGCGGCCTCGACGTGGGCGTCGACTACACCCATTACGACAATCCCGAGCGGACGCGGCTCGAAAACGACTATGCCGCCGCTCCGGCCACGGCCTTCGACGTCACGTCGGGCCAGCGCATCGACCGGCTGAACGTGACAGCCGACGAACGCCACGCATTCGTGTCGGGCTGGGAACTGACGGCCGGCGGCGCCTTCGGCTTCGCCCGCTCGCACGACTGGCAGCACTACCCCGTACTCGAGGGCTCGCCCGCGACGACCGACACCGACGCGCGGCTCGACGAATACACCGCCAATCTCTATGCCGGTTTCGGACGGCAGTTCGGGAAGGTGGGCTTCACGGCATCGCTTGCCGGGGAGTACTACCGGCTGGGCGACTACGAAAACTGGTCGCTCTATCCGCAGGCGTCGATGACCTGGACGCCCTCCGAACGGCACATCGTGCAGCTGAACTTCTCATCGGACAAGGAGTACCCCGCCTACTGGGAGATGCAGGGGGCGATCTCCTACATCGACGGCTATTCGGAGATTCACGGCACGCCGGGGCTCCGCCCCTCGCGCAGCTACGAGGCGCAGGCCGTCTACATCTACCGTCAGAAGTACATCTTCGTCCTCTTCTGGAACGAGCGGCCCGACTACTTCGTGCAGGCCGCCTGGCAGGCATCCGACCGGCTGGCGATGATCTACCAGTCGCTCAACTGGAACTTCAACCGGCAGTGGGGCGCCAACGCCGTCCTCCCGTTCAGAATCGGCAAATGGCTCGACTCGCGGCTGACCCTCACGGGGATGCGCATGCGGCAGCAGTGCGATCCGTTCCACGACATGGCGTTCGATCGTTCGAAATGGGTCGGCATCGCCCGCCTCGTGAACACCTTTCACGTGAGCCGCAAACCCGCCATCGACCTCGAAGTAAACGGATTTTTCCAGTCGGGAGCCATCCAGGGCACCTTCGACATCGAACCGCTCGGATCTGCCGACGCCGCCGTGAAGTGGACCTTCGACCGGAGCCGCGCGACGCTCTCGGTGCGCTGCAGCGACCTTTTCGACAGCGGCATGCCCAACACCAAGGTTCGCTACCGCGGGCAGTGGCTCGACATGGGGGCGCAGCGCTACACACGTACCGTAACCGTCCACCTCTCCTACCGCTTCGGCGGCTACAAGGAGCGTAAGCACAAGGAGGTCGACACCTCGCGATTCGGACACTAAACAAATACGACAGCCATGAAACTTTTGAAACTCGGGAGGACGCTGCTCCTCCTTGCGATGCTCGCATGCGGGCTCTACGCTCCGGCCCAGACGCCCGCCGACCTGCGCATGGGCGAACTGCTCAACGGCGGCGATCCCTTCCGCCTTCGGGAGGAGTATCCGCAGCTGAAGGATTCCCTCTCCATCGAAATACTCGACCTGCTCGCCCGCAGCCAGCTCGGAATCGCCTTTAACCGGCCCGAGGAGGCTGCCCCGGCACTCGATTCGCTCCTGCTGCTCCATCAGGACGCGCTCGGCGCGGAGAGCACCCTCTCGATGGCGGCGCTGCGGGCCATGAACCTGCTGAATCTGGGAATGTATGCGCAGGCCGGGGCCGCCGGAGGCGATCTGGTGCGGGCGCTCGAAGGCTCCCTGCCGTTCGAATCCTATTTCGGGCTCGTCTACATCGAGCGGATCGGCAAGGCTCTCTCCGACACACCCGCCCCGCGTCTCGAACGGCCCGAACGCACGGTGACGGTGCCAATGAAATACGAAGCCGTCGGCCGCGGGCATCATTTCTACATCCCGGTCGAGGTGAACGGACAGACGCGCGACTTCGTCTTCGACACGGGCTGCTCGTCGGGCTGCTTCGTCTCGGAGCACTATGCCGCGGAGGTCGGGCTGCGGATCGTGGCTGACTCGATTCCGGTTTCGGGCATGACGGTCGGCTTCGTCAAACTGGCGGTGGCAGATTCTCTGCGCATCGGCGAGCTGGTCTACCGCCATCCCTTCTTTCTCGTCGCACCGCCCGACCCCGAGGTCGATGCCGAGTTTGCATTCGACGGCATTATCGGCTACGACCTGCTCCGGGCCGTCGGGGAGGTCGTCGTCGACAACGAGGCGGGCGTGTTCCGCTTCCCCGTGAAGCCCTCCGACGGCGAACCCGACATGTACCTCTCGGGGAACACTCCGCACGTAAGGATCGAATACGGGGGCGAACCCTTCGAGATGGTCTTCGACACGGGCAACGTGAAGAGCGATCTCGACAGCGGTTTTGCGTAGCGGTTTCCCGAAGCCGTGGCAGGGCTTGCACGGCATACGACCCGCCGGGGCGGCTTCGGCGGCATCGAGGAGTTCGAGGCGGTGACGCTTCCCGAATTCCGTTTCCGGGCAGCCGGGCGCGACGTGGTGCTGCACGACACGGAGGTGATCTGCGACGAGGCGGAGGGCGGCCTGCTGCTCACCGCCGGGTCGCTGGGCGCCGATTTCGTCCGTTCGTTCCGGCGGCTGACGATCAACTACGAGCGGATGTTCCTCCGCGGCGAGTAGAACGGAGGCTCTCTCCTCTCTCCCCTCACCTGCTTCCTCCGCCTCCTCTCCTACCCTCTCTGTCTCCGCTCTTCCCCGCCCCGCGTTTTCCCACCCCCCCGCGTCCAAACAAAAATCCCCGTCCGCAGACGGGGATTTTTCATATTCCGTACACCGGGTGACAGGCCCATCCGGATTCGGGACGGCCCGCCGGCCCGCACGCTATACCAGACCCGAGAAGCCCATGAAGGCCATGGCCAGGATACCGGCCGTGATGAGCGCGATGGGCACGCCGCGGAACGACTTGGGCACATCCTCGAAGTCGAGGCGCTCGCGGATACCGGCAAAGAGCACCAGCGCGAGGGCGAAGCCCAGGGCCGTTGCCACCGAGTAGGTGACGCTCTGCAGCAGCGTGTACTCCTTCTGGATCATCAGGATCGCCACACCCAGCACGGCGCAGTTCGTCGTGATCAGCGGCAGGAAAATACCCAGCGCCTGATAGAGCGACGGCGAGAGTTTCTTCAGCATGATCTCGACCATCTGCACCAGCGCCGCGATGACGAGGATGAAGACGATCGTCTGCATGTACTCGATGTGCAGCGGCACGAGGATGTAGGTCTGAATGGGCCATGCCACGACCGCCGTGAGGGCCATGACGAAGGTCACGGCGGCCCCCATACCCATGGAGGTCTCGACCTTCGACGACACGCCCAGGAAGGGGCAGATGCCGAGGAACTGCGCCAGCACGACGTTGTTGACGAAGATGGCGCCGATGATAATGGCAAAATAGGAAATCTCCATGACTATTTCTTGGCTAATTTGTTAAACAGAACCATGAGGTAGCCGAGCGTGAGGAAGCCGCCCGGTGCGAGGACGAAGACCAGCGGCATGTAGTCGGCCGTGCCGAGGCTCACGCCGAAGATTGCACCGCTGCCCAGAATCTCGCGCACGGCGCCGATGACCGTCAGCGAGGCCGTGAAGCCCAGACCGATGCCGATACCGTCGAGGATCGAGTCGAACGGCGAGTTCTTCGAGGCGAAGGCCTCGGCGCGGCCCAGGATGATGCAGTTGACGACGATTAGCGGGATGAAGACGCCCAGCGCGGCGTAGAGTGCCGGGACAAAGGCCTTCATGAGCATCTCGATGATGGTCACGAACGAGGCGATGATGACGATGAACGCCGGGATGCGCACCTTGTCGGGGATGATGTTCTTGACGAGCGAGATCACCAGGTTCGACATGATCAGCACGGCCATCGTGGCCAGACCCATGCCCATGCCGTTCTCGGCCGAGGTCGTCGTTCCCAGCGTGGGGCACATGCCCAGCACGAGGACGAACGTCGGGTTGTTCTTGACGATGCCGCTCAATATGATTTTCAGCTTATTCATTTTGACCTCCTTCCTGAGCCGCGGGCTCGTTGGTTTCTGCAGCCGTATTCGTAGCGCCCGAAGCGACGTCGGCCGCAGCCTCGCCCGTCGCTACGCTCTTGTAGGCCATCCATGCGCGGTTGATCGCGTCGACGTAGGCGCGCGACGAGATCGTCGCGGCCGTCAGGGCATCGACGTCGCCGCCGTCCTTGCGCACGGCCAGCTTGCCGTCGACGAGCTGCTTCTGCGCGAGGTTCTGACCCTGGATGCTCGCGAGCAGCGGGTTGCCCTCGTCGGCCATCTTCGTGCCGAGGCCCGGGGTCTCGGTCTGCTTCAGGACGTTGACGTTGATGACCTCGCCGGCGGGCGTGAAGCCCACCATGAGGTTGATGGCGCCGCCGAAGCCCAGCTTCGACATCGTCTCCACGGCATAGCCCACGACCTCGTCGCCCGACGTGGCGGTATAGACCGTAATCGGCATCTCGTCGATCTTCATCGTCTCGGGCGTCGTGGCGTCGAACGCCGGCAGCACGCCCTTCAGCGCCTCGACCTTCGCGGCCTGCTCGGCCAGCGCGATCGGCTCGGCGGTAATCATGTTCACGGCGCCCACACCGGCCGAAGCCACGAGGGTGATGCCGAAGAGGACTGCCGTCATGTTCAAAAGAGTGCTTTTCATTGCTTGTCCTCCTTTATTTCACGCCGAAGCGCTTGGGTTTGACATATTTGTTGATCAGGGGCACGCACGAGTTCATGATCAGGATCGCGAACGACATACCCTCGGGGTAGGCGCCCCACAGGCGGATGAGCATCGTGATCAGACCGATGCCCACGGCGAAGATCACGCCGCCCTTGACCGTCATCGGCGAGGTCGAGTAATCGGTAGCCATGAAGATGGCGCCGAGCATCGCACCGCCGGCCAGCACATGGAAGAGCGGGAACTGCCACAGCAGCGCGCCGCCCTCAGCCCGGGTCAGGGCCACGACGAAGGCGAAGAGGGCCATCGTCACGAGCACCGTCACGGGGATGTGCCACGTGATGACGCGGCGCCAGAGCAGGTAGACGAAACCGGCGAGCAGCGCCAGCGCGGCGACCTCACCGAGCGAACCGGGCATGTTGCCCAGCAGCAGCTCCTGCGTGCCGAGCACGTCGGCCGCGGCACCGTGCTTGACGGCAGCCAGCGGCGTGGCGCCCGAGAGGGCGTCGAACGACCCGCTCACCGGCATCGGGAACGTGGTCATCTGCACCGGGTAGGCGATCAGCAGGAAGACACGGCCCACCAGCGCGGGGTTGAAGGGGTTTTTGCCCAGGCCTCCGAAGGTCATCTTCGCCACGGCGATGGCGACGAATGCGCCGACCACGACGATCCACCAGGGAATCGATGCCGGGAGGTTGAAGGCCAGCAGCACGCCCGTCACGACGGCCGACCAGTTGGAGATCGTCAGCGCACCGCGGACCAGGAATTTCTGAATCAGGTACTCGAACACCACGCACGACGCAACCGAAAGGGCCACGACGCGCAGGACGTCCCATCCGAACACGACGGTCGAGACGACCAGTGCGGGCATCAGCGCGATCACGACATCGCGCATGATCTTCGCCGTGGACTGGGCCGTCTGCACGTGCGGTGCGGGAGCAACAAGTAATTTGTTTGCCATATCTGTTTTACTTTTTTTCGGTTACTTTTTGGGCGCATTGGCTGCGGCACGGGCGCGGATGAGGCCCATGACGGTCTGTTTTCCGAGGCGTACCCAGTCCAGCAGCGGCAGGTAGGCCGGGCACGAAGACTGGCAGCAGCCGCACTCGATGCACGAGGTGATCATCTGCTGCTCGAGCACCTCCCAGTTCTTCTTCTGGGACATCTTCGAGAGGTAGTAGGGTTCGAGACCCATCGGGCAGGCGGCGACGCACTTGGCGCACTTGATGCACTGCGAGGCTTCGCGGCGCTCGGCATCGCGTCCGCTCATCACGGTGATGCCCGAGCAACCCTTCGTCACGGGCGACGCGAGATTCACCATCGCACGGCCCATCATCGGACCGCCGTTGATGACCTTGAGCGACACGCCCTCGGGCAGGCCGCCGGCCGCCTCGAGCAGCGTCTCGATGGGCGTACCCATGCGCGTGAGGAGGTTCTTCGGCTCCTTCATGCCCTTGCCCGTGACGGTCACCACGCGCTCGATGAGCGGCATGTTCTTCTGCACGGCACGGTAGACGGCATAGGTCGTCGAGGCGTTGCAGACCACGGCGCCCACGTCGATCGGCAGGGCCGGCGGAGGCGGCACCTGACGGCCCGTGACGGCCGCGATGAGCTGTTTCTCACCGCCCTGCGGGTACTTCACCTTCAGCGGCACGATTTCGACACCCTTGTAGCCTGCGGCAAGTTTCGTGAGGTGCTCGATGGCGTCGGGCTTGTTGTTCTCGATGCCGACATAGGCCTTCTCCACACCGACGGCCTTCATGAGGATCGTCACGCCGACGAGCAACTCCTCGCCGTGCTCGAGCATCGTGCGGTGGTCCGACGTGAGGTAGGGCTCGCACTCCACACCGTTGATGATCAGCGCCTCGGCCTTCTTGCCGGGAGGCACCGACAGCTTCACGTGCGTGGGGAACGTCGCACCGCCCATGCCGACGATGCCCGCCTGCTTGATCTTGGCGATGATCTCGGCGCCCGAGAGCGTGCATTCGCGCACGAGCGTCTCCGAGCGGTCGATGCCTTCGGCCCACTCGTCGCCCTCGCGCTTGATCGTAATCATCATCTGGCGCAGTCCCTGGCCGTTAGGCACCATGTCTACGGCCGTCACCGTACCCGAAATCGGGGAGTGGATGTTCGCCGACATGAAACTGCCCGCCTCGGCGATGAGCTGGCCCGTGAGGACCTTGTCACCCTTGGCGACCTTCGCAACCGCGGGAGCTCCGATGTGCTGCGCGAGGGGAATCGTCACCACCTCGGGCAGCGGAAGCACCTCGATGGGCTTCGCGCAGCTCAATTTGTTTTCCGACGGATGGACTCCGCCTATTGGAAATGTCTTCATATTGCGTGTTCTGTTTTTATCGGTTCACTTATTCGGCTTTCGGCTTGGCTGCGGGCTTCTCGGCGGCAGGTTTTTCGGTAGCGGGCTTTTCAGCCGCGGGCGCAGCCTTCGGGGCAGCCGGTGCGGGCTTTTCAGCCGCGGGCGCAGCCTTCGGGGCAGTCGGAGCGGCCTTTTCAGCGGCGGGGGCAGCCTTCGGGGCAGCCTTCGGGGCGGCCGGTGCCTTGGGCTCCTTGGGCAGGGGCTCCATGCCGACGAGCCGGATGGCGCCCGTGGGGCACTCGTTCACGCACTTGCGGCAGAGCTTGCACTTCTGCGGGTCGATGTAGGCGAGGTTGTTCTCGACGGTGATGGCACCGAAGGCGCAGACCTTCTCGCACTTGCCGCAGCCGATACACCCGGCCTTGCAGGCCTTCATCACCACGGCTCCCTTGTCCTTCGAAACGCACGACACGTAGACCGCACGGTTCTTCGGCCACTTCTTGCGCAGCTCGATGATGCCCTTCGGGCAGGCCTTCACGCAGGCGCCGCAGGCCGTACACTTGTCGGGATCGACGACCGGAAGGCCCGTTGCCGGGTCGATCGTGATGGCACCGAACGTACAGGCCGTCACGCAGTCGCCGTAGCCCAGGCAGCCGAACGAGCAGCCCGTCTCACCGATGTAGAGCGACGAAGCCACGGCGCACGAGTGCACGCCGTCGTAGCGGTTCGTGCGGGGACGTTTCTCGCACGTGCCGCCGCAGCGCACCGTCGCCACCTGCGGCTCCTTCTCGGCAGCGGCCTTGCCCAGGTAGGCGGCCACGGCCTTCATCGTATCGCCTCCGCCCACGGGGCAGAAGAGCGACGAAATGTCGTCCTGCTTGACCAGCGCGTCGGCCATGCCGCGGCAGCCGGCAAAGCCGCAGCCACCGCAGTTGGCGCCGGGCAGCATCTTCTCCACTTCGTCGATGCGCGGGTCCTCCTCCACGCGGAACTTCTGTGCCACGACATAGAGAATCACCGCGGAAAGCACACCCAGCGCACACAGCGTCAGGATTGTGTAAAGTAATACTTCCATTTAGATTTTTGTTATTGTAAATTGAATTGTGTGTTCGATTTTCCGGCGGAAGAGCCACAGCACGACGTAGTAGAGCGCCACGCCGGCCAGGGCGGCCAGGGCGGCGCGCCCCTCGCTCCAGCCCAGCGGGCCGACGGCCACGACCAACACGGCCAAAAGTACAACCAGCGCCCCGACGTAGGCCAGCAGCACGGCGATGCCGCCCGCGCGGCGCCGCACGCCGACCACGACCGCATCGCCCGGCGCATAGCGCGCCGCATCCGCCGTGCGGACCTCGACGACCTTCTCCTGCGTCTCGGCCAGGCCGCACGCCTGCCGCGCCCTGCACGAACCGCAGGCGCTGTGGGAAGTGATCGTCACATGGACCGTATCGCCCTCGGTTCGTGACACCACTCCGCTATGTTCGATCTGTGAAGGCACGCCTAATCTCCGTATTTGTTGGTCAGGGGCATGAGCCGCTCATGGCCGAAGGAGCACATCGACAGACGCAGCACGGGCGGGAACTGGAAGCGTTTTTTCTCGTTGCGCATGATCATCGCATGGATCTTCTCGACGACCTCCGAATCAAAGCCGGCGTTGATGATCTCCTCGCGGTGCTGCCCCTCCTCGATCATACGGTAGAGGATGGCGTCGACCACCTCGTAGGGAGGCAAGATATCGGTATCCTTCTGTCCGGGATGCAGCTCCGACGAAGGCTCCTTGGTCAGGATGTTTTCGGGAATGGGGTCGCCCTGCGTGCGGTTGATGTAGCGGGCCACGTCGTAGATTTCGCCCTTGTAAAGGTCGCCCGTGGGGCTGAAGGCGCCCGCCGTATCGCCGTAGAGGGTGCAGAGACCCAGGGCGTTCTCGCTCTTGTTCGAGGAGTTCAGCAGGATGTAGCCGGTCTTGTTTTGCACGGCCATGAGCAGCACCGTGCGGATGCGGGTCTGGATGTTCTCCTCCGTGGAGTCGAACTCCGTGCCGCCGATCACCGGCTTGAGCGTGTTGACCACGCTGGTATAGATTTCCGAGATGGGAATGACGTTGTATTCGATGCCGAGGCGCTCGGCCAGCTGCTTGGCATCCTCGACCGAGTGGTCCGACGAGAAGGGCGAGGGCATGAGCAGCGCGCGGACATTTTCGCGGCCCAGCGCATCGGCGGCCAGGCAGGCCACCACGGCGGAGTCGATGCCGCCCGACAGGCCGATGCAGGCCTTCGTGTAGCCGTTCTTGAAGAAGAAGTCGCGCAGGCCGCAGCGGGCGGCTTCGTAGATCATGCGCGTGCGGTCGATGCCCGTGGGCACCGCAACGGGCGTGTTCGCGGCTTTCGTATCGAATATCCGGAAGTCCTCCTCAAAGCTCTTCATCATGAGCACCAGCTCGCCGCGGCTGTTCAGCGCGCCCGACGTGCCGTCGTAGACAATGTCGGTCGAGCCGCCGACCTGGTTGACCAGCACGATGTTCTTGCCCTCGACGAAGGCCAGGTGGCGCATCATCTCGTAGCGGTAGGTCATCATGCCGCGTCCGTACTTGCGGGCGTTGATCGAGATGATCGTCTCGACCGAGTGGTCGAAGTCGCGTTCCCGGCTCAGATCGTCGCCCACGATGATCGCGCAGCGGTGTCCCTTGATCGTGGCGTATTCGTAGCCCTTCGACGGGATGAGGAAGCCCATTTCGCGGCGTGCCGTGATGTATTTCTTGCCGACATACCGCAGCACCTTGCGGTCCTGGATGAGCGCCGCGGCGCTGATCGTGCCGTCGTTGGTGAGGACCGGAAGCCCCACGATCGCGGCAATGCCGTCGCAACAGGAGGCGATCTCCACGAGTGCGTCCTCGCACAACTCCAGGAAGGTGGTCTTGCGCAGCAGATCGAAAGCCGGAGTACCGCTGACGGCCTGTTCGGCGAAGATCACAAGATCGGCCTTCTGCGCTTTGGCCCGGGCGATGGCGTCGATGATTTTCGAGGTGTTGCCATCGATGTCTCCGATGGTGTAATTCAGCTGGGCGATAGCTATTTTCATCTACTGTAAATTTAGTCCGGAAACTATAACTCCGCAAAGTTAAGGATTATTTGGAAAAGTCGGAAAAATTTTCAATGTTAATAAATTAACATTTCCGGTCGCCCCGTTAATCAAAACGGATACACCCCGGCACGGCGCGTTCCGGCCGTCCGAAGCCGGAGAATGCCGAAACGGAAACTGCCGGAGAGGACCGGAGGCCGTCATCGGACTGCAATGAAGGCCGGATAGGGCCGCAACGGGCACCGCCGGGGCCGTTGCGGCCGGAGAAAACAGGCGACGGGCAGGAAAGGACCTGCCCGTCGCGTGCGGTGAATAAAGGTTCGGACTTCCTACTCCTCCGTCTGTTCGGGATCGGAGACGAGGATGCGCCCGCAGTATTCGCAGATGATGATCTTCTTGCCCTGGCGGATTTCGACCTGGCGCTGCGGCGGGATGCGGTTGAAGCAGCCTCCGCAGGCATCGCGCTTGACGGTCACCACGGCCAGTCCGTTGCGGACGTTGCGGCGGATGCGGTCATAGGCGGTCAGCAGACGCTCGTCGATCTTGGCCTTGGCGCGCTCGGCCTCGGCACCGTACTGCTCGACCAGCGGAGCCGTCTCGGCCTCGATACCCTCGAGTTCGCTCTTCTTGGCGTCGAGGTCGGCGCTGCGCTCCGCAACCCGGGCCTCGGCCTCCTCCAGCTGGAGTTTCTTCGACTTGATCGCCGCGGAATACTCCTTCAGGCGCTTCTCGGCCAGCTCGATTTCGAGTTCCTGGTATTCGATCTCCTTCGTGATGGCGTCGAACTCGCGGTTGTTGCGCACGTTGTTCTGCTGTTCCTTGTAGTTGCCGATCTGGATTTTGGCCTGGTCCACCTCGCGCTTGCGCTGTTTGGTCAGGGCATTGAGTTCCTCGATCTCGGCATTGATGTGCTCGATACGGGTCTTCATGCCCGCCATCTCATCCTCGAGGTCCTGCACCTCGAGAGGCAGTTCACCTTTCACCTTGTTGATTTCGTCGATCTTGCTGTCGATCTTCTGCAGCTCGTAGAGCGCCAGGATCTTCTCCTGCATCGAATAATCAACGTCGGCCGTCTTTTTCTGTGTTGCCATATAGTGTGTTGTATAGTTTGGACTAAACCAGATAGTTCACCGGATTGCGAGAGGCTTCACTCTTGCGAACCGCAAAGGTACATAAATTTTTCGATAAAATATCAAATAAAATCCGAATTGCGCAATATTCGCTCTCGAAATGGCCTATATCGGCTACCGTGAGGGCCTTATCGGGTGTCATGAAGTCGTTGTACTTCATGTCGGCGGTGATGTAGATGTCGGCCCCGGCGCGGCGTGCGTCGCCGATGAGCGAGGCCCCGGCACCCGTGCAGACCGCCACGCGGCGCACCGTCGGCGAGGCGATGTCGCTGTGGCGCACGACCCGCACGGCGAGCAGCCGCTGCATGCGGCGCATGAAGTCCACCGTCTCCTCCGCGGCGGGCAGTTCGCCCACGACGCCGAACCCGGCGCCCGCAGCCTCGTCCGTGGGCTGCAGCACGCGCAGGTTCTCCACGCCGAGCATCGAGGCCAGGCGCCAGCTCATGCCGCCGGGCGCGCTGTCGAGGTTCGTATGGCAGGCATAGAGGGCGATGCCGCGGCGGATGGCCCGCTCGACGCACCGCTGCACGGGATCGGCCGAATTGAAGCGCTTGAGCGCATGGAAGACGATCGGATGGTGCGTGATGACCAGGTCGCACCCTTCGCGTTCGGCCTCGTCGAGCACCTCCTCGGTCACGTCGACGGCCAGCAGGGCCCGGTGCACCTCATCGTCCGGACGCCCCACGATCAGCCCCGCGTTGTCGTAGGACTCTTGCAGGGAGAGCGGTGCGAACTGCTCGATGACGCCGGTTATCTCCTTGATCTTCATATCGGTCAGAATAACGATTGTTCGTAAAAGGCGAAGAGCTCCTTGTTTTCCGCCTCCTCCTTCT
>NZ_CASFQD010000020.1 GCF_949296715.1 uncultured Alistipes sp. | reverse complement strand
TGGGCGCCGAGGCGGCCCGCAGCCGCGAGGAGCTGCGCCGCACGGCCGCGGAGGCCGTCGGGATAATCGCCGCCGCGGGGTGCACCGTCGCCGACTTTCCCTACAGGGAGAAGGGCTTTGCCGCGTGGTTCTACGCCGTGGCCGGCGGTTCGACCGACCGCTACGGCAGCCGCGTCGAGGCGGCCTGCACGGACGATGCGCGCTGGGGCAAGACGGGGACGCCGTCGCAGCGCCTCCGACAGCAGCTGCAACCCCTGCTGCGCCGCCTGTGCGAGCTCTACGACAGCAACGTCCGGCTATGGAACACCTGCGGGCTGCTGCGCGAGAACTACCGCAGCTTCGCCCTGCTCTCGGACCTCTACACGCGCGTGCAGCAGCTCTGCGACGAGCAGAACACGATGCTCCTCTCCGAAACGAAATACGTCCTCTCGGAGTTCATCGGCCACAACGACGCGCCGTTCATCTACGAGAAGGTCGGCAACCGCTTCGACCGCTTCATGATCGACGAGTTCCAGGACACGTCGGTCAAGGAGTGGGAAAACTTCCTGCCGCTGCTGCGCAACGCCATGGCGCAGGCCGCGCCGGACGAGACCGCGGTGCTGCTCGTCGGCGACATCAAGCAGTCGATCTACCGCTGGCGCGGCGGCGACTGGCGTCTGCTGCACGGCGCGGCCCGCGAGGCGCTCGGGGCGGCCGACACGCAGGTCGTCGCCCTGCAGGAGAACTACCGCAGCCTGCCCGTGGTCGTGGAGTTCAACAACCGCATCATCGGGCGCATCGTCCGCAGCGACAACGACGAGCTGAACCGCAGCCTGGCCGAAGCCGCCGCCCGGGCCGACCTCCCGCCGCAGACGGCCGCCGAACTTACGGACACCCTCTCGGAGGCCTACCGCAACCATGCGCAGCAGCCGCGCCTGACCGGCACACACCCGGGCTACGTCTCGGTCGAGACCTTCGACGAGCGCCCGCCCGTCGTCGAGCGCATCTGCGAGCTGCTCGACCGCGGGTTCCGCCCGGGGCAGATCATGATCCTCGTGCGCGGGGCGACGGACGGCGCGAAGGTCGCCGCCGAGCTGCTGGAGTTCAAGCGCCGCAACACCGAGGAGCGCTACCGCTTCGACGTCATGACGCAGGAGGCGCTCGTCGTGGGCAATGCCCCCGCGGCCTCGTTCATCGCCGCGGCGCTGCGTCTGGCGCTCAACCCCGACGACACGCTCCACCGCGCCGTCTACAACCACTACCTCGGCCGGGCCTTCGACCGCCCGCTCGACGACGAGGAGCGCACCTTCTTCCGCTCGATCCGCCTGCTCTCGCCCGAGGAGGCGTTCGAACGCATCGTCATGCGCCACGACATCGCCGGCGACCGGCGCCAGACGGCCTACCTGCAGGCCGTGCACGAGCAGATCATCGCCTTCTGCTCGTCGAAGATCGCCGACATCCCGCTCTGGCTCCAGTGGTGGGACGAGACGGGCAGCGGCCGCTCCCTGAGCGTCGAGGCCTCGGCCTCGGCCGTCGAGATCACGACCATACACAAGGCCAAGGGGCTCGAAAAGAGCGTCGTGCTGATCCCCTACTGTTCGTGGCAGCTCGATCCCAAGACAAACGGCGTCTCGAACATCGTCTGGGCGGCGGCCCGCGGCGACGGCTCCGATGCGGGGTGCGTGCCCGTGCGGTTCCGGCAGTCGATGGCCGAATCGGGCTTCTCGGAGGAGTACTACCGCGAGAAGGTCTACGCCCATGTCGACAACATCAACCTGCTCTACGTGGCGCTCACGCGCGCCCGGGAGTCGCTCCACGTCTTCCTGCCGCAGCGCAGCGCCCGCACGGTGGGCGGACTGCTGCGGCAGAGCATCCCGACGGAGGGCGGACGCGCCCTGCTCGACGGGCTCGAAGGGCGCTGCAGCAGCACGGAGCGGGGCGAGCGCTTCGAGTTCGGCGAGTTCACGGGGCCCGAGCCCCCGAAAAAGGAGCAGGCGGCCAGAACGGAACACGCCGTGCTGGAGCACTACCCCACCTCGCAGGCCGACCTGCGGCTGCGGCTCCCCTCGCAGCGCTACTTCGAGGAGGAGGACGAGGCGGAGCTCTCGCCGCGCAACTTCGGCATCCTGATGCACCGCGCCTTCGAGCATGCCGACGACGAGGAGCAGATCCGCCGCGCCGTGGAGCGCATGACGGCCGACGGCACGCTCTCCG
Source organism: uncultured Alistipes sp. (assembly GCF_949296715.1). GTDB lineage: Bacteria > Bacteroidota > Bacteroidia > Bacteroidales > Rikenellaceae > Alistipes. The sequence goes on along the minus strand of NZ_CASFQD010000020.1, from coordinate 9,771 downwards.
AGGCCGAGGCGCCGGTCCTGCGCGCGGCAATCGCCCGGGCGCTCGAGCACCCCGTCGTGCGCGAATGGTTCGGCGGCGGGTGGCAGCGCGTGCGCAACGAACACGAAATCGTCATCCCGGCCGGCAACGGCCCCGGCAGCCGCACGATCCGGCGTCCCGACCGCGTGATGACCGCCGGGCGCAGAGCCGTCGTCGTCGACTACAAGTTCGGCCTCCGGGAGAAGGAGAGCCACCGCCGCCAGATCGGCGAATACTGCGACCTGCTGCGGCAGATGGGCTACACCGACGTCGCGGGATACCTCTGGTACGTGAAACGCGGAAATATCGAAAAAGTAACCGATGAAGCATAACAAACCGAACGAACGTCCCGGCGCACGCATCGCCGACATCATCCCGCCGCCGTTCCGCCGCCGCGGGCTGCGCGTCGCCGCGACGCTGCTGCTGCGCGCACTGCTCAACCTCGTGGGGCTGGCCGTGCTGCTGCCCGTGCTGGTGCTGGTGCTCGATCCGTCGAGCCTCGAAGGCAGCGGTCCCCTCGCCCGCGCCTACGCCCTCTCGGGCATCGCGTCGCCCCGCGGCTTCGCCCTGGCCGTCTGCGGGGGCGTCGTCGCCGTCATCGTCCTCAAATCGCTGCTGAACCTCGTGCTCGCACGCGCCGAGCGGCGCTACATCTACGACCTCTACCGCACGCTCTCGCGGCGGCTCTACATCACCTACCACGACCGCGGCCTGGGCTTCATCAAGCGCTCGAACTCCGCCGTGCTGGCCCGCAACGTCAACGTCGTCTGCCTCGCCTTCACGGCCGGGGTGCTCAAGCCCGCCGCCGCCATCGCCGCCGAGGCAATGCTCTTCGTGCTGCTCTTCACGGCGCTGGCGATCTACGCGCCGCTCGCCGCGGGGCTCGCCGTTGCGGTCTTCCTGCCCGGCACGTGGCTCTACTACGGGCTGATCCGCAACCGCATCAACCGCTACGGCGAGGAGGAGAACCGCGCACAGCGCGAGAAGTCGCGCCTGGTGGTCGAGACCTTCCGCGGCTATGCCGACATCGAGATCAACGCCGCTTTCCCGCAGATGCTCCGCTCGTTCGACCGCGCCATGGACGAGGTCGTGCGCACGCGCCTGCGCGAGACGGCCATCGGGCTGCTGCCGCCGGCCTTCACCGAGATCGCCCTGGCGCTCGGCATGGCACTGCTCGTCGGCTTCGGCATCGGGCACGGCAGCCACATGCAGCTGCTCTTCGGCGTCTTCGCCGTGGCGGCGCTGCGGCTCATGCCCTCCGTGCGGGGCATCCTCTCGTCGTGGACCACGATCCGCTACAACCGCTACACGATCGACATCCTGCGCGAAGCCCACACGGCCGGGCAGGAGCTTCCGAACGCCGAGGCCGAACGCCGCACGACCGACAAGCTGCCCTTCGAGCACGAAATCGCCGTGCGCGACCTCTCGTTCCGCTTCGAGGACGGCGACCGCACGCTCTTCGAGGGGCTCTCGCTCACAATCCGCAAGGGCGAGCGGGTCGGCATCCGCGGCGCCTCGGGCTCGGGCAAGACGACGCTCTTCAACCTGCTGCTGGGGCTCTACACCCCGACGGCGGGCGAGATCACAATCGACGGCACGCCCCTCACGCCGGCCAACCGCCGCGCCTGGCAGAACCGCATCGGCTATGTCTCGCAGAACCTCTTTCTCTGCGACGGCACCTTCGCCGAGAATGTCGCCCTCGGCACACCCTCCGCGGAAATCGACCGCACGCGGGCGCTCGAGGCGCTCGAGGCGGCACGGCTGGGCGACTTCATCGCCTCGCTGCCGCAGGGCATCGACACCCCCATCGGGGAGTGCGGATGCCGCCTCTCGGGCGGGCAGCGCCAGCGCATCGGCATCGCCCGGGCCCTCTACAGGGCGTCGGACGTCCTCTTCTTCGACGAGGCGACCTCGGCGCTCGACAACCGCACCGAGGAGGAGATCAACCGCGCCATCGCCGCCATCGCCGCACAACACGCGGGGCTGACGATTGTCGTGATTGCCCACCGCGCCTCGTCGCTCGAATACTGCAACCGCATCATCACACTCGGAGAAGAATGAAATACCTGAAATACACCGTCGCGGGCATTCCGATCGAACTGCCCGACACCCTTCCGGGCGGACACTTCGCCCGGGCGCTCGAACCCTTTGCCGCCGACCGCCCCCGCTGCGGGACTGCCGGCATCCTCTGCGGCACCGCCCCCGGCGCAGACACTCCGGAGACACCGGACACCACGCCCGACCTGCGGCTCTGCCCGGGCATCTGCCCGCCCGCGCAGGCCGACTACCGCGAACTGGACAGCTTCGATTTCGCCGATGCCGACGCCGACTGCCGCTTCGGCAGCGACGCCGCAGGCTACCTGCTCGAGATGACGCCGCGCGACGGCTCGGCCCCGGCCCGCTTCCGCAAGCGGTTCGATGCGCCCGACGTCACGACCGACTACACCCGCGCCCACAACCCGGCGCTGCTGCGCTTCGGGCTCTGGACGATGTTCAACCTCGCGGCCCTGCGCCACCGCAGTGCGGCGTTCCACTCCTCGGTGATCGCCCGGCAGGGCCGCGGCGTCCTCTTCCTCGGGGAGTCCGGCACGGGCAAGAGCACCCACACGCGGCTGTGGCGCGAACACATCGCCGGAGCGCGGCTGCTGAACGACGACAGCCCCATCGTCCGTATCCTCGACGGCGAAGCGCACGTCTGCGGCTCGCCGTGGAGCGGCAAGACCCCCTGCTACCGCAACGAGGAGCTCCCCATCGCGGGCATCGTGCGGCTCTCGCAGGCGCCGCACAACGCCATCCGGCGCCTGCGGACCCTCGAAGCGCTCGGCGCCCTGCTCCCCTCGGCTCCCCCGGCCTTCGCCCGCGACGAGCAGTTGCAGGACCGCATCTGCGAAATCATCTCGCAACTCATCCGCCGCGTGCCAGTCTACCACCTCGAATGCCTGCCCGATGCCGAAGCGGCCCGGCTGGCCTGCGCGACGGTCTTCCCCGACGAAACCCTCCGATGACCATGCAGCTGCCCAACGAACTCTTTTTCGAGCAGGTCGAGGCGATGCTCGCCGAGGGCCAGCCCGTGCAAATCCGCATGAAGGGCCACAGCATGCGGCCGCTGCTGCGCAACGACAGGGACCATGTCGTCGTGCGCGCCTACGGTGCAGGCGAGGAGCCGCAGCGGGACGATGTCGTGCTCTTCCGCTACAAGGGACGCCACGTACTCCACCGCATCCTGGCACGGCGCGGTGACCGGTTCCTGATTGCGGGCGACGGCAACTACCGCCTCCGCGAGGAGTGTGCGCGCGCCGACATCGCCGGCCGTGTCGTGCAGGTCATCCGCCCCTCGGGACGCATCCTCCCCTGCGACGGCAAACGCTGGCAGCGGCTCTCGCACGGCTGGCTCGCGCTGCCCGAAGGGCTGCGGCACTTCATCCTCCGCGTCATCTGGCACCTCGGCATCCGCTGACCCGCCCGGGCGCCGGGCAACCCTGCCCCCAGAACCGCCGGCCGCGGGCCCGACGCTCCCGGCAGAGGTCCCCTTCCGCCCCGGTTACGGACACGGCTCCCCGGCAAAAGCCCTCTTTGCTCCGGCCGCCGACCCGACACTCCCGGCAGAGGTCCCCTTCCGCCCCGGTAGAAGTCCCTTCCACCCCGGCTGCGGACACGGCACTCCGACAAAAACTACCATTCGTCCCGGAACAGCCCGAACAGCCACAGATGCGGACCCGACAACCAGAGACACACGCCCGACAACCACAGTCGCAGGCCCGACAACCACAAAAAAAGACCCGAACTACGCGGTTCGGGTCTTCTATTGCGCGGCCTGACGGCCGTGACGGTTCGGGATTACTCGCCCAGCGCGAAACGCTTGTAGGCAACCACCGTGGCCTCCTTGTCGGCCTTGTGGATGAAGTCGCGGATCGTCTCCTTCTCGCCGACGACGAGCTGGTTGAGCAGCGTGCTCTCCTCGAAGAACTTGCGCATCTTGCCCTCGGCGATCTTCGCAAGAATCTCCTCCGGCTTGTTGGCGTTCTTCGGGTCCTGCTTCATGGCCTCGATGGCGATCTGACGCTCGTGAGCCACGACATCGGCCGGGCAGTCGTCCACGTCGATCGAAACCGGAGCCATGGCCGTAGCCTGCATGGCAACGGCGTGTGCCACCTCGGCGGGAACCTCCTTGTTGAAGCCGAGGATCGTGCCGAGCTTCTTGTTGAAGTGCACATAGGCATCGCAGAAGGGAGCCTCGATGCGGGCATAGTATGCCAGCTCGATCTTCTCACCCGTCTGACCCGACTTCTCGGTCACCATCTCCTCGACGGTGCGGCCCTCGTCGTTCTTCGTGGCCAGCAGCGCATCGCGGTCAGCGGCGTCGTTCTTCACGGCAACCTCCAGCATGGCGTTGGCCGATGCCGTATACTCGGCGTTCTGTGCCACGAAGTCGGTCTCGCACGCGAGGCAGAGGATATAGGCCTTCTGGCCCACGATCTTCGTCACGACAACACCCTCGGTAGCGGTGCGGTCGGCACGCTTGGCAACGACGAGCTTGCCCTTCTCGCGGATAATGTCCTGAGCACGCGCATAGTCGCCTTCGGCCTCCATCAGGGCTTTCTTGCAGTCCATCATGCCGGCACCGGTCATCTTGCGGAGCTTCATTACATCAGCAGCTTTGATTTCCATAGTCTTGTATGTTTCTCGGTTATTGTGAAAAACTCTGTTACAATTATTCTGCCTTTTCCTCGGCAGCGGTCGCAACACCCGGCTCCTCATAGGGAGTCTCCACGGCGGCTACGACCTCCTTGACGGCCTCCTCCTCGGCATCGACGGTAGCCTTCACGGCCTTCTTGATGCGGGGCTTGGCCTCCTTCTTGGCAGCCTCACCGGCAGCCTCGGCCTCCTGGGCCTCCTTCTCCTTCTCGAGCTTGCGCTCCTCGGTACCCTCGGCGATAGCGGCGCACATGGCATCGAGTACCACGGCGATCGACTTCGTCGTGTCGTCATTTGCAGGGATAACGTAATCAATGTCGGTCGGATCACAACAAGTGTCTACCATTGCAAAGACGGGGATGCTCAAACGCTTGGCCTCCTTGACGGCGTTGGCCTCCTTCTGTACGTCCACGACGAACAGGGCGGCCGGCAGGCGCGTCAGGTCGGCGATCGAACCGAGGTTCTTCTCGAGCTTCGCACGCTGGCGGGCGATCTGGAGTTTCTCGCGCTTGGAGAAGTTGTCGAAAGTGCCGTCGGCGGTCATCTTGTCGATGGTCGCCATCTTCTTGACGGCTTTACGTATGGTGGGGAAGTTTGTCAGCATGCCGCCGGCCCAACGCTCGGTAACGTAGGGCATACCTACGGCTGCCACCTTTTCGGCAACGATGTCCTTGGCCTGCTTCTTCGTGGCGACGAACAGTACGCGGCGGCCGCTCTTGGCGATCTGCTTGATGGCAGCGGCTGCCTCGTCGATCTTCAGCACGGTCTTGTGCAGGTCGATGATGTGGATGCCGTTCTTCTCCATAAAGATGTAGGGAGCCATTTTCGGGTTCCACTTGCGCTTCAGGTGACCGAAGTGCGCACCGGCCTCCAATAATGTATTGAAATCTGTACGTGACATGTTAATTCAATCTGTTTGTTGTTGTTTAATCTCTTTACTTCAACCCTCCGGGTAGCGGGTCCTCCGGTCCCGGGAGGTTTTCCGCGGCGCGGCAACCGGGCGGTAATACATATATAATATAATAAGTAGTCCTTCCGATTTGGAAACCGACGCCGTACTTGCCGAAAATCCGGTCGTGCGTGCGATTAACGCTTGCTGAACTGGAACTTGCGACGTGCTCCGGGCTGTCCGGGCTTCTTACGCTCAACCTCGCGGGGATCACGCGTGAGGAATCCGGCCTTCTTCAGCACCGGACGCATCTCGGCGTCGATCTCGCACAGTGCACGTGCGATACCCAGACGAGCGGCTTCAGCCTGGCCCTTGATGCCACCGCCATCGAGGTTGATGGTGATGTCATAGCTCTCCACGGTGTTCGTGGCCAGCAGCGGCTGCTTGACCTGGAACTGGAGAATCTCGAGCGGGAAATAGGCTGCAAGCTCCTTGTGGTTGATTGTAATCTGACCATTACCCGGCTTCACGAATACGCGAGCCACAGCGGCCTTACGACGACCTACGGTGTTTACAACTTCCATAACTCTTACTTGATCTCGTTTAACTTAATGGTCTTCGGGTTCTGCGCGGCGTGCGGATGCTCGGCACCGGCGTAAACCTTCAGGTTCATGAGCAGCTTGTCGCCCAGGCGGGTCTTCGGAAGCATGCCCTTTACGGCTTTCTCGATGAGGAAAGTCGGTTTCTTGGCCAGGTAGTCGGCAGGCGTGGCGAAGCGCTGGCCGCCGGGATACCCGGTGTGACGCGTGTAGACCTTGTCGGTCATCTTCTTGCCCGTGAGCTTCACCTTCTCCGCGTTGATGACGATGACGTAGTCACCGCAATCCACGTGGGGCGTGTAGCTGGGCTTGTTCTTGCCGCGGAGGATCTTGGCGATCTGCGAAGCAAGACGTCCCAATACCTCGTTCGTAGCGTCGATGACGACCCACTCCTTGGTCACCGTCGATGCATTGGCCGAGATAGTCTTGTAGCTTAATGAATCCACTGTGTGTTACGTTTAAGTTTAACTTGTTGTAATCCTTTTCCCGCACTTTACGGGTGCGCAAAAGTACGAAAAAAATTTCAGATAACAAATCCGCAAAAGATTTATTGCAGAATTTTTGACGGAAAGTGCCGCAAGGACAGCCGTTTCGGGGTCCGGACCGCGCGGCGCAGCGGATACGCGCGGCGGGCGGAAAGAGGGAGACAGCAAGAGCGCAGATGGAAAGAGTGCAGACGAAAAGAGGAAGACGAAAAGAGCGCTGACGGGAAGAGGGAGGCAGCAAGAGCGCAGAGGGGAAAAGCGCAGAGACGCAGCAAAATACCGGCAGGGTTCGGAATGCCACAGGAAAACCGCAGGGAAACCGCAGGATCGCCGCCGTGAAATCACCGAAGAACCGCCGGGGAGCTGCCAAAGAACTGTCGAAGAACTGCCGAAGAACCGCCGGAGAACCGCCGCGCGATCGGCACACAAAAAGGGAGAGCCGGAAAATTCCGTCTCTCCCCTTTCTTGACAACCGCCCCTTCTAACCGAGGAACGAGAGCAGGATACCAGCCGCAACGGCCGAGCCGACGACGCCGGCCACGTTCGGGCCCATGGCGTGCATCAGCAGGTAGTTGCCGGGATTCTCGCGCTGACCTTCGGTCTGCGAGACACGGGCGGCCATCGGCACGGCCGACACGCCTGCGGAACCGATCAGCGGGTTGATCTTGTTGCCCTCCTTGGCGAAGAGGTTCATGAACTTGGCCAGCAGCACGCCGCCCGCCGTGCCGAGTGCGAAGGCGATGACGCCCAGCACCAGAATACCCAGCGTGCGGAGGTTCAGGAACGCCTCGGCCGTGGCCGTGGCACCCACCGTGAGACCCAGGAAGATCACCACGATATTCATCAGCTCGTTCTGCACGGTCTTCGACAGACGGTCCACCACGCCGCACTCCTTCATCAGGTTGCCCAGCATGAGGCAGCCGATCAGCGGCGCGGCGCTCGGCAGCAGCAGCGCGATGATGACGGCGATGATGAGCGGGAAGAGGATGCGCTCGAGTTTCGACACGGGACGCAGCGTCCGCATGCGGATCGCCCGCTCCTTCCTGGTGGTCAGCGCCCGCATGATGGGCGGCTGGATCACCGGCACGAGGGCCATGTAGGAGTAGGCCGCCACGGCGATCGGGCCGAGCAGCTCGGGCGAGAGCATCGACGTAAGGTAGATGGCCGTCGGGCCGTCGGCACCGCCGATGATGCCGATCGAACCGGCCTGTGCGGGCGTGAAGCCCAGGGCGTATGCGCCGAGGAACGTCACAAAGATGCCGATCTGTGCGGCGGCACCCAGCAGAAAGCTCTTCGGATTGGCGATCAGCGGGCCGAAATCGGTCATGGCGCCCACGCCGACGAAGATCAGACACGGGTAGATACCCAGCTTGACTCCCAGGTAGAGGTAGTCGAGCAGGCCGGCATTGGCGACAAAGATGTCCCAGTGCACGTGTCCTCCGGCGAAGAGCTCGGTGTGATAGAGGTTCGCCCCCGGAAGGTTCGTCAGCAGCATGCCGAACGCGATGGTGAAGAGCAGCAGCGGTTCGAACTTGTGGCGGATGGCGAGGTAGAGCAGGAAGAACGCGACGAAAATCATCACGACACTTCCCCACCCCATGGAGGAGAAGAAGCCGGCGATACCCGTGGAATCGACGAATTTCAGCAGGCTCTCCCCTACGAAGTCGGCATTCGAGGTCAGCAGCATGGACATGGCGTTATTCAATGATGATTAAATCGTCACCCTCCATGACCGTCGCGCCCTGCTGCACGAAGACCTGCTTGACGACACCGGCGCGGTCGGCGTCGATGTTGTTCTCCATCTTCATGGCTTCGAGCACGACGAGCGTCTGGCCCATGGTCACCTTGTCGCCGACGTTGACCTTCACGGCCAGCACCGTACCCGGCAGCGGGCACTTGACCGCATAGCCCGTCGAGGGAGCCACGGCCGACAGACGTGGCGAAGGAGCCGCCGTCGAAGGGGTAATTATGGCACTGTTGGCCTCCTTGGGTGCGGGGGCCACCTGGGGACGCGACACGACCGAGCCCTTGGCGCCGGCGATTTCGACCTCATACGCCGTGCCGTTGACCGTCACATGCGCCATCGTCGAGGCTTCGTTCACCTCGTCGATCTGCACGTCGTAATTCTGTCCGTTGATTTTGAACGAGTAGTTTTTCATTGTATTCTGAATGCTTATTTTCTGTTAGGCATCTGTGTTAAACCGTGAATTTTAGAGTTCCAGGGCGAGTATGCGCGCTTGATGCTCATGATCGTCAGCACCTCGGACTCCCTGTCGTGCAGTTCTCCCTTGTAGAGGCGGAGCGCCGTTGCGATGGCGGCGATCTCCTCCTCGTGAATCTGGCCCGGCACGATGCGTTTGTCGGCGGCCTCGCTCTGCTGACGCCGGATGAAGACGAAGCCAAAGAGCTTCATGATCCATACCAGCAGCACCAGTACGAAGAACACCAGGCAGATGCTGATGAGTGCAACCCACAGCACCTCGGACCAGCCCCAATCCATTGCTGATAACATTCTCATGGTTCCGATCCGTTACAGAGGAATATTCGAATGCTTCTTGGGCGGGTTCTGCAGGCGCTTGGTCGAGAGCGACTGCAGGGCGCGGATGATGCGGAAGCGCGTGTTGCGCGGCTCGATCACATCGTCGATGTAGCCGTAGCGGGCGGCGTTGTAGGGGTTCGAGAACTTGTCGTTGTACTCCTTCTCCTTCTCGGCGATGAATGCGGCCTTCTCCTCGGGCTTCTCGGCCAGCTCCTTGAGCTCCTTGCCGTAGAGCACTTCAACGGCGCCGCTGGCACCCATCACGGCGATCTCGGCCGTCGGCCATGCGTAGTTGATGTCGCCGCGGATGTGCTTCGACGACATGACGATGTAGGCACCGCCGTAGGCCTTGCGCAGCGTTACGGTGATCTTCGGCACCGTCGCCTCGCAGTAGGCGAAGAGCAGCTTCGCACCGTGCGTGATGACGCCGCCGTACTCCTGGGTCGTACCCGGCAGGAAGCCCGGCACGTCGACGAGCGTCACGAGCGGAATGTTGAACGCGTCGCAGAAGCGGACGAAGCGGGCGGCCTTGCGGCTGGCGTTGAT
>NZ_CASFQD010000019.1 GCF_949296715.1 uncultured Alistipes sp. | reverse complement strand
GAGGTTCCACCTCTTCCCATTCCGAACAGAGAAGTTAAGCTCACTAACGCCGATGGTACTGCGGTTTTCCCGTGGGAGAGTAGGTAGCCGCCTCTTCAAGGTCAGATCGAAAGGTCTGACCTTTTTTGTTGTGGTTGTGTCGTGTGGATGGCTTTGCGGCAATGGCGGTTTGTGCCGGTTGACCTTGAAGAGGCGGCAGGCCGCCAAAGATATCGACAACCACCCCAAACCCCTCCTTGAGAGGAGGGGCTTAATATTATAGCTGTGTGGGTGGTAGGCAAAAGATTGTTGCCGTTCAGAACATAGATGCGGAGCCCTCTGAACCGGCCCTCTTACGGCCGCTTGAGAGGAGGGGCTTATTGTTTACAGCTGTGTGGGTGGAGGGCAAAAGACTGTTGCCGTGCAGAACATAGATGCGGAGCCCTCTGAAACAGCCCTCTTACGGCCGCTTGAGTGCGGCGGGAAGGTTTTTTTGAGCGAAACAAATCGCCGGGAGGGTTGGCTTTTGTTTGTCGGTCGGGTTACAAATGTTCTGACCTGTTGTTTTTACGGATATTGTGTGTATCTTTGTTGATGTCCATGCGGTCGGGCTTCCGGTAAAATAAAAAGGAAGGAGCGCTCGGTGATCCGCATGTGAAGATAAACAGCATCCATCGGGAATTAAATCAAGTAAAATCCTTTTGTAAAACATCCATCACCCCATGCCCTATTTCTGTGTCGTTTTGGGTTTTGTTGCCGTTGTTCTCGGTTATCTGGCTGCTCTTCGCTTTGCATACCGTAAGAGCGCCAAACTGCGTGACATGGTTGGTTGCGTGCTTTCACCCGAAGAAAACTGTGCGCTTGATCTCCGGATTGCCAGCATCGTAAAGAGTTGTCTGTGGTTCCTGGTCATCCACCTGTCGATTACCTTCCTTTACCATTTCGCGGACCTTCTGTTTTTCGGTGAGCCTCTGACAAGCAACATAGGCAGTGCGGTGTCGGTGCTTCCGCTCTGGGTGGTCCTTTTGCTGCCGCCCGTGCTGGAGGAGACGGCGTTTCGCCTGCCGCTGAAGCGAAAGAGGGTCTACATTACGATCTCTGCCGTGGTGATGATGTTCTTTGTCTCGGCCCTTCTCTTTTCCACACGGGTGTACGACATTACGTGGCCAAGGCTGCTGACATGTGCGGCTATGGTGCCGATTGCGTGGTTTTGGGGATACAAATGGATTTCGGGGCTTCGCTTCAGGGCCTGGTTCTGGTCGTTGGTGCTCTTCTTCTCGATCCTGCATATCCAGAATTACGATCTCAGTGCAATGGATGCGGGCGAATGGCTCCGCGTCATCCTGAAGGAGTGTGTCAAGATTCCGAGTGCCCTGATGTTCTGCTATGTCCGGCTCCGGCACGGTTTTGCCCTATCCGTGGCATTGCATTTTTTCAATAATCTCACCGCTTTCCTGCTCGGTTCATTGGCATGACCGGCGTGCGATAGGGGACGGTTCGTGCCGGATACGGGGTAACCTGCACATAAAACGGAGGTGTGTTCCGAGAACACACCTCCGTTTTTCTGTCCGATGTCGGGGACTGTCCGTTACCGCTTCACGTTCGGCAGCTCGAGGCCGTAGCCCTTTCTGCGGTCCTCGATCTTCAGATAGAAGCTGAAAATGAAGGCCAGCACGCCGAAGGTCGAGAAAATAATCATCGGCACGGTATAACCGCCCGTGGCGTCGAGCACCACGCCGATGAGCAGGGGCACGGCGAACAGACCGATGTTCTGAATCCAGAAAATCAGGCAGTAGGCCGAGCCGAGAATCTTTGCGTCGATGATCTTCGGCACCGAGGGCCACAGCGCTGCCGGCACGAGCGAGAACGACACGCCGAGCGTCACGACCAGCAGCAGGGCCAGCCACTTCGTCGGGAAGAGCGGCAGCAGGAAGGCGAAGCTCAAGTGGCAGCAGATCATGATGATGGCGCCGACCATGAGCATCGTGGCACCCTTGCCCTTGAAGTCGAGCAGCGCACCGAGGAAGGGCGTGAGGATCATGGCCAGGATCGGGAAGCAGCTGAAGAGCCGTGCGGCCGATTCGGCGTCGATGCCGAGCGTCACCTCGAGGAAGTTCGGGGCGTAGCGCTGGAAGGGGAAGATGGCCGAGTAGTAGAGCACGCAGAGCAGCGCCACGAGCCAGAACATCTTGCTGCGGAAGATGGCGCCGAGGTCGCGGATGTGGAACTCCTCGTCGGAGGATTTCTGCTCCTTCAATTCGCCGGCGGCGATGAGCTGACGGTCGAGCTTGCGGTCCATGAAGACGAAGACCGTGTAGCAGAGCAGGCCGATGATGAGCAGCACGGTGCAGAAGGCCACAGGAGCGACAATCGACTGGTCGAACTGCTTGGAAATCATCGGCGCGAGCCACATCACGGCGAAGACGCCTAGACGCGCGATGGCCATCTCGAGACCCATGGCCAGGGCCATCTCCTTGCCCTCGAACCACTTGGCGATGGCCTTCGAAACAGTCGTGCCGGCCATCTCGCAGCCGCAGCCGAAGATCATGAAGCCCAGCGACGCCATCTTGGCGCTGCCCGGGAAAGCGACCCACCAGCTGTTGAGCCAGCCGCAGAAGGCCGTGGTCTGGAACCACTCGGAGATGCCCACGAGCTTGATCGAGGCGCCGAGCACCATGAGCGAGGCCGAGAGCAGTCCCGTGAAGCGGATGCCCATCTTGTCGAGGATGATGCCCGCGAAGATCAGGAAAAAGACGAAGACATTGAGGAAGTACTCCGACGAGGCGTAGGTGCCGAACGTGCTGCTGTCCCAGCCGCGCGCCGATTCGACGAGCGACTTGAGCGGCGACATCACGTCCACGAACATGTAGCCGAAGAACATCATCAGGGCGATGAGCACGAGTGCCGTCCACCGTGCCACGGCCGAATCGTTGAGTTTCCGTTGGATAGTTGCTACCATAGTGTATTGATTAGAGTTAGTTTTCGATCTGTGCGTAGCGCTTGAGCACCTCGTAGGCCTCGGTGATGCCCAGCTCGCCGGCCTTCGAAATGTCGAGGCACCCCTTGCGCGTATCCTTCATGAAAATCTGGATGATGCCGCGGTTGTAGTACGCCTCGGCGAACGAGGGGTTCAGCTCGATGGCCTTCGAGTAGTCCTCGAACGCCTCGGGCAGGCTGCCCGACAGCGCCCGCAGGTTGGCCCGGTTGTAGTAGGCGTGCGCGAAGTCGGGGTAGAGCTTCACGGCCTTGTTCAGGTCGGCGATCGCCTCGTCGTAGCTGTACGTGCGCTTCGAATTGTTGTTCAGCCGGTTGGCCGGATTCGAGTCGATGGTGATCCGCTGGTACGAGTTGTCGATCGACGAGATGAAGTCGATCATCTCGGCCCGTGTCGTCGAGCGGTTCAGGTAGAGGAACGGGTTGCTCGGATTCAGGTCGATGGCCGTCGTGTAGGTGTTCACCGAATTGGTGTACTGCTTGATGAGCAGCTGCGTGACGCCCCGTTCGAAGAGCAGCGTCCACGACGTCTCGTTCGTGCGCAGCTCCTGCGCGTACTGCCTGTCGAGCACGACGAGCGAGTCGGCCTCGAGGTCGCTCGGGCGGCATGAGAGGGTGAGGTAGCGGTTGCCGATGCGCTTCTTGAAGTCCTCGATGCGCGGCGGTGCGTAGGGCTCCACGACGGGCACCGTGTCGGGCCGCATGAGCGTGAACTTGAACAGAGGCAGCAGGCGCATCTCCTCGCGTCCGCCGTTGTGGCCCGTGATGCGGTCGAAGCTCCCGCCCGCGAACTTGCTGTCGAACGACAGCAGGCGGTCGAAGCGCTGCGTCGTGTCGGCGAAGATCGAATAGGTGCTGTCGCTCAATCGCGAGCGGTACTCGGCGATCTTCTTCTGGGCCGTTTCGCGGTCCTGCCGGGCCCCCTTTTCGTCGCGCAGGAAGGCCCGCAGCTGGCCGCGGTAGATGTAGGCGTTGGCGAAGTCGGGGTAGAGGTCGATGGCCGAGGTGTAGTCCTCGACGGCCTTCTCAAGTTCGCCCAGCTGGGCATAGACCCCCGCGCGGTTGTAGTAGACCAGCACGTTGTTGGGCGAGTAGAGCGCCACCTTGTCGTAGTCCTCCAGCGCGCGGTTGTAGTCGCCGATCTGCGTGCGGAGCATCGCGCGGTTGAAGTAGGTGATCGAGCTGGTCGAGTCGAGCGAGATCACCTTGTCGAAGTCCGCGAGCGCCTGCATCGGACGGTTCGTGTCGGAGTAGACCAGCGCCCGGTTGAAGTACGAAAGCAGGTAGGTCGAGTCGCACTCGATGGCCTTGTTGAAGTCGGCCTCGGCCTCCGGGTAGCGGTGCTGCTGCAGGTAGAGGCCGCCGCGGCGGTTGTAGCCGTTGGGGTTCTCGCGGTTGGTGCGGATTGCCGTGTTGAAGTCCTCGTAGGCGCGCACGGTATCCTTGAGGTGGAGGTAGCTCAAGCCGCGGCAGATGAAGGCGTCGGCGACCTTGTTTTCCTGGCGGATGAACTTGTTGAAGTCCTCGATGGCCTCCTCGAACTGCTGATTCAGCAGGCGCGTCACACCCCGGCTGTAGTAGGGGCCGGGCAGGTCGGGCCGCAGCTCGATTGCCTCGCGGAAGTCCTGCAGGGCGTCGTCGTAGTTGCCCAGGCGCGAGCGTGTCACGGCGCGGTAGGTGTAGGCCTGCGTGTAGACGGGGTTCTTGCGGATGGCGGTCGTGAAGTCGGCCTCGGCGCCGATCAAATCGTCGAGGTTGTATTTGGCGATGCCGCGCAGGAAATAGCCCTCGAAGGCATCCTCGTCGAAGCGCAGCAGCGTGTTGAGCGTGCGGATGGCCTCCTGGTAGTTGTTGTCCATCATGCAGCGCTGACCCACCCAAAAGAAGTACTCCCGGTTGTACTGGGCATGCACGGCCTGCACGCAGCAGAGTGCGGTGACGAGGAGTGTTCCGAGGATGAATTTTCGCATGATTGACCTGAAAGACTTGTTTCTTATGTCCCTTTAACGCATTTCGGGGACGGTTTATTATTCCTGTTCGTATCCGAAGCGGCGCAGTTGCCGTTCGTTGTTGCGCCAGTCGTCGCTGACCTTGACGAAGAGCTGCAGAAAAACCTTCTTGCCGAGGAACTGCTCCATGTCCTCGCGGGCGGCCTGTCCCACGCGCTTGAGCTTCTCGCCCTTGTGGCCGATCAGGATGCCCTTCTGCGACTCGCGGGCCACGTAGACCGTTGCGGCGATACGGTCGATCGTCGGCTCCTCGCGGTAGCTTTCGATTTCGATTTCGCAGCAGTAGGGAATCTCCTTGTCGTAGAAGCGCAGAATCTTCTCGCGGATGATCTCCGAGGCGAAGAAGCGCAGCGTCTTGTCCGTGAGCGTATCCTTGGGGTAGTAGGCGGGGCCTTCGGGCAGCAGTTCCAGAATCGTCTGGAAGAGCCCTTCGATATTGAACTGTTCGCGGGCCGAGACGGGCACGATGCGTGCCGCGGGAAGCTCCGCCTGCCACTTCTCGACCAGCGCGTCGAGCCGTGCCGGGTCCGAGAGGTCGATTTTGTTGATGACGACGATGGTCGGGATGCCGCTCTGGCGTATCTGTCCGATGATTTCGGCCGAGCGGTCGCTCTGCTCGACGGTGTCGGTGACGTAGAGGATGACGTCGGCGTCCGTCACGGCGCCCGTGACGAACTTCATCATCGACTCCTGCAACTTGTAGGCGGGTTTGAGGATGCCCGGCGTGTCGGAGTAGACAATCTGGAACTCCTCGCCGGAGACGATGCCCATGATGCGGTGGCGCGTGGTCTGCGCCTTGGAGGTGATGATCGAGAGCCGCTCGCCGACGAGCGCGTTCATGAGGGTCGATTTCCCGACATTGGGATTCCCGATGATATTGACAAAGCCCGATTTGTGCATTTTCCGTAATAAACTGTCGGACAAAGGTAACGATAAAATGGCACCCCTGCAACTGCCGGGGCGATTAATTTGCCGCCGATTTTTGCCGTCCGGGCCGCCGGCGGAGATGCCTGCCCGCCGGAAAAAACAGAGCGCCTCCGCCGCGGCGGAGGCGCTCCCGTTCCGTATGCGGAGCCGTCAGCGTTTGCGGAATCCGCCCGGCATCTTGGGCATCTTCATGCCGCCGCCCGCCACGGCCT
Organism: uncultured Alistipes sp.; assembly: GCF_949296715.1. GTDB lineage: Bacteria > Bacteroidota > Bacteroidia > Bacteroidales > Rikenellaceae > Alistipes. The sequence continues at coordinate 11,094 of NZ_CASFQD010000019.1, read as the reverse complement.
TCATCATCTTGCGCGTATCCTCAAACTGCTTCATCAGGCGGTTCACGTCGGCCACCGTCGTGCCCGAACCCTTGGCGATGCGTTCGCGGCGCCGGGCATTGATGATCTCGGGGTGCTCGCGCTCGGCGGGCGTCATCGACGAGATGATCGCCTCGGTCTGCTTGAACGCGTCGTCCGGGATGTCGACGTTCTTGAGCATCTTGCCCATGCCCGGGATCATCGAGGCGAGGTCCTTCAGGTTGCCCATCTTCTTGATCTGCTGGATCTGCGCGATGAAGTCGTTGAAGTTGAACTGGTCCTTGACGAGCTTCTTCTTCAGCTTGCGCGCCTCTTCCTCGTCGAACTGCTCCTGCGCACGCTCCACGAGCGACACGACGTCGCCCATGCCGAGGATGCGGTCGGCCATGCGTTCCGGGTGGAAGACCTGCAGCGTATCCATCTTCTCGCCGCTGGAGATGAACTTCAGTGGTTTGTCCACGACCGAGCGGATCGAGATCGCCGCACCGCCGCGCGTGTCGCCGTCGAGCTTCGTGAGCACCACGCCGTCGAAGTCGAGCCGTTCGTTGAACTCGCGCGCCGTGTTCACGGCATCCTGACCCGTCATGGCGTCGACGACGAAGAGCGTCTCCGAGGGCTTGACCGCCGCCTTGATGGCCGTGATCTCCTGCATCATCGCTTCGTCGACGGCCAGACGTCCCGCCGTATCGACGATCACGACGTTGTAGGCGTGCTGGCGGGCGTACTTGATGGCGTTCTGCGCAATCTCCACGGGGTTGCGGTTCCCCTCCTCGGTGTAGACCTCGACGCCGATCTGGCCGCCGAGGACCTTCAGCTGGTCGATGGCCGCCGGACGGTAGACGTCGCCCGCGACGAGCAGCACCTGACGTCCCTTCTTCGACTTGATGTAGGCCGCGAGCTTGCCCGAGAAGGTCGTCTTGCCCGAGCCCTGCAGACCGGCGATGAGGATGACGGCCGGCGTGCCTTCCAGGCGGATGTCCGTGGCCGTGCCGCCCATGAGCTGGGCCAGCTCATCGCGCACGATCTTGGTGAGCATCTGCCCGGGTTTCACGGACTTCAGCACGTCCTGACCCAGCGCCTTCTGCTTCACCGTATCGGTGAAGGTCTTGGCCACCTTGTAGTTGACGTCGGCGTCGATGAGCGCCCGGCGGATCTCCTTGAGCGTCTCGGCGACGTTGATCTCGGTGATGCGCCCCTCGCCCTTGAGTATCTTGAACGACCGTTCGAGTTTGTCGGTTAGGTTCTCAAACATGATTTTCGGGATTTTAGGCCGTAAAGATAGTACAAAGTGCCGTGAGTGCCAAATTTTTTCGGGTCCATCGCCTTTTTTGCCTCCGAATGCGGTCCGTAACGGGATTTTGCCTATCTTTCCGCCCGAACCTTACTCATTTGACCGGATGATACGACTTCTTGCCACGCTGGCCCTGCTGCTTGCCGTCCGGACGGCTGCGGCGCAGGCTGCTCCCGGCGACCGGACCGACGCGGTGCGTCCGCGCACCTTCGACAACGAAATCGGCATGCGCTTCGGGGCGCAGATCGGCCTCGGGCAGACCGACGGTCCCGAATTGCAGGCCTTGAGCCTCGACTATGCCCGCTACGGCTACCGCAACATCGGCCTGCGCACCGGCGTGAACCTCTTTCTGAACGGCGATGTCGAAAATTATCTCTCCGTGCCGCTGCAGTTCTCGTGGCGCTCGGGACGCATCGCCTCGGCGTGGCGCCGGGGCGAAGAGCTCCCGGTGGCGCCCGATCCGTATGGCGGGTATTACAATCCCGCAGGGCCCTATGGTACCCGCTCCGTTGATGAGGGCAGTTTTTTCTGGAATCTGCTGCTCTCGATCCTGCCCACGGCCTTCGAACTCCACACGGGCTTTACGCCCGGCGTGATGTGCGGCCCCCTTTCACGGCGCGGCCCTGCGGAGGCGGAGCCCGACTGGCAGCCGTGGCTGGTCCGGCAGCGTTTCTCGTGTACGTTCGATGCCGGGGCGCGGCTCATCATCCCCGTCTGGCGCTTCAACCTCCACGTGGACTTCACCTATCACTGCTACCTGACGGACAATTTCCGCCGTGCGGACCAGCGCCCCTCGCGCTCCTGGATGGGGGTGAGCGGCGGCGTCGCGTTCAATTTCTGATTCCGGCAGGCGGGGATGTGGGCGGTGTCCCGACGCGGGCGCGGCCGCATTCCGATGCGTTGGCGCGGACCTGCGGTGTGAGCCTGCGGTGCGAGCCTACTGTGTGGGCCTGCGGTGCGGACTTGCTGTGTGGACTTGCGGTGCGGACTTGCGGCCGGACCGGCGCGGAATGCTTCATGCCGCGGGTGTCGCGGCCGGTCAGAGCAGCCCCGCCTCGTAGTAGAGGACGATCTGTTCGATGATGCGGTCCTCGCCTTCGCGGTCGTATTCGGACTTGAGGTTCTGGCCGAAGATTTTGGAGACGCCCTGCCAGAATCCCGCGATGAAGCCGCCGCGGAACTCGCGCAGCACCTCGTAGGCCGTGTATTCCGTTTCGCGGTCGATGAGCTTGAGCAGCACCTTGCCCTGCGTGCGGGTCATGCGCTTGAGCACCGGCGTGTATTCGGCCTTGATCTCGTTGTAGACCCTCTTGATGTAGGCCTTCTGCTCCTTTTTGGTCGGCAGGCTGCAAAGTTCCTTCTCCATGTCGGCCATCTTGGCCCGGGCGATCTTGGCGATGGGGTAGACCTTCTTCACAGCATCGACCAGCCGACGGTAGCGCCGCAGGTCGGCCGGACGGTTGAAGACATAGACCGGCAGGATGTGGATCGTTGCGATCGAGTCGCCGTGCTCGACGCTCCACTCCTGATGCCAGTAGCCGCGGCCGCGCTGGGCCCGGGCTTCGGTCGCCGCACCGACAAGGAGAGCCAGCAGCAGCCATACGTATGTCGTTCGCAAAGGTCGCATGCGCAAATTTACGGCTATTTTCCAAAAACGGATATCCGGGCGGCATATTTTTTCCGCCGGTGCTTTTGGCTCTCTCCGTTCCGGGCGTCCCTGTACCTGCCTTTTCTCCATCCGGCCTTCCCCGCACCCGTCTCTTCCTGCATGCGCGCTGCGGCCGTGCGTCGCGGAGAACGGGGAAGGGAAGAGCGCGGCGGCACAGTGACGGCGGGTCTGCGGTGGGGCTCCGACGGGAAAAATTCGCTCCGGAAGATACACTTTTGTGTTTTTTCGGTAACTTTGCCGTCGGATACATCAAAATTCAACCATTTTGCATATGAAACGTCTGTTTTATCTCTTTGCAGTCCTTGCCCTTGCGGCAGGCTGCGGTACCCGGGCCGACAAATCCGCCGCGGCATCCGAAGGCGATGCCGCCGCCGTTCAGGCGGCCGACAGCGCAGCCCTCACGGGTGAAGTGCTCACCGACGAGGAGCTGATGCGCGAGGCAATCCGCCTCTCGGAGGAGAACGTCAGGGCCGGCGGCGGCCCGTTCGGTGCCGTGATTGCCAAGGACGGCCGCATCGTCGCCCGGGGCGCGAACCGCGTGACCCCGAACCTCGACCCGACGGCCCATGCCGAGATCAGCGCCATCCGTGCGGCCTGCCAGGCGCTCGGAACCTTCGATCTGACCGGCTACACGATCTACTCGTCGTGCGAGCCCTGCCCGATGTGCCTCGGCGCCATCTACTGGGCCCACCTCGACAAGCTTTACTACGGCAACGACAAGCACGATGCCGCGCTCATCGGCTTCGACGACGCCTTCATCTACGAGGAACTCGACCTGGAGCCTTCGCAGCGCCGCCTGCATGCGCAGGAGCTGCTGCCCGAGGAGGCCTTCGGCGCTTTCCAGCAGTGGATGGACAAGAGCGACAAGGTGGAGTATTGATCCGCTGCCTGCCGTGCGGGCGTGCCGTCGGCTGCCCGTCGGAGAGGCCGGAACGGATGCCGGATGCGCAGATGCCGCGTCCGGCATTTTTTTGTCCGGTGCAGGGGCGTCCGAAGGGGGAATTTTCGCTATATTTGCAGTAAGCAAAAAAGTTCCGTCATGAAAAGGATCGTGGTCTTTACCGGCGCGGGAATGAGCGCCGACAGCGGCATCGCGACGTTCCGCGATGCGGACGGCCTGTGGGCCAACTACCGGATCGAGGAGGTCTGCACGCCCGAGGCGCTGGCCCGCAACCGGGCGCTGGTGATCGAGTTCTACAACATGCGCCGCCGCGAAGTGCTCGCCGCCAGGCCCAATGCCGGGCACCTTGCCATTGCGGGGCTGGAGCGCGACTTCGACGTCGAGGTGGTGACGCAGAATGTCGACGACCTGCACGAGCGGGCCGGGTCGACGCACGTCACGCACCTGCACGGCGAGCTGCGCAAGTTGCGGTCGATGCGCAATCCCGACGTGATCGTTCCGATCGAGGGGTGGGAGCAGAAGCTCGACGCCACGGGGCCCGACGGTGCGCTGCTGCGCCCGCACATCGTTTTCTTCGGCGAGTCGGTGCCGATGTTCGAGCGGGCCGCCGAAATCGCCGCGCGGGCCGATGCAATGGTCGTCGTGGGGACGTCGCTGGCGGTCTATCCCGCCGCGTCGCTCGTGCGCTATGCGCGGCCCGAGGTGCCGATCTACCTGGTCGATCCCGGGAATCCCGACGTGTCGGGCATCCGCAATCCGCTGACAGTCATCCGCAAGCGCGCGGCCGAGGGGGTGCCCGAACTGGCGGAGCTGCTGCGGCGGTAGCCGGGTGCGGCGGGCCGCACGCCGGGCGGCTGTGGTGAGAAACGGTGGCGGACGGCCCCTTTTCGGAGGGGCGTGCCGCCCGGGGCCGGAAAAAGCGCCGCCGGGACCGCTTTTCTGAAAAAGGTTTTCTATCTTTGCAGCCTGATTTTTGCGGGGTGCTTCCCGCCTGAAACGGACTGCGATCATGAGCGTATACTTTATTCTTGAGATGCTGGGCACGCTGGCCTTTGCCATCAGCGGTATCCGGCTCGCCTCGGCCAAGCGTTTCGACTGGTTCGGGGCCTATGTCGTGGGCTTCACGACGGCCATCGGCGGCGGTACGATGCGCGACGTGATGCTCTCGATGACCCCCTTCTGGATGCTCGACAGCGTCTACCTCGTCGTCACGGCCATCGCGCTGGGCATCGTCATCGTGCTGGGCCGCTACCTCATCCGGCTCAACAACACCTTCTTCATCTTCGACGCCGTCGGGCTGGGCCTCTTCACGGTCGTCGGCATCGAGAAGACCCTTGCGGCGGGTTTCCCGCTCTGGGTCGCCGTCATCATGGGCACCATGACCGGCGCCGCGGGCGGCGTGCTGCGCGACATCCTCATCAACGAGGAGCCGCTCATCTTCCGCAAGGAGATCTATGCCCTGGCATGCGTCTTCGGCGGCGTGGTCTTCTGGGCCTGCGAACAGGTGGGCATCACGGGCGCCGTGCTGCAAATCACCACGGCCGCGGCGGTCATCGCCCTGCGCATCGTCGCCGTGCACTACGGGCTGAAGCTGCCGACACTCAAGGGCGAGGGGAAGAAGTAGGGCGGCAAGACTGCCGGAACCCGGCCTTCCCTTCTTGTGCGGGCCTTCCGGTCGTTCTGTGCAAATCTCTTGCAGACATGGATAACCGACTGCCTGTAGATATTTGGGGCAAAAATGAAGCACCCCGGGAAATTTCCCGGGGTGCTTTCGGTTCAGCCGTCCATCGGGCCCGCAGGGGCCGATGGACGGTTTTGCCAATGCGGCCTTATTTTGCAGCCTGCATGTTGTTCAGTACGTAGGAGCTCGGGCACAGCACCTTGGCGCTGTACTTCTGCGCAGCCTTCATTGCCGCCGCAGCCTTCATTGCGCTCGAACCGGCAGCCTTGGTCATCGTGACGTCGCCGGCTACGTGGTATACGGGGAACGAGGAGCCGTAAATCGCGTACTGGGTATCGCTCAGGGCATAGACCTCCAGCGAAATGGTCTCGAACGTTCCTCCGCCCGAAAGTTCACCCTCGTAACGCTTGCAGGTGGCCTGGTCGCCGTTCATGCTGAACGTGTAGGCGGGGTAGGTGCCCGTAATGAGCGAGTAGTCCGAGCCGTTTACGATGCTGTAGCCCGACCACGTCGGGGTGTATCCTCCGCTTGCGGAACCTACGGTAACACCCGCATAGACCTCGAGGTCGCCGTTGTCGTTGATCTCGCAGAGGGCGGGAATCTCGCTGTCAACCTGGCTCCAGCCGTAGAGAAGAATCTGGCCATTCTCCTCCTTGATGGTGAAGTTGAGGTCCATGGCGCGGGTCTCCTCATAGGTAGGCTCCAGATACTGTCCGCTTACGTCCCATTTGAGCGAGCCGGTCGAAGTGGCACTCCAGTTGCCGAACCAGCCTTCGTCGTCGGAACCGCCCGCACGCTCTTCGGTCGTGAAGTTCTTTGTTGCCACGGCCGAGGTGACCGTTCCGTCCATATTGATTCCGAGGGCGTAGACCACATGTTCGGTCGAAGCCGCAAGAGATTCTGCGGTCCACGAATCGGGACCCGTGGAAAGCAGCAGCCCGAGCACCTCTTCGAGCGTCATGCCATACGCTGCGCCCATGTACTCCATGCCTTCGAGAAGGGCCGTGGCAAATGCCTCGTCGGAGGTGTGCAGCTGGTCGAACTGCTCCTTCTCCATGCAGTCGAAGTAATAGGTCTTGCTGTTGTCGGACGGAGTGCACTTGAGGGTCGCGGTGGTAGCGGTGATGTCGCTTACCTCGATCGTAAAGGTCAGCCCGACGTCCGAGGAAGGCTCATCCTCCAGGGTGGCGGAAATCGTGGCGTAGTCGGAGTCGCTCCACTCGGCCGAACCGGACACGGCCTTGACTTTGACGGTATAGGTTCCGGGCTCCAGACCGGTGAAGGATACGGAAGTGGCGGTGGTGCTCTTCTCGGCTTCGCTTCCGAATACATAGTTGTAGCCGGTTGCGTTCTCGACAGCCTGCCAGCTGACGGTGAACCCGTCGCTGAGCTGTTCCGTTACGTTCAGAACCGGAGCGGGCAGTTTCGAGGGATCGGTGCTCTCGTCCTTCTCGCAGGACGTCAATGCAAAGGCCAAAAGAGCCGTGCAGAGGAGTGTGAAGAGTTTGTTTTGCATGATGTTAATGTTTATAGTGGTAAGTGTTTCGTTCTGAATGCTTTGCCGGAGCTGCGCGGCCGAAGCCGTTTCGGGGGAAATGGTCCCGTGAAGCGGACTGCCGCGTGAGACGGTGGCCCCCGAATCCGGCGGAAGCCCGTGTGCCGACCAACAAATATAGAAAAAAAAACCGCGATTCGGCACGAAATGCCGTTTTTTTACGCCTCTGCCCGTAAATTTCGGGACGGCGGGGCGGACGGTTGCCGTTGTCGCGTCGGGCGCGAGCCTCCGGATGTCCGGCGCCGGGGCTGCGTCCGGCGTCCGGCGGGTCGAATCCCGGGCCGGTTCCGGGCGGTGCGGGCGGGTATCCTATATATAGGAAGGCGGAAAAGCGAACGTTCGCTTTTCCGCCTTCCGGTGTCGGGATGCCGCTTCTCTTACGGTTTGTCGTTGTGTGCGGCCTTGTCGGCAAAATAGAGGTCCAGCAGCTCTTTGGCGGCGATGAACGACGATATCTTGTCGTCGAGCACCCGCTCCTCGTACACCCCGATGCGGGCCTCGACGGCCGGGTCGTGGTAGAACGAGTTGCGCAGCACCTCGTTGATCGATTCGTACATCCAGTACTTGTTCTGCCGGTTGCGGTTGTGGCGGAAATAGCCGTTGGCCTGGATGTGGTCGAGGTACTCCTCGACGCCCTTCCATACCTCCTCCAGTCCGCTGCCCGTGACGGCCGACGAGGTGTAGACCTTGGGCCGCCAGCCCGATTCGGGCATGGGGAAGAGGCGCAGGGCCCCCTGGAACTGCGTCTTGGCCAGCTCGGCCTTGTGGATGTTCTCGCCGTCGGCCTTCGTAATGACCATCAGGTCGGCCATCTCCATGATGCCGCGCTTGATGCCCTGCAGCTCGTCGCCGGCACCCGAAATCTGCAACAGCATGAACAGGTCGACCATCGAGTGCACGGCCGTCTCGGACTGCCCGACCCCCACCGTCTCGATGAAGATCACGTCGAAGCCCGCCGCCTCGCACAGCACGATCGTCTCGCGCGTCTTGCGCGCCACGCCGCCCAGCGACCCGGCCGAGGGCGAGGGGCGGATGAAGACGTCGGGGTTGTGGCTGATGCTCTCCATGCGGGTCTTGTCGCCGAGGATCGAGCCGCCGCTGCGCTCCGACGAGGGGTCGATGGCCAGTACGGCCAGCTTGTGGCGCAGCGAGGTGACCATGTTGCCGATGGCCTCGATGAAGGTCGACTTGCCGGCGCCCGGCACACCCGTGATGCCGATGCGCACCGAGTGTCCGGCGTGGGGCAGGCACTGCTCGATGATCTCCTGCGCCTGGGCGTAGTGGGCCGGGTTGCTCGACTCGATGAGCGTGATGGCCTGCGACAGCGTCGTGATGTTGCCCGCGAGGATTCCCTCGACGTACTCGGCGGTCGTGAGGCTGCGCCGCTTGTGGCGGACGAAATAGGGGCTGATGATCGGCTGGTCTTCGACCCCTTCGGTGACGTTCAGCGCCGTGTCGTGGTGCATGTCGGCGTACTCCTCCTTTTCGAAATGGTGTATTTTGGTGAAGGACATGGCTGTTGACTATTTTGTGATTTTAAGAAGCAACTGTTTGTTCATCTGGAGCGTATTGCCCATCCACAGGGCCCGTTTCTTCGCGTCGACCAGTACCCCGAAGGGGAGGTAGCTGACGCCGAAGGCCGCAAAACCCCTGCCGGAGGTGTCGAGTGCCACGGCGATGCGCGGCGCAAGGCAGGGGCGCAGCAGCGGCGCGATCCGCTCGACGGGCTCCTTCGTGACGATGATCAGGCGCAGGTCGCACTCCGGATCGTCGCAGAGCCTGCACAGCCGTTCGAGCATCGCGGCGGAGATTTCGCTCGCCGAGTGGTAGAACTCGATGTAGGTCATCGCGGCCGGCGCGGCGCGGTGCCCGTCGAGCCAGACGGTGTTCTTGATCTCGGGAACCCGCTCGCCGAGAGCGATGTTCTGGGCTGCGGCGCCGCCGGGCAGCAGCGCCAGGACGAGCAGCAGGGCAAGCACGGTGTGTTTCATGGTGAGCCTTTGTTCGGAGCGAAGATACGAATAATTTGCCGTATTTGCCATATTCCGGGGCTTTTTTGCGCGGGGCGGCGCGAAAAGCCGCGCCTGCGGCCCGCTCTCCCTTTTCCGCACGGCGCTGTGCATATTCGGCGGCGCGATCTCCGGCGGAGATTTTGCGGACGAAAATATTGCCAAAAAAATGCCCCAAAAATTGGCTATTCCGAAAAGATTAGCCTATCTTTGTGTTCGCAAAATAACAGCAAGCGAACAACAACCGGAACATTCACTAAACTTTAATCTTTATTTGCTATGAAAGTTTCTCATATCGAGCATCTTGGCGTCGCAGTGAAGAGCCTTGATGAAGCTATCCCCTACTGGGAGAACGTGCTGGGTCTGAAGTGCTATGCCATCGAGGAGGTGGCCGATCAGAAAGTGCGCACGGCCTTCTTCATGCTGGGCCAGACGAAGATCGAACTGCTGGAGCCGACCTCCGAGGATTCGACCATCGCCAAGTACATCGAGAACCGCGGCGTGGGCATCCACCACATGGCGCTCGCCTGCGAGAACATCGAGGAGCAGCTCGCCGATGCCGAGGCCAAGGGTATCCGTCTGATCGACAAGACGCCGCGCAAGGGCGCCGAGGGGCTGACCATCGCCTTCCTGCACCCGAAATCGACCCAGGGCATCCTCACGGAGCTTTGCGAGAACAAGAACAAATAATCGAGTCGAACAGGACCGCGTGCGGCCCGTCCGTGCGGAATGTGCGGACGGGCTTCTGCGGGTTCGGAGCAACCCTTGCGGCAGGCGGCCATTCATTAAAGCAATCACTTAATCACACGTTATGAGCGATATTCAGAACAAGATCAGCCAGCTCATCGAGAACCGCGAGACCGCACGCATGGGCGGCGGCCAGAAGGCGATCGACAAGCAGCACGAGAAGGGCAAGTACACGGCCCGCGAACGTATCCAGATGCTTCTGGACGAAGGCTCCTTCGAGGAGTTCGACATGTTCGTCACCCACCGTTGCTACGACTTCGGCATGGAGAAGAAGCACGCCTTCGGCGACGGCGTCGTGACGGGTTACGGCACGATCGCGGGACGTCTGGTGTACGTCTTTGCACAGGACTTCACCGTGACGGCCGGCTCGCTGTCGCTGTCGATGTCCGACAAGATCTGCAAGGTCATGGACATGGCCATGCGCAACGGCGCCCCCTGCATCGGCATGAACGACTCGGGCGGCGCACGTATCCAGGAGGGCGTCAACGCCCTGGCCGGCTATGCCAACATCTTCCAGCGCAACGTCATGGCCTCGGGCGTCATCCCGCAGATTTCGGCCATCTTCGGCCCCTGCGCCGGCGGTGCCGTCTATTCGCCCGCGCTGACGGACTTCATCATCATGAAGAAGGAGACCTCCAACATGTTCCTCACGGGCCCGAAGGTCGTCAAGACCGTGACGGGCGAGAACGTGACGCAGGAGCAGCTGGGCGGCGCCGTGATGCACACGACCAAGTCGGGTGTGGCCCAGTTCGCCGTCGACACCGAGGAGGAGGGCATCGAGCTCATCAAGAAGCTCCTCTCGTACATGCCGCAGAACAACATGGAGGACGCTCCGCTGACCGTCTGCACGGACCGCATCGACCGTCTGGAGGATACGCTCAACGAGATCATCCCCGACAACGCCAACAAGCCCTATGACATGGCCGAGGTGATCCGCGCCATCGTCGACAACGGCGAGTACCTGGAGTCGGCAGCCAACTATGCCAAGAACATCATCACCTGCTTCGCCCGCTTCAACGGACAGTCGGTGGGCATCATCGCCAACCAGCCGAAGTTCATGGCCGGCGTGCTCGACATCAACGCCAGCCGCAAGGCTGCCCGTTTCGTGCGCTTCTGCGACGCGTTCAACATTCCGCTCGTGACGCTCGTCGACGTGCCTGGCTTCCTGCCGGGTACGACCCAGGAGTCCGGCGGCGTCATCACGCACGGTGCGAAGCTGCTCT
>NZ_CASFQD010000018.1 GCF_949296715.1 uncultured Alistipes sp. | reverse complement strand
AGCCACGCCGGCCGCGCCACAGCCGGCTGCCGAACCGGCTTCTGCGGGGAATTCCGCGCCGGCATCCGCCGAGGCCGCGAATGCACCGGCCAAGCGCCGCCGCCATCGCGGGGGACGCCGTCATCGCCGCGGCGGTGACAAGTCCGGAACGCCGCAGTCCGGAGGTTCGCAGCCTGCGGGCGGCAGTTCGGAGCAGGCCTGACGTTGCCGCCTTCGGGGGCGGAAGTGGCCGCGTCGGGGCACGGACCGACCTGAAGAAGGCCGGAGGGGCCGGACGGAGAGGGCGGTCAAGTTCGGAGAAGTCCGGACAGGGACCGCGGCCGTGATGCGGTGCGCCGTGCGGTGGGACGGTTCCGTCCCGGGTCAGCGGCAGCCATTCCGACGGGGCAATACAATAACGGTTCAGACCGGAGGAGTTTCGGCTCTTCCGGTTTTTTATGGGCGGATGGCCGATGCTGTTCCGAAAAAACGGTGCGGCAGGCGGCATTTTGCCCGAATCGTGTTATCTTTGGGAGGAGAAAAAACCGCAGAATCATGGAACTGACTTTCCATACGCCGCTTCAGGGTCGGATTGTGCTGTGCGACTGCCTGCACGAGCGGGGCGTGACGGCGCGCCATGCCGATCTGTACAAGTTCCTCTGGGCGCGGCGCGGCGACCTCCAGCTGGAGGTGGACCATGTCCGCATGACGCTCCGCGAGGGGCAGCTCATGCCCCTTGCGCCGGTCCGCCGCATCGACAACCTGCAGCCCGCGGGCGAATACCTCGCCCTGCTTTTCGACAGCAACTTCTATTGCCTGTTCAGTCAGGAGAGCGAGGTCTCGTGCAGCGGGTTCCTCTTCAACGGCACGTCGGAGGTGATGTGCCTTGCGCCCGATGCCGCGCAGACGGAGGCGCTGGGGCAGGTCGTCGAGGCGCTGCGCCGTGAGTTCGAGGTGGAGGACGGCCTGCGCGAGGAGATGCTGCGCATGCAGCTCAGGCACTTCATCATCCTCTGCACGCGCATCGCCCGGGGCATGTTCCCCGACGGCGGCGACCGCGAGGGGCTTTTCGACACCGTGCGGCAGTATTACCTGCTGGTGGACCGCCATTTCCGCACGCACAAACGCGTGCAGGAGTATGCCGCGATGCTGCACCGATCGCCCAAGACGCTCACGAACCTCTTTGCCGCGTCCGGCCGCCCCTCACCGCTGGAGGTGATCCACGACCGCATCAATGCCGAGGCGCGCCGGCTGTTGCTCTACACCTCGAAGCCCGCCAAGGAGATTGCCTACCTGCTGGGGTATGAGGATACGGCGGCCTTCAGCCGCTTTTTCACGAAGATGAACGGCGAGAGCATCACCGCCTTCCGCCAGCGCGGAAAAAACAACGGGGAGACGGTCTGAAGCCTCTCCCCGTTTTCGTGTGGTGTCCGGAAAATGTCCCGTTCCCTCCGGTCCTTTACCTTTTACTTTTCACTTTTTACTTTTCACCTTATTTCTTATTTCTGGCGGAAGTAGATCTGCATCGGCACGCCCGAAAAGTCCCAGTGGTCGCGGATGTTGTTCTCGAGGAAGCGGCGGTAGGGCTCCTTGATGTACTGGGGCAGGTTGACGAAGAAGGCGAACTGCGGCGTCGGCGTCGGCAGCTGCGTCACGTACTTGATGCGGATGTACTTGCCCTTGGTGGCGGGGGGCGGGTAGTTCTCGATGAGCGGCAGCAGGTAGTCGTTCAGCTCCGAGGTCGAGATGCGGCGCTTGCGCGACTGGTAGACGCGGATGGCCGTCTGCAGCACCTCGAGGATGCGCTGCTTGTTGAGCACCGAGGTGAAGATGATCGGAATGTCGTTGAACGGCGCGAGCTTCTTTTTGAGAAACTCCGTCCACTCCTTCATCGTGTTGCTCTCCTTCTCGACGAGGTCCCACTTGTTGACCACGATGACGCACCCCTTGCGGTTGCGGACGATCAGGTTGTGGATGTTCAGGTCCTGCGACTCGAGCCCCTGCTGGGCGTCGAGCATCAGGATGCAGACATCCGAGCTCTCGATGGCGCGGATCGACCGCATCACGGAGTAGAACTCCAGGTCCTCCATCGTCTTGCCCTTCTTGCGCATGCCGGCCGTGTCGACCAGGTAGAAGTCCATGCCGAACTTGTTGTAGCGCGTGTGGATTGAGTCGCGCGTCGTGCCGGCAATCGAGGTCACGATGTTGCGCTCCTCGCCCAGCAGGGCATTGGTCATCGACGACTTGCCCACGTTGGGGCGCCCGACGATCGTGATACGCGGCAGGTTTTCCTCCTCTTCGGCCGCCGTATCGGCGGGCAGCGCCGCGAGGATAGCGTCCATCAGGTCGCCCGTGCCGCTTCCGGACATCGACGAGATGCAGTAGGGGTCGCCCAGCCCGAGGGCGTAAAATTCGTGCGAGGAGTAGATCTGGTCGTTGTTGTCGACCTTGTTGCAGACGAGGATCACCTTCTTCGAGGTGCGCCGCAGGATGTCGGCCATGAGCATGTCCAGGTCGGTGATGCCCGTCGTCACCTCCACGACGAAGAGGATCACGTCCGCCTCGTCGATGGCCAGCAGCACCTGGCGGCGGATTTCGTTTTCGAAAATGTCGTCCGAATTGACCGTGTAGCCGCCCGTGTCGATCACGGAGAACTCGCGGCCGTTCCAGTCGCTCTTGCCGTAGTGCCGGTCGCGCGTGGTGCCGGCCGTCGAATCGACAATGGCTTTGCGTTCGCCCACGAGCCGGTTGAAGAGGGTGCTCTTGCCGACGTTCGGGCGTCCTACGATTGCTACGAGACTCATAATTCCATCTATTTTGCGCAAAGATAGCGTAATTCCGCTTTCCGGAAAAATTTTTCCGTTTTTTTGCCTTCTGCGGTGCCTTGCTGCGGCTTCCGGTACGGGCGCCTTGCCGCCGCTTGCGGCACGGGCGCCGGGCGGGTTCCGGCAGGGTGCGCCGCACGGACAGGCTGCGGCGGGCGCGAAGGGACCGTTCCGGATTACAGATAGCGGTTGTCGGTGGTGCCCGCCTGCACGGGATAGAGCAGCACGAAGCTGTACCCGGCGAAGTGCTGCTCGAGGTAGAGCGGGATGCGGCTCATGGCCGGGTGGTACGACACGCGGTCGCGGCGGCTCATGACGAACCACAGGCAGTCGTCCTGCCGCAGGTCGTGCTCGAGCGACGGCAGGTCGTCCCACTGCTCGAAGACCACGAAGTCGATGTTCGCCGGGCGCTTGCGGCCGAACGTCCGCAGGTAGGGCATCGTGCTTTCGGGCGCGAAGACGATGACTTTGGCGCCCGAGTTGCGGGCCAGCTGGTGGATGCGGTCCATCCACATCTGGAACCCGGCCTCCTTCTCGGCCTTCTCGGGTACGACGATCAGGTGGCGCTTGACGGTCGGCAGCGGCTGTTCGGCATGGTAGAGATAGGTCGTGATGTTGCTGTGGCCCAGCACGTCGGCCGCCATGCGTCCGATGGCGGGACCCGCCGGAACGGGAATGCCGGCGATGCCCGGCACGGCGGGCGTCATGTGGTGCATGCCCATGACGATGTCGGTGATGTTGCGCTCGCGGGCCACGCTGACGATGGCGTTCGAGATGTTCACGTCGTAACGCAGCAGCGTTTGCAGGTAGATGTCGCTCCCGGCGGCGGCCGATGCCGCGGCGTCGAGAATCTTCCGGGCCCGTTTTTCGACGTTGGGGTCCTCGACCCGGTTGTCGATGGCGTTCAGGGCATAGAGCCCGTTGGGGCCCTTGGCCTTCTTGAGCATGATGCTCAAGGCGACGAGCTCCTCGGCCGAGCGTTCGTTGGCCACGGGAATGAGGATGTGCTCCTCCTGGCGGCGGGAGCGATCGTCGTCGTTCTCCTGCGCATTGCCCATGGCGATGTTGTGGGCGCCGCGCTGCGTGGCGAAGGTCGAAATCGTGCAGGTGGCCAGGATCATGAGGATCGTACCGTTGAGGACGCTCTCGTTCAGGAGCCGGATCGGCTCGCCCTCGGGCGTGTAGCCGAGGATGACGTTGTAGCCCACCATCACGGCGGCGAGCGTCGCGGCGACGTGCGCCGAGCTCAACCCGAAGATCACAGTGCGCTGGTCCTTCGACAGGCGGAAGGTCTTTTGCGTGAGGAAGGCGGCGATGTACTTGGCGGCCGTGATGAGCAGGATCATTACCGCGGCGACCTCGATGCTCTCCCAGTCGCGGAAGAAGGCGCGGTAGTCGATGAGCATGCCCACGCCGATCAGGAAGAAGGGGATGAAGATGGCGTGGCCGACGAACTCGATGCGGTTCATCAGGGGCGACGTGCGCGGGATGAGGCGGTTGAGGGCCAGGCCCGAGAGGAAGGCGCCGATGATGGGTTCGAGACCGGCCAACTGGGCGAGGTAGGCGCCCAGGAAGACCAGCGCCAGCACGAAGATGTATTGCGAGATGCTGTCGCTGACGTGTTTGAAGAACCAGTGCGCCAGCAGCGGGAAGAGCACTGCGATGACGACGATGCAGAGCACGACCGAGAGGGCGAGCCGCCACCAGAAGTGGTCGTCGACGTTGCCCGTGGCCATGCCCACGACGATCGTGAGCAGCAGCAGGGCCAGCGTGTCGGTGATGACCGTGCCGCCCACGGAGATCGTGACGGACTTGTCGCGGGCGATGCCGAGTTTGCTGACGATGGGGTAGGCGATGAGCGTCTGCGAGGCGAAGAGCCCGGCGAGCAGGACCGACGAGTAGATCGGGAAGCCCAGCAGGTAGTGTCCGGCGAGGATGCCGAGCCCGAGCGGCACGCAGAAGGTGTAGAGACCGAATATGAGGCTGCGCCAGCTGTTGTGCTTGAAGTCGGCCATGTCCATGTCGAGCCCCGAGAGGAACATGATGTAGAGCAGTCCGGCCGTGCCCGAGAGGATGATGCTGCTGTCGCGCAGCACGAGGTTCAGTCCGTGGGGGCCGATCACCGCGCCGGCGATGATGAGCCCCAGCAGGTAGGGAATCTTGAGCTTGTTGAGGATGAGCGGCGCCGCGAGGATGATGACCAGGATGAGCAGGAACTTCAGGATCGGGTCCTCGATCGGCAGCGTCAGGTTTATGGATGTTGACAGAAACAGCATTGTGGAAACGCGATTGCAAGACAAATATAGGAAAATCTCCGGGCAAATCCAAATGCCCTTGCGCACGCTTTTTGCCTGCGGAGGGGAAAATATGACCCCGGGCGTGTCGTTTTTTCGAAAAAAAACGTAACTTTGAAAAATTGTATCCGTGTAATGACTGTGAAAAAAGTGGATGGACGAGTGCTCGGACCCGTGCTTGCGGGTTTCTTTATCATGGGCTTCTGCGATATCGTGGCGCCCATCACGGGCCGCATCGCATCCGAGTTTCCCGAAGAGCTGCAGGGGGCCGTCAGCTTCCTGCCGTCGATGGTTTTCCTGTGGTTTCTGATCCTCTCGACGCCGGTCGCCGCCCTGATGAACCGCATCGGGCGCCGCGCCACGGCGCTGTGGGGTTATCTGTTCACCTTCGCGGGGCTGCTGCTGCCCTATGCCGCGGGCCCCGGCTGCGGGCTGGGGTGGTATTTCGCCGGATTCGGCCTGCTCGGTATCGGCAATACGATCGTGCAGGTGGCCGTCAACCCGCTGCTGGCGACGATCGTTCCCGCGAAGCGGATGACCAGCTACCTGACCGTCGGACAGATCTTCCGCAATACGTCGCTGCTCCTGCTGGCGCCGATCGTCACGGCCCTTGTCGCCGCGACGGGCTCGTGGCGTCTGCTGCTGCCCATCTATGCCGCGCTCACGGTCGTGGGCGGCATCTGGCTCCGGATGACCCCGATCGCCGAACCGCCGCGCCGGGATCATACCGCCGGGCTGCACGACTGCTTCGCCCTGCTGCGCAACCGCCGCGTGTTGCTCTCGACACTCGGCGTGGCGTGCTTCATCGCCGCCGACGTGGGCATCGGCTTCCTCTCCGTGCGGCTGATCGACAACCCCGATTCGATCCTCACCACGACGGGCTTCTATGCCTGCCGCATCGTCGGTACGCTCGTCGGGGCATGGGTGCTCGTGCGCATCTCGGACGTGAAATACCTTGCGTGGAACATGGCCGGGGCGCTGGCGCTCTGCCTCGTGTTGCTCTTCGTGCGCAGCGAGGCGGCGGTCTATGCGGCCGTCGGGCTGCTCGGCTTCGGCATGGCGTGCGTCTTCGCCACCTTCTATGCCGTGGCGACGAAGGCCGAAGCGCAGCACGCCAACGAGGTGGCCGGCCTGATGATCATGGCCATCGCCGCCGGGGCTGTTTCGGGGCCCGTCTGCGGAGCGCTCATCCGCCTTTCGGGCAATCCCCACACGGGAATGCTCTACGTGGCCGTGCTGATCGGCTACATGTTGTGGGCCGCCTGCCGCCTGCAACGCAAAGACTGATTCGAAACCTCAAAAAAACCGAATTTATGCGTAAAATCATCACCATCGTACTTTTCGTCCTCTGTGCGCTGCCCGCCTCGGCGCAACTGCCCGGCCTGCGGCTGGAGTGGGGTGTGATCGGCGGTATCAACGTCCCGAACTTCTCGACCGACATGAGCCGTGCGGAGGTGCGGAGCAAAATGGGCTGGCAGGTCGGCATGGTCACCGCCCTGAAGGTCGGCATCATCGCCGTCGAACCGCAGATTCTCTATGTCCGCCAGGGGCTCCGCATCCGTCCCGAGGGCGGCGATGAACTGAACCTCAAGTCCAACTCGATCGACGTGCCGGTGCTGGTGTCGCTGCGGCTGCTCAGCCCCTTCCGGGTCTATGCGGGTCCGGTCTTCACGGTGATGAACGACTGCAAGCAGAAGACGGGCGGCGACCTGATCGACTTCGGCCGCGTGCGTCCCTCGCTCTCCTATACGGTGGGTGCGGGCGTGGCGCTGCTGCGCCACCTGCTCGTGGATGTGCGTTTCAACGGACAGTTCCGGGCCAAGCACGACGTCGTGCTGCCCGACGGACGCAAGCTCGACAAGCTCCGCTCGTACAACGTCGCACTCTCCTTCGGATACCTCTTTTAGATCATGACGGAAGCAGTCGGCAAGGAAATTCTTATCGAAGGGGTCGATCCCCGCGAACTCTACGGGC
Organism: uncultured Alistipes sp.; assembly: GCF_949296715.1. GTDB lineage: Bacteria > Bacteroidota > Bacteroidia > Bacteroidales > Rikenellaceae > Alistipes. The sequence goes on along the minus strand of NZ_CASFQD010000018.1, from coordinate 72,919 downwards.
CGCAGGACGCCTATCTCGAGCAGATACGGTCGTTTTTCCCGACGCTGAAGATCGTCGCGCGCGGCTCGACGCTCAAGGCGCTGGGCCCGGAGGCCGAGACGCAGCTCTTCGCGCGCCGCATGGAGGGGCTCGTGGCCTATTACATAAAGTACGGACACATCTCCTCGCAGGTCGTCGACCAGTGTTTCGCCGGGAGTACGGCCCTTGCGGAGGCGCCGGTCGACAAGGACGTGATCGTCTACGGCAACAACGGCAACATCATCCGCGCCCGCACGGTCAACCAGCAGCGCCTCGTGCGCCTGTACGAGCGCAACGACCTGCTCTTCGCCGTGGGACCCGCCGGCTCGGGCAAGACCTATACGGCCATCGCGCTGGCGGTCCGCGCCCTGAAGGAGCGGCAGGTGCGGCGCATCATCCTCACGCGCCCGGCCGTCGAGGCGGGCGAGAAGCTGGGCTTCCTGCCCGGCGACATGAAGGAGAAGCTCGACCCCTACCTGCAGCCGCTGTACGATGCGCTCAACGACATGATCCCGCCGGCCCGGCTGGTGAAGTACATGGAGGAGGGGACCGTGCAGATCGCCCCGCTGGCCTACATGCGCGGCCGCACGCTCGACAACGCCTTCGTCATCCTGGACGAGGCGCAGAACACGACCCTCTCGCAGATCAAGATGTTTCTCACGCGCATGGGCCGCAACGCGCGCTTCATCGTCACGGGCGACGTCACGCAGGTCGACCTGCCGCGCAAGGCGGACAGCGGACTGGTAAGGGCGATGGAGCTGCTGCGCGGGGTCGACGGCATCGGCATCGTGGAGTTTGACCGTCGCGACATCGTGCGCCACCCGCTCGTGAAACACATCGTCGAGGCCTTCGAGCATGCCGCCGGGGAGCCTGCGGCGTCGGAAAATGATGAAATACGGAACCTTAAAAAAGAATAGACATGGACAGAAACTTAACGGCGCTCAAGCCGGCGCTCGTCTGGAAACACTTTGCCGAAATCGTGCGGATCCCGCGCCCCTCGCACCATGAGGAGCAGATTCGCCGTTACATCCTCGACTTCGCCCGCGCGAAGGGGCTGGAGTGCCGCGAGGACGGGGCGCACAACGTCTACGTGCGCAAACCGGCCACGAAGGGCATGGAGGGCCGCAAGGGCGTGATCCTGCAGGCGCACCTCGACATGGTGCCGCAGAAGAACAACGACAAGGTCTTCGACTTCGAAAAGGACCCGATCGACGCCTACATCGACGGCGGGTGGGTGACGGCCGACGGCACGACGCTCGGGGCCGACAACGGCATCGGTGCAGCGGCGATCCTCGCCGTGCTCGAGGACGACACGCTCGAGCACGGTCCGCTGGAGGCGCTCTTCACCGCCACGGAGGAGACCGGCATGGACGGCGCCTTCGGCCTGAAGGCGGGGCTACTGCAGGGCGACATCCTGCTGAACCTCGATTCCGAGACCGAGGGCGAACTCTACGTGGGCTGCGCGGGCGGTCTCGACGTCAACATCGCCTTCCCGTACACTCCGGTTTCCACGCCCGACGACGGCCGTGCGGCCGTGCGCATCACGGTGCGGGGTCTCAAGGGCGGACACTCGGGCATCCAGATCGTTTGCCAGCGCGCCAACGCCAACAAGCTGCTCTTCCGCTTCCTGAATGCCTATCCCGAGCTGACGCTCTGCTCGGTCGACGGCGGCGGCCTGCGCAACGCCATTCCGCGCGAGGCCGAGGCAGTCGTGCTGGTCGATGCGGCCCGTTACGACGAACTGGTCGCTGCGCTGAAGGCCTACGAGCAGGTCGTGCGTGCGGAGTTCGCCGGCATCGAGGAGGGTATCTCGATCGGGGCGGCGCGCTGCGAGCGTCCCGTGCAGATGCTGCCCGCGGAGCTGGCGGTGAAACTCACGAAGTGCGTCGTGGCGTGCCCCGACGGCGTGCAGCGCATGTCGACGGCCATGCCGGGGCTGGTGCAGACCTCCTCGAACCTGGCGCGCGTCGTCTCGGACGGCAGCAGCGTAAAGCTGCAAAGCCTGCTGCGCAGCTCGGTCAACTCCGAGAAGGAGGCGCTCGGCGCGGCCTTTGAGGCGCTCTTCACGCTGGCGGGCGCCGAGGTCGAGCTCTCGGGCAGCTACAACGGCTGGAACCCCAACATGGAGTCGCCGATTCTGAAGGCCATGACCGCCTCCTATGAGCAGCTCTACGGCACGCGGCCCACCGTCACGGCGATTCATGCCGGTTTGGAGTGCGGCATCATCGGCAGCCAGTATCCGGCGCTGGACATGATTTCGTTCGGCCCGACGATCTGCTACCCCCACTCGCCCGACGAGAAGGTCGAGATTGCCTCGGTGGCGAAGTTCTACGACTTCCTGGTGCAGACGCTGCGTAACATTCCCGAAAAGTAGGCGCTGTGGAAAATCCCGGATCGAAATGGTTTGTCATCGTCAATCCCGTGGCCGGCGGCGGCCGCGGGCTTGACCATTTTCCGCAGGTCTCGAAACACCTGCGCGATGCCGGCATACCCTGCGAACCGGTCTTCACCGAGCACAAGTTCCACGCCACGGAGCTCACCGTCACGGCCGTCCGGCAGGGCTACCGCCGCATCATCGTTGTCGGCGGCGACGGCACGCTGCACGAGGTGGTCAACGGGCTGTTCATCCAGCAGGAGGTGCGCCCCGACGAGGTGCTGCTGGCCGTCGTGGCCGTCGGCACGGGCAACGACTGGGTGCGCACGTTCGGCATCTCGAACCGCTACCGCGACGCCGTGCGGGCCATCCGCGAGGGTTACTCCTTCCTGCAGGATGTCGGCGTGGTCTCCTACGAGGAGTCGCACTACCGTCAGAGCCGCTACATCGCTAATGTCGCGGGCGTGGGCTTCGACGCGCAGGTCATCCGCAAGCTCTCGCACCTGAAGAAGAAGGGCCACAAGAGCCGCTGGCGCTATACGTGGTGCCTGGTGAAGTCCTACTTCCGCTACAAGTCGACGGGTGTGAAGGTGTGGGTCGACGACCGGCTGGTCTACAACAACCTGCTCTTCTCGATCGCCATCGGCATCTGCAAGTTCAACGGCGGCGGCATGCAGCAGCTGCCCGAAGCCGTCGCGGACGACGGGCAGCTCGACCTGTCGCTCATCCGTCCGATCCACTTCTGGCACATCCTCTTCCGCTTCCGCTACCTCTTCAACGGCGGCATCTACCGCATCCGCCACATCCTGCAGGAGCGCGGCAGCCGCATCCGCATCGAATCCTCGCCCGAGGTCTCGGTCGAGGCCGACGGCGAGCTGCTGGGCGAGACGCCGCTGGAATTTTCGGTGCTCCACAAGGCGATCCGCATCGTCGTGGCGCGCGAGTTCTACGAGCGGCATGCTGCGGAGCAGTGTGCGGGCGGGGCTGCGCAGGCCGTGGCCCCCGCACGAAGGGACGGGCGGAAGGCAAAAGGTGCGTCCGAATAGCGAGCTGCTGTCCGGGGCGCGAAACTCCCTCCGGGATTGCCGGGACCTTCGTCCGGAGGCATAGGGGCGCCCGGCTTTTCAGGCGGTCGGATGGAAGTGCCGAATTCCGGGTCCGAACAATCCGTTTCCGCGGCTGTGCGGAAAAGTTAGGCATGAAAAGAGAAGCTTCAGCTTCTCTTTTTTTGTGAAAAAATAAAGATGTGTGCGCACACACTTGGTTTTTTGAAAATAATTGCATAGTTTTGCAGTGCGCATTCGGAGATCGAAGGCCGGGCTTCGACAAAGGCGGGTCGGCTCCCGTCTTCAGGATGCGGCGGGGTAGGGTCGGGCCGATCCGGCGCTCCCCGGTATGGGCCGGTTTCCGTGCGGGCGTCGAAACGCCAGGCACGCGGCGCCGGCGGACAGCAACACGGACGTATTCGGCAAAACCCGACTGTACGATGGACGACAAACCGCATATCCCTTCCAACATCCGCATCGTGGACATCGCCCGCATGGCGGGGGTCTCCGTGGCGACGGTCGACCGCGTGATTCACAACCGCGGCAAGGTCTCGGCCGCGAACCTCGCCCGCATCAACGAGGTGCTCCGCGAGGTCGACTACCGGCCCAACCTGCTTGCGCGTTCGCTGGCATCGGGCCGGCGGCAGACGCTCTGGGTCGTCATCCCCGAATTCTCGGAGGGCGACTACTGGGCCGATGTCGAGCAGGGGGTGCAGCGGGCCGCCGCCGAGGCCGCCCGCTACAACTTCGAGCTGCGCGAATGCCGCTTCGACCAGTACGACAGGGCTTCGTTCGGCGAGGTTGTCGCCACGCTCCGCACCGAAGCGGTCGACGGCGTGGTGATCGCCACGCTCTTCGCGGAGCAGGTCGTGCCCCTGACGCGCGAGCTCGACGCACGCGGCATTCCCTATGTCTTCGTCGACTCGGATATCCCCGAGTGCAACCGGTTGGCCTATTTCGGCACCGCGTCGTCGGACGCGGGGGCCGTGGCGGCGCGGCTGCTGACCGACCGCATCCCCGCGGATGCCGACATCGTCGTGGGCAGCGTCGTGCATGCGGGCGACGGCGGCTCGAACCAGTGCCGCTACCGCGAGCGGGGCTTCCGCGACTACCTCGCCGCGGCGGGATTCCGGGGGCGGCTGCTTGATGTGCGGCTGCGCATCCGCGACGAGGAGTACAACCGCCAGCAGCTCGATGCGCTGTTCGGGGAGAATCCCCGCATCGCCGGGGCCGTGACCTTCAATTCGACGTGCCACCTGCTGGGCGGCTACCTCGCGGCGAGCGGGCGGTGCGACGTGCGGCTGGTGGGCTACGACGTCATCCCGCGCAACGAGGAGATGCTGCGCCGGGGCGTCGTCACGGCGCTGATCGCCCAGCGTCCCGAGGCGCAGGGCTACTATGCCGTGCGGGCCTTGTACGAGCACCTCACGGGCGTCTCGCGGGTCGAGCAGGTCAACAACATGCCCATCGACATCCTGCTCAGGGAGAACATCGGCTATTACAGAACCAACATATATTAACCATGAAAAATCTGTTTGACATTCGGGACCGGGTTGTCGTCGTAACGGGCGGCGCCGGCATTCTGGGGCGTTCGATCTGCCGCTATCTGGCAGAACAGGGCGCGCGCGTGGTCATCTTGGACCGCGATGAAAAGGCGGGCGAGGAGCTTGTGGCTTCGATCCGCGAAGCGGGCGGCGAGGCGATGTTCCTCGTGACCGACGTGCTCAACCGCGACGTGCTCGTCTCGAACCGCGAGACGATCCTGCGCGACTGGGGCCACATCGACGTGCTGCTCAATGCCGCGGGCGGCAACATGGGCGGCGCGACGATCGCCCCCGACAAGACGTTTCTCGATCTGGAGATCGACGCCTTCCGGCGTGTCGTCGATCTCAACCTCTTCGGTACGGTGCTGCCGACGACCGTCTTCGGCGAGGCCATGACGGCCCGCAGGAAGGGTGTGATCGTCAACTTCTGCTCCGAGTCGGCGCTGCGTCCGCTGACCCGCGTGGTGGGCTACGGCGCCGCGAAGGCCGCCATCGGCAACTACACGAAGTACATGGCCGCCGAACTGGCCATGAAGTTCAGCCCCGAGATGCGCGTGAACGCCATCGTCCCGGGCTTCCTGCTCACGAACCAGAACCGGGCGCTGCTGACCAATCCCGACGGCTCCTACACGGACCGTGCGCGGACGATCATCGCCCACACGCCCGCGGGCCGCTTCGCCGAGCCCGAGGAGCTGCTCGGTACGATCCACTACCTGATCAGCGACGCCTCGTCGTTCGTGACGGGGGCGCTGGCCGTCGTCGACGGCGGTTTCGACGCCTTCTCCATCTAAAACGCACGGACCATGTATCTTTGCAAGCAATCCTGGCGGTGGTACGGACCCAACGACCCCGTCACGCTGGAGGACATCCGGCAGGCCGGCGCCACGGACATCGTGACGGCGCTGCACCACATTCCCAACGGTGAGGTGTGGAGCATCGAGGAGATCCGCCGCCGGCAGCAGACGGTCGCCGATGCGGGCCTCGTCTGGTCGGTCGTCGAGAGTGTCCCCGTGCATGAGCACATGAAGACCCGCACGGGCGACTTCCGGCGCTATATCGAGAACTACAAGCAGTCGATCCGCAACCTCGCGGCATGCGGCATCCGCGTCATCACCTACAACTTCATGCCGGTGCTGGACTGGACGCGCACGAACCTCGCCTACGAGCTGCCCGACGGCTCGCGGGCTCTGCGCTTCGAGCGGGCGGCCTTCATGGCCTTCGACCTCTACATCCTGAAGCGCCCCAGCGCCGGGCGCGAGTACACCGAGGCGGAGCAGGCCGTGGCGCGCGCCCGCTATGAGCGGATGGACGACGCCGAGAAGGAGCTCATCACGCGCAACATGATCGCCGGGCTGCCCGGCTCGGAGGAGAGCTTCACGCTCGAGCAGTTCCAGCACGAACTGGACCGCTACCGCGACGTCGATGCCGAGACGCTGCGCGGCAACCTGATCGCCTTCCTGCGCGAGATCGCCCCCGTGGCTGACGAGGTCGGTGCCGTGCTGGCGATCCATCCCGACGATCCGCCCTATCCGATCCTCGGCCTGCCGCGCATCATGTCCACCGAGGAGGATTTCCGGCGGCTGGTCGAGGCCGTGCCCAACCCCTCAAACGGACTGTGCCTCTGCACGGGTTCGCTCGGCGTCTCGGCGGCGAACGACCTGTCGGGGATGATGCGCCGCTGGGGCGACCGCGTCAATTTCGTACACCTGCGCTCCACGCAGCGCGATGCCGAGGGCAACTTCTACGAGGCGAACCACCTCGAGGGCGATGTGCCGATGTACGAGGTGATGAAGGCCTTTCTGGAGGTGCAGCAGCGGCGTAAGGTCTCGATTCCGATGCGGCCGGACCACGGGCACCAGATGATCGACGACCTGAAGAAGCGCACCAACCCCGGCTATTCGTGCCTGGGCCGTCTGCGCGGCCTGGCCGAGTTGCGCGGCCTGGAGCTGGGCATCGCCCGGTCGCTCTTTGCCGACAAGTGATCCGGTGCATACGCAAAATGCGGAGGTGCCGTCAAATGGACGGCACCCCCGCTTGTCTTTATGGCGGGAAGAGGCGCGGATCAGTCCTCCTCGATGATGTCGACCTCCGTTACGACCCATCCGAAGAGGTCGTTGGCGCACTGGGTCTCCAGCTGGCGGAGTTGCGAGAGGTCGGTCGTGTCGGCCAGGATGGCGTTGAAGAACTGCATGGTCGAGGCGTAGGTGTCGTTGACCTTGCCCGCCAGGCAGTTGTAGAAGGCGTGCTGCTGCCCGAGGTCGAGCCCTTCGGGCAGAACCCCCTCGGCCACGAGGTAGTCGTAGGGGAAGATGTGGCGCATGTTGCGGGCGTCGGCGTCGAGCTCTTCGACGATCGTCGTCACGACGACCATGTCGACCGTGTCGTTCACGCCCTCCATCTCGATGAAGGTCGTGTAGACGGGGTAGCTGCCTTCGAGCGTGTTGGCCACCTCGTCGGTGAAGAGCACGAATTCAGGGTCGGTCAGGTCTTCGAGATAGACCATCTTCCGGTAGTCGCGCAGCGCTTCGCGCATGGCCTTGCGCTGTTCGTGGTTCCACTTTTGCTGCTGTGTGCAGCCGACGAATGCCGCGGCGAAGAGCGCCAGCACGGGGACGATGAGGAGAAATTTTTTCATGTTTTGCTGATTTTTGGTTTTACCTGCTCTCCTCGTTGCAAATGCCGTACCAACGTGACGGGCCGCAGCGGTTGGGCCGTGACAGGCCGATGAGGGGTCGATGACGGCCGCTTGCGGCGGCAGGCGGTTGCCGAAATGCCGTGCTGCGGCGGGATGTAACGGAAAAATGGCTATCTTTACGCAAAAACAGATTCCGTATGGATGTGCTGACGTTCCGTGACTACTGCCTGTCGCTGCCCCTGACCGAGGAGTGTACGCCCTTCGACGAGACGACGCTGGTCTACAAGATCGGCGGCAGGATGTATGCCTGCGCCGACATGGTCGAATTCGGCTGGGTCGCCGTGAAGTGCGATCCCGACGAGGCGCTGCTGCTGCGCGAGCGCCATCCCGAGATCACGACGGCGCCCCACTTCAACAAGCGCCACTGGAATGCCGTGCCGACGGCCTCCGACCTGCCCGACGCCTTCATCCGCGAGCAGATACGCCGCTCGTACCTGCTGGTTGTCCGGCAGAACGTCACGCCCCGGGCGCGCCGCGAGGAGATCCTCGCATACATCTCCGCCCACGGACTGCCCGAATGACCGCCGGTCCGCCGTGGCCACAACGCAGCAGAGCCGGATAAAACATGCGGGACCGGAACACTGATTCCGGCCCCGCATACGTAGGGTTGTTTTTCTTCTTCCGGTGTCAGCAGACGCCGAAGCGGAAGACGATTTTCTGGCAGTAGAGCTCGCCCGGGCGGAGCAGCGGCGACGGGAAATCGGGGTGGTTCACCGCGTCGGGGAAGTTCTGGCACTCGATGGCCACGCCGGCGTAGTCGGCGTAGCGGCCGCCCGACTTCGTCTCGGGGCATCCGCCCGCAAGCCAGTTGCCCGTGTAGACCATCACACTCGGCTGCGAGGAGAGGATGTCGACCTTGCGGCCCGACTGCGGGTCGCGCAGCGTGCCCACCTCGCCCAGAATGTCGGGCTGCCAGCCGTCGATGACGAACGGATGGTCGTAGCCCTTGAAGTCGCGGATGTGGTTGAACTCCGCGTCGATGCCCGGGCGGAACGTGCGGAACTCTCGGAAGTCCTGCGGCGTGCCGGCCACGTCGAGCCGCCGGCCCGTGGGAATCTGCCACTGGTTCATCTCGAGGGCCTGCGAGGCGTTCAGGCGCAGCTCGTGGTCGAGCACCGAACCGCTCGCCTCGCCCGCGAGGTTGAAGTAGACGTGGTTCGTGAGGTTCACGACCGTCGTCCGGTCGGTCCGGGCCAGGTAGGTGATCTCCACGGCGTTGTCGTCGTCGAAGTCGAAGACCGCCTCGACGTTCAGCTCACCCGGGTAGCCCTGGTCGCCGTCCTCCGAGAGGAGCGACATCACCACGCGGTTGGTCTCCACGCGGCTCTCCCAGACGCGGTTGGCAAAGTTCTTCGTCCCGCCGTGCAGGTGGTTGCGGCCGTTGTTGATCTCCAGCGCATAGGTCTCGCCGTCGATCGTCATGCGCCCCTCCGCAATGCGGTTGGCGCAGCGGCCCACGCTCTTGCCCGCGGCGGCCCCGTCGTAGAAGTAGCCCTCGGGATGCTTGTAGCCCAGCACCACGTCGGCCATGCGGCCCTCGCGGTCGGGCATCGTGAGGGAGACGATCGCGGCGCCGAAGTTCGAGAGGCGCAGCTGCGCCCCCTGCCCGTTGGTCAGCGTGTAGAGGATGATTGCCTCGCCCTCCGGGGTCATGCCCCAGACATGCTGTTCGATCGTTACCATGCTACTCCGCATCCGCGGGTTTGAGGTTTGCGAGCAGGTTGTCGATGCGGCGCAGCGTCTCCTCCTTGCCGATGAATGCCGTCACGTCGTACATGCCCGGGCCCTTGCCGGCGCCCACGAGCGCCAGGCGCAGCGTGTTCATCACCTGCCCCATGCCGTAGCCCTTCTCCTCGATCCAGGCGTGGACGATGCGCTCGGTGTTCTCGAGCGAGAAGTCGTCGATCCCCTCCAGCACGGAGCGCAGCTCGCGCAGGATGGCGGGGTTCTGCCCCTTCCAGTATTTGCGCGCCTGCTTCTCCTCGTACTCGGTCGGGGCGACAAAGAAGAACGACGTCAGGTCCCAGAGGTCGGTGACGAGCTGTGCGCGCTCCTTCATGATGCCTGCGGCGCGTCCGGCCACCTCGTCCGGCACCTCGATGCCGTGCTCGCGCAGGATCGGCTGGTAGACGGCGGCCAGCTCGGCGTCCGTCTTGCGGTGCATGTACTGGGCGTTGAACCAGCGGGCCTTGTCGGGCTGGAAGCGCGCGCCCGATTTCGAGACGCGCTCGAGCGAGAAGTGGTCGATGAGCTCCTGCATCGTGAAGAGCTCCTGCTCCGTGCCGGGGTTCCAGCCCAGCAGCGCCAGCATGTTGATGAATGCCTCGGGGAAGTAGCCGTCCTCGCGGTAGCCGCGGGCCGTCTCGCCCGTCGCCGGGCTCTTCCAGAAGAGCGGGAAGACCGGGAAGCCCATCTTGTCGCCGTCGCGCTTCGAGAGCTTGCCGCCGCCCGTGGGCTTCAGCAGCAGGGGCAGGTGGGCGAATGCGGGCTGCGAATCCTCCCAGCCGAAGGCCTTGTAGAGCAGGTAGTGCAGCGGCAGCGACGGCAGCCACTCCTCGCCGCGGATGACGTGCGAGACCTCCATCAGGTGGTCGTCGACGATGTTGGCGAGGTGGTATGTGGGCAGCGCGTCGGCCGACTTGTAGAGCACCTTGTCGTCGAGCGTCGAGGTGTTGACCTCGACGTGGCCGCGGATCAGGTCGTCCATTGCCACCACCTCGTTCTCGGGCATCTTGAAGCGGATGACCCACTGGTCGCCGCGGTCGATGCGTGCGCGCACCTCCTCGGCCGGCAGGGCCAGCGACGTGGCCAGCCGCCCGCGCACCGTGTAGTTGTAGGCGAAGGCCTCGCCGCGCGCCTCGGCCTCATGGCGCAGGGCATCGAGCTCCCCGGCCGTGTCGAAGGCGTAGTAGGCCCAGCCCGCCTCGACGAGCTGCAGGGCATATTTGAGGTAGATTTCGCGCCGCTCGCTCTGGCGGTAGGGGGCGTGGGGGCCGCCGACACCGACGCCTTCGTCGATCTCGATGCCGCACCATTTGAGCGACTGCATGATATACTCCTCGGCGCCCGGCACGAAGCGCTGCGAATCGGTATCCTCGATGCGGAGGATCATCGTGCCCTTGTGCTGGCGGGCGAAGAGGTAGTTGTAGAGTGCCGTGCGGACGCCGCCGATGTGCAGCGGTCCGGTGGGGCTGGGTGCGAAGCGCACCCGAACAGGTCTTTCCATATCGTGTTTTGAATATTGAATTTTCTTTTTCTGTTGCTCGGGGCTCTTTCTGCCGCCCGGGGTTTTTCTACTGCCAGGGCTATTTCTGCCGCCCGTGTCGCCGGACTGTCGGGTTTCTGCCGGGCGGTTCGGTTTTTGCCGGGTTGTCGGGTCCCTGCCGGGCTGTTTGGTTTTTGTCGGGTGGTTCGGTCCCTGCCGGGCGTTCCGGTCTTCACCGGACCTCGGGGCCGGACCTTCCGGCGGGGCCGTGCGGTTATTTGACCCGGTACTCGATGCGCATGGTGATGCGGGCCTTCTTCTGGCGCGACGAAGTGTTGAACGACCCGCCGGCCGAGAACTCCTCGTTGGTGTTGGCGCCCGTGATCTGGAAGACCCCCATACGTGCCGACGCCACGCGGCCGATCTTCGTCCCGGCGTTCGCGGCGATCTTCTCGGCCCGCATGCGGGCATCGGCCGAGGCGGTCTCGATGAGTCCCATCTTCACGTCATCGAGCTGCGTGTAGTAGTAGTCCGGGGCGTAGGCCTCGATCGAGACCCCCTGTGCGATGAGCGACGAGATCTCGCGCGAGACGCGCTCGACGGTCTCCACGTCGCGCGACTCCACGGTGAAGCGCTGCCGCAGCCCGTAGCCCGTGAAGCGCTGCCCGGCCCAGTTGCCGTTGGCGTTGTAGACGGGCGTGTAGAGCTTCTCGACGTTGACGAATTCGAAGACGACGGCCTCCTCGGGCACGCCCTTTTCGATGAGGTAGCGGCGCACCTTCTCCTTGTTGTCCTCGATGCGGGCGTAGCCCGTCGCGGCGTCCTGCGATTCGGCCGTGAGGGCCCCCGACCAGACGATCAGGTCCGACGTGAACTCCGTCTCGCCGAGCCCCGTCACGACGATCGTGTCCTGGGCGCGGAACTTGTAGGTGTAGGCGCGGCCGAGCACGACGGCGCAGACGATGGCCGCAAGGCCCAGAATGAGATACCTGCTGTTTTTCATATCCGTGGATTTTGGTGGTTGGTTGCCGTTGGTTACCCGTTGCCCGGGGTGTGTCCGCCTCTGCGGCCCGGGGTCAGACGTTGAACAGGAAGTGCATGATGTCGCCGTCCTGCACGACGTACTCCTTGCCCTCGATGCCGATCTTGCCGGCGTCGCGGCAGGCCTTTTCCGAGCCGAGCGTGACGTAGTCGTCGTACTTGATGACCTCGGCGCGGATGAAGCCCCGTTCGAAGTCCGTGTGGATGATGCCGGCCGTCTGCGGGGCCTTCATGCCGCGGACGTAGGTCCAGGCGCGGGTTTCGTCGGCACCGGTCGTGAAGAAGGTCTCGAGGTTGAGCAGCCTGTAGGCCGACTTGATCAGGCGCGCCACGCCCGACTCCTTGAGCCCGAGGTCCTCAAGGAACATCTGCCGCTCCTCGTAGCTCTCCAGCTCGGCGATGTCGGCCTCGGTGGCCGCCGCGATGACGAGCATCTCGGCCTTCTCGTCGGCGATCGCCGCACGCACGGCTTCGGTGTAGGCGTTGCCCGTTGCGGCGCTCTGCTCGTCGACGTTGCAGACGTAGAGCACCGGCTTGTCCGTCAGCAGGTTCAGGTCGGCGACCAGCTTGCGGTCCTCCTTCTCGAGCTCCACCGTGCGGGCGCTGCGCCCCTGCTCCAGCACGGACTTGTACTGCAACAGCAGCTCCACGGCCCGCCTGGCCTGCTTGTCGCCGCCCGACGTGGCCGCCTTCTGCGTCTTGGCCAGACGGTTCTCGACCGTCTCGAGGTCCTTGAGCTGCAGCTCCGTATCGATGATCTCCTTGTCGCGCACGGGGTCGATCGACCCGTCGACGTGCGTGATGTTGCCGTTGTCGAAGCAGCGCAGCACGTGGATGATGGCGTTCGTGTTGCGGATGTTGCCCAGGAACTTGTTGCCCAGCCCCTCGCCCTTCGAGGCGCCCTTGACCAGTCCTGCGATGTCGACGATCTCGATCGTCGTGGGGATCACGCGCTTGGGGTTGTCGATCTCGGCCAGGCGGATGAGCCGCTGGTCGGGCACGGTGATGACGCCCACGTTGGGCTCGATCGTGCAGAAGGGAAAGTTGGCCGCCTGGGCCTTTGCGTTGGAGAGGCAGTTGAAAAGCGTCGACTTGCCCACGTTGGGCAGGCCCACGATGCCGCATTGTAAAGCCATTCTTATCTCGTAATTAAATTATTCGTCGGATTGTCGTGCAAAGATACGAATTTTCTCGCTCCGCGTACCTTTCGCGTGCCGGAAAGCGGTCTTTTTCGCGCTTATTTCCTCCGGATCCGCCCCGAAGGGCGCCGAATGGAAATTATCGGGCGCTTTGTTTTGTCGTAAGGCGCTTTATTCGTATCTTTGGCTGCAAAAGTTGACACGATGATGGAGTTGAAAAGCCTTCGCACGGAACTGCACCGCCTGACCGCCCTCGTCGAGGGGTGGAGCGGGCCGGACGAAATACCTGCCGTCGAACGCGACCTGGCGCTCGAGAAGTTGCGGACGTTGTACGAGATGCTGCGCTTCGGCGGCGCGGCCCCCGCGGCGGACGGGGAGGCCGAACAGGTGCCCCTGCCCGTCGCAATCGATCTGGGTGAGATGCTCTCGCTCGGGGCGCTCTCCGACGAGGAGATTGCGGGCGACGAACCGCAGGCCGCGGACGACGAGCGGGAGGTTGCGGACACGCCCGGAGCCGGGGCGCCGGTGCCGGATGAGCCCTTCTCCGCAGAAACCGTTGCCGACGGACTGCCGCTGACAGCGACTGCCGGAGAATATCCCGGGGATGAACCCGTCGCCGAAGCCGTCGTTGCCGACGAACCTGTTGCGGATGAACCTGTTGCCGGAGAACCCGAGGCCGCATTTGCGGCGCCCGAAGCCGCGGCGTCGGAAGCCGCAGAGGAGGAGCCGGTTGCGGAGGAGATTCCCGATTGGAGTGAACCGGCTGTCCCGGTTGCCGATAAACCGGCAGCCCCGCTGGCCGGAGCGACCGCGGCGGAGTGCCCGGCTGCGGAAGGGGAGGAGAGCGGCAATCCGCAGATCGGGGAGCTGACCCTCGTGGACCTTGCCCCGGTCGAGGAAACGGCTGAAAAACCGGTGGCTGAAGAACCGATTGAAGAACCGGCGCCGGAACCTGCCGGTGAGCCGGAAGAGAACCCCGCTGCGGAACCGGTATCCGAGCCTGCCGCGGAGCTTCCGTCGGGGCCGGCCGAAGAGACTGTCCTGTCGGCGGCAGAACCGTCCGCTCCCGCCGAACCATCTGCTCCGGCAGAGCCTGCTGTTTCCGGCGCGGAGCATACTCCGGCTGTTGCGGGGCCGGCTGAAGAGCCCGCCGCATCATCCGAACCTGCCGCAGAGCATGTCTCGGCGCGGGCATCTTCCGCACGGGTGGCGCCGACGCTCTTCGGACTGGAGGAGCCGATCGTGCGGCACCGCCACAAGCAGCGCGTCATCATGTCGCTCTACGATTACGATACGACCTCGCAGTCCGCATCGCCCCGACCCGCACAGCCCGTCGTTCCGGAGCCCGCTCCGGCGCCTGCGGTCGAGGAGGCGCCGGCTGCACGGACGACGCCCGCGGATGCCGCGGCGGAGTCGGACGATGACGTCTTTTCCGTGGTGGATATCTCCGTGGCACCGGATACGCAGGCCGCGCCGGAAGCCGCATCCCCTGCGGCTGCACGGGAGCCCGAAAACGCCTCCGCCCCGAAGGCCGGAGAGCCGGAACCGGCGGCGGAGCCTGCCGGGGACGACTCGGCAGCTATCCCGACGCCGGAGAGCGCACCGCGCAGCGGCGCCGTGCTGGGCGAGGTCATCAACCACGACGTGCAGACGCTGGCCGACACGATTGCCCCGCCGCGCGACATCGCGTCGGAACTGCGCCGCAGCGAGCCCGTCACGGACCTGCGCCGGGCGATCGGCATCAACGACAAGTTCCTGATGATCCGTGACCTGTTCGGCGGCGACGGCGCCTCCTACGAGATTGCCATCCGGGCGCTCAACGCCTTCGACAACCTCGACGACTGCATGATTTACATTGCCGAGCACTACGCCTGGAATGCCAATTCGGACGGCGCAAAGCTCCTCATGGAGCTGCTCGAACGCAAATTCGCATAACTTCATGGCAAAACTCTATATCGTACCCACGCCCATCGGGAATCTGGACGACATCACCCTGCGGGCAATCAATGTCCTGCGTGAGGTGGACTTCATCCTGGCCGAGGATACGCGGACGACGTCGGTGCTGCTCCGCCACCTCGGCATCGAGAAGAAACTCTATTCGCACCACAAGTTCAACGAGCACGCCACGGTCCGCCTGGTCGCCGAGTCGATTGCCGCGGGCCGCAACGCCGCGCTGGTCTCGGACGCCGGAACCCCCGGCATCTCCGACCCGGGGTTCCTGCTCGTGCGCACGTGTGTGGAAGAGGGGATCGAGGTCGAGACGCTGCCCGGTGCCACGGCGCTGATTCCGGCGCTCGTGCAGAGCGGCTTCCCGTGCGACCGTTTCTGCTTCGAAGGCTTCCTGCCCCAGAAGAAGGGGCGTGCGGGCCGTCTGCAGGCCCTCTCGGACGAGGAGCGGACGATGGTCTTCTACGAGTCGCCCTACCGCGTGGTGAAGTGCCTCGAGCAGTTTGCCGAGACGTTCGGTGCGGACCGCCCCGTCTCGGTGTCGCGCGAGCTGACCAAGCATTTCGAGCAGACCGTGCGCGGCACGGTGGCCGAGGTGCTCGAACATTTCCGTCAGACGGAGCCCCGCGGGGAGTTTGTCCTCGTCGTGGCCGGGAAACCCCGCGCGAAGCGTCTTCGTGGCGGGTGCGATACGGAGGGTGAAACGATTTCTGAATCCGAATAAAAAACAACATGGAAGAGATGGAAAACAAACCTCAAACGAACGATACGGAACCGGCAAAAAGCGCCTTCTCGACCTGGATCGGCGAGGTGCGCGAGTTCCTCAAGGACCGGTTCAGCCTCGACGAGGATACGGCGCAGCGCGACGAGGTCGTGGCCTCGATTTCGAAAGGCGTCGAGTTCCGGGGCGTGAACCTCTGGGTGCTGATCTTCGCGGCGATGGTCGCGTCGCTGGGTCTGAACGTCAACTCGGCGGCCGTCATCATCGGCGCGATGTTGATCTCGCCGATCATGGGCCCGATCATGGGCGTCGGCCTTTCGCTGGGCATCAACGACTTCGACCTGCTGAAAAAGTCGCTGCGCAACTTCGCGCTGATGTTCATCGTGGCGATCATCACGGCGACGACCTACTTCTTCATCTCGCCCCTCTCGTCGAACAGCAGCGAGCTGCTGGCCCGCACCATGCCGACGACCTACGACCTGCTGATCGCCTTCTTCGGCGGTCTGGCGGGCATCGTGGCGCAGACGCGGCAGGACCGCACCTCGACCGTTATCCCGGGCGTGGCTATCGCCACGGCCCTCATGCCGCCGCTCTGCACGGCCGGCTTCGGCCTGGCGACGGGGCAGATACGCTTCTTCCTCGGGGCCTTCTACCTCTTCTTCATCAACTCGGTCTTCATCGCCCTGGCCACCTACCTCGTGGTGCGCTTCCTCAAGTACGAGAAAAAGGTCTTCATCGACAAGGTGCGCGAGCGCAACGTCAAGCGCCTGATGATGGCCATCACGCTCGTGACCTTCATCCCGAGCGTCATCATCGGTTTCCACATGGTCCGCGTGTCGCTTTTCGAGGCGACGGCCGACAAATACGTGGCGCAGGTCTTCAACTTCCCCAATACGCGCGTGATCGAGTGCAACAAGCACTATGCGCGCGGCAAGCACCCCTCGCAGATCGAGCTACTGCTGCTCGGCGAACCCCTCGACGACGAGGTGATCGAGAATGCCCGGGCGCAGCTGGCAGGCTTCGGGCTGGAGCGGGCCGAACTGGTCGTTCGGCAGGCCAATACGGCCGACCGCGTCGACGTGGCGTCGCTGCAGCAGAGCTATACGGAGCTGCTCGAGGAGAAGAACCGCCGCATCGGCGAGATGACGGCCCAGCTGCGCCGTTACCGCGTTACGGATGTCGAGGTGGACGACATTTCGCGCGAAGTGGGGGCCATGATGCCCGTCGTGCGGGCCATCTCGCTCACCAAGGGCGTGACGTTCGACGTCGGGGGAGAGCCCCTCGATACGACGCTCGTCTGCGTGGTGACGCCGCGCAACCCCGGCGACTCGATCGACCGCACGACGCTGGCGCAGTGGCTCCGCATCCGGACCAAGGTGGCGAATGTCAAGCTTTTCGTCGAACCCTGACCCCGCCGGACGCATGAGGAGCAATGAACTGAACGTCGCGCAGCGCGTATGGCTGGAGTGTCTGTGGCAGACATCGCGTCTGTTTGCCATGATGCCCTACTGGTTCAAGTACTACGTGGTCGAGAACCTGCTCTTCGTGCTGCTCTACTATTGCCTGCGCTACCGCATGAAGGTCGTGCGGCGCAACCTGCGCAACTCCTTCCCCGGGAAGAGCGAGAAGGAGCTCGCCGTGATCCGCCGCCGCTTCTACCGGACGCTGGCCGAGATATTCGTCGATACGATCAACATGGCCCACATGAGCGAGGAGAAGGCCCGCACGGTGCTCACCGTGAAGGATCTCGACGCACATTGCGCAGCCGTGCACGGACGCGACTGGATCGCCCTTTCGGCCCACTACGGCTGCTGGGAGTACAGCTCCTACTGGGGACTGTACGAACGTTCGCAGATGCTCGTGGCGGTCTACCATCCGCTGCGCAGCGCCGTGATGGAGGAACTCTACCAGCGGCTGCGCAATTCGGACTGTGCGATGACCGTCCCGATGAAGGACAGCCTGCGTTTCTACCTGCGCAACCGCGAGCGGGGCGTCGACGGCAAGAATCTTGTAATGGGTCTTATTGCCGACCAGAATCCGCCCAAGCGGCCCGACAGCCACTGGTTCCGTTTCCTGAATCAGGATACGATTTTCTTTGACGGCGGTGAGAAACTCGCGCTGCGCTGCCATCTGCCGGTCTTCTTCGTGCGGATGCGCCGCGTGCAGCGGGGCCGCTACGAGATGTCGTTCGAGCAGATTTATGACGGTGAGGAGGAGGTGGCCGCATACGAAATCACGGAGCGTTACGTTTATCGTCTGGAGGCGATGATCCGCGAACAGCCCGAACTGTGGATGTGGTCGCACCGCCGCTGGAAACACAAACGTCCGAATGTCAGTCGTTAAAATCGTCATACTCAACTGGAACGGAGCCGGCCACCTGCGCCGCTACCTGCCGAGCGTCGTGCAGACGGCGCCGTCGGGCGTGGAGGTCGTCGTCGCCGACAACGGATCGACCGACGACTCGCTGGCGCTGCTTGCCGCCGAGTTCCCGACGGTGCGCGTCGTGCGGCTGGACCGCAACTACGGCTTTGCCGGAGGCTACAACCGGGCGCTGGAGCAGATCGAGGCGGACTGCTATGTGCTGCTCAACTCCGATGTCGAGACCCCCGCGGGGTGGCTCGGGCCGCTGCTCGATACGCTGGAGCGCCATCCCGACGTCGCGGCCGTCGCCCCGACGCTTATCTCGTGGCTGGACCGCAGCCGCTTCGAATATGCCGGTGCGGCGGGCGGCTACATTGACTTTCTGGGCTATCCCTTCTGCCGGGGGCGCATCCTGCGCACGGTGGAGGAGGACCGGGGGCAGTACGACGATGCGCGCGACCTGTTCTGGGTGAGCGGCGCGGCCTTCTGTTGCCGGGCCGACGTCTTCCATGCGCTGGGGGGCTTCGACGACGACTTCTTCGCCCACATGGAGGAGATAGACCTCTGCTGGCGCATGCAGCTGGCGGGCTACCGCGTGCGGATCGTGCCCCAAAGCCGGGTCTACCACCTCGGCGGCGGCACGCTCCAGACCGACACCCCCTCCAAGGTCTTCTACAACCACCGCAACAACCTGGCGATGCTCTACAAGTGCTCGTCTCCGGGGCAGCGGGTGCTGGTGGCCCTCCTGCGTCCGGCGCTGGACCTCTTGGCGGCGCTGTCGTACCTCGTGCAGGGGCGTGCCGACAACTTCCGGGCCGTCTTCCGGGCATGGCGCGACTTCCTGCGCTGGCACGGGGCACTCTCCCGCAAGCGGCGGGCGATCCGCGGGGCCCGCAAGTCCGAATCCCGGTATATCTACCGCGGCTCGATCCTCCTGCGCTACCTGCTGGGCCGGCGGGTGTTCGGTGAGCTGATGTGATTTCCGGCTGCGGCGGCTTTTGCAGGAAAGGAACCCGATGTGCCGACAAGTAGAACAAGAAAGAGAGGAGTGCAGCTGCCTGCACTCCTCTCCTTTTTCATTGTTGCCGGCGTGTCACCATTCGGCGATCCAGGCCGTGCACCAGCCGCCGAGGACCTCGGCAAGCACGTAGCAGACGATGTAGCTGACAACGGCCTTCCATCCCTTGAGGTTGGCGGCAACGGCATATCCCCGGTAGCTCCAGGCGTAGAACCAGATGAGAAATACGAGTGAGGCCAGCCCGAAGCAGAGCAGGCCGACCGGGGGATTGGCTGCAAGTTCCAGCGGCGTGGTTTCGGTCAGTTGCAGCGCGGCATTCCGCAGCGGCGGCAGAGCCCCGACGAGCAGGATCGGGAGCAGGGCCAGGCGTGCGAGCAACTGGTTGCCGTAGAGGTCGACCGCCCGGATGCGGGATTTCGACAGCAGGCGGGCCGCGATGTAGAGCAGCGTGGCGAGCACGAGCCAGGCGGCGAGAATCTGGCAAAGCGCCTGCAGGAAGGTGAGGTCGGCGTATCCCGACGAGACGACGCCGCGCGTGGTCTGCCCGCCGAGACGGTTGATCGCCGCCATGACGATCCATCCGACGGCTCCGACGGCGAGGGTCTTCTCTCCGGACCAGTAGTTGAACGGGTCAGCGATTTTCCTGATATTTTTCATGTTGCAGCGTATTGAGGTGTTCGATGATTTCGTCGAGCCGGTTGCGGACGGTGGGGTAGCTCAATCCCTGTCGCGAGGCCATCTCCTTGAGCGAGCCGCTGCACGCCACGAAATCGAGGATAAATTGTTGTTCTCCTGCCGTCAGCAGCAGAAAAACCGGAAGAGGGAATGCCCCTTCGATCCGTGTTTCGCACTCCGCACAGGCGAGTGTCTGCACGTGAAGAGCCCCTCCGCACGCAGGGCAGGAGGTCGGAAGACGTTTTACGGCTGTTTTGCGGTCCATGGGATAGCGTGTTTTGTTGCATAAAGTTAAATCTATTTTTAATAATATGCAATAAATGTTTAATTTATTTTAACTATATGTTTTGGATTTATCTGTTTTCATGCGAGGAGTCTCCGTCGACGGAATGGCTCTTGCCGGAGTTTCCCGTACAGGATGCATTGGCCGTGCCGCGGCGAATATCCGGCTGTTGCGGGATGACTGCTTGCCGGTCTCTGCCCGTTTTTTTGCGGGTGCGGTTGCCGGACCGGTGGAAAAATCGTATCTTTATTCCATACCAACCAAAATCGACTGGATATGAAACGGATTCTTTTGCTGTTGGCGGCGCTGTGGCTTGCGATGCCGTCATTCGCCACGATGCAGTTCCCCGAACAGTTGATCGTGGGCCGCGATACGATGCACCTGTTTGTCCAGCCGCTGGACATGGCCGACCGTGCGACGCAGGCGCGTCTCAAAGAGCGCATGAATGAGGTCGATACCCTCTTTTGTTCGGCATGCTGGCGCGGCTACATCGGTTATTGGCGATTGGAGGAGGGGCAGCTGTGGCTTGACCGATTGGTGACCTGTGAAGGAAAACCTCTTTTTACGGCGGAGGAACTCTTCCCGGGGCAGGCCGAGCAGGGGCGTGTCCGCGCGTCGTGGTTCAGCGGCGAGATATGTTACGGCCGGGGGAAAGTCGTTCTTGTCTGGGATCGCAATTTTTTCGAGGAGGAGTGGACCGCCACCGTCGAGGCAGGCCGTGTCGGAGACATCCGCTCCTTCAGAAACTGGAGGAGCAAGCGCTGCCCAGATACACAGGAGAATGTCCGCCGGGTTTCCAAGGCCTTCGACCGGCTTGGCCCCACGGATTCGCTGCCTTCGCAAGTGCTTCTCTCCGTGAGGTTTGTTCCGGATTCCACGGGACGTCCGGCCCGAATCAAGAGAGCTACACTCTCTACCGAGGAGTCAAGCATCACGGACCCCTCCGATCCGTTGGTGCAACGGGCCTGCCAGGCCTTCCGGGAGGCGTCGGTATGGGATGTTGTCTGGATTCATGGGGAAATCCACGAATATAACTACAGGATTCCCCTGCGAAAAGACGGTGCTCCGGTATCGCCGGCGAAGGCATCCGAATGACATGTCCGGCCCGAAAACATGAAACAGGCGGAGATTCGTGCGAATCTCCGCCTGTTTCCGTCTTGAGCCCAAGGCTCGGGGTTACTTGTTGATCTTGGCCCAGGAGTCCTTGAGCGTGACGGTGCGGTTGAAGACCAGGTGCTCGGGTGTCGAGTCGGTGTCGGGGCAGAAGTAGCCCACGCGCTCGAACTGCACGGCCTGTCCGACGGGAATCTCGCGCAGCGACGGCTCCAGATAGCCCGTGATCTTGACCATCGACTCCGGGTTGAGGTTGTCCTCCCAGGTCTGGCCCTCCTCCACGTCGTCGGGGTTCTCCTTCGTGAAGAGCGGGTTGAAGAGGCGGATTTCGGCCTCCACGGCATCCTGTGCCGACACCCAGTGGATGACGCCCTTCACGCGGCGGCCGTCGCTCGACGAGCCGTTGCCCGACATCGGGTCGTAGGTGCAGCGCAGTTCCGTGATGTTGCCCTCGGCATCCTTCACGACCTCCTCGCACTTGATCAGGTAGGCGTAGCGCAGGCGCACCTCGCCGCCCGGCTGCAGGCGGAAGAACTTTTTGGGCGGGTTCTCCATGAAGTCGTCGCGCTCGATGTAGAGCACCCGCGAGAGGGGAACCTGGCGCGTGCCGGCAGCCTCGTCCTCGGGGTTGTTCACCGCGGTGAAGAGCTCGGTCTTCCCCTCGGGGTAGTTCGTAATCGTCACCTTGAGCGGGTTCAGCACGGCCATGCGGCGCTCGGCGACCTTGTTCAGGTCCTCGCGCACGCAGAACTCGAGCTTCGCCAGGTCGATGACGTTGTCGCGCTTGGCCACGCCGACCATCTCGGCGAAGTTGCGCACCGAGGCCGGGGTGTAGCCCTTGCGGCGCAGGGCGCAGATCGTCGGCATGCGGGGGTCGTCCCAGCCCATGACGGCGCCCTCCTGCACGAGCTTGAGCAGCTTGCGCTTCGACATCATCGTGTAGGTGAGGTTCAGCCGTGCGAACTCGTACTGGTGCGAGGGGTAGATGTCCAGCGCCTGGATGAACCAGTCGTAGAGCGGGCGGTGTACGTCGAATTCGAGCGTGCAGATCGAGTGGGTGATACGCTCGATCGAGTCGCTCTGCCCGTGGGCATAGTCGTACATCGGGTAGATGCACCACTTGTCACCCGTGCGGTGGTGCGTGGCGTGGATGATGCGGTACATGATCGGGTCGCGGAAGAGCATGTTCGGATGGGCCATGTCGATCTTCGCGCGCAGGACCTTCGACCCGTCGGGGAATTCGCCGTTCTTCATCCGCTCGAAGAGGTCGAGGTTCTCCTCGACGCTGCGGTCGCGCCACGGCGACGGCGTGCCCGGTACGGAGACCGTGCCGCGGTTCTCGCGGATCTGCTCCTGCGTCTGGTCGTCGACGTAGGCCAGCCCCTTCTTGATGAGGACGACGGCCCACTCGTAGAGCTGGTCGAAGTAGTCCGACGCATAGCGCTCGATGGCCCAGTCGAAGCCGAGCCAGTGGATGTCGCGCTTGATCGAATCGACATACTCCACGTCCTCCTTGACGGGGTTCGTGTCGTCGAAGCGCAGGTTGCACTTGCCGCCGTATTTCTTCGCCAGGCCGAAGTTGATGCAGATGCTCTTGGCATGGCCGATGTGCAGGTAGCCGTTCGGCTCGGGCGGGAAGCGCGTCTGTACGCGGGTTTCGCCCTTGGCGATCGACTCTTCGATGATCTCTTCGAGGAAGTTCAGCGACTTCTGGGGTGTTTCGTTGGTTTCGCTTGCCATATTGCTTGTGTGCGTTCTTTTGTTTGTTGTCCGTTATCTGTGCCCGTGGCGGTGATGGGGACCGCCGCGGTGGAATACCTTGTCGATCGCCACGGAGAGCTGTACGACCTGCTGCGTGCCGAGCCCCGTGCCGTCGCAGTGGAAGACCATGCCGGCCTCGACCTGAAGCGTGTCGTGGAAGAAGCGGCGGTCGAAGCCCACCCACGTGCGGTTGTAGATGTGCTCGGTCGTGGCGTAGAAGCTCTCGCCGGCATAGAGGCCGTCGGCGCCGTAGGTGAGCCCCAGCGTGGGATTGGCCACCAGGTTGCGCAGCGGTTGCAGGTTCTCGCCCAGGTAGAGGTTGTTCTCGACCTTCAGTCCCCACCAGGTGGTCAGCACCACGTCCAGCTGGCCGCCCCAGGGCTTTTTCCACTCGTGGTCGACGCTCCGGGCGCGCTGCGGCGCGAAGAGCGCCCCGGCGCGGATGTCGAGCCCGAGCCGTTCACCCAGCTCCCAGCCCACATAGGGATTCAGCAGGAGGTTGTCCGTGACATTCTCGTTGAGCTTCGAGCCGGCGAAGTGGAACATCGAGAAGGCGTAGCCGACGTAGAAGCCCGGCAGCGTCGTGTAGCGTCCGGCCGAGAGGATGCGGAACATCTCGCGTGACTGCTCGGAGTACATGCCCTCCCAGTCGATGGCCAACTCGATGTAGGTCTTGTCGCGCCAGCTGACGTAACGCCCGAGAAAGCCCGCCATGCGGTTGTGGTAGAAGGCCGTCGAGTCGCTGAAGAAGGCGCGCGAGTAGTCGCCCATGAGCTCCCTGCGGTTGAAGATACCTGCGTTGGCCTGCACCGCCGCGGTGCGGAACTGGTAGTACATCAGCGGCTTGATGTCGGTCAGGAAGCGGTCGCCCTCGGCATTGTACTGCCCGAAGTGCTGGAGCATCTCGACACCGAAGACCAGCCGGTTCTTGCGCTCCCACTCGATGCCGACGTAGGGCGTCAGGCGGGCGCTGAACAGGGTCTGCGACTCGTTGAAGTCGTTGTTGGCGTATTCCCGGTTGTCGAAGCGTGTGTCGAAGTCGGCGCCTGCGAGGACTTCCTGTGCCCGGGCTGCACCGGCCGTGGCGACGAGCAGTGCCGCGGCGAGAATGACCTTTCTCAATGACATAGACAATGTGTGCGATTGAACCCCCAAAAATAGGTAAAAATTTTTTATTTGACTACTTTTGCACCCGAAAACAACCGATCGTGAGCACCATGCGCAAAATCACCAATGAAGAGTTGGGCCGTCCGTCGGCCGAAGAGTTCGCCGCGATGGCCAAGATGCCCGTCACGGTCGTGCTCGACAACATCCGTTCGCTGCAGAACGTCGGGGCCTTCTTCCGCACGTCGGACGCCTTTGCCGTGGAGCGGATTGCCCTGTGCGGCATCACGGCCACGCCGCCCAACCGCGACATCCACAAGACGGCGCTCGGGGCCGAGCTGACGGTGCCGTGGCGCCACTACGCCACGACGGAGGAGTGCCTCGCGGAGCTGAAGGCCGCGGGTTACTCGCTCTGGGCCGTCGAGCAGGTCGAGGGGGCCGTGCGGCTCGGCGACTTCCGCCCCGAGGCGGGGGTGCGCTACGCGCTGGTCTTCGGCAACGAGGTGCTGGGCGTGGGGCAGCAGGCCGTGGACCTCTGCGACGGGGCCATCGAGATTCCGCAGGCCGGGACGAAACACTCGATCAACGTCTCGGTGTCGGGAGGTGTCGTGTTGTGGCACTTCTTCGACCGGCTGTGGCCGCTGAAGGGGTAGCGGGCGTTCGTGCGGCGCCCCGTCCGGACCGGCGGCACCTCGGCAACGCCAAATAAATTTGCCGTTGCGCTTGGTTTGCACTATCTTTGTCCCCCGAATCAAATTTAATACCTGAAGAAATGTCAGTAGAAAGCACCGTCCGTGCGGTTACGACCTACCGCCTGACGGAAATGAAGCAGCGCGGCGAAAAGATCGCCATGCTTACCTCTTACGATTATTCGATGGCCCGGATCGTCGATGCCGCCGGTATCGACGTCATCCTCGTCGGAGACTCGGCCGCCAATGTCATGGCCGGATACGAAACGACGCTCCCCATCACGCTCGATATGATGATCTACCACGCCCGTTCGGTCGTCCGTGCCGTCAACCGGGCTCTTGTGGTCGTCGACCTTCCTTTCGGTACCTATCAGGGTAACTCGAAGATCGCGCTCGATTCGGCCGTGCGCATCATGAAGGAGACCGAGGCCGACGCCGTGAAGATGGAGGGCGGCGAGGAGATTCTCGAGTCCGTGCAGCGCATCCTTTCGGCCGGGATTCCGGTCATGGGACACCTCGGACTGACGCCCCAGTCGATCCACAAGTTCGGCACCTACAATGTCCGCGCCAAGGAGGAGGCCGAGGCCGAGAAACTCGTGCGCGACGCCCACCTGTTGAGCGATGCGGGCTGCTTCGCCATCGTCCTGGAGAAGATTCCCGCGGCGCTGGCGGCCCGGGTGACGGGCGAGATATCCGCACCGACGATCGGTATCGGTGCCGGCGGCGCGTGCGACGGCCAGGTGCTCGTCGTGCACGACATGCTGGGCATCAACAAGGGCTTCTCGCCCCGATTCCTGCGCCGCTATGCCGACCTGCACACCGTGATGACGGATGCCGTGGGCCGCTATATCGACGACGTGAAGTCTGGCGATTTCCCCAACGAGAAGGAGCAGTATTGATTGCGGCTTCTTTTGCTGATAAAGGAAGGGCGGGAAGATTTCTTCCCGCCCTTCCTTTGTTTGTGGGCCTGCGTGTCGCCGGAGCTTCGGGCTCCGACGCGCACTCGGCGATTATTCGTACTCGAACGAAACGGCCTCGGTCAGCGAGTTGGTGCCGATGACGTTCGTCACCCGGTACGAGGAGCCGTCGAGCGCCGTGACGAAGTACATCATGTGGCAGTTATCCTTCTTCCACGACGAATCGAGCGTGATGACGAAGACGTGGTCTGCCATCTCACCGGCCTTCACCGTACCCAGATCGTATCCTCTGAAAGAGGAGGTTCTGTCGCTGTCCGCCTTGCGAAGCACGTTGTTGTGGGTGTTGAAGTTGTAGCCGTTGTCGTCCATGCCGTAGTTGCTCTGGTTACCGGTCAGGCCGTCCTCCAGCACCCAGGCGCCGACACGGAAACTGCCCTCCTCGGCGGCCTTGACCGTCACGCGGGCCACCAGCGTGTTGCCGTCGACGTCCGCACGGACCGAAATGCCTGCCTTGGCCGGGGTCGAAAGCGAATTGTCGATCGCCTTCTTGATGTTCGACATGTTCGTGGCGTAGTTGTAGTTCTGGACAATCGTGGCCATGTCGAAGACGACGGTCGGATAGCCGGTAATACCGAATGCACCGTCGACATTCTCTGCCGGAGCATACGGGTCGCCCGAGTAGGTGTGGACGGCTGCCAGTTCGGCCTTCGAGCCGTATGTCTCGTCAGCCAGCACATCGTGCAGGGCGGCGATCATGAAGGGGCAGTAGCCGCAGCCCAGTCCGGTGAACTGCGTGATCATCGAACGGCGCTTGAACGACGTGCTGCCCGGCTGCGGGTCTGCCGGACGCGTCGGAATGGCGAAATCCACGGCCGTGATGCTGATCGGGTTCTTCAGCGTGTTCGAGGTCTTGTAGGCTACCCAGAACGAACGTACCTCGGATTTGGTTGCCTGGTAGTAGGGGAGTTCATACTCCTTGCCCGATGCGGAGGTCTTGGTCACCGTCGGAAGGGTGATGCTTCTGTTTGTGTCGGCATCGTAAATGGTATAACCCTCCTTGAGCACTTCGCCGTCGTAGCGGATGACGAAGATGGCCTGGTCGACACCGGCCTGTACGACCGTTGCGGATACCGACATGGTCAGACCGCTCTCGCCGTTGGGCTCAAGGTCGATCTCGTCGTCGCTGACAGCCCCGTCAACGGCGTTGATGCGCAGTACGGCGGAGGTGTATTCGGCCTCCTCACCCTCCTGCGGAGCCAGATTGGCGTATTTTACGTAGAAAGAGTAGGTTCCTGGATCGGTTGTAGTGAATTTCATGTCGGGCATCTCGACTACCGTATTGTCGTCGGCATTGTAGAAGGTTACCTCGTCGGCCGTGAGTTTCGTGCCGCGGAAGCGCACATCGAAAACCGCGGCGTCGACACCGTCGGCCGAGATTGTCGTCGGGGAAACCGTCGCCTTGAACACGGCGCCTCCCTGATTCTCGTTGTCATCGCCCGATCCCGTGCAGGATGCGGATGCAAGGCATAAGGCGGCCAGCAGCAGCGTTTTGCCAATCAGTCGTTTAATCATGGATTTGTGATTTAGATGTGTTTAGAATGAAGATGTGATCGCAATGTTGCATCCGGTGTAGGCCGGAGAGTAGCGGCAGACGCCGCCCGAGCAGATGTAGCCGGCGCGGTTGCGGCCGTAGCTGATCTGTACGCGCGTGCGGTTGTGCGTGTAGCTGAATCCGCCGTTGTAATAGTTCTTGTTCGTCGCGCCCTCGGTTCCTCCCTGGTTGTACATGTCGCTGAAGAAGAAACTCCACTTCGGCGCCAGTCCGAACTCGATCAGTCCGGCCACCCAGTTGCCCTCGTACTCCTGCGAGATGAGGTATTGCACCTCGGCGCGCAGCGACTTCTTGCGGTCGAACTTGTAGGTCACGTCGCCGACGAAGATGTTCGAGACGTAGGTACGGCTCGAGTATCCGTGGTCGGGATTCCACTCCTGGCAGGAGAAGAGCAGCGACGTCTTGAGCTTCTTGTTCCACTGCCGCTCGACATCGATGTTCATGTCGCGCCACAGCAGTTCGCGCTTGCCCGATTTGGCCTGTTCGTCGCGCAGCGTGTAGAAGTTCGACACGTTGGCGTGGAAGTTCCAGTAGCGGTAGCGGTTGTGCTTGTTGCGGAGCGAGTAGTTGATGTCGATCTGTCCGCCGATCTCACCTTCGACATTGACCTGATAGGGGTTCAGGTTCGCCAGCATGTAGGTGTACTGGCGCGTGAGGGCCGGCAGGTAGTTGAGCGTGTTGCCCGTACCGGTGCCGTAGAGCGAGATGAGCGTTCCCATGTTGTCCAGCACGCGGAAAGCACCCGACACGCTGAAGGTCTTGTAGTGGTAGCCGATCTCACCCAGAATGGCCTTGCCGTCGACCGCCTCGGATGCTACGGCCGTCGGCAGGTCCTTGCTCTTGTAGGCGTATTCACCGCGCAGCGAGAGGTTCTTCCAGCCGAAGTTCACGCGGCCCGAATAGAGATTCAGGTCGGGGCTCGTCAGACCGACCGAAGCGAAGTGATCAGTCATCGTCTCATCCTTGTCGAGTGCCTCGTGGCGGTTCATGTAACTGCCTTCGAGAGAGAGCAGCACATTGTTGAATCCGAAGATGTCGGTCAGCGAGATGCTCACGTCCGCACCGCGCGCCCACGAATCGGCATACTCCGTATAGAGGCGCGGGCGTCCGTAGAGACCCTTCAGCGTCACGTAGTTGCCGAAACGGTAGATGCCGCGGATACCCTCCACCGAGGTGTTGATACCCAGCTGACGGTCCTCGAAGCTGCGGAAGATGAGTCCGTTTCCGAACTGGTCGAAGATGTCGCCCACGAGGATCTCGAAATTCTTGTCGGCCCACTGGATGTACTTCGACGAGAGGTAGAACTTCTTGTATCCGGGCTGTTCGCCGAGCTCGTATCCCTGCAGCGCCGGGAGATAGGCGTCGGCCTGAATGCCGGCCGAGAAGTTCTTGTAGGTGTAGTCCAGTTTGAGGTAGTTGTTCGATCCGAAGTGATCCTCCATCTCCGATCCGATGACCGAATCGTCCACGTAGTAGATCGTGTTCGTCTCGAAACTGCCCGTCAGCTGACCCTCTCCCAGCTTGATCTGGGCATGCGTTGCGGCCACACAGCAGGTGCCGGCAATCAACAGTGCGATTTGCTTCATTCTATTTCTCTTTGCTGATTTCGATTACCTTGTCGATCAGTAACTGCTCGCTGCCCGGCGTGTAGCCCGAGTGCGAGAAGACAATGTTGCCGTCGGCATCGACCACGAAACTCTGGGGCGTGAGCGATACGTTCATGGCCCGCTTGAGCGTCTGGTTGGCATCGAACAGGCAGATAAAGTCCCATCCTAACGATGCGGCCTTGGCCTTGGCCGTGGCCTTCAGACGCACGTCGTCGACCGAGACGGCCACCACGTCGAAATCGGCCTCCTCGCGCCACTCCTCGAGCTGGTCGTTGATCGCGTTGAGCTCCTGCAGGCAGGGCTTGCAGGCAATCGACCAGTAGGAGATGATGAGCGGTTTGCGGCCGGTCAGCGACGCGGTCGAGATGATTTCACCGTCGGCGTTTTCAATCTTCACATCCGGAAGCGACTGTGCCGAAACAGCCGTGAATGCCAGGAGGGCACCAATGAGACCGAGTACTTTCTTCATACCTTTTTGCGGTTAAAAAATTAGGGTGAAACTTGGCGGGCCGAGGCCCTTGATCGGTTGCTCTTGTAAAACCGCACAGAAACTCCCCTTGCGGAGAGTTTCTGCTCGGTTGTATGGTCGGGGCGGAGTTAGTTCCGCTTGCCGAATCTCTTTTCCAGGAACTTGCGTGCGTTGGCATCGAACTCGTCGACGGTCACCACATGCAGCTTGACCTGCTTGCGCTCGACGGCCGGCTTGGTGGGCATGGCCGTTCTGCTGTTGGCCTTCTTGACCGGCGTTACCTTGTAGAGCGGCTTCATGTTTGCGGGATCGGACAGCTGGCTGTCGGTGCCTGCGGCGGCTGCCTTGGCGGTTGTGCCGCTCTCATTCCAGCCGCGGGTCAGCGTGATGGGCGCAATGATGCGCGACGAGAGCTGGTAGGAACCGTAGTAGTAGCGTCCCGGATTCATATAATAGGTGTCGCCGTTGTACGACAGCGGGTTGATCGTGATCGTGTTCTTGTCGGCCGATACCTCTACGGGGAAGTAGCCCGTCTGTGCCGAGGTGCCGTCCGTTACGTAGGGCAGCGACGCGGTCTCGCTCGCACCGATCAGGTGATACTCGTTGGTCGACCATGCCGAGAGCGGCGTGAAGAGGTTGGCGTTGAACGGAACCGATACCTTGTCGCCGTCAGCGATCTGCAGATACCACTTCGGACCGAAGTCATATACGGGCGACTCGCTGTCGAATCCGTTGTAGTCCTCCGAAATGAAGAGGTCGTAGGGCGATGCGTACTCCAGGTAGTTCTGGTAGGTTACGATCTCCAGCGAAAGACCCTGGCAGATCAGACGGTTCTGGTTCTTGGCCTTCTCGTTGAAGAGATCGACGGCATCCTTGAACTCACCGTAGACGGCGTCTACCTGCTCCTTGGTCGTGTGCGACGTATTGGCGTAGTAGTACTCGTAGACCTCGTCGGGCAGCGGATCAGCGTAGCCCACGTTGCCGATGGTAACCTTCGACGAAATTTCGGAGGTCTTCGTTACGTAGTCGAGCGTGCTGGAGTCGTACTCCTTGTACTGAATGGTCGTCGTGGCGGTCCAGTCACCCTGCAGATCGGTGAAGAGCGACGACGATACGGGATCGGCGGCCGGCTCGATGATCGTGCTGTTCTTGGCAACGGCGGGTTCGCTGGCCGTACCCTCGTAGTTGTAGACGATGACGCCGAGGTAGGTCTCCGAATCCTCACGCGACGAGAAGGAGATATTGAGACCTGCGTCGCTGTTGATCTCGCCGATCTGGGCGCTCGAGAGTTCATAGCCGCGCTCGATCAGGGTCTCTTCCGTGTAGCCGCTGTCCAGGGCGCTTTCCCACTCGCGCTTGTAGTTGCAGGCGTAGATACCCGAGGTTGCATCCTGCGTCGGGCACTTCACGTTGAACCATACCTCATAGGGCGACTCCTCGCCGTTGGGGTTCTTGATCGGGGTGACAACCACCTCGGGAGCCGGCAACGTCGGGTCGGGCAGCTGGAAGGTGATGTGCTCGAAGCACTGCGACGTACCCTCTTCGTTACCCATGCCGGTTGCGAAGATGTGGTAGGTGGCCTCCTTGTCGATGTAGAGCATGTCCTCGAGCGTGATGTCCATCGGACCGCTGCCCGACATGGCGTAGATCGTGAACATGGCGTTGTACGTGGTGATGTACCACTGCATGTTGTCGGGATCGTTGTTGAGCACCATCGAGAGCACCTGCTGGTAGGTCATGTCATCCAGTACGGTGATGCAGTAGAGCTTGACGGCCTCGTCGGGCGAAACCGAAACCACGCCGCCGATGGGACGGAGGTTCGTCGTGATGTTGAGCGAGGCGTTCAGCACTTCGGGAGCCTTGGTGTCGACGCTGACGTTCTGGTAGAAGCCCGTCCAGTAGTCCTTCTCCTGGGGGTTCTCACCCATCCACTGGGCCGTGTAGAAGCCCTCGACGTCGCAGAGCGGCGAATAGTATCCCTCGCCGAAGCCCCACGAGTGCTCGCCCCAGGCGAACTCGCCGAACATGGCGAAGTATTTGCCGCCCGGCACGATCGGGTCGTAGTAGACCAGCGTCGCGCCCGTCTCGTCGAGCTGCGGATCGCCGTTCTCGTCGTAGACGATGCTGTTTTCGTTGTTGAACTCGTAGGTCCAGTCCTCGTTGAAGTAGTTGTGGTAGTACTCGTCGCTCAGGTTCAGCCGCTCGGCATCGCAGTAGCTCGAGTTCATGTAGTAGGTTGCCAGATCGCAGAGGCCCCACCTGATTACGTTTCCGGTTTCGGCCAGACTCTCGGGCACTTTCAGGTGTACCTTGAATGAGGCATAGTCGATGTCGTAAATCGAGAGATCATCCTCGAAGTCGGCCGTCGTCAGGGAGACGGAGGCCACCTGATCGAAGAACTCCTCCTCTTCGGTGATGCCGGCCACGTAGATCACGTAGTCGGTGAGCGGTTCGAGGTTGCGAACCGTCACGCTCGTCTCGCCCTCCGCGCAGCTGATGCCGCGGGTGCCGGAGGCGAAGATGACGGTGGGGTCAAGGGCGTCGTCGCCCGCTTTGGTCACGGCATAGGCGGCCTCTGTGATGGCCGTTGTCGTGAGCCGGAGTTCGGCCGTCGTCGAGGTGGCGGCGACCAGTTCGGCCGTCAGACTCGGTTCGACAGGCTTGGGACCCTCCTCGGTCGAGTCTTCCTTGCATCCCGTCGACAGCACGCTCACCGCAAGGGCGAGGGCTGCGACCTGAAAATAGCGCAAAAAAACTTTCATACGATAAATTTTAATTGTTTTTTGGGGTGTTTTTGCCCGCTGCCTGCGCAACGGGACCTTGTTCAAGAGTCAAAAATACGAAAAAAAATTTTTTTAATATGTCTTTTGCCCGCAAATTGTCAACAAT
Organism: uncultured Alistipes sp.; assembly: GCF_949296715.1. GTDB lineage: Bacteria > Bacteroidota > Bacteroidia > Bacteroidales > Rikenellaceae > Alistipes. The sequence continues at coordinate 40,691 of NZ_CASFQD010000018.1, read as the reverse complement.
TTTTCAACGGTGCGTAGGGGGAGCTCCCTACTGAATATGATGATATAATATTGATAATCAATGGTATAATAGCTGTTTTGCCACTTGGAGTGCCCCGCTCTCCCCGGCATCGAATTATTCCGATAAAGACTAATTATGTAGTGCTTTTGAACTATTTGAAATACGCCTTTCGGCTGATTCTCTTGCCTTTGCGCGAGGAGAGCCTCGGCACAGCCTTTGGAGCTTCGTCGTGATGCGGCGGAGTGGTCGGGAGGGGATGCCGCCCGGCTTGCCGTCGGTGTTGCTGTGACACGATCGGCGTGTCGCGGTCCGGTTTGTTGTCGGTAGTGCGGCGACGCAGTCGAGGAGGTCGCTGCCCGGCTTTCCGTTTATTTTTTTTGTTGTGTGACCTTCGCTTTCCGTGTCCGCTCCGTCGCGCAGCTGCGGTCGTCCCGGCTTTGCCCGGCTGTGCGGCCGCATCTGTCTGCTTTTGTCTCGCTGTGCAGCTGCGGCCGTCCGGCTTTTGATAAAATGTTGATAAAAAAAACGCTCCCCGGGACGGTTTGTTGGGCCGTTTGGGAAAAAATCACTACATTTGCGAGCAACAAAATCCACGTTCATTATGTCTTTTATCAATGAAAGGGTTCAGCCCGAAGGACTTACGTTCGACGATGTGCTGCTCGTACCCGCCTATTCGGAAGTGTTGCCGCGTGAGGTCAGCGTTAAGACCCGTTTCTCGCGTAATATCGCGCTCAACATCCCCATCGTGTCCGCCGCCATGGACACCGTAACCGAAGCGCCGCTGGCCATTGCGCTGGCCCGCGAAGGCGGCATCGGCGTCATCCACAAGAACATGTCCATCGCCGAACAGGCCGCGCAGGTGCGCCGTGTGAAGCGTGCCGAGAACGGCATGATCTACGATCCGGTGACCATCTCGAAGGACCACACCGTCGGTGACGCACTCAATCTGATGAAGGAGAACAAGATCGGCGGCATTCCGGTCGTGGACGGCGGCCGGAAGCTGATCGGCATCGTCACGAACCGCGACCTGCGCTTCCAGCAGGACATGCGGCGTCCCATTTCCGAGGTGATGACGCCGGGCGACCGTCTGATCACCACCCACAAGACCGAACTGGAGCATGCCTCCGAGGTGCTGCTCAACAACAAGATCGAGAAACTGCCCGTCGTGGACAACGAGGGTCGTCTCGTGGGGCTTATCACCTATAAGGATATTACGAAGGTGCAGGACCATCCGAATGCCTGCAAGGATGCCAAGGGGCGTCTGCGCGTGGCGGCGGGCGTCGGCATCACGCCCGACGCGCTGGAGCGCGTGGCGGCGCTTGTCGCCGAGGATGTCGACGCCGTGGTGCTCGATTCGGCGCACGGACACTCGCGCAATATCGTCGAGACGCTCAAGCGCATCAAGGTGGCCTACCCGACGCTCGACGTCGTCGTGGGCAACATCGCCACGGGTGAGGCGGCGAAGTTCCTGATCGACGCCGGAGCCGACGGCATCAAGGTCGGCATCGGCCCGGGTTCGATCTGTACGACGCGCATCATCGCCGGCGTAGGCGTTCCGCAGCTGTCGGCCATCTATGCCGCGGCGTCGGCCGCCAGGGGGTCCGGCGTGCCGGTCATTGCCGACGGCGGTCTGCGCTACTCGGGCGACATTGTCAAGGCGCTGGCTGCGGGCGGCGACTCGGTCATGATCGGTTCGATGTTCGCCGGTACGGAGGAGGCTCCGGGCGAGACGATCATCTACAACGGCCGCAAGTTCAAGGCTTACCGCGGCATGGGCTCGATCGACGCCATGAAGGCCGGCTCGGCCGACCGCTACTTCCAGAAGGGCTGCGAGGGCAACATCAACAAGCTCGTGCCGGAGGGCATCGTGGCGCGCGTGCCGTTCAAGGGGGCGTTGAGCGAGACGGTCTACCAGCTCATCGGCGGTCTGCGCTCGGGTATGGGCTATTGCGGTGCGAAGGACATAGCGGCGCTTCAGACGGCCCGCTTCATCCGCATCACCGCATCGGGCATGCTCGAAAGCCATCCGCACGACGTGACCATCACGCGCGAGGCTCCGAACTATTCGAGCGAACGTTGATTTCCGGCCGAAGATGAATCCCGAAATTGCCGCATGCGGTCTCTTTTGCGGGGCCTGCCGGAAATTCCGCAAGGGCGCGTGCCCGGGCTGTCATCCCAATGAACGGGCGACGTGGTGTACGGTACGGAGTTGCTGTATTGACCACGACTGGCAGAGTTGCGCCGAGTGTACGCTCATGCCCCTTTCGGAGTGCCGGAAGTTCAACAGTTTCATCGGAAAGGTCTTCGGCTTCGTCTTCCGTTCCGACCGCAGCGGATGCATCCGGCGGATTCGTGAGGTGGGGGCTGACGCCTTTGCCGGGGAGATGCGCCGGGCGGGCGCCTACAACCGCCCCGTAAAGCGATAACAAACAATCTACGATCATGCAGGAAAAAATATTGATTCTCGACTTCGGATCGCAGTACACGCAGCTCATTGCGCGGCGTGTGCGCGAACTGAACGTCTATTGCGAGATTCACCCCTTCAACAAAATCCCGGCGCTCGACGCGTCGGTGCGGGGCGTGATTCTCTCGGGCAGCCCCTCGTCGGTGCGCGATGCGCAGGCTCCGACGCCCGACCTCTCGGCCATCAAGGGACGGCTGCCGCTCCTGGGCGTCTGCTACGGAGCCCAGTATCTGGCCCACGCCTACGGCGGGGAGGTGCAGCCCGCGCCGAGCCGCGAGTACGGCCGTGCGATGCTGACGGTGGCCGATGCCGGTGACCCGCTCATGGCGGGCCTTCCCTCGCCCACGCAGGTGTGGATGTCGCACGGCGACACCATCACGCGCGTGCCCGACAACTACCGCATCGTTGCCAGCACGGAGGACGTGCGCGTGGCGGCCTTCCGCATTGACGGTGAGCAGACGTGGGGCATCCAGTTCCATCCGGAGGTCTACCACTCGACCGACGGGACGCAGCTGCTCCGCAACTTCGTCGCGGGCATCTGCGGCTGTGCGCAGTCGTGGACTTCGGAGAGCTTCGTCGAGACGACCGTGCGCGAGTTGCGCGAGAAGCTGGGTGGCGACAAGGTCGTGCTCGGGCTCTCGGGCGGTGTCGATTCGTCGGTGGCCGCCGTGCTGCTGCACCGCGCCATCGGACAGAATCTCTACTGCATCTTCGTCGACTCGGGGCTGCTGCGCAAGAACGAGTTTGAGGAGGTGCTCGCCTCGTACAAGGACATGGGGCTGAATGTCAAGGGCGTGAAGGCCGGTGAGCGGTTTCTGGGCGACCTGGCCGGAGTCTCCGATCCCGAGACCAAGCGCAAGATCATCGGCCGCGACTTCGTGGAGGTCTTCAACGACGAGGCGCAGCGCATCCGCGACGTGCGGTGGCTGGCGCAGGGGACGATCTATCCCGACGTCATCGAGTCGTGCTCGGTGAACGGCCCATCGGCGACGATCAAGTCGCACCACAATGTGGGCGGCCTGCCCGAGAAGATGAACCTGCGCATCGTCGAGCCGCTGCGCCTGCTCTTCAAGGACGAGGTGCGGCGCGTGGGGCGTTCGCTTGGTATTCCGGAGCGGCTCATCGGCCGCCATCCCTTCCCGGGTCCGGGCCTTGCGATCCGCATCCTCGGCGACATCACGCCCGAGAAGGTCGAAATCCTGCAGAATGTCGACCGGATTTTCATCGACGCGTTGCATGCTGCAGACCTTTATAATAAGGTATGGCAGGCGGGTGCGATCCTGCTGCCCGTGAAGAGTGTCGGCGTGATGGGCGACGAGCGCACCTACGAGAGCTGCGTGGCACTGCGGGCCGTGACCTCGACCGACGGCATGACGGCCGACTGGGTGCACCTGCCTTACGAGTTCCTGGCCGACGTCTCGAACGAGATTATAAACAAGGTGCGCGGCGTCAACCGCGTAGTCTACGACATCTCCTCCAAACCGCCCGCCACGATCGAGTGGGAGTAGGGGAGCGGTGTTCCGCTGTCGTCGTGCGCCGTGTCCGGTCTCCGAGCACGGCTTTTTTTTGTTGCGGCCCTGCCAAGTGCAGCCGCCATTTCGACCCGTATGCTCTCCCTGCCGCCGTGACCCGCACTTTGTCGCCGCGTGTCCTGTGCCGCCTTTTCGGCCGGAATCCACTCCTTGCCCCGGTGCGCCGTGCCGTTGCGGTGCGGTGCGGTTCCGGTCCGGCGGCGGGGGTCGGGATGCAAGACCGGAGAGGAGGCGGTGCGCCCGGCGCGGGGAGGGAAAAAACGGGCCGGATGCTCCGGTTCGGACCTTTCGGGCCGATCCGGCTGGCCTGCCGCCGGTTACGGTCTGCGGGCTTCGGAAAAGCCTTTTGTCGGCGGACGTTTTCGTCCTTTCGTCACGGTTTTGTCATGGTTTTGTCACGGGATCATCCCGCCGGAGACCTATTTTTGTACCGTGAATCGTTACTGCGAGACGGTGCGGCTCTCCGTGAAAGCCGTTGTTATGAGAAATTATAGGAACTGTTTTCGTCCTTTCGGGAACATTCCGAGCCCATTTTCGGTGCTCCCGAAAAATCCGAAACCGGGTTTTCCGGCTTTTCGGCGTATGCCGTTTCGGCCGCTGAATGGTTCAAATTCAGGATTTTTGCCCGAAAAATTAAATATTGTTGTGAAATATGTCCTCAAATCTTTTTTATTTCCGAAAAAACGGTTTACCTTTGTGTAAGTTTCACCTTTGAAAAACGGAAAATTTGTAAGTTTTTTTAATAAACAACTGTTAGTTTATAACCCTAATCAAAAACTTTTATGAGTAAACATCTTTTCAGATTTGTTTTCGGAGCTCTGTTCCTCGTAGCCGCCACGGCTTTTACGGGATGTTCGGAAACCGACGACAAAACTCCGATGCCGACATTGAGCGTCTCGACCCAGTCGCTCGTGTTTACCGATGCAACGGAGAAGACGCAGACCGTGGACATCAAGGCCAACTGCGAATGGAAAGTCGTAACTTCCGATTTGAGCTGGGCAACGGTCGAACCGATGAACGGCCGCGGCAACGGGACGATTTCCGTAACGGTTCAGGAACTGCCTGCGGGTACGAACTCGCGCGAGGGCAAGATCTCCTTTACGCTGATCCACGCCGAATTCGGCAACTGGGGTACGGCCGAGCAGTCGATCGCCGTGTCGCAGGTCGCCGGCAACGAGGCGCCCACGGGTGAGATTGCCTACGCCAACGACTTCGACAAGGAGGCTGCCACGCAGACCTACGGCAGCGGCTCGTCGTGGCCCTATACCGACCAGTTCGAGGGCTGGAAGAACGAGACCGGCTACGGCATCGAGAACGTGACCTACACGACCTCGGGCATCAGTGTACGCACCAACTCGCCTTCGGATGCCAATTTCTCGGACTACGCAGGTTCGGGTACGAACAACCTGTTGTTCAGCTCGAACTCGAACTTCACGATTGAGAAAATTGCCGTGAACAGCGTCAACCTGCGTCTTTCGTTCGGTACGGAGCGCTACGCCTACGGTCAGGACGACAATACGTTCAACCACGACGAGTTCAAGGTGCAGCTGAGCAACGACGGTACGAACTGGTCGGCTCCCCTGACCTATACGTTCGCCAAGGGTGTCGATCCGAACGGCCGCTGGGACCTCGCTACGGCGGACTTCTCGCTGCCCGAGGGCACCACAACGCTCTATGTGCGTTTCAAGTCGACGTTGAGCGGTGCTCACCGTCTCGATGACGTGACGCTGCTCGAGGGTGCGGGCGGTCAGGCCATCACCTTCGACTTCACCGAGGAGCCCGATGATCCCGTAGGTCCGGACCCGGAGAATGCCATCTATTTCAACAACCTGGACAAGGAGGTCGCATCGCAGACCGACGGCAAGTGGCCCTATGCCGATGAGTTCGAGGGCTGGAAGAACCAGACCGGCAGCGGCGCCGCCAACGTGACCTACACGACGTCGGGCGTCAGCGTGCGCAGCAACTCGCCTTCGGACAGCCAGTATTCGGATTATGCCGGCTCGGGCAACAATAACCTGCTCTTCGGTACGAACGGCGTGGTAACGATTGAGAAGATTGCCGTCTCGGAGAAGAACCTCTCGCTCTCGTTCGGTACGGAGCGCTACCTCTACGGCGCAAGCGACAATACGTTCAACCACGACGAGTTCAAGGTCGAGTTGAGCAACAACGGCACGAACTGGTCGTCGCCGCTGACCTACAGCTTCGCCAAGGGTGTCGATCCGAACGGCCGCTGGGACCTTGCTACGGCAGACTTCACGCTGCCCGACGGCGTGACGACGCTCTACATCCGCTTCTCGTCGACGTTGAGCGGCGCTCACCGTCTCGATGACGTGATCCTTTCGGCCGGCAACGGCGGACAGCAGGTTTCGTTCGACGGCGGCGAAGAGCCGGAGCCGGGCGACGCTGTCAAGACGACGATTCCCGAACTGATCGCCTTGTGCGAGGCCGCCGGCAGCGAGCAGCAGGTGATCGACGAGGCGAACGACTACTACTTCGAGGCTGTCGTCGTAACCGACAAGGATGGCGGCAACACGACCTCGAACAATCTGCAGCTGATGACCGAGGGCGCCACGACCGCCAAGAACGGCATCACGCTCTACGGCAGCGGTATCTATACCAACCCGGCAGACGAAGGCTTCACGTTCAAGGCCGGTGACAAGGTGAAGGTGACGCTGAAGGCCGGCGAGGCCCGCGTGACCACTTACAACAAACTCTATGAGGTGACGGGTTCGCAGGGCGCCTCGTGGGTCGTAGTCGAGAAAATCGGCACGGCAACGGTAACGCCCGTGGAGATTGCTCCCGACCAGATCACCGACTTCCAGGCCATGCCCATTTCGATTAAGAACGTAACGTCGCCCAGCACGGCATCGACGTGGAACGGCACCAAGACCTTCACGCAGAACGGTACCTCTGTGACGGTATACACGTCGCAGGGCGCTCCCTGGGCCGACCAGCAGTTCGTTGCGGGTGTCACCGGCACGATCACCGGCTATGCCGCCCTCTACAAGGGTGCCGCACAGGTTTCGCCGCGCAGCACCAAGGATATTGCCGACTTCATGAGCGGCACGACGCCCGATCCCGACCCGGATGTGACGCCCATCGGCGAGATCACGACCGAAGGCACCTACAAGACCGAAGGTACGGTCGTGGCCCGCGGCAAGATGGCCTACATCATCGCCGACAACACGGGTGCCATGATGGTTTACCACAAGGACAACGAGCGTTCGGTGGGTGAGAAGATTTCGATTTCGGGCGAGGTGACCCTCTACAATGCGCAGTCCACGCCGCAGTTCTCGGCATCGGCCGAGGTGGAGGTGCTCTCGACGGGCAACTCGTGGTCGTACAACCCGACCAAGATGGATGCTTCCGCCATGGATGCCCTGCTGTCGGGAACGCCCGTCTGCAAGGAGATTGAGTTCGAGGGCAACCTCGCTGTCGACGGCAACTATGTCAACGTGACGATCCCCGGCGCCGCATCGGCCATCGGTTCGATCAAGTACATCGACAACTCGACGATTTCCCAGTTCAACGGCAAGGACGTTGTTGTCAAGGGTTACTTCGTGGGCACGTCGAGCGGCAAGTACGTGAACGTGCTGCCGTACAGCGTCGAGGAGGTCGGTGGTTCGACCGATCCCGATCCCGATCCGGAAAAGACGCCCATCGGCGAGATCACGACCGAAGGCACCTACAAGACCGAGGGTACGGTCGTTGCCCGTGGTCGGCAGGCCTACATCATCGCCGACAATACGGGTGCCATGATGGTTTACCACAACGGCAACGAGCGCTCGGTCGGTGAGAAGATATCGATCTCGGGCGAGGTGACCCTCTACAATGCACAGTCCACGCCGCAGTTCTCGGCTTCGGCCGAGGTGGAGGTGCTCTCGACGGGCAACTCGTGGTCGTACAACCCGGCCCAGAAGGACGGCGCCGCCATGGACGCCCTGTTGTCGGGCACGCCCGTCTGCACGGAGATCGCCTTCCAGGGCAACCTCGCCATCAGCGGCAATTATGTCAACGTGACGATCCCCGGCGCTTCGACGGCCGTCGGTTCGATCAAGTACATCGACAATTCGACGGTCGCCGCCTACGACGGCCGGGATGTCCTCGTCAAGGGCTACTTTGTGGGCACGTCGAGCAGCAGGTACGTGAACGTGCTGCCGTACAGCGTCGAGGAGACCAATCCGTCGACCGATCCCGAGATGACGGTGGATCCCGCGTCGCTGTCGTTCCCGGCAGCCGGCGGTGAGAAGAGCGTGACGGTCACGACGCGCAATGCCGACGGATGCACGATCGAGGCTTCGGCCGACAACGCCAAGTTCTCGGTATCGGTAAGCGGTACGACGGTGACGGTCGCAGCCGGGGAGAATACCTCCGAGTCGGCGATCAACGCCACGCTGACCGTCAAGCTGATGAAGTCCGGTTCGGCTGTCGTGACCCGCACCGTGGCGCTGACGCAGAGCGGCGTCTCGTCGGGTAACGATACGAAGGGTACATACACCTCGATGGACATCTTCACCAGCACGAAGGACGACTCTCCGTCGGCCTCCTATACGCTGGGCAACTCGACCACCTTCAACGGCATGGAGGCTTCGGGCGTGAAGCTCGGAACCAGCAGCAAGAGCGGCTACTTCACCTCGCAGGCCGTAGGTGTCACCGGATCGAAGAAGCTCTCGTTCTACGCCGTGGCTTGGAAGGGCAAGTCCGCCACGCTCTATGTCCGTGTGAACGGCGGCGGTTCGGTAACGTCTGACGGCACGGCTCTTGTGGCCAACGACGGTGCTGCGGGTAATCCTCCCTTCACCATCACGGTATCGGATTCGGATTACTACACGCTCGACGTGACGGGCCTGACTGCTTCGTCGACGATTACGATCTCGACCAGCCCCAATTTCACTAACGAATCGAGCTCGGCTCCCCGTGCCGTTGTTGCCGGTATCCAGCTCTATTGATTAACCGTTAATCCAGAATCAACCCTCGACGGGGCACCCGTCTCGTCGGGGGTTGATTTTTTCTCTACTTTTTTTCGCAGATGACATTGAAGATCGGGATGCTGAAGCCGTGGGGATGTGCGTTGTTTGCCGCGATCCTCGTCTTAACTTTCGGTGCTTGCAGCTCTTCGAAGGGTGGAGAGGAGAATCCCGCCTGTTCCGCATTGTTCTTCGACTCGGAGTCGACATCGCTTGTCGCCCGCGGCTATGAGAACGAACCCAGAATCGTGTTGACCGGCAAGGTCGGCACCTCCTACACCATTACCATTACGGAAGGCGGCTCCTGGTGCTGGACCTCCCGCAGAACCAATGCAACGACCGCTTCGGGATCGCTCGTGACCAAACGCCAGGTTGTATATGTCTACCTGGATGCCAACGAAACGACCGACTCGCGCCATGCGGAGATCTCCGTGACGTTCGACGGCGGCGAATCCTTCCTCTTGACGCTCGACCAGGAGAGTTACACCATTCCTGCCAATCTGGACCATGACTGGGCCGAGTTGCCCGCCTATGTCGATGACGACGATTTCCTCTATGTGACGCATTACGCGCCCATCACGTCGACCGTCACGGCCCGCAACTATACGATCTGCTTCGACAAGACCAAGCGCATCGCCAACTGGGTGGCCTACCCGTTGCACGACTGCTACATGTCGGGCACCTACGTGCGTTCCGACGCCTGGGCCTATGATCCCGACGTGCCGGCCTCCTATCAGGCCGACCTGACACGCGGTTCCTATCAGAACTGGCAGACGAACGGCATCCGCGGCCACCAGTGCATGTCCAACCACCGCTATGTCCCCTGCAGCGACGAGTTGAACCGACAGACCTTCTACTCGACGAACATCATGCCGCAGAACTCGGATTTCAACAGCGGGTCGTGGGGCAGCATGGAGTCCGTCGCTTCGGCGCAGCGCTGCAGCGATACGCTCTACATCGTGACGGGCACCTATGGTGTGCGGAGCTGGAGCCAGGACAAGTCCGGCACGAAGGTCGCCATGCCGGAATACTGCTGGAAGGTGCTCCTGCGCACCCGCACGGGGCGCACCGGCAAGCGGATCGACCAGATCACCGATGCTTCGGAGCTCAAGTCGGTCGGTTACTGGGCCGAGAACTCTTCGGCCAGCAAGAACGGGCTGAAGGAGTATATCGTATCGGTGGACTACATCGAGCAGCAGACCGGCTACAAGTTCTTTACGATGCTCGACGAGGCGATCGCCGATGAAGTGAAATCGCAGAACAACCCCTCCGACTGGGGCATACACTAAATGAACCATAACCAGTATGAAGAAAATTCTCATTACAGGGCTTTTTGCCGCGTTGATCGTGGCCACGTTCGCCCAAAAACCCTACAAGGTGGTTTTCTACAACTTCGAGAACCTCTTTGACACGATCCGCAATCCGGAGATCTACGATGAGGAGTTCACGCCCGAAGGCCCCAAGAAGTGGAATTCGACGAAGTACAACAAAAAGCTCAACAACCTCTCGCGTGTGCTCTTCGATGTCGCAGCCATGGATAAGGACTATCCCGTGGTGATCGGCTGCTCGGAGATCGAGAACCGCAACGTCATGGAGGATGTCGCCTCGACGCCCAAGCTCGCTCCGGCACAGTACCGCATCGTGCACTACGATTCGCCCGACGCCCGCGGCGTGGACGTGGGATTCTTCTACCGCTCCGACGTCTTCAAGCTCGAGGGCAGTGCTCCGATTCCCTTCACGATGGAGGATATGCCCGATTTCCGCACGCGTGACATCGTGACGATGTGGGGTACGATCGAGGGCGAGCCCTTCTACTTCATGGTGGCGCACTGGCCGTCGCGCCTGGGCGGCAAGGAGGCCTCGTCGCCCAAGCGTGAGCGCGCGGCCGAGATCATGCGTCATGCCGCCGACTCGGTGCTGGCGATCAACCCCGCCACGAAGGTCGTGATGATGGGCGACTTCAACGACGATGCCACCGACAAGAGCATCGTCGAGGTGCTCGGCGCGCGCGACGAGATCAAGGAGCTCCGGCCGGGTGACTACTACAACCCCTACATCAAGGTGCTGAAGGCCGGTATCGGCACGCTGGCCTACCGCGACCAGTGGAACCTCTTTGACAACATCGTCGTCTCGGAGAACCTCGCCACGGGATCGACCGGTGAGCTGAAGCTGCAGCGCGTGGCCAAGTCGAAGTTCTACGGCGGCGTCTTCCGCGCTCCGTACCTCTTCCAGAAGGAGGGTCAGTTCAAGGGTTATCCGCTGCGCACGTTCGTGGGCAACAACTTCCAGGGCGGTTTCAGCGACCACTTCCCCGTGTTCATCTATATCGGCAAATAACTCAAAACGTATTATATGAAGATCAGAAATTTACTCGTTCTGCTGCTCACACTCGTCTGCTTCGGGGCGTATGCCCAGGAGGGCGGTGTGAAGGGTACGGTCGTTTCGCGTGACGGCCGTGCGGCCCTGAGCAACGTAAAGGTGGTCGTCGAGCCGCTCGGCGTCGCCGTCATGACGGACGGTCATGGCAATTTCGACATCGGGCAGCTGCCCGAGGGCGATTACCGCCTGAAGTTCGAAGCCCCCGAGTTCGAGAACCTCGACATCGCGGTGCGCGTCGGCAAGACCGTCAAGAACATGAATTCCGTCGTGATGATTCCCGACGTGCAGGCCATCATCGACGATTCGGTATTCGCGGAGTTCGATTCCGACATGGCGACCGATGCGCAGGCGCTGCCCTCGTCGCTCTCCTCGTCGAAGGATGTCTTCAACAACATCGCCTCGTACAAGTTCAGCGAGATGCGCTTCAACGTCCGCGGCTACGATTCGCAGTATTCGAACATCTACCTGAACGGCATCCGCTTCAACGACGCCATGACCGGCTACGGCCCCTGGTCGTTGTGGAGCGGTCTGAACGACGCCACGCGCAACCAGGAGAACACCTCGGGGCTGAAATCCTCGGGCTTCGGCATCGACGGCATCGGCGGTACGACGAACGTCAACGCCCGCGCCTCGCAGATGCGTCAGGGCTTCCGCGCCAGCATCGTGAATGCCAGCTCGATGTATCGTTTCCGTGCGATGATCTCCTACGGTTCGGGCATGCTGGACAACGGCTGGTCGTATGCGCTGTCGTTCTCGACGCGCCAGGGCGGCAACGGCTATGTGGACGGCATCTACTACAATGCCTACGGCTACTTCGGATCGGTGGAAAAGCGTTTCGGCGGCGACCGCCATTCGCTGGCCCTGACCGTGCTGGGCGCCCCCACGGAGCGCGGTGCGCAGCAGGCTTCGACGCAGGAGGCCTACGACCTGCTGGGCAACAACTACTACAACCCCAACGTGGGCCGTCAGAACGGCGAACTGCGCAACACGCGCGTGCGTACCTACCATGAGCCGATCGTGATGCTCAACTACGGCTTCGACATCTCGTCCAACACGCGTCTGCAGGCTGCGGCTTCGTACCGCTTCGGCAAGAACGGCTACTCGGCCCTCACGTGGACCGACGGTCCCGACCCGCGTCCGGACTACTACCGCTACCTGCCGAGCTACTACGAGAACCGCATCTACCAGACGGCCGACGGAGCGATCGACGAGATCGGTTCGGGCACGTACAACGATCTGGCCATGCAGGTCAAGCGCGAGTGGATTTCCGATCCGAACAAGAGCATGATCGACTTCGACAAGATGTACCAGCGCAACTACCTGCGCAACCAGGCCGGCGAGGGCGGTATCTACATGATCGAGGAGCGCCATACGGACCAGCGCGACTTCAACTTTGCGGCCAACATCTCGCATACGTTCAAGAACCAGTCGGTGCTGCGCGGCGGTCTTTCGGCCCGCATCAACCGCACGGAGTACTACGATGAGGTGAAGGACCTGCTGGGCGCCGAGTACTGGCTCGACGTCGACAAGTTCGCGCTGCGCGACAACGGCAACGTCAATCCGGCGATCTACCAGAACGACCTGCTCTACTACATGGAGCACGGCGATGCCCGCCACGTGAAGGAGGGCGACAAGTTCGGCTACGACTACTACGCCAACGTGCGTCAGGGACAGGTATGGGCCCAGTACAGCGGCACGTTCGGCGGCTTCTCGATGAGCCTCGGCGGCGAGGTGGGCTACACGACGATGTGGCGTGAGGGTCTCTGGATGAAGGGTCTCTTCGCCGACAATTCGCTCGGTGACTCCGAGAAACTCGAATACCTCACCTACAAGCTCAAGGGCGAGTTCTCGTACCGCTTCTCGGGTGCGCATGCCCTCTCGGCGAACGTGGCCTACCTGGTCAACCCGCCGCAGTTCCGCGACGCCTTCGTGTCGGCCCGTACCCGCAACACGACGACGCCGGGTCTCGACACCGAGAAGGTCTTCGGCGCCGACCTGACCTACAGCGTCAACCTGCCGTGGATTACGGCCCGCGTCTCGGGTTACTACACGACCATTACCGACCAGTCGAAGGTGATCTCGTTCTACGACGATACGCAGTCGTCGTTCACGAACTTCGCCATGAGCGGCATCGACAAGCGCTACTACGGTCTGGAGGTGGGTGTTCAGGTGCCCATCTGGGGCGGCATCTCGTTCAACGGTGCTTTGAGCCTGGGCGACTACCGCTACACGTCGAACGCCGACTTCACGCAGACGCGCGACAACAGCGAGGAGGTGCTCCGCGGCGACAAGGTGCTGTGGAAGGACCTGCGCGTGGAGAGCACGCCGCAGACGGCCCTGAATCTGGGTCTGAACTTCCGCGGCCCGAACAACTGGTTCGCGTCGATCGACTGGAACTACTACAACAACATCTACCTCTCGATGAACCCCGCGCGCCGTACCAGCTCGGCCTACGCCACGGTGCTGCGTCCGTCGGCCAGCAACCAGCTCCCCGGCCCGGTGAAGGCCGAGGCGCTCTATGCGCTGCGTGACCAGGAGACCTTCGACCCGGCCTACACGATGAGCCTGAGCGTCGGCAAGACGTGGTATATCCACCGTGTCTACCAGCTCGGCTTCAGCCTCGAGGTGAAGAACCTGCTCAATGACCAGAACATCCGCACGGGCGGTTACGAGCAGATGCGTCTTTCGCGCCGCACCTATGTGAATGCCGACAATGCGTCGATCCAGTACTACTCGCCGTTCGATTCGAAGTATTTCTACCTGCTCGGTACGACCTATTACCTGAATGTATATTTCCGCTTCTAATACGATATGACGACTATGAAACAGATATTTCGGATTTTCGCCGCAGTGGCCGTGATGGCGGCCGTTGCGGGGTGCTACAACGACTTCGACACGCCGCAACCGGTCAAGCCCAGTACGGACAAGGACTTCGAGGAGATGACCAAATTGGATATTATGCAGGTTAAGCAGTTATTCTTAAAGGAGCATAAAACCCTTAACCACACCGGAGATAATACCAGTTGGGATGATACGAAGTATACTCATATCGGTTGGTTCTCTCAGGCTCAATATGATAAGGATATGGCTGCCCTTGCAAATGGCGAGAGCATATATGACCAGGATATGCCGGGATATGTGCCGGGTGATTGGGACAAACCTGCCGATGCCGTAGAGTATTATATCTTGGGTAAGATTCAGTCGAGCGACGAGGAGGGCAATATCTACAAGTCGCTGCATCTGGTCGACGAGACGGCCGCCATCGAGGTGAAACTCGGCACGGGTCTCTACATCGACTTCCCGATGGGACACTACGACCGTGAGACCGGCACAATCGACACGCACTATGTCTACGTGAAGATATCTGATCTCTATGTGGGCAACTACCGCATGATGCTCTCGATTGGCAAGGGCCCGACGGACTCCTACAACAAGGTGGGCGAGCACAAGTTCTACGCCAACTCCAACATGGAGAATCCGGCCGAGATCAAGGAGCGCGTCTTCCTCGGTGAGGCCACACAACTGAAGGTCAATAAGGAAATTCTGGTAATTGACGAGAATAACTACGAAGATTTCTTTGGTGAGACTAATCAGGACAAGCTGGGCCGCATGGTGCTCATCAAGGGCATCACGTGCCGCTACGGCGATGTGGACGGCAACCTCTATCCCTCGTGGATGTGTACGGACCTGCGTCCCGTGGAGAGCAAGCACTGGTACAAGTGGGCTGCCAACGAAAACTTCTTCTCGTCGACCTCGCAGCGCAACATCCATTGCAACTTCTACGGTTCTGTGCTCTTTACCTTCGGCGCTTCGCTGCCTACGCAGACGATGACCGCGGGCGTCTTTACGGTCCGTACAAGCGGCTACTCGCGCTTTGCGCGCCAGCCGATCGTCCGTGACGGTAAGACGGGCGACATCCTCGCCATCATGGGCGTCTACGCCAAGTATTGGGGTCAGAGCTACGGTGCCTACCAGTGCTCGGTCAACCGCTTCGAGGACATCATGTTCGCCGAGGAGGACTTCCTGACCGAAGCCGAGGTTAAGGCCCAGAGCGAGGGCGGCATCACGCCCGACGACTCGTTCGTGACGGCGCTTTCGAACAGCGACTACGAGGAGTAATCCTCCGGTCCGGTTTTATGGCGGCCGCATCCCCGACGGGGTGCGACCGTTTTTTGTCCGCATCTCGCGCGGGCGGAGGCGGGGGATGGGTACGGCGGATATTTTGTCGGGGCGGAAGGGTACAGCGTGCGGCGGATTTGCGTATCTTTGTTCCCGGAAAATTTCTTCTGCGATGACGGATTTTGCAGCCATAGATTTCGAAACGGCCAATGCCCACCGTGCGAGCGTCTGCTCGGTCGGGGTGGTGGTCGTGCGCGGCGGCGAGGTGGTCGATACGCTCTACCGGCTGATCCGCCCGCGCCCCAACTTCTACAGCCGCTTCACGACGGCGATTCACGGCCTGACCTATGCCGATACGGCCGATGCACCCGACTTCGAGGAGGTGTGGCGCGACGTGGCGCCGCGCATCGAGGGGCTGCCGCTCGTAGCGCACAATGCCCCTTTCGACGAAGGGTGCCTGCGCGCGGCGTTCGACCTCTACGACATGCCCTATCCGGGGTATGAATTCTACTGTACGTGCCGCGCTTCGCGCCGCGTCTTCGGCAAGCGCCTCCCGAACCATCAGCTGCACACGGTCTCGGCCGCCTGCGGCTTCGACCTGCAGCACCACCACCATGCGCTGGCCGATGCCGAGGCCTGCGCCCGCATTGCACTGAAGATTCTCTGACGCCCCGGCAACGGAGCGCGCCCGCGTGGCGGTCGGTGCTGGAAAGGTGGGCGAAATACCCGTTTCCGGATCGGAGAGGACGCCCGGCATTGCGGGGCGGGCAATGTGTCCGCTTCCGGATTGTGAACAGAAAAAGCGGCCCTGCATCGAGCGGGGCCGCTTGTTTCATTGGGGACGGGCTGTCGGGGCCGGGTGCTGTACCGCCCGGCGGGTGTGGAGCTGTGTCAGAGCCCCAGCTCCACCTGGAAGCGCACCTCCCAGCGGTTGTAGTTCGGCGTGAGGGACTCGCTGCGGTGGTTGTACGAGAGGTCGGCCTGCACCTTGAGGCTGTGGCCGATGATGTAGCGCGTGACGCCCAGCGTCGTCTGGTTCCAGTTGCGGTAGCCGGCCAGCCGACGCACCTCGGCATCGGGCAGCAGTGTCGAGTTGCGCAGCGCCACCTCCCATTTGCTGTCGAACAGGTAGCTGGTCTGGATGTTCACGCCGCAGCCCTTGTAGACGAAGGCGTTGGCATCCTCGTCGAAGAGCGGGTCGTCGCACGTGCGGCCCATGAAGTCGGTGTAGAAGGCGAATCCGCGGTATTTGAGGATGAAGTCCACGAAGTAGGAGCCCAGGTTGCGCGTCGCACCCTCGGGCATGACGGCGCCGCGCGGCCCCTGCAGGCGCGTGGCCTTGTGGTTGTAGGCATAGGCGCCGGCCAGCAGGATGCGCACCTGCTCCTCATGGTCGAAGTCGCCCTCCAGCAGGTCGCCCTTCGCCGAGAAACGCCCCAGCGGGTAGAGCTCCAGACGCCCCATGTAGATCATGCCGCCGTTGGCTGTCGAACCCCAGTTGCGACCCTCGCCCAGCGTGACGGAACCCTTGGCCGAGAGGTTGAAACCCTCGCCCTCGCGCATGTTGTATTCGCCGAAGATACCGAAGTCGCGGTCGAGGTTGAACTGGCTGTTGACGATGCTGCGGTCGACGAACTGCAGGGCGCTCGATGAGTTGATGCGCGCACGGTTGGCCTTGATCTTGGTCTGGCCGAAGCCGATGTTCCACTTGGCGTTGGGCACGTAGTAGACGATGGCGTCGCGCACGATGTTCATGTTGCCGTTGGGCAGCACTTCGGCGTCGTAGGCCGTGAATCCCAGCTGGATCGAGTAGACCAGCTTGGGCGAGTAGATGTAACCGTCGAAGCGCAGGCGGAGCCGCTTGACGCGCGCCTCGGTCTGCGTGAGCGAGAAGTCGCGGTCGAACGACAGTCCGACCATGTTCTGCATGCGGAAGCGGAGCGTCATCTCGAAGAGGTTGTTGCGCGGACGGAACGTGATGCCGCGCCCGACCTCGATGTTGGGCATGTTGCGCAGGCGCGCGAGCAGCTCGGGATCGGTTGCGAGCGAGTCGGTCGGGAAGACCGTCTGCGCAAGCAGGGAGCGTTCTGCGTTCCGGTCGGGGTTCTGGGCCGAGGCCGCCGTGGCGCCGCAGAGCAGCAGCAGGAGGAGAAGGTGTTTCATTGTCGAATCGTTGAGTGTGTGCAAAAATACGAATTTTATGGCATTTTCAATCCGTCCGCTGCAAAGTTGGGGCGGGAATCTGTAAGGAATCTGAAACGCGGAGACTGCCTCCGGGCGAAAATGCGGCCCGGGCTGCCAGGGCGGGGTTGGTTCGTTGCGTTTTTTTTCGTAAGTTTGTCTTTACCATCAAAAAAACCAAGTCATGAAACCCTTTATCCAACTGCTGACATTGGCGGCGGCAGCTTTGTCCGTCTCCTGCGCCGCACTGTCGAATCTCATGTTGCCGGTGACGCAGGGCGGCACCATGACCTTTGCCGGAGGCGGCGACCTGACCCTCTCGAAGGATCGCGGCACGGGCCTTTACGGCTATCTGAACGACCTCGGAATGTGGGCGATCCCGCCCCAATACAAGAGTGCTTCGAGTTTCAACAGCGACGGCCTGGCCTGCGTGCAGGTCGGGGGCCTCTTCGGTGCCATCGACCGCCTGAACCAGTTTGTCATCCAGCCCCGGTTCCGCTCCTGGTCCGACATCCGCAATGCGGTCACATCGCTGACCTCGGGACGCTATGCCGGGATCGAGCTCTGGGCACAGGACGACCCCGCCACGGGGCTTGTCGGCTATCTCAACCACTTCGGCGAGTGGGCCATCCCACCCCAGTACGAGACGGGCTACGACTTCTACGACGGCTATGCCATCGTCTCGCCCGGGCAGCGCCGCTGGGGCGTTATCGACCGCATGAACCGCTTTGTCATCCAGCCCAACTTCGGCTCCTCGGGCGAAGCGCGCAGTGCGCTCAACCGCCTGAAGGGGCATTGACCGGCGGCGGAGATTCCGGAATCGTATTTGCAGGGCAATATGTCGGGCGGATTTTCCGTTCCGATGGAGTGTGAATCCTAAAAATCTTAAACGAAGTTACGATCATGTCCAAGACGAAATTTCAGGGTGCGCCCGTGCAGCTCGAGGGCGAGTTCATCCGGGTGGGAGCTCCGGCTCCCGATTTCGAGCTGGTCAAGGGCGACCTCTCGCCGCTTCGCCTGGCCGATCTGAAGGGGCAGCGCGTGGTGCTGAACATCTTCCCGAGTCTCGACACGGGGGTCTGCGCCGCATCGGTGCGCCGGTTCAACAAGGAGGCGGCTTCGCTGCCCGATACGGTCGTCGTGGCCGTATCGAAGGACCTGCCCTTTGCGCAGAGCCGTTTCTGCTCGGTGGAGGGCATCGACCGCGTTGTGGCCGCTTCGGCCTTCCGCGATGCGGCGTTCGGCCGCGACTACGGCGTCGGCATGGAGGACGGACCGCTCAAGGGGCTGCTGGCCCGTGCCGTCGTGGTGCTCGACCGCGAGGGGAGGGTAGCCTACGCACAGCTGGTTCCCGAGATCACCGAGGAGCCCGATTACGCGGCGGCTGTCGAGGCGGTGCGGAACATCTGACAAACTGATCACGGACCCGGCCCGTTCCGGCGTCGGTATGTATGGACGGCAGGCTGCCGCGGCAATCGCTGCGGCAGCCTGCCGCCGTTTTGTCCGCAACTCTGCGCATGAACGGTTTGCGGCCCGCCGGATGGGTCTGCTGCGGAAACCAAACGCCCGGACGTTCGGTCCGGGTGCGCATCTTATTTGAGGTAGAGGAAAATGAAGAGCAGCGTGAGGTAGTCCTTCAGCGAGAGCCGCAGCTTGCGGATCGCGTATTGCAGCTCCCTGTCGACCTTTTTCATCGTGATGCCGTTCATGTCGGCGATCTCCTTGTAACTTTTGCCGTCGAATTTGCTGGCCGTGAAAATCTGGCGCCGCAGCTCGGGCATCTGCTCGATCTGGCGGCGGCATATCTCCATGATCTCGCTGCGGAACAGCTCGTTCGGGTTGCAGCACTCGATCGTGCGCGTGTAGTAGTCCATCACGCCGCGCTCGCGGACGAGAATCTTCTCGTAGACGGCCCGCTCGAGCTGCCGGTTCTTACGGTAGTTCAGGCAGCGGTTCCGCACCGACTGGAAAAGATAGGCCTCGATGTTCGACTCGATGTCGTTGCGGTGGTTCCACACGGACGCGAAACTGTCGTTGACGATGTCCTTCGCCGTGTCGGCATCCCGCACGAAGGAGTAGGCCACGGCGCACAGCTTGCGCTCGTACCGCTGGAAAAGCTGCTCGAACAGCTCCTGTGTCAAAACGGTTGTTTCGGTCTGCTGCATGTTTTTTTACTTGAAACAAAGATACAAAAAAAATGCAATATGCCATCTGTTGCTTGATTGGTGTAAAACACAGGTTGTCAATGTATTTCAAGGATAATGACAAATTAATATTTTTTCAGAATTTATTAAATAAATTTATTTGCAGCCGCCGGCGGGAATCGCGGCCGTTCGGTTGTCAATATATTCAGAAGGGTTGACAGAAACACTTATGTTATGAATACGATGAATACCGAGATTACCGATAAACTGTTGTTCAGGTTCTTTGCCGGGCAGACCTCCAACGAGGAGACCGACCTGATCGCCGCGTGGCTCGACGAGAATCCCCGCGAGAACCAGAAACGGCTCAACGAGGCGAACGACCTCTTCCTGTTGAGCATCATGAGCGAACCGGACCTGGTGCCCGAAGCCGACCGGAGCTGGCGCTACCGCATCGTCCACTCGCGTCCCCTGCGCTATGTGGCGGGCTTTGCCGCGGCCCTGCTCGTGGCTGCCGGGGCAAGCTATCTCTTCTTCTCCGCACGGTTCGACCGGCTGCTCGAGGCGCCGACGTCGATCGAGGTGCCGGCCGGGCAGCACGTGTGCGTCGCCTTGAGCGACGGCACGACCGTCGAACTCAACTCCCGGAGCCGGATCACCTATCCGGCGGTCTTCACCGGAAAGGAGCGGCGCGTGCAGCTGCAGGGCGAGGCGATGTTCGACGTGCACCACGACGCGGAGCATCCGTTCATCGTGGAGACCTACGCCTGCGACGTGAAGGTCCACGGCACGCACTTCAACGTCACGGCGGACGAGGCGGAGCAGAGTTTCTCGACGGCGTTGTTCGAAGGCTGCGTCTCGGTGCGCAACCGCATGAACGGCGAGTATCTGGTGATGGAACCCAATACGGTCGTCGACCTGCGCAACGGGCATCTCTATTTGAGCGAGATGACCAGCCGCGACGATTACCTCTGGACCGAAGGCATCGTCTCGTTCGGAGGCGACTCCTTCGCCGAGATCATCGGGAAACTGGAGCGCTATTACGGCGTGGAGATCGAAGTCCGGCGCACGACGCTTCCCGAGGTCCGTTACAAGCGGCTGAAGGTCCGCACGTCGGAGGGGATCGACCACATCCTGCGCATCCTGCAGCGCTCGTCCGACTTTACCTACGAATACGACGATCTGAAAAACCGGATCATTATCAAGTAACGCAACTCCACTTTATTGATGTATAACCCGCAAAACCGCCTGCCTATGAGATAAATCCTGCGTAGATCAACCAGAAAACGAGACTTTTTGGCGGATACGCAAAGGCCTGCAGGTGCTGCCACACCCGCAGGCCGCAGTTCAGCCAAAAATACTAACCGATTTTTATTTGAACCTTAACTCACAAATGTATGAATAAAAAGATTATTCAGCAAATCCGTCTGTCTATTCTTTTGTTCGTTCCGGCCCTGCTGTTTCCCCTGTCGGGCGTCCTTGCACAGAACGTCCGGGTCACGATCCGGGAGAAAGGGGTCAAGATGGAACAGGTAATCAGTGCGATAGAAGAGCAGACGCGTTATCTTTTCGGTATCGGGGACGATGTGGATACCGATCTTCCGGTCACGGTACAAGTCGAAAACGAATCGTTGAAAAAGGCCCTCGACGAGATGGTCCGCGGCACGGACATCGCCTATTCGGTCGAGGGGACGAACATCCTGCTGTTCCGCCGGAGCGATACGTCGCGCAAGGAGGCTCTCTCCGTCTCGGGCGAGGTCCGGCTGCCCAACGGCGAACCGGCTGTCGGTGCGTCGGTGATCGTGCGCGGCACGACCGTCGGCGTTTCGACCGATGCCGAGGGCCGGTTCGCCCTCGAGGTGCCGGCGCCGGCCGCTTCGCGCCAGCTGGAGATCGGCTATCTGGGCTACGAGACAGCCGTCGTCCCGGTCGGCACGCGCACGTCGTTCGTCATCACGCTGCAGGAGTCGGCGTCGGAGATCGAGCAGGTGGTCGTCACGGCCCTCGGCATCAAGCGCCAGGAGAAGGCCCTCTCGTACAACGTACAGCAGATCGAGGCTTCGGACATCACGACGGTCAAGGACGCGAACTTCATGAATTCGCTCGCCGGCAAGGTTGCGGGCGTGACGATCAACTCGTCGTCGTCGGGCGTGGGCGGCGCCACGAAGGTGGTGCTGCGCGGTAACAAGTCCATCTCGCAGTCGTCGAACGCGCTGTATGTGATCGACGGTATTCCGATGTACAATTTCGGCGGTGGCGGCGGCACGGAGTTCGACTCGAAGGGCGAAACCGAGGCCATTGCGGACCTGAACCCCGAGGATATCGAGTCGATCTCGGTGCTGACGGGCGCTGCGGCCGCGGCCCTTTACGGATCGGAGGCGGCGAACGGTGCCGTGATGATCACGACGAAGAAGGGTGAGGCCGGTGCGCTGAAGGTGACGCTCTCGAGCAATACGGAGTTTTTGAGCCCTTTTGTGCAGCCGGAGTTCCAGAACCGCTACGGCACGGGTCTGAACGGCGTCCGCAGCGGGTCGAACATCTACAGCTGGGGTGAGCTGCTCGCCCCTTCGGCCCGCTACGGCTATACGCCCAATGACTTTTTCGAGACGGGGCATGTCTATACGAACGCCTTTACGCTCTCGGGCGGTACGGACCGCAACCAGACCTACTTCTCGGCTGCGGCGGTCAACTCCGACGGCATCATCCCCAACAACGAGTACGACCGATACAACTTCACGTTCCGCAACACCTCCTATTTCCTGCACGACCGGCTGCGTCTGGACGCCTCGGCGAGCTACATCTACCAGCAGGACCAGAACATGACCAACCAGGGCGTCTATTCGAACCCGCTGGTCTCGGCCTACCTCTTTCCGCGGGGCGAGAATTTCGACCTCTACCGCCGTTTCGAGCGCTACAACGAGGGTACGAAGCTCATGGAGCAGTTCTGGTCGTCGGACATGGAGGGCGGCGACCTCCGCATGCAGAACCCCTACTGGATCGCCTACCGCAACCTGCGCAATACGGACAAGAAGCGCTACATGCTCTCCTTCTCGGCATCGTATGACATCCTGCCGTGGCTGAACGTCACGGGGCGTATCCGCATCGACAACGCCAATTCGCTCTATACGCAGAAACTCTACGCGTCGTCGAACACGACCATTACGGACGGCGGCAAGAACGGCCACTACACCGAAGCGCGGGCCTACGACTCGCAGACCTACGGCGACGTGATGCTCAATATCGACAAGACGTTCGGCGACGACTGGTCGCTGCAGGCCAACATCGGCGCCTCGATCAACAACGTGAAGACCGACGAACTCTCGTACCGGGGCCCGATCCAGGAGAACGGCCTCCCGAACGTCTTTAACGTCTTCGATCTGGACGACACGAAGAAACGGGCCGAGAAGACCGGCTGGCACGACCAGACGCAGTCCGTGTTCGCCTCGGTCGAGGTGGGGTGGAAGCAGATGCTCTACCTGACCCTCACGGGCCGCAACGACTGGGCTTCGCAGATTGCCGGCTCCTCCTCGTCGTCGTTCTTCTATCCGTCGGTGGGTCTGTCGTGGGTCCCCACGTCGCTGTGGGACCTGGGCGACGGGTTGAGCTACCTGAAATTCCGCGGCTCGATCGCCTCGGTGGGTATGCCGTTCCCGCGCTACCTGACCGTCCCGACCTACGAGTACGACGCCACGAACCGCGTCTGGAAAGACAAGACGCACTATCCGATCGGCGACCTGAAGCCCGAGCGCACGACGACCTACGAGGTGGGTGTCGACCTGCGGCTGTGGCGCAACATCAGCCTCTCGGCATCGTGGTACCAGGCCGACACGAAGAACCAGACCTTCGACCCCTCGCTGCCTCCCTCGTCCTCCTATACGACGATCTACCTGCAGACGGGCCATGTCCGCAACACGGGTGTCGAACTCTCGGCGGGCTATGACAACCGGTGGGGGAATTTCCGCTGGGCCACGAACTTCACCTACTCGTGGAACCGCAACGAGATCATCGAACTGGCGGCCAATGCCGTGAATCCCGTGACGGGGCAGCCGCTGAACCTCACCAAGCTCGACATCAAGGGGCTGGGCAAGGCGAAGTACATCCTCAAGGAGGGCGGCACGCTGGGCGACCTCTACACGACTTCGGACCTGCGCTTCAACGACAACGGCTATGTCGAGGTCGACAAGAGCGGCAACCTGCTCCTGACGGACGACGGCGAGGACATCTACCTCGGCTCGGTCTTTCCGGACCATACGCTGGCCTGGCGCAACGACTTCTCGTGGAAGGGCGTGAACCTCGGGCTGCTCTTCACGGGCCGCATCGGCGGAGTGTGCTACTCGGCGACGCAGGCCAACTTGGACCTCTACGGCGTGTCGGAGGCCTCGGCCGCGGCGCGCGATGCGGGCGGCGTGTGGATCAACGGCCGCGAGATGGTCGACGCCCAGAAGTGGTATCAGGCCATCGGTTCGCAGTCGGGTCTGCCGCAGTACTACCTCTACTCGGCGACGAACTTCCGCCTGCAGGAGCTGTCGCTCGGTTATACGCTCCCGGCCAGGTGGTTCCGCGACAAGATGCGCATGACCGTCTCGTTCGTGGGGCGCAACCTCTGGATGATCTACTGCAAGGCGCCGTTCGATCCCGAGTCGGTCGCCTCGACGGGCCTGAACTACCAGGGCATCGACTACTTCATGATGCCGTCGCTCAGAAGCCTCGGCTTCAGTGTCAAATTCCAATTCTAAACGACTACGGGCATGAAAAAGATAACGACATATACCGGCCGTCTGGCCATGGCGGCCGCACTGCTGGGAGCGGTTGCCTGTACGGGTGATTTCGAGGACATCAACCGCAACCCCAATCAGGTGACCGAGGAGCAGATGGAGGCCCTGAACTACAAGACGGGTACGAAGATCAAGACGCTGCAGAGCCTCGTGATTCCCGTCGAGGAGCACATGTACCAGTTCAACGAGTCGCTCACGGGCGGTCCGTTCGCGGGCTATATCGGCGCCACGGTCGATACGTGGCAGACGAAATTCGAGACGTTCAACCCCTCGGCCGACTGGCGCAAGTGGCCCTTTGCGAACGTCATCACCGAAACCTACACCCCCTACAAGGGCATCGTGGGCGGCACGGATGACGAGGTGGCCATCGCCTTTGCGCGGCTGCTGCGCGTGGCGATCATGCAGCGCGTGACGGACTCCTACGGCCCGATTCCCTACTCGGAGCTCGAAAACAACGAGTCGGTCTACGTGGCCTACGATTCGCAGGAGAAGGTTTACACGAAGATGTTTGAGGAGCTGGATGCCGCGATCGAGGTGCTGGGACGCAATACGACGCTCTCGTCCGAGGCGTGGAGCCGCTACGACGGGGTCTACTACGGCAACATCTCGCAGTGGCTGAAGTACGCCAATTCGCTCAAGCTGCGCATGGCGATGCGCCTGACGGAGGTGAAGTCCGACCTGGCGCGCACGAAGGCTTCGGAGGCGATTGCCGGGGGCGTCATCACGGCGAATGCCGACAATGCCCAGATGCACGCCGCGGAGAACCGCACGACGCTCATCTACAACGACTGGGGCGATCACCGCGTCGGCGCCGACATCCTCTGCTACATGACGGGTTACAACGATCCGCGCGTGGAGAGGATGTTTCTGCCGAACGACGTGGGCAACTACGTCGGCATCCGCATCGGCATCGACGTGGCGGGCAAGTCGACCGCCATGGCGAAGTATTCGAACCTGATCGTCGAGTCGACGACCCCATACCTGTGGTTCAACGCCGCCGAAGCGACCTTCCTGCGTGCGGAGTACGAGCTGCGCTGGGGATCGGAGGAGACGGCGCAGTCGCTTTACGAGGATGCGATCCGCCTTTCGTTCGAGGAGCGGGGCGCGAGCGGTGCTGATGCCTACGTGGCCGATGCCGCGAGCCGTCCGGCCGCCTACACGGACCCGTTGAGCATGTACAGTGCCCCGGCCCAGAGCACGATCACGATTGCATGGGCGTCCGGAGCGGAGAACTTCGAGGCCAACCTCGAGCGGATCATCACGCAGAAGTGGATCGCCATTTTCCCGCTGGGCGTCGAGGCGTGGTCCGAACACCGCCGCACGGGCTACCCGCGGCTGATGCCGGTCGTGGCCGACAAGTCGGGCGGTGCGGTCGACGTGGCGCAGGGAGCACGGCGCCTGCCGTATCCCGTCGAGGAGTACCAGCAGAACAACGCGAATCTGCAGGCCGCGATCCAGCAGCTCGATGCCGAGCAGCAGAACGGCAACCGCACGGGCGACCAGATGGGTACGCGCGTATGGTGGGACTGCAAACCCTATAACAACTGACGACCATGAAACAGAAAAGAACATACCGAATGATCCTTCCGATCGCGGCACTGCTGCTTGCGGCCTCGTGCAGCGACTGGACGGAGATGGAGACGGTCGAGAATACCGTAAGCAAACCCTGGGAACAGGACCCGGCGCTGTGGGCCGACTATACGGCGGCGTTGCGGGCCTACAAGCAGTCGGAGCACTACCTGTCGTATGCCCGGCTCTACAATTCGCCCGCGCAGGCCGCGAGCGAGCAGGACTTCATGCGCTGCCTGCCCGATTCGCTCGACATCGTGACACTGACCAACGCCGACAACTTCTCGGCCTACGACGCCGAGGACATGGAAGTGATGCGTGAGAAGGGCACGCGCGTGCTCTATCAGGTGGACTATGCGGCCCGCAAGGCGGAGTTCGCCGATGCCGCGGCCCTTGAGTCCTATCTGGACGGCGTGGTCGCATCGGTCGCCGCGAACGGCCTGGACGGCTACTCGTTCACGGCCGATCCGCTCGATGCCGCGGCGACGGCGTCGATCGTCGGGAAACTCGCAACGGCTAAAGCCGAAGGCCAGCTGCTCGTTTTCGAGGGCAATCCGTTGTCGGTGGATGCCGGAGACCGTGACAAGCTGGATTATGTGGTGCTCGATACCGAGAAGACGGAGAATACCACCGAAGTGCGGCTTCAGGTCCTCAATGCCACGGGTTATGCGGGCATCGCGCCCGAACGGCTGCTGCTGGCCGCCGAGATCGACGCGCCGCTGCAGGATGCCGACCGCACGGAGTATGCCGCCGTGGAGCTGATGGCGCGCTGCGTCGTGGAGTTCGGCCCGCTGGCGGGCTTCGCGGCCTACAATATCGCCGGGGACTACTACCACGCCGACCGGAACTACAGTACGATCCGCGAGGCGATCCAGACGTTGAACCCTTCAAAATAGAGAGCCATGAAACGATACCTCATAACCTTTTTCGTGCTGCTCGGGGCGCTGACGGCCTGCGAGCGGTATGATGCCGACGACCACAAGTTCGGCAACGTGGTCTATCTGAACGTCTCGCAGACGAGCCCCGTGCAGCTGGCGACCTTCAGCAACAACCGCGAGACCTACGACTGCACGCTGCAGGCGGCGCTGACCTATCCCGCGGGGCAGGACGTGACGGTCTCGCTTGCGGTCGATCCGTCGCTCGTGGCGACCTATAACTCCCGCTACGGCACGCAGTGGCCGATGCTCGATGAGAAGTACTACACGCTTTCGGCCGATGCCGTGACGATCGCCGCCGGCCGCACCGTCTCGGATGTCGTGACGCTGCAGCTGCACGAGCTCATGGGCGAGGGCGAGGAGCAGACGGGTGCGCTGCCTCTGGACGAGACCTTCCTCGTGCCGGTGCGCATCAGCGGCGCGTCGCTCGACGTGATGCGGGGCTCCGACGTGGCCTATTTCGTCGTGAAGCGCTCCTCGGCCATCACCGTGGCGGCACAGCTCGGCGAGGGCAACTGGATCAACTTCCCGACCCTCGACAAGTACGGCGCAAACAGCAGCGCCTGGAACGGCCTTACGGCCATGACCTACGAGGCGCTGATCTACATCGACCAGTTCGCCACGAAGGATTCGGAGGAGCTGCCGGTGAACATCTCTTCGGTCATGGGTGTCGAGCAGTACCTGCTGCTGCGCATCGGCGACACGAACTTCGAGCGGCAGCAGCTGCAGTTCGACGGCTCGGGCAGCGGTTCGCAGTTCGGCAAGTTCCCGGGCAAGGATGCTACGAAGAACCTCGAAGCCGGGCGCTGGTACCACGTAGCCTGCACCTACGACCAGATGACGCAGACCGTGCGCATCTATGTCGACGGTCAGATTCAGAGCGAGGAGACCGGCGTAGGTATTGCCACGCCGAGCGAGGACAACCGCATCAACCTGGCCATGCGGGCGCTGTACGACTACTATCTGAACAACCCGACGCCGGACAACGAGAAGAAATACGGCGGCTTCGTCGACGCCTACCAGTTCTTCATCGGCAAGTCCTACGACGAGAAGCGTCCGTTGAACGGCAAGATCGCCGAGGCGCGCGTATGGTCCGTGGCACGCACTCCCGAGCAGATTTGGGAGAACATGTACAACGTCGAGAACCCGGCCGACGATCCGACGCTCCTGGGCTACTGGAAGTTCAACGAGGGTGCGGGCAATACCGTCAGGGACTACTCGATGTACGGCAACGACGGTGTGGCCGAGAGCGACATCACGTGGCCTGCGGGCATCGAGATTCCGAAAATCAACGAAACAAATGAATAATTATGAGAAAGACGAATAATATAAAACGAGGAATGGTGACACTCCTTTGCGCGGCGGTATTCGCAGGTTTTTCGGCCTGCACTACCGATCCGGTGGAGCGCGAAGGCGGAAAGTTGCCCGACCAGGAGGCCATCGAATCGACCTACGGCATGTTGCGGAGCGGAACCTCCACCGGGAATCTGGTCGACGTGCTGCTGACTGAAAACAGGGGTGACCTGCTGCGTGAATTCTATTTCGAACAGACCCGTCCGGCTGCCGAAGGCGCGACGCTCACGTTGCGAGTGGATGAATCGCTGGTCGATGTCTACAATGCTGAAATAGGAGATGACCGGACGTTGCTGCCTGCGGAGAACTACGAGTTCCCGGATGGCCAGACGCTGGAGTTGGCTGCATCCGATCAGCGGACAGCCTCGAAACGGATCAGGTTCATGTCCGAGAACCTTGCGGCCGGAGAGTATGTGCTTCCGATAACGATTGCCGAAGAGGGTTCGACGGCGGACAATCAGACCCTTTATTACCTGATTTCCGTTCGTGAACCCTACATGGGGCAGTACGAGCTGCACGACGGCAGCGATCTGTTCTTTGTCTTCTATATCAATACCAAGGATTATCAGCCGCTTCTCGCTCAAGACTATTTATTGCGGAAATGGCTGCTTTTGGGTGGCGATTTGTGGACCAAGACAATCGGTAACATCATCAATCTGCGGACCGTGACCGTCAAGTACGATGATTCGACAGGGCGGGCCATGCTGGATTTGGGATCGGATATGACCTATGTGCTCGGTCATGCGTCGAAATATATCTGGCCGCTGCAGGAGGAGGGCCGCAAGGTCTGCATCAGTCTCGAAGGGGGCGGAACAGGTCTCGGTTTCTGCAATATGAACGATGCGCAGATTGCCGATTTCGCGGCGCAGGTCAAGGCCGTGGTCGAGACCTACAATCTGGACGGCATCAACCTTTGGGACCGCAATGCCGGTTACGGCAAGGAGGGTATGCCGGAAACGAATACCACCTCCTATCCGAAACTGATCCAAGCGATGCGTACAGCTCTCGGAACGGACAAGCTGCTGACATTGACGGTTTATGAAGAACCGACCTCGACCTTCTGGGATACGGAGGCTACGGGCGGAATCGCGGTCGG
Organism: uncultured Alistipes sp.; assembly: GCF_949296715.1. Lineage (GTDB taxonomy): Bacteria > Bacteroidota > Bacteroidia > Bacteroidales > Rikenellaceae > Alistipes. The sequence continues at coordinate 11,180 of NZ_CASFQD010000018.1, read as the reverse complement.
CGACTACCTCGACTATGCCTGGTCGGGCTACAACAGCAAGGACGAAGCCGTCCAGCTGCTCGATCCGTGGCATCCCGACGAATCGTATGTCTCGGCCTATACGCAGAAACCCATCGCCGGACTTGATCCCTCGCAATTCGGCTGCATCAATTTCCCGATCTATCCGGGTACTACCGACTCTGAAGAGGTGCAGTGGCGTTCTCCGACTTTTATTAAAGATTGGGTAAATGCAGGATTTCAACCGAATCTGCTGATTATATTTGATGATATTCGGGCTCATCTGCAGGATGAATATGAAACTCAGTGGGATCGTTATTTTGCTTCATTTTGTCAATATATGGATCCGAATAGCCAGCAATATGCAGGAGTACTGAACGGTTGCTGGTACACCTTTCAGAAAAGCATGCTATCTCTGCGGCCTGACGGTACGATCGGATATGGTAAATGGTTGAAGGATTGGTAACGAGTAAACTTTCGGTCAACAGATACAGTCTTCCTTTTTATTCTCTCATGGCTCCCGTATGGGAGCAACCGCAAAACAAATTAACTTAACCTAAAAACTTAAGCGTTATGAAAAAGACTTTGAAACTTATGGCAGCTCTGTTTGTCGGAGCAATGTTTATGGGTGCATGCCAGCAGGTCGAGGAGCCCGCTATGGAGCCGGGGCAGAATGATGCTGTCGTAACTCGGGCTTATGGAGACAAGACACCGAAGATCACCATCTATGTGGAGACGAATGATGTGAATCCGCTCAATGCCGGCGATTACGTGCTCGACTCCAACGGCGAGCCCTATGCGGATATTGTGGAGTTGTTTGCCGCGAATATCCGCAGACGGACCGTCAACGGCGTAACGGAACCGGTGCTCTATCTGAACGACAGGATGACCAACCTGATGGAGAACGACGGGTATCTGACCTACATCAAACCGTTGCAGGACAAGGGCATCAAGGTGCTGCTGACCATTCTCGGAGACCATCAGGGAATCGGTTTTGCCAATCTGGATGATACGCAGACTACGCAGTTCGCCAAGATATTGGCCCATGCCGTGGAGAAATACGGACTGGACGGTATCGGCTTCGATGATGAATATGCTGATTATGATTCTTCTCTTGTACCTGGTTCATTTGGTAATCTGATTCTCAAGCTTCGCAATGAAATGCCGGCAGGGAAACTGATCTCACTGTTCCAGTATGGGAATATCGGGACTACGCAGATTAATGCGGCTGCAGGTGCAGAAATAGACCATGTTTATAGTGATTTTGGATACGATACATATATCAGAGTTGCTGGTGTAGACCCGATTGACTATGCTCCGTTATCAATTAATTTGGGCTATGTGTATTCATTAGAAGAGATGCTTGAGTATGGGGCGTATGCCTATGCTGCAAAGCAGAGCGGTTATGGCGGTATTATGCATTTCAATCTGCGCAGAACATCGGATGTGGATCAAACGACTTTATTCAGTGTGATATCGCAGAATATCTACGATTCGACTGTCAGCGTAAGTTCTACTCCTTCCAATGCCGGCGACCGTCCGCAGGACTGGACGTTCGTTACGGGCGGCCACTACATCACCATGGATGACGTAAATGCCCAGTAAATTCCGCGACAGGAAGTCTGTTCCTGTTGTCCGGGATCGGGAAATTCAGTAATGCAGCGCGGGTATTCTCCGAAAGGAGGATACCCGTTTTCTGTTTCGGCAGCTGTGTATGTGGTGTAGATGATGAAAAAAGAAAAGTTGTCTGTTCCTGTTGTCCGGGATCGGGAAATTCATTCGGCAGCGTGTTCGGTAGACAACTTTTCTTTTCCGTGGGGCGGATCGGACCTTTTTCAGCCCATCTCCGCAAAATCGGTGCCTCTCCGGGCTCGGCAAGAAGAACGGACCGGATTTCCGTTGCGGGGCTGCCTGCTTCCGGCATCTGTTCCGGGGTTTCGGTGCACCGGTGTGAGGCCTTTCGGAGCGCAGTCAGCCTTCAATGCGCCGCCCGTCTCCGGCCTGCCGATAAAATCAAGCCCTGCAAACCGATCGGTTGCAGGGCTTTGTGCTTCTGCGGGCACTTTGGCGGAGAGAACGAGATTCGAACTCGTGGTACGGGTTACCCCGTACGTCGGTTTAGCAAACCGGTGGTTTCAGCCACTCACCCATCTCTCCGGGCCGCCTTCCAGGTGTTTCCATCCGAAAGGGTGTGCAAATATAGAATCTTTTTGGGTAAATACAAAAAAATGCGGCCAAAATTTCTATCTTTGCATCATCCCCAAACTCCGAACCGGTGAAATTCCTGCGTTTCATTCTCCTTGCGTGTGCCCTTTGTGCGGGTGTCGGCGTCGCGGCGCAGCCTGTTGCCGCGGAGCGGTTTGACCGTCCGCTCGACGGGGTGCTCGACGAGGTGGCTGCCCGTTTCGGCGTGCAGATTCGCTGCAAGCGCTTCGCCGCGGATACCGTCGTGGCCCGTTGTGCCGACTTCCGCCTGAGGCCCTATTCGCTCGACGAGACGCTCGACAACCTGCTCCGTCCGCTGGACCTCGTCTGGGCCCGCGATGCGAAGCACGAAGGGCGGATCGTCGTCCAGCCTTACGAATACTACCGCCGCACGCCCGACGACGGCCGCAAGCTCCTGGCCTGGCTCTCGGCGCAGTATGCCGACAGTGCGGCGTGGGCGCGGCGCCGCGTAGAGGTGCTCGACGGCGTGCGTGAAATCCTTGACCTCGAACCCTTCGAGCGGGCGCTGGTTGCCCGGCCCGACATCCGGCTGGGGCGCGTCGTCCGCCACGACGGCTACACGACGCAGAACTACGCCCTCGAGACGCTGCCCGGGCTCTATGTCTGCGGCACGGTCTATGCGCCGCTGGCGCGCGGCCGCCATCCGCTCATCGTCTCGCCCGCAGGGCATTGGGAGGGCGGGCGTTACCGTTCGGACCAGCAGCTGCGCATGGCCACCTTCGCCCGCATGGGCGCCGTGGCCGTCGACATGGACATCTTCGGCTGGGGCGACTCCGAACGGCAGGTCGGGCGCGAGGCCCACACGACGGTCTACGCCATGCAGATGCAGGTGCTCTGGTCGAAGGCCGTGACGCGGTGGATCGTCTCCGCGCGCCGTGACATCGACACGGCACGCATGGCGGCGACGGGCGGCTCGGGCGGCGCGACGCACGCCCTGCTGCTGGCCATTGTGGAGCCGCGCTTCGCCGTGCTGGCACCCGTGGTGCATCTGGTCTCACACTTCGACGGCGGCTGCCCGTGCGAGAGCGGGCGTCCCGTGGCGCTGGCCGCCGGCGGGAGCTGCATGCCCGAGATTTTGGCCGCGGCGATGGCCCCGAAGCCCGTGCTGACGGTGAGCGACGGCGGCGACTGGACGGCGACCTATCCCATGTTGGAATATCCCTATCTGCAACGTATCTGGGGCTTTTGCGGTGCGGCGGAGCGGGTGGAGAATGCCCATTTCCCCGACGAGCGCCACGACTACGGCGTGAACAAGCGCCGGGCGGTCTATGAATTTTTTGCCCGAACGCTGGGGCTCGACCTTGCGCGGGCGGACGAGACGCGCGTGAGCGTGCAGTCCGAAGAGGCGCTGCGCTCGTTTGCGGACGGGCTGCCCGCCGGGGCGGTGCGCAGCCGCGGGGAACTGGAAGCGATGCTCGGAAAACTTGAAAAAACGGAATAACGATGAAACGATTGACGATTCTCATGCTGGCGCTCTGCTTCGTCGGAAGCCTCCGCGCCGAAACCCGCCGGGATGTCTACCGCGTGACGGTCGACGGCCGGCGGACGCAGTGTCCCGTGGTGATCCGCGACGTGCCCGACTGGGCCGTGAGCGCCGTGGTGCGCAGCGGCGGGCGGGAGATACCCTCGCAGCTCGATGCGCCGCTGCGCGAGCTGGCCTTCGTGGCCGACGTCGACGGCACGCGCAAGTTCCGCGTCGAGTGGTCGTCGGAGCCTGCGCGGCGGGAGTATCCCGCGCGCGTGCATGCCCAGATGTGGCTCAAGAACGAGGACAAGAGCCTCCGCGCCGCGGACACCGTCGCGTCCGATCGCGACAACATGTACCACCGGCTGCACCACCACGGCCCGGCCTTCGAGTCGGAGTATGCCGCCTACCGCATCTATTTCGACAAGAAGCAGACAATCGACACCTATGGTAAAAAGAGCCCGCGGCTGGAGCTGGCCGAGACGATGTGGTATCCTTCGGACGAGCAGCTCGCGGCCGGATACGGCCACGACAACCTGCGTGTCTTCGGCTCGGTGGGCGTCGGGACCCTCAAGGGGTGGGACGCCGACAAGGGCAGGATGATCCACATCACGGAGTTCGACCGCCGCGAGGCGCGCATCCTCGCCCGGGGGCCTGTGCGCACGGTGGTCGAGATGGCCGTCGAGGGGTGGAGCTACGGCGGACGCCGCATCGGCATGGTCTCGCGCTACATCCTCTATGCGGGCCACAGCGACGTGCAGGTCGAGAACCGCATCGAGGGCGACAGCGACGGGCTGCTCTTCACGACCGGCGTGATGAAGATGGCCGGCAACAGCTTCCTGCGCGTGGGCAATGCCATGGCGGCGGTGGGGTGCGACTTCCCGGAGAACGACACCCTGAAGTGGGAGCGCGAGCGCGTGGCGCTGGCCGTGGCCGTGCCGGCCGGGCAGGTGCGCGCCGATGCGGAGGACAAGACCAGCTACCTCTGGCTGCTTGCGCCCGACGAACGCGGGCACATCGACTACGTCTTCGACATGTGGTGGCGCAAGAGCCGCTGGCTCGAGGACGTGAGCGACGAGGCGATGCTCACGGGCGTACTGGAGGCCGTGCGGCGGGCCGCTGCACCCGTCGTGGTGGAGCGTCTGCGGTAGATTTGACGAAAAATACATCGTTTGCGTCAAAAAATCCCTGTTCAATGGGCGGGATCGTTCTACTTTTGTATACCTGAAATTACGAATCAACCATACGAAAGTAAAACCTGACTGCCTTATGAACTTCAAACACGTCATGTTGTACGCTTTGGCGGGGGCCATGCTCTCCGCCGCAAGCTGCGGGACAGATGCTGCGGGCGTCTCGTCCGATGCCGGGCTTCCCTTCTCGCTGTCGGACGTCTCCCGTCCCTCGATTCCCGACCGTTCGGTCAGCGTCGCCGACTTCGGCGGCGTGGGCGACGGCTGCACCCTCTCGACGCAGGCCTTCGCCGATGCGATCGAGTCGCTCGTGCGGCAGGGCGGCGGCCGTGTCGTCGTGCCCGAAGGGGTTTGGTACACGGGCCCCATCGTGCTCAAGGACAACATCGAGCTGCATCTCGAGCAGAACGCCGTCATCGTCTTCAGCAATGACAAGAGCCTCTATCCGCTGGTCGAGACCACTTTCGAGGGGCTCGATACGTGGCGCTGCCAGTCGCCCCTCTCGGCGCGCGGCGTGAAGAACGTCGCCATCACGGGCCGCGGCGTCATCGACGGAAACGGCGATGCATGGCGTGCCGTGAAGTACGACAAGCTCAACCCCCGTCAGTGGAAGGAGAAGATCAGCAGCGGCGGCGTGCTTTCGGATGACGGCAAGACGTGGTATCCGTCGGAAAGCTACAAGTTCGGCGCCACGTCGGGGGCAGACCAGAACGTCTCGACGTGGGCCAAGACGCGCGAGGATTTCGAGCGCATGCACGATTTCCTGCGTCCGGTGATGGTCTCGATCCACCACTGCGAAAATGTCCTGCTCGAGGATGTCACCTTCCAGAACTCCCCCTGCTGGAACATCCACCCGGCCATGTGCACGAACCTGATCGTCAACAACATCACGGTCCGCTGCCCGGATTATGCACAGAACAGCGACGGCATCGACATCGAGTCGTGCAAGAATGTCCTGGTGACCAATTCGCGTTTCGACGTGGGCGATGACGGCATCTGCATCAAGAGCGGCAAGGACAAGGCGGGCCGCGACCGCGGCATCCCGTGCGAGAACATCCTCGTGGATAACTGCATCGTCTTCCACGGCCACGGCGGCTTCGTCGTGGGCAGCGAGATGTCCGGAGGCGTGCGCAACGTCAAGGTCTCGAACTGCATCTTCTCCGGCACGGACGTCGGCCTGCGCTTCAAGTCGACGCGCGGCCGCGGCGGCGTCGTCGAGAACATCCACATCGAGGACATCGCCATGAACAACATCCTGCAGGAACCGCTGCTGTTCGACCTCTTCTACGGGGGCAAGTCCGCCTCGGAGGCGCGGGCCGAGGGGCCCGAGGCCGAGCCTACGGACCTCGAGGCGAAGCCCGTGGACGAGACCACGCCGGCCTTCCGCAACATCCATATCCGCAACGTCTGGTGCCGCGGCGCCAACCGCGCGATGTACTTCAACGGCCTGCCGGAGATGAACGTCGAGCACGTGACCGTCGAGAATACGCAGATCTACGCCCGCACGGGTGCCCGGATCAACGAGTCGTCGGACGTCGTGCTGCGCAACGTGCAGGTCGTTCCCGAAGAGGGCCCGGCACTGATGCTCAACAACGTGAAGAACTTTACGGCCGAAGGGTTCGCATGCCCCGAGGGGCTGGAGACGGCCCTCGAGGTGACGGGCAGCCGCAACCGGGCGATTGAGGTGCGGTCGGCGCAGATCGGCGCGGCGAACGCCCGGCTTTCGAAGAGCGCCGTGGAGCAGGTGGCAATCAACTAACTTCAAATAAACAGAGATCGAAATTATGAATCGTTGCATTCATTGCATTGTGTTGAGTGTGCTGTTCTGCCTGGCGGCATGCAGCAGCAACTCCGCCGAGGAGACTCAGAACGACGGAGCCAAGACACTGCCTGTGCCGACGGTCACCGTGACGGTGTCGGACCTGACGGCCAACGTACGCTGGAGCATCTCCGAGAATGTCACCAACGTGCGTTTCACCTATGAATTTTACAAGGATGGTGCCGAGACGCCGCTCGAGACGGCCACCACGCGTCAGAGTTCGCACGACTTTGCCCTCGAGGAGGACGTCCTCTACAAGGTTCGCGTGCGCGCGACGGCTCCCGTCGGCACGAACGAGTGGAAGGACTCCGACTTCTCGGAGTTCGTCGAGGTGTCGACCGAAAACGGCGGTGACGACCCCAACCCCGATCCCCAGCCGGGCGTGGATGTCGGTCTGCCGCTGGCCGGTGAGGACGACGGCGTGATCCGCGCCTTCCCCGGCGCCGAGGGTGGCGGCATGTACGTCACGGGCGGCCGCGGCGGCAAGGTCTACCACGTGACCAAACTCGACGACGACGGCTCGGTCGGCACGCTGCGCCATGCTGTCAGCCAGTCGGGTGCGCGCATCATCGTCTTCGACGTCTGCGGTACGATCCGCCTGACGAAGACGCTCGAGATCAAGAACGACAACCTGACCATCGCCGGCCAGACCGCGCCGGGCGACGGCATCTGCCTGCGTGACCACTCCGTGCAGGTGAAGGCCGACAACGTCATCATCCGCTACCTGCGTTTCCGCATGGGCGATGTCGCCAAGTCGGAGGACGACGCCATCTGGGGCCGCTACAACGAGAACCTGATCCTCGACCACTGCACCATGTCGTGGTCGACCGACGAGTGCGCGTCGTTCTATGCCAACCGCAACTTCACGATGCAGTGGTGCCTGCTCTCGGAAAGCCTGCGCAACTCGATCCACGGCAAGGGCAAGCACGGCTACGGCGGCCTGTGGGGCGGCCGCAACGCATCGTTCCACCACAACATGCTCGCCGACCACGACAGTCGCAACGCGCGCATCGACCACCCGGGCATCTACGTCAACGGATCGACCGACTACCGCCCGACACACCGCGGCAACGTCGACCTGCGCAACAACGTGATCTACAACTGGGGTGACAACTCGACCTACGGCGGCGAGGACGGCAGCTACAACCTCGTGGGCAACTACTATAAGCCCGGCCCGGCCTCGAAGCAGCGCAAGTACTTCGTCGATGCCTACTGGTACAACTCCTCGTTCGACATGGGCTCGGCCTATCCGCGCATCTACATGGAGGACAACTACCACGCCGGCAGCTACGCCTCGGCGCTCAACAGCGACAACTGGAACGGCGGCGTCTCGTACCACGACCAGTCGAAGTACGGCACGAACCCCTCAACGGAGGCGGGCCATCTGACGGCGCCGCTCTCGATCAAGGCCGACGATGCGACGACGTGCTACACGACGACGCACCCCGTGGCCGATGCCTACGAGCGCGTGCTCGCGTATGTGGGTGCCTCGCTGCGCCGCGATGCGGTCGATACGCGCGTGATAAGCGATGCCCGTGCGGGCAAGGCCACCTACACGGGCAGCAACGGCTCGACGGGCGGTCTGATCGACACGCAGGAGGATGTGGGCGGCTGGCCCGTGCTGACGGCCACCGACGAGGAGATCGCCCGCGCGGCAACCGACACGGACGGCGACGGCATTCCCGACTACTACGAGGAGCTGCTCGGCCTCGACAAGAACGACGCGTCGGACGCTGCGGCCAAGACGCTCGATCCGCAGGGGCTCTATTCCAACCTGGAGGTCTACCTCCACTACCTGGTCAAGGACATCACGGCGGCCCAGGTGGCCGGCGGAACCTACACGGCTCTTGACTGATCGTTCGGAATGTGAAATCGGCGGATGAGGGGGCAACACCTCTCATCTGTCGTATAAAGCGATGTGATCTATGAAACTGCGTCATGCCTTGCTGGCGGCCCTGCTGCTGGCCGTCCTCCCCGCCGCGGGGCAGGACTCGCTGCGGGTCTTCCTTATCGGGGACTCGACCTGCGCCACGAAGGAGCTGAAGAAGCAAAATCCCGAACGGGGCTGGGGACACATGTTCGCCCCGCTGTTCGACGCTTCGGTGACGGTCGAGAACCACGCCGTGAACGGCCGTTCGACCAAATCGTTCCGCGACGAGGGGCGCTGGGATGTGGTCCTGTCGAAACTGCGGCCGGGTGACTACGTCTTCATCCAGTTCGGCCACAACGACCAGAAGATCGCCGACCCGGCGCGCTACTCCTCGCCTGCGGACTATGCCGGGAACCTGCGGCGCTACGTGCGCGAGGCGCGGGAACGGGGGGCCGAGCCGGTGCTGCTCACCTCCGTCGTGCGGCGCCGCTTTGTCGACGGCGAGCTGACGGACACCCACGGGGAGTATCCCGCCGCCGTGCGGCGCGTGGCTGCGGAGGAGCGTGTGCCGCTGCTCGACATGGAGCCCCGGACGCGCGAGTGGGTGTCGTCGCTCGGCGACGAGGCCTCGAAGGGGTATTTCATGTGGGTCGAGCCGGGCGTCTGCCCGCTCTATCCCGACGGACGGCAGGACGACACGCACCTCAACGTGCGGGGCGCCCGCACCGTGGCCAGCATGGTGGCCGACGAGGTGTGCCGGGTGTTTCCCGCACTGGGGGCGCACCGGGTCGATTACGATTTCGTCGTGGCGAAGGACGGCTCGGGCGACTTCTTCACGCTGCGCGAAGCGGTCGCCGCCATTCCCGACTTCGGACGCGACACGACGCGCGTGCTCATCTGCGAAGGGCTCTACCGCGAGAAGGTCTCCATTCCGGCGACCAAGCGGCTGGTGGCGCTCGACGGCCGCGGCGAGGTGCGCATCTCGTGGGACGACTACGCTGCGCGCATCGGCTCGACGGGCCGTCCGCTCGGCACGTCGGGTTCGGCGACCGTCTACTTCGGCGGTGACGGCTGGACCGTGCGCAACATCACCTTCGAGAATACGGCCGGAAGGGTAGGGCAGGCCGTGGCCGTGCAGTGCCTGGGAGACGGGCTGCGCTTCATCGGCTGCCGCTTTCTGGGCAATCAGGACACGCTCTACCTCTACGCCTCGGGCAACCGCGACGGCGAGACGGTCGAAGAGAATGCCCGCATGCGCTTCGACGACTGCTATGTCGAGGGGACGACCGACTTCATCTTCGGCGCCGCGTCGGCACTCTTCCGCCGGTGCGAGATACGCTCGCTGGCCGACTCCTACGTCACGGCCGCCTCGACCTGCCGCGGGCAGTCGTGCGGGCTGATCTTCGAGGAGTGCCGCCTGACGGCCGCCGAGGGGGTCACGCGCTGCTACCTGGGACGCCCGTGGCGCGACCATGCGCAGACGGTCTTCCTCCGCTGCCACCTGGGGGCGCATATCCTGCCCGCAGGGTGGCACGACTGGGACAAGCCCCGGACGCACAAGACGGCCTTCTATGCCGAATATGCCTGCGAAGGACCCGGTGCCGACGCCGCACGGCGCGTGCGCTGGTCGCGGCAGCTCTCGGCCCGGGAGGCCCGAAAGATACTTTCCGCGTTCGAAAAATTGGACAATTCCCGATAATTTTTGTATATTTGAATTCTACCGGAACTGCCTGACCTCATGAAACGCCTGCTGCTGACCCTTTCGATCCTGCTCTGCGGAGCGGCGGCCTCTGCCGCCGAGACACCCCCGCAGTGCATCTTCCAAACCTATTCCACGCTGGACGGACTGACGCACGACCGCATTGCGGACATCTATACCGATTCGCGCGGCTTCGTGTGGGTCTGCACCTGGTACGGGGTCAGCCGCTTCGACGGCTACACGTTCAAGAACTTCAGCACGGCGCCGGGTGACTTCTCGCCGCTGTCGCACCACCGCTTCATCTCCGTGAGCGAGGATTCGAACGGACACCTCTGGTTCACGACCTATAACTTTCACGTCTACCGCCTGAACCGCTACACCGAGCAGTTCGAGGATGTCGTGTCGCTCATCGAAGGGGTCGATTCGAAGCATTACCGCGCGAGCTGCTGCCTGCATGACGGCGACGGCGGCACGTGGGTCGCCATTACGGGGCTCGGCGTCGTGCGCTTCGTCGACGCGGAGGACGCTTCGCCCGTCTGCGTCGATGCCTTCATCGACATGCCGGTGCTCGGCGGCGACGTCACGGCAATGTATGTCGACGACCGCGACAACGCCTGGATCGCCGCGGCGGACGGACAGCTCAATTTCGTGGCGGCGAAGGAGCCGCGGCGCGCCCGCACGGTCTGCGAGACGATGCTTCCGGGCTTCGCCTTTGCGGCCGATGCCGAGACGGTCTACTGCGCCACGCCGCGGAGCGTCGTGCGGGCCGACAAGCTCGGCGGCAGTGTCGTCGAGATACCCTTCGCCGCCTCGACCTTGACGGCCATTGCGGCCGATACGGCGCGGCGCGAGGTCTACGTCGGCAGCCGGGCCGGCGAGCTGTACCGTGTGGCGGGCGACCGCCTGGCGCGTCT
>NZ_CASFQD010000017.1 GCF_949296715.1 uncultured Alistipes sp. | reverse complement strand
GCGGGGCAAGCTGCTGCCCGTCCCGTCGAATACGAAGATGAACGCCTACCTGAAGGAGATAGCGGATATCTGCCAGATTCCCAAGCATCTGACCACGCACCTGGCGCGCCATACGTTTGCCACGCTGGCGATTGAATACGGAATGCCGATCGACATTATCGCCAAGATTCTGGGCCATACGAATACGAACATGACGCGGCGCTATGCGAAGATCTCCGAGGCGAACATCAGCCGTGAGATGCGCCGCATCGGCAAGGTGCTGACGGCATAAACCGGTTGTGTTATTTCGGGTAACAGCCGGTAAGCAAGACAGGCGTGATGCCGTCGCAAACGGTATCACACCTGTCATTTACTGTATGGAGACCTTACCAACAAATCGGTTCGTTCAGAATCACACCGTCGGCAGCGTCCTCGGCCGTAAAGGTGCCGCCCTTGTACTGTACGCATAGCATGACAAGCGCCTCGCGGCCCGTATTGCGGACGGAACGTCGTCCCGCAGGAGCTACCCGCACTACCGAACCTTCACCGATCGGGAAGATCTTGCCGTCGACCTGGAATTCACCCTCGCCCGAGAGAAAGAAGTAGAGTTCCTCATGGGTTTTGTGGGTGTGGAGGAACCCGGTCTCCGTGCCGGGGGCATACGACTGGAAGGAGAACTCCGCACCCGTTGCCTGCAAGGCCGCACCACCGAAGACCTTGCCCGGGATCTTGACGGCCGGATTCAGCTCCAGCACGAATTCGTTCAGTTCGCTCAATTTGCCGAGCCCGATTGCACTGAAATTTTCGGATTCGGCGATCTTTTCAATCTGTTTCATCGTTTATCGTGTTTTAAGAGGTTTTCCGTTTACGGCATCCTACCGCTCCGAGGATCGGTTGTTGAGCCGGATTTTTTCGTGATAGAAGTAGTTGACCACAACCGGACGTCCCTTTTCGGAGCGGCCGTACGGCAGGTCGTTCACGCGATATGGCAGGCCGTTTGCGGCAGCATAGGCGGCCATCTCGTGTTCAAGCGCCTGCCAATAGTCCGTCCGGCGGCGGTTGTAGATCTCCTCGTATAAAGGCACCAGTTCGGGATGCTTTTCGCGGATATAGGCCAGGATCGTTGCCTTGAACTGCCCGCGCAAGTTGAGATTCTCGAGCCAGACGAGGTCGGCGAAGTCTTTCACCCGTTCGATGATGGCCTTCGGGTCGGTGATGCCCGGAAAGATCGGCGAGACGAAGCAGACGGTGCGGATGCCCGCCTCATAGACCTGCCGCATGGCCTCGAGACGCCGCTCGATGCTCACCGCGCGGTCCATGTCGGCACGGAAAGCCTCGTCCAGCGTGTTGACTGACCACGAAACCGTCACGCGCGGGAACGTGCGCAACAGGTCCAGGTCGCGCAGCACAAGATCCGACTTGGTGCAGATCATGATCTCGGCCGTCGTGCCGCGCAGCTCCTCAAGCAGATGGCGCGTGCGCTGAAACTGCTCCTCGAAGGGATTGTAGCCGTCGGTCACCGAGCCGATGACGATACGCTGGCCGTCGAAGCGGTGCGGATTGCCGACGGGTTTCCAGTGTTTGACATCGAGAAACGATCCCCAGGGTTCGGTGTGGCCCGTGAAGCGCTTCATGAACGAAGCGTAGCAATATTGGCAGGCGTGAGGACACCCCACGTAGGGGTTGACCGAATAGCCGCCCACGGGCAGCGACGAGCGGGTCATGACGCTCTGCACGTCGATGTCGCGGATGATCTCCTCTTGCTGGTTCATATTCCGGATGTTTTGTGAGGCAAAGATCCGAAGATTTTTTGTGCAAAACCATGCCCGAAAGGGGGTAATGTATGCCATTTTGATAAATAATGTTCTATCTTTGTCATCGAATAACCCGGATGCGAGCGATGAAGACAGCGACAAATCCCCGACGGCTGGTCACCGTGCCGTTCAGCAAGACGCAGTGCGGCGTCGACTTCTACATCAATACGGGCCGCAGCGAAGAGATCCGCGGCGTACTGACCGAGAATCCGCTCTTCCGGACCGACTTCTTTGAGTTCTTCTTCCTGCACAGGGCCCGAGGCGTGCTGTTGCTCGGCGGACGCCGCATCGAGCTGCACGACGGCATGGTGCTGCTCCTCTCGCCCCACCAGCAGCAGCGCTGGCTCGTAGACGAGGCGGAGCTCGACTACACG
>NZ_CASFQD010000016.1 GCF_949296715.1 uncultured Alistipes sp. | reverse complement strand
TCTGCCTGGAGGGCCTGACCGCCCGGCCCGACGTGGCGTTCGAGGCGGGCGATGCCGAGACCTGCCCCCTGCCCGGCGGACTGGACCTGCTGACGTCGTGCTCCACCCTCCAGTGGTTCGCCTCGCCCCGCGACTTCTTCCGCCGCTCCGCCTCGCTGCTCCGCCCCGGCGGCGTGCTGGCTTTCACCACCTTCGGCCTGCGCAACCTGCTCGAGATACGCACGCTGACGGGCAACGGGCTGGACTACACGCCTCCCCAGCAACTCCGCCGCGAGCTGGAAGACGCCGGCTTCTGCATCCTCCACCTGGAGCAGGAAGAGGCCGTACTCCGCTTCCCCACCCCCGTCGACGTCCTGCGCCACCTGCGCATGACAGGCGTCACCGGCACGGAGAAGCAGACGTGGAGCCGCGGCCGCCTGCAAGCGTTCTGCGACGAATACATCCGCCGCTTCGGCTCGTCCGAAGGCGTGAGCCTGACGTATCAACCGATATATGTGATTTCTTCCCAAAAAACACCAACATTATGAACAACATCTACTTCATCAGCGGCATCGACACCGATGCCGGAAAATCCTACTGCACCGCCTGGTATGCGGCGCAACTCATCAAAGAAGGCCGACGCGTCATCACCCAGAAATTCATCCAGACAGGCAACGTGGGCCACAGCGAAGACATCGACCTGCACCGCCGCCTCATGGGCACCGGCTACCTGCCCGAAGACCGCGAAGGACTCACCATGCCCGAAATCTTTTCTTACCCCGCCTCGCCCGACCTGGCCGCACGCATCGACCACCGCGAAATAAACTTCGACCGCATCGGGCAGGCTACGCAGGAACTGGCCCGCCGCTACGACACGGTGCTGGTCGAAGGTGCCGGCGGCCTGATGGTCCCCCTGAAGGACGAGTACCTCACCATCGACTACATCGCCGAACGGGGCTATCCGCTCGTCTTCGTCACCTCGGGCAAGCTGGGCAGCGTGAACCATACCCTCCTCAGCCTGGAAGCCGTGGCCCGCCGCGGTATCCGGCTCGACACCGTGCTCTACAACCTCTATCCCACTCTGGCCGACACCACCATCCAGCAGGACACGCAGCAGTACCTGCGCCGCTACCTCGGACGCCACTTCCCACAATGCCGCTTCCTGACGGTGCCCGTGCTGGAAGGGTAAGAAAAAAGGACGGGCAGGCAGTACAAGGTGTGGACGAAAATTCGTACTTTTGCGCAACACTACTATTATATAAGGAAACATAATGGAAGCATTCGCATTCGACACAACAGAACAATACCTGCTGGCAGCCACCGGCATCCTGCTGGCCGTCCAGGCCCTCTACTACCTCGCCCTCTACAACCGCATCCACCTGCGTAGCCGTAAGGCACGGCGCGAAGAACTGCACTTCACACAGGAGCTGCCGCCCTTGTCCGTCATCATCTGCGCCCACGAAGAAGTGGAAAATCTGCGCCGCAACCTGCCCGCCATCCTCGAACAGGACTATCCGCAGTTCGAAGTCATCGTCATCAATGACGGCGAGAAGGGTGAAAGCGAAGATTATCTGACCCAGCTCGAGAACCGCTACTCCAACCTGTATCACAGCTTCGTGCCCGACTCTTCACGCTATATCAGCCGC